>CANHPL010000004.1 GCA_947462685.1 Burkholderiaceae bacterium | reverse complement strand
TCTTCCAAAGTATGATCTGTACTCATCTCAATACCAAAACGCATTCTAAGAACCTTTGCTTCTCTTGGTGTAAGTGAGTCCAAAATATCTTTCACCACATCACGCATTGAATCATGCAAAGCAGCTTCTGCTGGAGCTAATGTATTGCTGTCCTCAATAAAGTCTCCAAGATGCGAATCTTCATCATCACCGATCGGGGTTTCCATTGAAATCGGCTCTTTAGCAATCTTCATGATCTTACGAATCTTATCCTCTGGAATCTCCATCTTGGCTGCCAGAGTTGCTGCATCTGGCTCTATGCCTGTCTCTTGCAATATTTGACGACTAATACGATTCATTTTATTAATCGTTTCAATCATGTGCACAGGAATACGGATCGTTCTGGCTTGATCAGCGATAGATCTTGTAATAGCCTGACGAATCCACCAGGTTGCATAAGTAGAAAACTTATAACCACGGCGGTACTCAAACTTATCTACCGCCTTCATGAGGCCAATGTTTCCTTCTTGAATCAAATCAAGGAACTGTAAACCTCGGTTGGTATATTTTTTAGCAATCGAAATAACTAAACGTAAGTTAGCAACTGTCATCTCACGCTTTGCTTCACGAGCGCGCTTTTCGCCAGCCGTCATTTGTTTATGAACTTCTTTTAATTCGGGCAATGGAATAACAACTTTATTTTGTAAATCAATTAATTTTTGTTGTAACTCTTGAATAGCTGGAACATTTCGCTCTAAAAGAGCCGAATATGGCTTAGTGTCTTTTAATAAGGCATCAGTCCATTGCAAATTCATTGTATTTTTAGGCAACTGCGCTAAAACCTCAGAGCGAGGAATACCAATTTTATCGACCAGAATATTTAAAATCGAGCGCTCTGTCGACCATACTTGATTCACTTGAGTACGAATTGTGTCGCATAAACGCTCAACGCTCTTGGCAGTAAATCTGAAGCCAAGCAACTCATTACGAATCAATGTTTGTGCTTTTATATAGCTTACTGAGTTATAACCTTCACGGTCATAAGCGCGACGCATCTTATCAAACTGTGTGCGAATAATTACAAATTTTTCTAAAGAAAGTTGCTTGAGTTCCTCCAGTTGTTTTGCTGATGCGGCTGAAGCAGCTGCGCCACCTGCGCCACCATCCTCATCCTCTTCTTCAGATCCATCATCGGACTCTTCATCTAAGTCTAATTCCTCAACAGCAGCTGATGCCATCGGAATATCTTCTGCATTGGGATCCACCAAGCCATCTACAAAATCATCAACTTGGATTGCTCCAGAGCCAATTTGATCAGCTAACTCAATAATTTCCGCAATCGTTACTGGACATGCAGATAAAGCCATCAACATATCCTTTAAACCAGCTTCAATTTTCTTAGCAATAACAATTTCATCTTCGCGAGTTAATAAATCAACTGTTCCCATTTCACGCATATACATACGGACAGGATCAGTCGTTCTACCAAACTCGGAATCAACTGCACCTAGAGCAGCTTCCGCTTCCTCTTCTGCTTCTTCGTCTGAAGATGCGGTGATCGCATTCTCATTCAATATCAGAGTTTCAGCATCAGGCGCTTGCTCATAAACCATAATGCCGATATCACTCAATAACGCAATTAAGGTTTCTAAAGAATCGGTATCTGATAATTCATCAGACATAACGTCATTGATCTCACCGTGAGTTAAATACCCACGTGACTTACCCATCTTAATCAAATGCTTCAATCTTGCGCGACGCAACTCGAGCTGCTCTTCACTTCCTAATTTTGTCGCGTTAAATTCGAGTAATAATGCTTTTTCTTTTGCCTTGCGATCACGTGCTTTCTGGCGATCCGTTCTAATATCTGCATTCGGATCTACTTCTGGTTTTGGTTTTGGTTTTCTTCCGCGTGTCTTTTTAACAGGTTGCTCAAGGTCTGCTGCAGCTTCAGATAAAACCGGAGCAATCACCTCAATAACCTCTTCAACTCTTTCTAAAGATTTGGATTTAGGTGTTTGCTTTTTAATAGGGGCTGCTTCCGCCTTAGAAGGCTTTACTGTTTTGGTAACTGTTTTAGTAAGTACTTTAGTGGCGGCTTTCACAGTAGGCTTACTAATTACTTTTTTTGCAGACTCTTTTGCTACAGTTTTACTCACTAATTTTTTAACGGGCGCTTTTGCAACGATGACTTTTTTGGCTACAATTTTGCCTGTAGGTGTCTTTGTAGCAATTTTCTTAACAACGCCCTTTGCAGTCCCTTTAGCGCCTTTAGCAACGATAACTTTTTTAACTGGCTTTGTCGGCTTTTTAGGCATTGCTTTAACAACCTTTACAGCTGGCTTTTTCACATTTTTTGAAGTGGCTGACTTCTTGGTGACGATGACAGGTTTTTTCACTGCTTTTGCTGGAGTTGATTTTTTGGTTGAAACAGTTTTGGTAGTCGTTTTTTTAACTGGGATGGTCTTTGGCATATTCGCTAGATGTTAAAAATTAAAGGAGTGTTACTTAAGTCACAACATGTCTTGCAATAATGAAATCCCTGAAGGCTTTGAAAAAATCCCCTAAATCAGGCAAGTCTTTGAATTCAATATATATTTGATAGCCTTCTATTATACTGCCAAAATACTGTTTTTTTCAATAATGGAGTACTTTTTATATCTAAAGTCTGCGAAAAACTTATCGAAGTTTCATACCCAACTCTCTATATCGAATCAAATCTTGAGGCTGGTGGGTGTTTTTCTCAATCTTTTGCGTAATTTCTTGCATTTCTTTTTTAGTAAGCTCAATTTCTAATTTTTTGAGAGCTCCATCAAGGTGAGTTTTTGCCTCCTCACGGCTAAACTCTGACTCAAAAACTTTTTTAATTAAGGCCTCATATTCACTTGCTAGATCTGAACTCATTAAAGTGTGCTGAAAAACTGCAAAATTCGTCTCTTCTTGAACGTTCTCGCACAAATCCAACAAATGGTGCATAACTACTTTTGCCTTCTCCGACCTCTGCAATGCAATGTTTTCTAGAAGCATCCTTTGGTTTGAGCTAAGCGCCTTTCCTAATTGAGGGTGTTGAATTAATATCCACATCATTTGAATGACCAACTTAGTAGGAGCTACTGGCTGTTGCTTAGCAAGGTTTTCTAGGGCGCGTAACTCTGTTTTTTTCTTCCAGTCTTCTTTTCCAACAGTCTTTTTAAAACTTGTATCTATTTTTTTCTGGGGTGTAATGACTTCTATTTCCTGAGTACTTGGCAGGCCATAAAATTTCTCTAACTCTATTTGTGTTGACCCAAGACGTTTAGCTAAATCACGTAAGATTTGCACTCGTAATGCAATAGGTGGCATTTTTTTGAAATGTTCTTTAGCGATATTTTGAACTTGAGCTTTGCCTTCAGCACTTGACCAATCAATATCCTCTCCAACTACATCGATAAAAAATCGGGACAAGGGTTGCGCCTTTTGTATTTGTGATTGAAATACTTCCTCACCAAACTCCCTAATATAACTATCAGGATCATGCTCCTTGGGCAAAAACAAGAATCGAATCTCTTTATCATCTGCTAAATGAGGAATAGAAGCTTCGAAAGCTCTTTTTGCAGCTTTTCTACCAGCTGAATCTCCATCAAAAGAAAATATAACTTTATCGGTATGTCTTAAAAGTAATTGAATATGATGATCAGAGCATGCGGTTCCTAGAGTAGCGACTGCATTAGCAAATCCCATTTGCGCAAGAGCAACAACGTCCATGTACCCTTCGCAAACTAATACAAATCCTTTTTCGCGAATATATTTTCTTGCCTCAAATAGACCATATAAGGTATGACCTTTTTTAAACAAGGTTGTTTCTGGTGAGTTTAGATATTTTGGCTCACCTTTATCAATAATGCGTCCGCCAAAACCAATAACCTGGCCCTTTAAATTACGAATAGGGAACATAACCCGATCTCTAAATCGGTCATATCTTTTTACTCTTACCGCCCCCTCTACTTCGGACTGAATCATCATTCCAGACTCAGCCAATAATTTTGCTGTTGCTTCTACATCGTAGCTGCCAAAAACAGGTTCAAAATTTTGCCAAGCATCAGGTGCATAACCCAATCCAAAACGTTTAGCTACTTCTCCTGATAGGCCCCGGTTTTTTAAATACTGGATAGCACGAGAATTTTTTTTTAACTCTTCTTGATACCAGTCCATGATTTTTTCCATACTTTGGGTAAGCATGGTAGTTTGCTGTTGATCCACCATTTTTACCGCTTCATAAGCTTGCTTCGGAACAGTTAAACCAACAGATTTAGCTAACTCTTCAATGGTGTCCACAAACGTTAGTCCTGCATACTCCATTAAAAAACTGATGGCTGTTCCATGAGCCCCGCAGCCAAAACAGTGATAAAACTGTTTAGTTTCTGAGACTGTAAATGATGGGGATTTTTCTTGATGAAAGGGGCACAGACCTTGTAAATTTGCCCCACCTTTTTTTAAGGTCACCGATTGACTGATGATCGTAACAATATCAACTCGATTTAAAACTTCATCAATAAAAGCGCGAGGTATCAAACGTAATCCTTCTTACTGTTGTAATGCAGATTTAACTAATCCAGATACTTTACCCATATCAGCTTGACCAGCGAACTCTGTCTTAAGTAATGCAATCACCTTACCCATATCCTGTGGGCCACTTGCTCCACAGACTTGAATCGCTTTCTGAATCGCTTTTACTATCGCTTCATCGGATAACTGTTCAGGTAGATAAGTTTGCAGTAGTTTTAACTCAAAAGTCTCACTTGCCACCAAGTCTTCTCTTTTGGCAGCTTCATATTGGCTAATTGAATCTTTACGTTGCTTAATCATTTTTTCAATAATCGTAATAATATGTGCATCTGTAAGCTCAATACGTTCATCTACTTCTTTTTGTTTCATTGCAGCTAGTAATAAGCGAATTGTATTTAAACGCTCAGTTTCCTTGCTACGCATTGCGTTTTTCATATCCGTCGTAATTTGTTCTTTTAAGCTCATATTTTCCTCAATCAGCAGTTTAGTTATCTCCATTATGACAAGATTTATTCATTTTTCTTGACCATCTGAGACAAAAAGAAAACCCACCATGCACGTGATGGTGGGTTGTATTTTAATTAATCCATGAGCATGTAATAAAACATGCCCATGTAAAGATTAATGGTATTAAATTAGTAAAGTTTTTTAGGTAACATTTGGCTACGAATGCGCTTATAGTGGCGCTTAGCAGCAGCTGCTTTTTTACGTTTGCGTTCAGCCGTTGGTTTTTCATAAAACTCACGGGCACGTAAGTCAGTTAGCAAACCATTTTTTTCAATGGTGCGTTTAAAACGGCGGAGAGCAACTTCAAAGGGCTCATTTTCACGAAGGCGAATAGTGGTCATGCGTTAAATTTTCTAAATAAACTAAAGACTACAAGTATATCATGAGAAAATCAAAAAATGTACATACTAGGAATAGAAACTTCTTGCGATGAGACAGGCATAGCTGTCTACGATTCGAGCTTTTGGGAGTCGAATCAACCCGCCCATCTCGGGCTTTTAGGACAAAGTCTATTTTCCCAAGTCAAAATGCATGAGATTTACGGGGGTGTAGTACCGGAACTTGCTTCGCGGGATCATATTCGACTGGGACTGCCCTTAATTGATGACTGTTTAAAAAAGTCAGGTTTAACAATTTCACAAATTGATGGCATAGCCTATACGAAAGGACCTGGGCTAGCAGGCACTTTGTTAGTGGGCACTTCGATTGCTAAGGCTATTGCATTTGCCCTTTCTAAAAAAATTATCGGTATTCACCACCTAGAAGGTCATTTGCTCTCACCATTACTTTCTCCCAACATAGAAAACTTCGAGACTCAAGATCTTTTCCCATTTTTAGCACTTTTGGTTTCGGGGGGCCACACTCAACTCATGTTGGTAAAGGATATTGGGGTTTATGAACTTCTCGGTGAAACTCTAGATGATGCTGCAGGTGAAGCCTTTGACAAAACAGCAAAATTATTAGGGCTAACTTACCCAGGTGGACCGGCTGTATCTTTGCTTGCAAAACATGGAGTACCTGGAAAATTTACCCTTCCAAGACCGCTTATGCACTCAAAAAATTTGGATTTTTCTTTTGCCGGTCTAAAAACTGCAGTGCTGACACAAACAAAATTAAAGATTAAAACCGACCAAACTTTGGATCAGCAATTTAAAGCAGACCTGTCTCTTGCATTTGTTGAAGCAGTCGTCGAAGTATTGTGTAAAAAAGTCAAAGACGCGATTCATTTAACAGACTGCAAAACACTCGTTGTTGCAGGGGGGGTTGGTGCGAATGAACAATTAAGAACTGGGTTGAATTTGATTGCCGAGCAGTTATGCATTCAAGTGTTGTATCCACCTCTGGATTTATGTACAGATAATGGCGCAATGATTGCATTTGCCGGGGCTATCAAACTTCTTAAAAACCCAAGTTTAGCTGAGTCTACTTTTTCTTTTGATGTCAAACCTCGCTGGCCACTAAACCAGCTCATCGACTAAGAACTAATCCTAGCAAAAGCGCTGTGATTATGAATCGATTCAAAATTTTCTGCTTCGACTTCATACGAAACAATCCCGTCTAACAGAGCAACGTGACTTGCAACATCTCGCACCAAGTCCTCAACAAACTTAGGATTTTCATACGATTTCTCAGTAACGTATTTTTCATCCGTTCTCTTCAAAAGTCCCCATAATTCACATGACGCTTGTGATTCAGCAATGCGAATCAGTTCTTCGACATACATCGAAGTGTCATTCTTTAAGCGCACTTCAATCACTACATGAGAACGCTGGTTGTGAGCGCCATAATCAGAAATTTCTTTTGAACAAGGGCATAAACTCATGACAGGCACCAGCACTTTTAGAAAATTCGCCACATGCACTGTGTCGTTATGTTCTTCAGCAAAACTAGTCCAGGTAACCTGATAGTCCATCAAACTTTGAATGCCCGAAATTGGGGCTTTTTTATTCACAAAATGAGCGTAACTGAGCTCAATCATGCCTTTTTTTGCCTCTAGCAAAGGTAGCATTTTACGAATGAGTTGATTTAAACTTTTGGCACTGATCGGCTCTTTTGACTCTTGTAAAAGCGCCATAAAGCGTGACATGTGGGTACCTTTTTTTTCAGCGGGTAATGCCACATTTAAATTAAATTGCGCAACAGATGGCATCAGTTCCTGTTCGCCTTGCACCATAATTGGAAAGCGAATATTGCGCACACCAACTTGCTCAATAGCTAAGTTACGATCATCTACGTTAGATTGAATATCAGGCATAGATGCTGTGTTTAACTGGGTTATTTTCATATCACTCACATTGCTATTGTCCTAGAAATCAAGTTATCTTGGGTAAATCCATCGCGCTGAAATAATTTCGAATGGACTTTTCAATACCACTTTCATCCAAACCACATTGAGACATCAGCATTTGTGGATCACCATGGTCAATGAACTGATCTGGCAAACCAAGCTGTAAAAAAGGCTTACAAATACCTGATTTCATTAGAAACTCAATACATGCACTACCAGCACCGCCAGCAATTACCCCATCTTCTAAGGTAACAAAACCATCATATTCACGACTCAATTGAAGCAATAAAGATTCATCAATCGGTTTTACAAAACGCATGTTCACGACCGTAGCGTCAATACGCTTGGCCACTTCCAAAGCTGGATATAACAAGGTACCAAAACAAAGAATCGCAATTTTTTTTCCCGGAGATTGCTGGGATAGTCTCTCAATTTTTGCTTTTCCTACGGTGAGTGTGTCTAGTTCGTCTAAAGGTGTGTTGCCAACTCCTGCACCACGAGGATACCTTACAGCACTTGGATGACTCAAACTATAGGCAGTGGTTAATAACTGTCGGCACTCTCTCTCATCTGCCGGAGTCATAATAACCATATTAGGGATACATCTCAAGTAAGGGATATCAAATGCACCTGCATGCGTTGCGCCATCTGCGCCAACAATACCAGCCCTATCCAAAGCAAACACTATAGGCAAATCTTGTAATGCCACATCATGAATTAACTGATCATACCCACGCTGTAGGAAAGTCGAATAAATTGCTACCACTGGCTTCAACCCCTCACAAGCCAAACCTGCGGCAAAAGTAACGGCATGTTGCTCAGCAATACCCACGTCATAATATCGATTAGGAAATAATTTTTCGAACTCAACAAGTCCAGACCCCTCTCGCATGGCAGGAGTAATTCCGATCAAACGTTCGTCCGCTGTTGCTTGATCACACAACCATTGGCCAAATACTTGAGTAAAGGTTTGTTTAGCAGGCGCCTTTGAGCTTTGAATTCCTTTGATAGGATCGAATTTACTGGGTCCGTGATACAGAACAGGATCGACTTCAGCCAATTTATAGCCTTGGCCCTTTTTCGTCACAATATGCAAAAACTGGGGGCCTTTACCAGATAAGGCTAGCTTTTTAACATTTTGTAATGTTGGAATTAATGAATCCAAGTCATGACCATCAATAGGTCCTATATAGTTAAAACCAAATTCTTCAAAAATAGTTCCTGGAACAACCATACCTTTAGTATGCTCTTCCAGCCTTTTTGCGAACTCCCTCAGTGGTGGCGCTAAAGATAATACGGAATCAATCCCTTTTTTTGTCGAAGCATAAAAACTGCCACTCATCAATCTTGCCAAATAACGATTCAAAGCTCCCACTGCTGGAGAAATAGACATATCGTTATCATTTAAAATCACAATGAGCGGTAAATCTTCATACACACCCGCATTATTTAAGGCTTCAAACGCCATACCAGCGCTCATGGCGCCATCACCAATCACCGCAACAGCAACTTGATTCTCATGTTTAGTTTGCAATCCCCGGGCCATACCCATCGCCGCCGAAATACTAGTCGAAGAATGGGCCGTGCCAAACGTGTCGTACGTGCTTTCAGAACGCTTAGGAAAGCCAGAAATACCATCTAATTTTCTTAAGGTATGCATGAGCTGCCGCCTACCAGTTAGAATTTTATGGGCATAACTTTGATGGCCAACATCCCAAATCAAACGATCATCCGGAGTATCAAGCACATAATGTAAAGCAATGGCCAACTCAACAGTCCCCAAATTAGACGATAAATGACCTCCCGTTTTGGATACTGAATTTAGAATAAACGCTCTTAACTCATTGGCTAGCTGGGGTAAATCATCACGAGATAATTTTCTTAAATCATCTGGAGATTCAATTTGTTGCAGTAAATTGTCTTGCTTCATAAATATTTCGTTCAAAGCGCTTCATCATGAAGCGAAGAAAGATAAACCACTATTATCTCTCAGGTTTGCATTTCTATTGAAGATACAAACAACGTTCTTGAATTAAGAATTCCTGACAAAAGCCCACTGCACAATTGCTCGCAGTGGATCTGCTTCACTACCCCATGTATTTAAAGCATCAAAGGATCGATCCAAAAGTTCTTTTGCATAGACTTGAGATGCCTCAAGGCCCATAAAACTAACAAATGTGGGTTTATCTGCCTGCTCATCTTTACCTGCAGTTTTACCTAGAGTTTCAGAATTTTCAGTTGCATCCAAAATGTCATCAGTTACTTGGAATCCTAAACCAACATCTTGAGCAATTTGATCCAGAATTTTTCTCTTTTCAACATCAACACCACCTAAAATTGCCCCCATGCGAATTGCGCAATTAAGTAAAGCTCCAGTTTTGAGTCGATGCATTTTTTCTAGTATTTCTAGATTTAATATTTTTCCTACATTTGCTAAATCAATTGCTTGCCCCTTACACATGCCTTGCATTCCTGAACTAACTGCTAACTCTTGAATAAGTTCTATTTTTAACTTCGCGGGCATCTGCATCTTAGCGAGGATGACAAACGCCTGCGCCTGAAGTGCATCGCCTACCAATAATGCTGTAGCTTCATTAAATACTTTGTGGGTAGTAGGTTTGCCACGACGCAGATCATCGTTATCCATCGACGGCAAATCATCATGCACCAAAGAATAGGTGTGAATCAATTCAATTGCAACGGCAACTTCATCTACTTGACTAATGTCTTGCATGTCAGATTTTTGGCCCAATTGCCATGCCGCATAAATCAGTAATGGTCGTATTCTTTTACCACCTGCTCGAACTGCATAAGCCATGGCTGGATACAACTGGTCTAAGCCATCTTCCACTGATGGAATGGCTTCTATTAAAGCTAATTCAATGCGCTGTGCGTATTCTGTGCGCCACGTTTTCCAATCAAACATTATTCTGCCTCAAAAACTTTAACTTGCTGTTCAACTTGATCTAACAACTTTTGACATAGTTTGATTAATTCAACGCCACGTTTATAGGAAGCCAAATTCTCTTCAAGTGGCATTTTCCCGGACTCCATCTCTTGAATTAATTTTTCTAACTCAGCAACAGCTTGCTCATAGTTGGGTTCTTGAATACTGACTTTTACTTCATCCATTTTGGATTCTTTTCCTTTGGCAGATGGCATGCAATTAAGACCTTTAATAAATAAGTAACTTTAGATTAATTAGTAGAATTATATGGACTTCAAATTTCTGTTTTAGTATAATGCTAGATTCCTTTCCAATATCGACATGTCGATGGTTGGATTGGTTATTCCGCTTAGCTTCGGCTGACTTTTTTTCGGGGGTGGGGAGAATGACTAATCTGGCTACCGCGCAGCAGCTTGCGCCGTCCAATTTGCAGTTACCTGTCATAGCGTATTTTGACACTGAGTTGTTTAGTAAAGAAATGGCCTTGCTTTTTGCAAATGGTCCAAATTACATCGGTCATGAACTGATGGTTCCAGAGGTGGGAGACTACCAAACACTGCGAACCGAAAATGAAGGCCGAGTTCTCGTGCGTAATGAACGAGGTGTCGAGCTACTCTCTAACGTATGCAGGCATCGTCAAGCTATTATGCTTAATGGTAAAGGTCAAGTTGATCATATCGTCTGCCCTCTACATCGTTGGACATATGATTTACAAGGTGAACTCTTAGGTGCTCCTCATTTCGGAGAAAATCCTTGTTTGCATCTTGGCAAAAGTCCACTTCAAAATTGGCAAGGGTTACTTTTCGAGGGGCCAAGGGACGTCCATACTGATCTAAAAAAGTTAGGTGTAAAAGAAGAATTGAATTTTCAGGGTTATTTGCTTGATCATGTGGAGGTTCACGAATGCAATTACAACTGGAAAACCTTTATTGAAGTCTATCTTGAAGACTATCATGTGGGTCCATTTCATCCAGGCTTAGGACAATTTGTAAGCTGCGATGATTTATCTTGGGAATTTGGTAATTGGTATAACGTGCAAAAAGTAGGTTTAAATAATCAACTCAAAAAACCTGGTTCACATGTTTATGCAAAATGGCATGATGCCGTGTTGCGTCACCATGGTGGCAAATTACCCGATTGCGGCGCAATTTGGTTAACTTATTATCCGAATGTCATGATTGAGTGGTACCCAGGTGTACTTTGTATTTCTACACTTCACCCCTTGGGCCCGAACAAAACTAGAAATATTGTCGAGTTTTATTACCCTGAAGAAATCGTTTGGTTTGAGCGCGAATTCATTGAAGCTGAACGCGCCGCCTACATGGAAACTTGTATCGAAGATGATGAAATCGCACAGCGGATGGATGCAGGACGAGCCGCTCTATTAGCCAGAGGTCAAAATGAAGTGGGGCCTTATCAAAGCCCAATGGAGGATGGCATGCAACACTTTCACGAGTGGTATCGCGCAGCGATGAAGTTTTAATGATGAAAAAAGGAGAGGCCGATGACTAGGCCTACTCCAAGCAGAATCAATGTAATTTGTTTAATTGATTCTTTAATTTGTATCCGTCGATTCATTTGTGGCATTAAATCACTTACGGCAATATAAATAAAACTACTAGAAGCAAATACGAGTAGATAGGGGATCCAAGCAATTGATTGCTCTAAAAATGCATATCCCAAAACTCCTCCCACCACCGCTAGCAATCCGCAAACCATGTTGTAAATTAAAGCCCTTTTCTTACTAAATCCAGCGTTGAGAAGCACCATAAAATTACCAATTTCTTGAGGTATTTCATGAGCAATAATGGCAATCGCAGTCAAAATACCTACTTCTGGATTGGCAATAAAGGCAGCCGCAATTAAAACTCCGTCCACAAAATTATGAACGCCATCACCAACTAAAATCATCCAACCACTTTTTCCCGCCTCCTCTGCATCATGTCCAATATGGTGATTATGACCATCACCTTCATGATGATGGTTATGTCTCAGAAGCGCCACTTTTTCGAGCATAAAGAAGAACAAGATGCCTGCCAACAATAATGAAAATAAATACGTGGTAGAGGTTTCCGAATCTTGAAAGGCTTCAGGCAAGGAATGCAAAAAAGCTGTTGCTAACAATAGTCCAACAGAAAAACTCACCATGTTTTCGACGATGGAACCTAAAAACTTAAAGGACAGAGTAGCTGCGGCAGAAATACTGACGATCCCTGCAGACAAAGTCGCTATTACAATCCAAATCAATACGTTATGACTATCCACGCTTAGTGTGCCTCTTCCCAATTACTGCCAATACCGATACCTACTTCAAGTGGCACTCTTAAAGTGGCTACTTGTGTCATTAAATTTCTAAGATTCATTTTAACGAGCTCTAGCTCGCTTGGCGGTACTTCTAAAACCAATTCATCATGAACCTGTAAGAGCATTTTTGTTTGCAAATGTTGGGTTTCTAGCCAAGACTGGACTGCAATCATGGAAAGCTTAATTAAATCTGCCGCAGTGCCTTGCATCGGTGCGTTAATCGCTGCACGCTCAGCTCCTTGGCGTCTCATGCCATTTGAACTATTAATTTCTGGAAGCCATAACCTTCTGCCAAAAATAGTTTCAACATAGCCTTTTTCTTTTGCTAAAACGCGGGTATCAGACATGTATTTAGCAACTCCAGGGTAACGACCAAAATAAGTATCAATATACGTTTGTGCTGCAGAACGCTCAATCCCCAGGTTGCTAGCTAAACCAAAAGCACTCATGCCATAAATTAAGCCAAAATTAATGACTTTCGCATAACGTCTTTGCTCAGGTGTCACTCCTTCAAGAGGAACTCCAAAAATCTCAGCCGCTGTTGCTTGGTGAATATCCCGTCCCTGAGCAAAAGCTTCAAGTAAATTGGCATCCTGGGCAATATGCGCCATGATCCTTAATTCAATTTGTGAATAATCTGCAGAAATTAACTGCCATTCTGGTTTGGCAATAAACGCTTCCCTAATTTTGCGACCCTCTTCTGTCCGAACTGGGATATTCTGTAAATTAGGTTCGTTCGAGGCTAATCGACCTGTTGCTGCAACTGCTTGAGCATAATTAGTATGAACTCTACCGGTTTTACTATCAGCCATTCTTGGCAATTTTTCAACATAAGTCGATTGCAATTTTGCTAAAGATCGATAATCCAAAATCCGCGCAGGCAAAGGATAATTTTCTGATAATTTTTGTAATACCTCTTCGTCTGTAGAGGGTGCACCACCAGGAGTTTTTTTAATAATAGGTAAATTTTTAACTTGAAAAAGGATTTCTCCAATTTGCTTTGGGGATTGAATATTAAACGGTTGTCCCGCCAAAGTATGTATTTCTTTTTCTAACTCTAAGAGTCGCATGCCGATGACTTGCCCTTGTTGGGCTAATTTGGCAGAATCAATCAGAATACCATTGCGCTCCATACGTGCAAGAACCAACATAGTTGGTATCTCAATATCTTGGTAAACATAACGCAGTTGGGGATCTGCCTCAATTATCTGCCATAGATGCTGATGAAGACGCAACGTAATATCTGCATCCTCTGCGGCATAACGGGTTGCAGTAACAATATCTACCTGATCAAATCCAATCTGTGAAGCTCCTTTACCACAAACCTCTTCAAAAGTGATCGTCTTCACTCCAAGATGACGCTGTGCCAAACTGTCCATATCGTGCGAGCGATGTGATTCATACACATAAGATTGCAATAAGGTGTCATGCACAATCCCACGAAGTGTAATTCCGTGATTTGCCAATATATGCCAATCAAATTTCAGGTTTTGACCCAGTTTAGATGCTTGGGCATCCTCTAACCAGGGGCGTAAAGCTTCTAATGTCTCTGTTCGATCCAATTGATCTTCATTGGTAACGTGCTTGAGCGGAATATAGCAAGCTTGACCCACCATAACAGATAACGAAATACCAACCAATTGCGAGCGCATAGGGTCTAATCCGGTCGTTTCTGTATCGATACAAGTTAAGGAAGCAGACTTGATTTTTTCAAGCCAAACATGCAATTGCTCCTTGGTAGTAACCATTTCATAATTTATATTTATTGGTGCTGATGGTAAAGATAATTGGTTTTGCTGAGAGCTTCCTTCAGTCCCTTGTTCAATACTTTGAGTAACTGATTCATATTCTTTTAACCAAGTTCTAAATCCATAACGAACAAATAATTGCCTTAATTCATCATGATTTTCAGGTTGAACTTGTAGCTCAGAAAGATCATTTAAATGCGCATCAAGTTCACAATCTACTTTCACGGTCAGCAAGCGCTTCGCCTGCTCTAACCATTGAATGGAACTTCTCAGATTTTCTCCAACGACACCTTTGATTTGATTAGACTGCGAAATGATGTTATCTAAGTCCCCAAACTCGGTCAACCATTTCAATGCAGTCTTTGGTCCCGCCTTGGGCACACCTGGAACGTTATCTACGGTGTCCCCAATAATCGTTAAATAATCTACGATTAAGTGTGGCGCAATACCAAATTTATTAATCACGCCTTGTATGTCAAGTTTTTCGTTGGTCATGGTATTAATCAGTGTGACCGACTCATCAACTAATTGCGCAAGATCTTTGTCTCCTGTCGAAATCACGGTTTTCCAACCCACAGCGGTGGCTTTTTTCGCCAAAGTCCCAATGACGTCATCTGCTTCGACACCTGGCACCATAATTACTGGCCAGCCTAAAGCTTTTACAACTGCATGAATGGGTTCAATTTGCTTAACCAGATCCTCTGGCATTGGCGAACGATTAGCTTTATATTGGGGGTACCATTCATCTCTAAATGTGGGGCCCTTGGCATCAAAAATACAGGCTATATGGGAAGTTGGCAACTCGGTACGCAATCGGCGTAACATATTAATCATGCCATAAATGGCACCTGTGGGCTCTCCTTTAGGATTGCGCAAATCAGGCATCGCATGAAAGGCCCTATACAAGTAGCTAGAACCGTCAACTAGTAATAAAAATTCTTTAGACATACCTTAATCGTACAATTGACCTATGAATAACATCTTATATTTATTTTTTCGATATTTCTTAGGGACTATTATCACCCTAAATTTGCTAACTCCTGATTTCAGTCATGCCCAAGCAACCGAATCATCTAGAGCATCTAAGTCACAAATATTGAACCAACAAGAGTTAGATGCAATTAACCGTCAACCGATTGCCACTAAAGCATCTGCAACAGAAGGTGTTCAGGGAATTCAAAAGCGTGAAACTAGTTTTTCTTATCAAGAAAATAGCGGCACAAGAATTCAAGAATTCAAAGACCTTGGTCACAATACTGAAATCCAAGTCGATTCCGGCATTGGCACTCACTATCAAATGAGTCCTGTTTTAAATAAAGATCTCGATTCCACTAGGCAAACGATCAATCGTGTGCCATCCATCAACCTGCCATTTTAATTTCCATGGCTGTCTATACAACCATCGCCTTTGAAGATGCCCAACAGTGGTTAAGTAAGACCTTTGAACTAGGTCAGTTAACGCATTTGACAGGCATTAGTGGTGGTATAGAAAATACAAATTATTTTTTAGATGTTACTCAAGACAATCTCAGCAAAGAATATGTTCTAACCATCTTTGAGCGACTTGAGAGAGAGCAACTTCCCTTTTATTTAAATTTAATGGCACACCTTTCTACGCATGACATAAAGGTGCCAACCCCATACCCGAATCGGGATGGCGTCATCCTGCAAAGTCTCTCAAGTAAACCAGCAGTCATCGTTAGCAAGCTAGAGGGTTCTGCGCGCCTTGATCCTTTGCCTTACCACTGTTCTCAAGTCGGAGAAATGCTTGCCAAAATGCATGTGGCAGGTAAATCTTATCCCGACATCCAAGAAAATTTACGAAGTCTTTCTTGGTGGAAATCAGCCACTCAAGAAATTTTACCCTTCATTGATGGCGCAAAAATAGACTTATTGACCTCTGAATTAAATACTCAAGAGCAATTTTTCAATAGTTTGGCGTTTTCTAAACTGCCTTCCGGAGCTTGTCATTGCGACTTGTTCAGGGACAATGTTCTTTTTAAAGACAATGAAGTTTTAAGCGGCTTTTTTGATTTTTATTTTGCTGGAACTGATAAATGGCTTTTTGATATTGCCGTTACTGCAAATGATTGGTGTATCAACCTTAAAACGGGAGTATTTGACCAAGTAAGGTTGCAAGCGCTTCTTAATTCCTATGAAGAAGTCCGCCCTTTGACAAGTGATGAAAAAAACTGTTGGCAATTAATGCTAAGGGCCGCGGCGCTACGATTCTGGATTTCACGGTTATGGGATTTTTATATCCCTAGAAATGCCCAATTACTAACGCCACATGATCCAACCCATTTTGAAACCATTCTTCGTTTAAGAGTCAAAGATGATACAAATTAATCGCGTTGCAACTTCAACAGGATATACCTGGATAAGACAAGGGATTTGGCTTTTTAAGCAAAGTCCTTTTACTTTTTTAATGCTCGTCTTTTTATATATTTTTGTTGTTCAAATGTCGATGTTTATCCCAATTGTTGGATTTGTCATTGTGCTAATTTTGAGCCCTGTACTGTCTGTAGGATTTTTAACTGCTTGTCAAAAAGTGATTCGTAAAGAAGCGGTTAAGCCCACCATTTATTTAAGCCCTTTACGAGATTATGCCGGACCGATCCGTACGCGGCTGATTCAATTAGGGTCAATTTACACATTATTCATCGTATTGCTAAGTATTGTTGCTGCTCAATTTGTCGATGTTGAAAAAATCATTCCCCTTCTAACTGAAGGCAAATTAACTGGTCCAGCGTTAGTAAAGGAAATGTACCTTGCGATGTGTGTTGCGGTCATCCTCTATCTCCCCATCGCCATCTTTATGTGGTTTTCCCCGCAATTAATTGCCTGGAAAAATCTCTCAATTCCTAAAGCACTGTTTGGTAGCTGGATGGCTTTTTGGCTTAATAAAGGTGCATTTTTTGTTTATTTCAGTACGTGGGGCATCATTCTGGTTGCAATTCCCTTATTTTTAGGCGCCTTTTTTGAAGCGATTCAACTCGGTGAATATGCGTCTTTTATTATTACCCCATTAAGCATGGCTGCTATCACTGTTTTATATTGCACTTTTTTTGCTACTTGGAAGGGATGCTTTATCGATAACGCCGAAAAAATTCCCCCCGTGCTCTAAATTTTCGATAATTTGGCAATGCTTAATTGCAGCCACTTCGTCCCATGCCTTGCAAAACCAACTTGTACTTTAGTGTCTGTGCCATTACCTTCAAAATTAATAATGCGGCCTTCACCAAATTTACTATGAAATACATTTTGTCCAACATGAAAACCGTGCTCATCTTTCGCACGAGTATGGCTAACTAAAACTGAAGATGCATTTAGTGAAGTAGTTCGACGTTCATCCCCAAGACTCGCTTGACCCCAACTAGGATTTACTTGCCTAGAATGAGATGACCATGCAGAATCTTTTTGTTTTGGGGTCAGTAATTTAACACTTTCTTTAGGCAACTCTTCGATAAAACGTGAGGGTAAGTTATATCTCACTTGTCCATGCAACATGCGCGATTGCGTATGTGAAATATATAAGCGATCTCTGGCTCGAGTAATGGCGACGTACATTAATCGCCTCTCTTCCTCTAGTCCTTTATCTTCATTTAAGCTATTTTCATGCGGAAATAAGCCCTCTTCAAGGCCTGTAATAAATACAGCTTTAAACTCTAAACCTTTCGACGCATGGACTGTCATTAATTGCACAGCTTCTTGTCCAGCTTGCGCTTGATTATCTCCAGCCTCAAGTGAGGCATGGGATAAAAAAGCGGCCAGTGGGGACATATCAGGAATAGTTTGATTATTGTTTTGATTTTCAAATAAGGGTTCAACTGAAATACTTGTGTTGAACTCCATGGGAGTTAGTGCTTTTGTATCTTGACCAATCCCCTCTTCTGCAATAAATGCAGTTGCGGCATTAATTAATTCTTGTAAGTTTTCAATTCGGTCCTGACCTTCTTTCTCAGTCAAGTAATGCTGTATTAATCCACAATGCTGTATAACAAAGTCAATTAATTCTGGTAGGGTGTTATTTTTAGTTGAATCGCGCATGTAGTCTATGAGACGAATAAATCCATTAATCGCGGTGCCTGATTTACCCTCTAAAAAACTACCTGCTGTATATAAAGAACACTGTTGAGTTTTTGCAATATCCTGTAACGCCTCAATTGATCTTGCCCCAATACCTCTAGTTGGAAAGTTGACGACCCTTGAAAATGATGTGTCATCATTGGGGTTTTCCAAAAGACGTAAATATGCCAAGGCATGCTTAATCTCGGATCTTTCAAAAAAGCGCAATCCGCCATACACCCGATAAGCAATGCTGGCTGAGAAAAGTCCATGTTCAATAATTCGTGACTGCGCATTACTTCGATACAAAATAGCAATTTCACTACGCGCATAACCATCATGAATAAGTCCACGAATTTCATCAATTAACCAACCAGCTTCTGCTCCATCACTACCGGCCTCAAACAGACGAACTAATTCTCCATAACCTGCATCAGTTCTTAAGTTTTTTCCCAAACGCTCTGTATTGTTGGCAATCAAGTGATTGGCCGTATCTAAAATATGTCCATGGGATCGATAATTTTGCTCTAACTTCACCATAACTGGCCTAAACTGCCGTTCAAATAGGCGCATATTGGCGACATCTGCGCCACGAAAAGCGTAGATGCTTTGGTCATCATCACCAACGGCAAAAACTGCTGATGGCGTCTGTCCGCCATGATTCGACAATAATTTTAACCAGGCGTATTGAAGTGCGTTAGTATCTTGAAACTCATCCACCAAAATATGTCGAAACCTTTGTTGGTAATGTCGGCGAATCGGTTCATGATGCTTAAGTAACTCATAAGAACGAAGCATTAATTCAGAAAAATCGACTACGCCTTCTCGATTACATTGTTCCTCATATGCGGCATATAACTTAATCAGCATTGCCTGAAAATCATCAGAGGGAGATAGATCCTTAGGGCGTTGTCCTTTTTCCTTTGCATGCGATATAAAGTATTGCAATTGTTTGGGTGGGTATTTTTCATCATCCACTTGTTGCACTTTTAACAAGCGTTTGATTGCTGAGAGCTGGTCTTGCGTATCTAATATTTGAAATGTTGAAGGCAGACCAGCATCTTGGAAGTGCGCCCTTAAGAGTCGATTACATAATCCATGAAACGTACCAACCCACATGCCGCGGGTATTAATCGGTAACATCGCAGATAATCGTGTCAACATCTCTTTTGCAGCTTTATTGGTAAAAGTAACTGCTAAAATACCAATCGGTGAAACTTGTCCAGTTTGAATCAACCAAGCAATACGAGTCGTCAAAACTTTGGTTTTTCCGCTTCCCGCTCCGGCTAAAATAAGGGCTGAAGGTAAATGTGCTTCAGAAGGGTCGGCGCTTAGTGTTACAGCCTCCAATTGCTCAGGGTTTAAGTTGTCTAATAAATCGTTCACGTAACTTTATTTAAATACCAAATTATAATTTGAGACATATGTCTATAAATGAAAATAAACACTCTAGTAGTTCTCAGCCTCCAACTGTTGATTTAGCAAAAGCATTTGAACCCCATAAGGTTGAACAACTCCTTTTGGAAATCTGGGCAAAAAAAAATATCGGCGCAGTTGATATTCAATCTGATCGGGATAATTTTTGTATCCAATTGCCACCCCCTAATGTTACAGGTACTTTGCACATGGGGCACGCTTTTAACCAAACCATTATGGATGGACTTACAAGGCATGCCCGAATGCGGGGGCAAAATACCCTTTGGGTACCAGGAACAGACCATGCTGGGATTGCTACCCAAATTGTAGTTGAACGTCAATTAGATGCAAAAAAAATATCTCGTCATGATTTAGGGCGTGAAAAGTTCCTTGAAAAAGTTTGGGCTTGGAAAGAGGAATCTGGCTCGACAATCACAAAACAAATTAGACGGATGGGCGCTTCGATCGATTGGAATCATGAGTATTTCACCATGAATCCAGCTATGTCTGAAGCCGTTATTGAGGTTTTTGTCTCGCTTTATGATCAAGGGCTAATTTATCGTGGTAAACGGCTAGTTAATTGGGATCCCGTACTCGGAACAGCTGTCTCTGACCTTGAAGTTGAGAGTGTTGAAGAGCAAGGTTTTATGTGGCAAATTCAATACCCATTAGAAGATGGGTCGGGTAGTCTTACCGTTGCCACAACAAGGCCAGAAACGATGCTAGGCGATGTGGCCGTTATGGTGCACCCGGATGATGAAAGATATCAACACCTGATCGGTCAATCGGTGATCTTACCTTTATGTAATCGAACCGTTCCCATCATTGCCGATGATTATGTGGATATGAGTTTTGGTACGGGTGTTGTCAAAGTTACACCCGCTCATGATTTCAATGACTATGCTGTTGGTCAACGTCATCAATTACCCCTGATAAACATCTTGACCTTAGATGCCAAAATTAATGATCAGGCCCCAATAGCCTTCAGGGGCCTTGATCGCTTTGATGCTCGTAAAAAAATTGTCTCTGACCTAGAAGACGCGGGACTTTTAAATGCTGTCGTACCCCATACCTTAATGGTACCTCGCGGTGATCGTACGCAAAGTGTGATTGAGCCAATGTTGACTGACCAGTGGTTTGTGGCGATGTCAAAACCATCTTCAGCGAATCAATATATGCCTGGTGAATCAATTGCTAGTGCAGCCCTCGCGGCTGTTAAAAATGGTGATATAGCTTTGGTTCCTGACAATTGGAATAGTACCTACAGTGGTTGGTTAGAAAATATTCAAGATTGGTGTATTTCAAGACAATTATGGTGGGGTCATCAAATTCCAGCATGGTACAAAGAAGACGGTTCCTTCATTGTTGCCAGATCTCTCGAAGAAGCTCAGGAAAAAGCGCGCCATGAGTCATACACTGGCAAACTAGTTAGGGATCCTGACGTTCTTGATACTTGGTTTAGCTCCGCACTAGTTCCTTTTTCTTCTTTAGGGTGGCCTAAAAAAACTGAATTATTAGATCATTTTTTACCTTCAACAGTTTTAGTTACTGGGTTTGACATCATTTTCTTTTGGGTAGCGCGTATGGTCATGATGACCTGCCATTTCACAGGCAAAGTGCCCTTTAAGAAAGTGTATGTGCATGGCTTAGTTCGTGACTCAGAAGGTCAAAAAATGAGTAAGTCTAAGGGAAATACCTTGGACCCATTAGATCTCATTGACGGTATTACGCTTGAGGAGTTATTAAAAAAACGGACTCAAGGGCTCATGAACCCTAAGCAAGCTGAATCAATTACCAAAAAGACAAAAAAAGAATTTCCAGAAGGAATTCCTCCTTTTGGCACAGATGCTTTGCGATTTACCTTTGCATCAATGGCAACCTTAGGTAGAAACATCAACTTTGATCAAAAGCGCTGCGAGGGTTATCGTAATTTTTGTAATAAATTATGGAATGCTTCGCGCTTTGTGCTGATGAATTGCCCAGATGGTCCCGAAGAAAATGGTGTTGCACCATGCATCGGCAATTGCGGTCCGGAGGGCTATCTTCACTTCTCTCCTGCAGATCGTTGGATTGTTTCTGAATTACAAAGAGTCGAAGCAGATATTAATCGCGGTTTTGCGGAATATCGGTTTGATCTAATTGCGGCGTCTCTCTATCAATTTGTTTGGGATGAATATTGCGATTGGTACCTAGAGCTAGCAAAAGTACAACTCCAACAGGGCTCTGCTGCGAATCAACGTGGCACAAGAAGAACTTTACTCCGGGTTTTGGAAACAATTTTGCGCTTAGCTCACCCTTTGATCCCTTTTATTACTGAAGAACTTTGGCAAACCGTTGCGCCAAAATCGGGTAAGGATTTAGCCCTTTGTCCACTGCAATCGATTGCACTGCAACCGTACCCAATGGCTCAATTAGAGAAAATTGATGAATCCAGTGAACAATGGGTCAAAGAATTGAAGCAGTTAGTTGATGCCTGCAGAAACCTGCGAGGTGAAATGCAAATCTCACCAGCGACCAAAGTACCCTTGATTGTTCAAGGAAATGAAGAGCTTCTAAAGGCCTATACTCCATATCTTTTAAATTTAGCCAAGCTATCCAATGTAGTAATTGATTCAACGGGAGCTTTGATTGATGAAAAAGCTACTCATGCGCCAGTCGTGATCGTTAACAACCATCGTTTGTTGTTAGAGGTTGAGGTGGATATTGCCGCAGAAAGAATTAGGCTTGGAAAAGAAATTTCTCGTTTAGAATCAGAAATAGCCAAAGCGAATGCAAAACTTAGCAATCAGAGTTTTGTGGACCGCGCCCCTCCAGATGTGGTCGCGCAAGAGCAACAACGTTTAAATGATTTCAATATACTTATAGAAAAGCTGCGCCTTCAATTAGAACGTCTTCAATCATCTTGAAATTACAACAATATGAATACTAATATCTTTAAAGCAGTCTTTCCTGTCGCTGGTTTAGGTACTCGTTTTTTACCAGCCACTAAGGCTATGCCAAAAGAAATGTTAACCATCGTTGATAAACCTCTTATTCAATATGCAGTTGAAGAAGCGATTGCTGCTGGCATTACTGAACTCATTTTTGTAACTGGGCGTTCCAAAAGAGCAATTGAAGACCATTTCGATAAAGCTTATGAGTTAGAAAATGAACTTGAGCATAAAAATAAAAAAGATTTGCTTGAGATTGTGCAAAACATTAAACCAAGTCATGTCGATTGTGTCTATGTTAGACAATCAGAGGCGCTTGGTCTCGGTCATGCCATTTTATGTGCCGAGAAATTGGTTGGGAATGACCCCTTCGCTGTCATTTTGGCAGATGATTTATTGACGGGCAAACAACCCGTTTTGGGCCAAATGATTCAATTATTTAATCACTACCGTTGCTCGATTATTGGTGTGGAAGAAATTACTAAAGAACAAAGTAGATCTTATGGTGTGATTGAAGGGAAAAAATGGGATGAAAATATCTACAAACTGAATGGCATCGTAGAAAAACCTGCTCCTGAAGATGCTCCTTCCAATATGGGTGTTGTTGGAAGGTATGTGTTAACGGCGAATATTTTTAGTCATATTCGAAATTTATCTTTAGGTGCTGGTGGCGAGTATCAATTAACGGATGCGATTCAGTCTTTAATCCAAAAAGAACAAGTACTAGCATATGAATATGAAGGTATTCGTTATGACTGCGGTAGCAAATTAGGTTATTTAAAGGCGACCGTTGAGTTTGCTTTAAATCATCCTGAAGTTGGCGCTGATTTTGCCCACTTTTTAAAAAACCGTTAAAAATTCAACGACGCTTTAAATAAAAAGTAAAGGTTTCATCCTGCTTTTCTGCACCAAGCAATTCGTTACCTGTTTGTTTTGCAAACATCGGGATATCCTGTTCAGCACCACGATCATTTGCGACTACTTTTAATACTTGACCGGTTTGCATATCAGCTAATGCCTTCTTGGTGCGAAGCACAGGTAACGGGCAGATCATACCCATACAATCTAACTCTTTATCAACTTGTTCTGGTGTCATAAATGCTCCTTTAACCAATGTTCAACACTTGCTAGTGCTTGGGGTAATAGTTGTGGCTGATTTCCGCCAGCCATCGCCATATCTGGCTTGCCGCCGCCCTTACCACCAACTTGCATAGCAATATGGTTCACAAGATCACCCGCTTTAACTCGACTAGTTAAGTCTTGGGTTATACCAGCCACAATTTGAACCTTGTCATCTTGAACGGTAGCTAACACCACAACTCCAGAATGCATCTTATTTTTAATTTGGTCTAAAGTTTCACGCAAGCTCTTGACATCTAAACCATCTAGTTTCGCGACCAAAGTACTAACATTATTTATCAATACCACTTTTGAAAGAAGTTCTTCACCTTGACTCGCCGCCATCTTCGATTTAAATCGCTCCAGATCTTTTTCTAATACCTTAACGTGATCTTGCAACTGTTCAATGCGATGTTGCACTTCTTCCGGGTGGGTTTTTAAAGCTCCGGCAATTTGATGAATTTGTTGATCTAATTTTTGTATTCTATTGAGTGCGTTTTCACCAGTAATCGCTTCGATCCGCCTGATACCTGCTGCCACACCGCTCTCAGAAACAATCTTAAATAAACCAATATCACCTGTGCGGTCGACGTGCGTGCCGCCACATAACTCTTTTGAACTACCGATTTCTAAAACACGGACCACATCGCCATATTTTTCTCCGAACAACATCATGGCACCCGTTTTTTGAGCATCATCAATGCTCATTGATTTGGCTGAGCTGATAGCATTTAGCAAAATCTCAGTATTGACAATTTGCTCAATTCTTACTATTTCATCACGCGTTACAGGTACATTATGCGTAAAGTCAAAACGGGTTTTTTCAGTATCGACTAAAGAACCTTTTTGTTGGACATGAATTCCCAAAACTTCTCGTAATGCTTTATGCATCAGATGCGTAGCACTATGATTACGAGTGGTTGCAACGCGTGCTATTTGATCTACTTTGGGATGAAGCACATCACCAAGTTTAAGTGTGCCTTCGAGTAATCGACCTTGATGACCAAATACATCTGCCTGAATTTTCATCGTATCGTCAACCTGAAAGAGTGCTGATTGATTCCTTAACTCACCTTGATCACCAATTTGTCCGCCAGACTCTGCATAAAAAGGCGTTTGATCGAGAACAATAACAGCATCTTCTCCACTCTTTAATTCAGCCACTTGTGAGCCATCGATATAGATTGCTTGAACGGTTGCCCTTTCAATGGACAAATGATCATAACCCAAAAACTCGGTAGGGATACCTTTGTACTCCAATCCCTGAGCCATTTTAAATTTACCAGCAGCTCTAGCCAAGCTTCGCTGTTGATTCATAGCTAAATCAAAACCAACCTCATCTACTTGAAGATTTCTTTCTCTACAAACATCAGCGGTTAAATCGAGCGGGAAGCCAAACGTATCGTGTAATTTGAAAGCAATAGCCCCATCTAATGATTGAGTAAGAGAGTTTGTTCCTAATTCAGATAAGGCTTGTTCCAAAATTTCCATACCATTAGCGATAGTTTGGAAAAAGCGTTCTTCTTCTTGTTTGATGACTTCAGTAATTTTTTCTTGTTGTCTCAACAAATCAGGATATGCCTGTCCCATTTCCTTTGCCAAGGCGGACACTAAACGATAAAAGAAAGGTGTTCGAGCACCAAGCTTATATCCATGACGGATTGCGCGACGCGTAATTCTTCTTAAGACGTAGCCACGACCTGCGTTTCCAGGAATAACACCATCTAGTACGGTAAAACTACATGCTCGAATATGATCTGCAATCACTCTTAATGATGGGCTTTTTAGATCAACCTGTTCCCCACCCGCAGATTCAACGCTTAACTTAGCGGCAGCAATCAAATTAACAAATAAATCGATTTCATAATTGGAGTGGACATGCTGTAAAACCGCAGAAATCCTTTCTAAGCCCATACCTGTATCAACGCTCTTCTTGGGCAAAGGGTGCATGACACCATTTTCATCACGATTAAATTGCATAAACACATTGTTCCAAATCTCGATGAAGCGATCACCATCTTCTTCAGGACTGCCGGGGGGGCCGCCAGGGATATCTTCACCATGATCGTAAAAAATCTCAGTACACGGTCCGCAAGGTCCCGTATCACCCATCATCCAAAAATTATCTGAAGCGTATCGAGAACCTTTGTTATCACCTATTCGAATGACTCGATTTGCTGGCACTCCTATTTTTTTTGTCCAAATATCATACGCATCTTCGTCATCTTGATAAATCGTCACCAGCAACTTCTCTTTAGGAAGTTTGAAAACTTCGGTCAACAATTCCCAAGCATATTGAATAGCATCTTCTTTGAAATAATCGCCAAAAGAAAAGTTGCCTAACATTTCAAAGAAAGTGTGGTGCCTAGCCGTGTAACCAACATTATCTAAATCATTATGTTTACCACCGGCACGAATACACTTTTGAGCGGTGGTTGCCCTCGTATATGGCCTTTTATCAAATCCTAAGAAGACATCTTTAAATTGATTCATTCCGGCATTGGTAAATAACAATGTCGGATCATCTCCAGGAACAACTGGACTTGAGCTTATAATTTGATGCCCTTTGGATGCAAAAAAATCCAAAAAACTTTGTCTAATTTCATTTACTTTCATAAACGGTATTATCTCATTTTGGTGCGAATTGCCAAAAACTCACACTATACATGTGGTTTAATCTCGAGAATAAGGGGAAACCCTTAGGGTGAATCAGGAAAATTAAACTTACAATCACTCATCGTTATTAAAACAATTATTTAGGAGTTGGAATTGAGAATAAAAGATAAGAAAGACTTTGCCTCAGGTTTAATGTTTATTGCATTTGGAGCATTTTTCGCAATACTTGCTCGAGGCTATCAAATGGGTACGGCAGCAAAAATGGGTTCGGGTTATTTTCCATTTTGGTTGGGCGTGCTTCTTGGACTGCTTGGTCTCATCGTTTTAGTAAAGTCTTTAGCTGCAAGCAGTGAAGAGCATGACCTTGGAAAATGGGATTGGAAGACTGTACTTTGGATTACTGGCGCTGTTATTTTATTTGCCGTGATTCTTCAATATTTAGGTCTGATTTTATCTATCATCATATTAGTTTATTTCTCGGCTTTAGCAAGTCATGAATTTAATTGGAAGCAAACTCTAGTGAGCTCTATCATTTTGATTGGTATTTGCTATGGAGCATTCGTATGGGGCCTCAAACTTCAGTTCCCAGTATGGCCTCCATTCCTAGTCGGCTAATCAATCTGTCCATACAAACAAATACCTATTAAAGAAAGAACTATCAAATGGATCTGTTAAGTAATCTCTCCCTAGGCTTTGCTACAGCCTTTACTCTACAAAACTTAGCCTATTGCTTTATTGGCTGTGTTCTTGGAACTCTTATTGGGGTTTTACCTGGACTCGGACCAATTGCAACCATTGCGATGTTGCTTCCAGCTACCTACGCTCTCCCCCCAATTGCTGCTTTAATTATGCTTGCCGGTATTTACTACGGTGCACAATATGGTGGATCAACCACGGCTATTTTGATTAATATTCCAGGGGAGTCCTCTTCTGTCGTTACCGCGATTGACGGCTATAAGATGGCGAGAAATGGTCGAGCAGGTGTGGCCTTATTTACTGCTGGTATGGGGTCATTCTTCGCTGGCTGCGTGGCTACATTAGTTTTGGCCGCATTTGCTGCTCCGTTATCTGAGTTGGCTTTCAAATTCGGTCCTGCTGAATATTTTTCATTAATGGTATTGGGCTTAATTGGTGCTGTGGTTTTAGCTTCTGGATCATTAATCAAAGCGATTGCCATGATTGTCCTTGGTCTTTTATTAGGCCTTGTTGGAACCGACGTTAACTCTGGTACTGCTCGATATTCTTTTGATGTACCTCAATTAACCGATGGTTTAGGATTCGTTGCCGTGGCGATGGGCGTGTTTGGTTTTGCTGAGATTATGGCAAACCTTGAGCAAAAAGAAAATCGGGAAACATTCTTGGACAAGGTTACTAATTTGTGGCCCACTAAGGCAGACTTTAAACGTATGATCATGCCAATCTTACGTGGTACAACTTTAGGGTCTGTTTTAGGTATTCTGCCAGGTGGTGGTGCCGCTCTTGCTGCTTTCGGAGCTTACTCTTTGGAGAAAAAAGTATCTAAATATGGTCATGAGTTTGGCAAAGGCGCTATCGAGGGTGTTGCTGCTCCAGAAAGCGCGAATAACGCTGCTGCTCAAACTTCCTTCATTCCACTACTAACTTTAGGTATTCCACCAAACGCTGTGATGGCGCTAATGGTTGGTGCGATGACGATTCATAATATTCAACCTGGTCCGCAAGTGATGACTAGCAATCCAGCTCTCTTCTGGGGTCTAATTGCCTCGATGTGGATTGGTAATTTTATGTTGATTATTTTAAATTTACCAATGATTGGTGTTTGGGTTAAGTTGTTAACAATCCCATATAGACATCTATATCCTGCCATCTTAGTTTTCTGTTGTATTGGTGTTTACTCTGTAAACAACACAGTATTCGATATCTATTTGACTGCTGGTTTCGGTATTCTTGGATATCTCTTCATGAAGTTTAAGTGTGAAGCTCCTCCTTTATTACTAGGCTTTGTATTAGGGCCTATGATGGAAGAAAACTTCCGTAGAGCACTCTTGTTATCTCGTGGCGATTACACCGTATTTTTAACTCGTCCACTTTCAGCATCGCTCTTAGCCGCTGCAGCATTCTTGGTAGTGATCGTAATGCTTCCAGCATTTAAGAAGACCCGTGAAGAAGCTTTCGTAGAAGATTGATGGTGTTCTTCAAGGCACATTACAATATGTGTCTATGTCTAAAGAAATAAAAAACTCCTTAGAAACCTCGGCAAACACCGAGGTTTCTAACTTTTTGCGGCAGATTATTGATCATGATGGTGCCAAAGGCATTTATGCTAATCGTTTAGATAGCAGTGGTAATCGCCTACCTTCTGTCATTACTAGGTTTCCACCGGAGCCTAATGGCTACCTGCACATTGGTCATGCGAAGAGCATATGCCTTAATTTTGGTCTTGCCCTCGATTATGGGCAGTTACCGGGTGGTGCAAGATGTCATATGCGTTTTGATGATACCAATCCAGCAAAAGAAGAAACAGAATATGTCGATAGTATCTTGGACGCTGTTACGTGGCTAGGATTTGACTGGCATCATCAGGGAAAATCCTATCAGTTTTATGCCAGCGATTACTTCGAAACCCTCTATTCATTTGCAGAAATATTAATATCTTCCGGTAAAGCCTATGTAGATAGTCAAAGCGCTGAAGATATCCAAATCAACCGAGGAAACTTTCAACAAACCGGTAAAGAAAGCCCCTTTAGAAATCGAAGTGTTGCTGAAAACTTAGAACTCTTTAGAGGTATGCGGGCTGATCAATTCGCTGACGGTGAACATGTTCTCCGCTTAAAGATTGATATGACTCACCCTAACCTGGTGATGCGTGATCCAGTCATTTATCGCATTCGTCATGCGCATCATCACCGAACTGGTAACACTTGGTGTATCTATCCTCTATACGACTTTACACATTGCATTTCTGATGCGCTAGAAAACATTACGCACTCTATTTGTACTTTGGAGTTTGAGAATAATCGTCCTTTGTATGAATGGATTCTTCATGAACTTGAAACTGCAGGTGCTCTCAAGTCACCTCTGCCCCATCAATATGAGTTTGCTAGGTTAAATTTAACTTATACATTAACGAGTAAGCGTAAATTACTGCAACTTGTTCAAGAAAATTATGTTGACGACTGGGATGACCCTCGCATGCCAACCATAGTTGGCCTTCGTCGGAGAGGTTACACCCCAGAGGCTTTACAACTCTTTTGTGAACGAATTGGTGTCTCTAAAGCAGATAGTTGGATTGATATGAGTGTTTTAGAACAATCCCTCAGAGATGATTTAGATCCTAAAGTAGAAAGAGGCACTGCAGTTTTGTCGCCTCTGAAACTGATTATTGAAAACTTTGAGGGTGATCTTGAGTGGTGCTCTGCGCCAAAACATCCCCATCATGAAGACTGGGGGCGTCGTGAATTTGCGCTCACGAAAGAACTTTGGATCGAATCAGATGACTTTATGATGGAGCCCATGAAAGGTTTCTTCAGGCTTTATCCACCGAAAGATGGTCAACCCGGCAATCGAGTGAGATTACGTTATGGCTTTGTTGTGGAATGCACAGGTTTTGATACAGATGAACATGGCAATCCAATCGCTGTTCGAGTCAAATATTTTCCGGATAGTAAAAGCGGCACTCCAGGCTCAGCAGATTACAAAGTCAAAGGAAATATTCATTGGGTTAGCGTGAGCCATGCTATTCAAGCGGAAATCCGTATGTATGATCGACTCTTTACAGATCCAAATCCAGCGAGTGGGGATAAAGATTTTTTAACGCTTCTTAATCCTGATTCTAAAAAAATCTTACGTGCGTTTGTTGAGCCCAGTCTTGCACTTGCCGTTATAGAACAACGCTTTCAATTTGAAAGACATGGCTATTTTGTGGCTGATCGTGTTGATTACACAACTGACCGACCTGTATTTAATTTTGCAGTGGGATTAAAGGATCAATGGAAAAAATAGCCTAAAAAGTGTCTTACTTCTCTTTTTGGTATTGAAGAAAGTCTTCAACTGTTGGATACAAGAAATGAAACCCTAACTCCATTAAACGCTCATTTTGGAGTCGTCTAGACTCCTTCATAAAACTCAGCATTTGTGAGCTAACTTGAGTTCTTAGTTCCTCAAACGTTAAGCGTTGAGGACTTGGTAAGCCGAAAGTTTTTGCAACCAAGTCAAAATACTCCCCCATTTTGAGCCAACTCGAATCGCTTGCATTGAGAACTCGTTGTGGTGATCCTCGATATAAAGCGTAAAGAATGATTCGCGCTAAATCATCTGCATGTATATGGTTTGTAAATACATCTTCCTCATGTTTTAAAGCAGGAGTTCCAGTCTTTAATCGTTCAATTGGTAAACGGTTACCAGCATAAATCCCGGGGACGCGCAAAATACTTACTTGGACCCGATGGTAGATTGCCCAGGCTCTAAGCTGTTGTTCAGCATCCATTCTTCTTTGACCCCTAGGATTAGTAGGAGCTAAAGTCCTTGTTTCTGAAACAAAATCTCCTTTGCAATCGCCATAAACACCTGATGTGCTGACATAAATCAAACGTTGCGTTTTCCCCCCTTGAGAGAGAGCGCGCAATAAATTTCTCGTTCTAAGGTCTTTGGGACCCTCTTGATTTGGCGGTGCAAGATGAATCACATATGGGGCTAAATGTGCTATTTTTTTCAGGGTATGCCGTTGATCTAAATTGCCGACCAGGGGAACTGCTCCCATGCTTCTCAAAAGGCTTTTTTTAGAATCCTGAGTGGTTAATACATATACTTTGTGAGTTTTGACTAAAATAGGTAGTATTCTCATGCCAACATCACCGCAACCAATGATTAGAGCTCTTGGTTGATTTGCAGTGACGGATGAAGATACTGACATGATGAATAGTAAACGTTATATGAAAGGACGTGTTTTGGATTCTAGCGCAAGTTTTGTAGTGACACTTCAAGCAAGTGGCAAAAGCTTTTCCGTTCAACCAGATGAAACTATTTTAGATGCCTCTCTCAAAGCTGGAATTATTCTAGCCTATGGCTGTAAAAATGGTGCCTGTGGTTCATGTAAAGGAAAAATCCTTGGTGGCGAAGTTCGTATGGGGCCACACAACGCATCAACACTGACAGAAGAAGAGGAGCAACGTAAAGTAGCACTTCTTTGCTGCTCTTTTCCTTTAAGCGACTGTTTGGTATCAGCTCGAGAAATTGAAGCTGGCGAAATTCCTATCAAAAAAATCCCTTGCCGAGTAGCTGATTTAGAACAAGTTGCGAGTGATGTCATGGTCTTAAAGCTACAACTTCCCTCAACGGAGAGGTTTCAGTACCGCGCTGGTCAATACGTAGAGTTTTTACTCAAAGATGGTAAACGAAGGGCATATTCCATTGCCACCCCTCCCCATGAAGAAGGTCCTATAGAACTTCATATTCGTCATATGCCAGGAGGATTATTTACTGACCATGTATTTGGTGCTAATCCGAATGCCCTCATGAAAGTAAAAGATATTCTTCGCTTTGAAGGCCCGCTAGGCAGTTTCTTTTTAAGAGAGGCATCTGATAAGCCAATGATTTTTATCGCTTCTGGGACTGGTTTTGCACCAATACAAGCGATTATTGAGCACACCATACATGAAAAAATGACAAGGCCAATCCATATTTATTGGGGTGGACGTCGGCCAAGTGATTTATACGAGCATGAAAAATGTTTAACTTGGGCGAAAGAGCACTCCCATATCCAATATATTCCAGTGATTTCTGATGCTCTGCCTGAAGATGCTTGGCAAGGCAGAGCTGGATTTGTTCATCAAGCGGCGGTTGATGATTATCCAAATATGAGTGAATATCAAGTTTATGCCTGTGGCGCCCCCATTGTCATCACTTCTGCCCAAAGAGACTTCACAAATAAATGCCAACTTCCTGAAGATGAGTTTTATGCAGATTCATTTACCTCAGCTGCTGATCTTGCCAATTGAAGAAATTCCGTCATCTTTGAAACTTAAAATGAACAATCCTTAATTTATTTATCGAGAACACTATGCACGATCCACATTCAGTCATGTTCATCACCAAAAGACCTGAAATCGAAATGATTTCAGGTAACGGCTCTTGGTTAGTCGATAACAATGGAAAACACTATCTAGATTTTATGCAGGGCTGGGCCGTGAATTGTTTAGGTCACGGCAATCCTGGTATGATTGCCGCCTTGGATGCTCAAGCGCGCAAGGTAATTAATCCTAGTCCAGCGTTTTATAACTCCCCAATGATTGAGCTCGCTGACCTTCTGACTGCAAATAGCTGTTTTGATAAAGTCTTTTTTGCAAACAGTGGTGCTGAAGCAAATGAGGGGGCAATTAAACTTGCGCGTAAATGGGGTAAGATCCACAAACATTCAGCCTATGAAATTATTACGTTTGATCATAGTTTTCATGGGCGAACCATTGCAACGATGAGCGCCTCAGGCAAGCCAGGTTGGGATACGATGTTTGCCCCTCAAGTAGATGGTTTTCCAAAAGCAGATTTAAATGATTTAGCTTCAGTTGAAAAATTAATCAATAAAAAAACTGTTGCAGTGATGTTGGAGCCAGTTCAAGGTGAGGGAGGTGTCATTCCAGCCACGCAAGAATTTATGAAAGCGTTGCGCAAGCTTACTTCAGAAAAAGGCATCTTATTGATTGTTGATGAAGTTCAATCTGGTTGTGGGCGAACTGGTAAATTATTTGCCCATCAACTCTTCAATATTGAGCCAGATATCATGACTCTTGGAAAGGGTATCGGTGGTGGTGTGCCTTTATCTGCACTTTTGTGTACTGACGCGGTTGCATGCTTTGAGCCAGGTGACCAAGGGGGGACTTATAACGGCAACCCATTAATGTGTGCCGTAGGTATCAGTGTTATTCAACAGTTAACTGCTCCTGGATTTCTAGAAGAAGTTCAAGCTAAAGGCGAATATCTCAAAGAAAAATTATTACAGCTTTCAGAAAAGTATCAAATGGCTGGTGAAAGGGGTGAAGGATTATTGCGTGCCCTTAAGTTAGGGCGTGATATTGGTCCAGATCTAGTAGAGGCCGCAAGAAACAATACACCCACTGGATTATTGATTAACTCACCTCGTCCAGATTTATTAAGATTTATGCCGGCTCTCAACGTAAGTCGCGATGAAATCGATCAAATGATTTCTATGCTAGATAGTTTTTTGACTCAAGCACCCAAGTAAGCTGAATGAATACGAGGATCTTGGCTAAGATCCTCGCCTTCACCAGTCATCGTTATTTCGCCACTTTCCATAACATAAGCTCGGTCAGACATTGCTAAAGCAATATTGGCATTTTGTTCAACGAGAAAAATGGTCATACCTTGCTGAGATATTTTACGGATAACCTCAAAAATATTGTCTACCATCATCGGGGATAGCCCCATCGTTGGCTCATCTAGTAAAAGCAACTTAGGTTTGGACATGAGTGCGCGTGCAATCGCTAACATTTGTTGTTCACCGCCAGATAGAGTTCCCGCTAACTGATGGGCGCGTTCTAAAATCCTTGGAAAATATTCAAACATTTGTTGGAGATCCTGCTCAATTTGCTCATCATCTCGCAAATAAGCGCCCATCATCAAGTTCTCCATAACGGACATTCGAGTAAATATACCGCGCCCCTCAGGAACTAATGCAAGTCCCTCTTGGACTAATTTGTGTGATTGATAGTTGCTAAGCTTTCCTTGAAAAAAGATACTCCCCATACTAGGTTTCAATAAGCCCGCGATTGCTTTTAGTGTGCTTGTTTTACCCGCTCCATTGGAGCCAATTAAGCTGACCAACTCACCCTTTTGAATAAATAAATGAATGTCTTTTACTGCCCTTATTCCCCCATAAGAAATTTCAAGATTGGAGATTTTTAAAATATGCTCACTAACCATGATGTGCTAGGCCTAAATAAGCCTCAATTACCGCAGGATCCCTTCTTACAATCTCTGGAGTGCCTTGGGCAATAACTCGCCCTTCATCCAGTACGGTGATTTCACTGCAAATACCCATCACTAATCGAACATCATGCTCAATCATTAAAATCGTTGTGCCGTCCTCACAAATTTTTTGTAGTAGGTGTTGTAATTCTTTTTTTTCCGTTTGGTTCATGCCTGCCGCAGGCTCATCTAAAGCTAATAGAAGTGGCTCAGTCGCTAGCGCGCGTGCGATTTCTAAACGCCGTTGGGATCCATAGGAGAGGTTTTTTGAAACTTGATAGGCTTCATTTTCAATCCCGACATATGCTAAAAGTCGCATAGCATCATTAACAATTTGTTTCTCTTCTTTAATTTGGGATGATGTTTTAAAAATCGTACTGAAAAATCCAGATGAGCTTCGCACATGTCGGCCCACCATCACATTTTCAAGAACAGTCATTTCTTTAAATAGCCGAATATTCTGAAAAGTTCTTGCAATACCCGCTTTTAAAACTTCATCCACAGCACTTGGATTGTAGGGTTGGCCATTTAATTTAAACACCCCTGAATCTGCTGGGTATAAACCAGTCATAACATTGAAAAAACTGGTTTTACCAGCGCCATTGGGTCCAATTAATCCTACAATCAAACCTTCCGGAACAGTCAAATACGCTTCATTCAGGGCTTGCAAACCCCCAAATCGTTTATTTACACCTGTAATTTCTAATAAGGCCATCAGGAAACTCTCATCTGAGGCCATAAGCCATTAGGGCGATACCGGATGATTAAGATGAGTGCGCATCCATATAAAAATTGACGAATGATTTCAGCATCAACCACAACATGCCCAAATAGCATTGTTTGAATTGGCACTAAGACGGCTCTGAGAAACTCTGGAAATACTGCGAGTAATAAGCTTCCTAAAATAACCCCTGGTATATGCCCCATTCCTCCAAGAACCACCATGGCCAAGACAACAATTGATTCCGATAAAGAGAATGATTCTGGTGAAATAAAACCCTGAAATGATGCAAATAATGCCCCCGAAATCCCGCCAAAGGAGGCGCCAATTGCAAATGCCAACAATTTCAAGTTGCGCGTATTTAGCCCCATTGCTTTAGCTGCAATTTCATCTTCACGAATAGCAACCCAAGCTCGACCGATTCTTGAATGTTGTAGACGTGCACAGATAATCACAACCCCAATGACCAAGATCAAGAATAAATAGTAATTGAGGATGACTGAGGGGATGACAAATTCGGAAATACTCAACTTCTTACCAAAATACAAACCGAATATATTGACTCCATCAATACCATTAATGCCTTTAGGTCCATTGGTTAAATTAATTGGGCGATCAAGATTATTCAAAAAAATTCGAATAATTTCCCCAAATCCTAACGTAACAATCGCTAAATAGTCCCCACGAAGTTTAAGTGTAGGTGTACCTAATAAAACCCCGAATATACCCGCCATGAATGCAGCTATCGGCAAAATTAACCAATAAGAGGTATGCATACCCATTGGAAATAACTCTTTGAGTTGCATAAATGAATTAAGCAGATGTGGTGAAGCCAACAATCCCGCGCAATAGGCTCCGACAGCATAAAAAGCGATATAGCCTAGATCAAGTAATCCTGCAAAACCAACAACAATATTTAAACCTAATGCCAAAAATATATATAACAATGCAAAATCAAGAACTCTAACCCAATAATTTCCTCCTGCAAATAGACACAACCAAGGAGTTATGCACAACAAAATGGCTAAAAAAAGCCAATGGGCCATTTTTTTATCTTGGGAGAGCTGGATCATGCCCGATCTCCTTGCTTTTCACCTAACAAACCTGATGGTCTAAAAATGAGTACGACAATTAAAACAAGAAATGCAAATATATCTTGATAGTTAGAGCCAAATACTCCTCCCGTTAATTCACTGATATATCCTGATCCTAGAGATTCAATTAACCCTAGTAGCAAGCCACCAAGCATTGCACCAGGGATGTTACCAATACCTCCAAGAACAGCTGCTGTAAAAGCTTTTAATCCAGGAGTAAAGCCCATATAAAAATGTGCCGATCCATAATTGCTAGCAATCATAAAACCAGCCAGAGCTGCAAGTCCACCTCCTAGCATAAATGTGTATGAAATCACTCGATCCGTATTAACACCCATCAAACCTGCAACTGAAGGATTTTCTGAGGTTGCGCGAATCGCTCGTCCAAACTTGGTTTTTTTCACAAGTACTAGTAATGTGAACATCACTATCAATGAAACAACGATGATGATCATTTCTTTTGTTGTGAGTGTCGCAGTCGTATATGGGATTTGAATGGCTTGGGTTGGTAACAATTGCGGGAATCGCAAAGGCGTTCTTCCCCAAATCATCATTGCAATGGTTTGCAGCAGGATTGACATTCCAATAGCTGAAATCAATGGGGCAAGTCGTGGTGCAAATCGTAAAGGTCGATATGCTAATTTTTCAATATAAAAACTAATTACTGCACATGCAGATATGGACACAATCAATACAGTCAAAATCGTGATAAGAACCGGCAGCTCTGGGAAAAAATATTGAAGTACTTGAATACAAGTTAAAGCGATCAAGGCGCCTAACATCAAGACTTCACCATGAGCAAAATTGATAATCCCAAGGACACCGTAAACCATGGTGTAGCCCAAAGCAATTAAGGCATAAATACTACCTAAAACTAAGCCATTCAGAATTTGCTGTAAGAGGGTATCCATAATGAAACGGCAGATGAAAATCTGCCGTTAAATATTTATTGCATTTTTATCACTTCAAGTGTAACCACTTTACCGTCTTTATATTGATTCAAAGTAATTACACTTTCTTTTAAATCACCCTTCGCATCAAAGGCAATCTGCCCAGACAAACCAGCATAATTAGTTGCAGGTAAAGCTGCCAAGATAGCGGCGGCATCTGTGGCATTTGCGCGCTTCATTGCGTCAACAATAATCATGACGGCATCATATGCCATTGGTGAGTAAATTTCTACCTGAGATTTAAAACGCTCTTGATAATTCTTTAAAAAGGCTTCACCATTACTTAAGCTTTCCTTCGGAACTCCTACAGTCGAGCAAATCACATTGACTGCAGCATCACCGGCAAGTTGTGCTAATGTGGGACTACAAATACCATCACCACCAATAATCTTAGCCGTAATCCCCAATTCCTTTGCTTGCCTAGCAAACGGTCCACCTGTGGCGTCCATACCGCCATACAAAATCACATCTGGCTTTTTCGATTTAATGTTGGTTAAAATCGCTTTAAAATCCGTAGCTTTGTCATTCGTTGCTTCATGAATCACAATTTTTCCACCCGAAGCAAAAATTGTTTTTTCAAACTCATCGGCTAAGCCCTTACCGTATTGTGTTGAATCATCCACAATGGCAATATTTTTTCCATTGAGTTTTTCTAAGGTGTATTTCGCTAATACTGGTCCTTGTTGTGCATCAGTGCCAACTAAACGAAATGTGGTTTTAAATCCTTGTTTTGTATATTCAGGATTTGTAGATGAAGGCGAAATTTGGGCAATACCAGCTTCGCTGTAAATTTTAGATGCGGGAATTGATACTCCAGAATTTAAATGCCCAACAACAGCAACAACTTTTTGGTCAACTAATTTTTGAGCTACTTGAGTACCTTGTTTTGGATCCGAAGCGTCATCTTCCGCCAAAAACTCTAAAGTAATTTTTTTCCCATTAATAACAAGGCCTTGTTTATTCACTTCTTCAATCGCAAGTCTTGCACCATTTTCATTGTCTTTTCCAAGATGAGCGTTGGGGCCAGTGACAGGGGCTACATTTCCAATTTTCACAACAATTGAGTCCGAAGAAACTGAAGCGCTCTCTTTTTTTCCACAAGAAACCAATATTAGTGCCGACACGCTTACCGCACCAACAAACTTCGTTAAATCTAAGATATTTTTGTTTACTATGTAACCCATATTCATTCTCCTTTGCTGAATTTAATGCGCTGAATGTATTGCAATTATTGTTTTATTCTACTCGTTGAATTTGGATTTAAACCCTTAGGTAATTGAAAAATGGTGTTTTCAATTACACCATCCAATGACCTTACAGCTCTTGGACCAAATTCTCTAATTTTTTCGATGATGGATTGTGCAAGAACCTCGGGTGCTGATGCCCCGGCAGTTAATCCCACTCTCTTAATATCTTTAAACCACTCCTCCTTTAATTGTGAGGGATGATCGATCATGTAAGCTTTTACGCCTAATTTTTCAGAAAGCTCCCACAAGCGATTCGAGTTCGAACTATTAGGGCTACCCACGACAATAATGACTTCAACTTGAGGCACCATGAGTTTGACAGCATCTTGTCGATTCTGAGTTGCATAACAAATGTCTTGCTTTTTAGGTTGTGTGATGTGAGGAAATTTTTTGGTCAATGCAACAACAATATCTGCCGTTTCATCAATTGATAAAGTGGTTTGTGTTACGAAGGCAATTGGGATGCTTAACGGCAAATCTAAGCTCTCCACATCTTCCACTGTTTGGACCAGGCTAATCCGATCTTTCACCTGCCCCATCGTTCCTTCAACTTCAGGATGTCCTTTATGACCAATCATCACAATGTAATGTCCATCACGATACATTTTCGCCACTTCCACATGTACCTTGGTTACCAGTGGGCATGTTGCATCAAAAACACGAAAGCCTCTTACTTGAGCTTCATCTTTCACTTTCGGAGGAACTCCATGAGCACTAAAAACCAAAGTTGCTCCTGCAGGAACTTTAGCCAAATCATCAATGAAAATTGCTCCTCTAGAGCGCAAGTCATCCACAACGTATTTGTTATGAACGATTTCATGACGCACATAAATTGGAGCACCAAATTGCTCCAGCGCCTGATTCACAATCGTAATTGCTCGGTCAACCCCAGCACAAAATCCTCTTGGCTGTGCCAATACAATTTCAGCAGTTGGATGAATGTCTTGACTCATTTTGTTGGGTTACTTGTATTAAAGGATAGAAATAATTTTGACTTCGAAGATCATCTCTTTGCCAGCCAACGGATGATTAAAGTCAAACCAGGCGCCAGACTCATCCACACTCTGCAAAGTACCAGCATACTTACCACCGTGAGGCGCTTCAAACTCGACAATATCACCTGGAGAATACTCTGCTTCTGGATCACTATTTTGTTGCAAGGTTTGAACAGATATTTTTTGCACCAACTCAGAATTACGCAATCCATAGGCATTTTCAGGACTGAGCGTAAATGTTTGATGGGTACCACTGGGCAAGCCCATCATGACGTTTTCCAATCCTGGTGCGAATTGACCGGCACCAATCAAAACCGTTGCTGGTTTATCGGTAAATGTATTTGCAATGTCTGCGCCATCCTTAAAACTCAATCGATAGTGCAAAGTCAAAAAAGATTCATTTTTTACAATATTTTCCATAATTTACCTATTGTAGCGATGGCACCACCAACACGCTCATCCATTCGAAATTGGCCTATTGAAATGCAGCCTAGAGAAAGGGTTCTGCAGTTCGGCATCCAATCCTTAAATAATGCTGAGTTACTAGCAATTTTTATTCAAACAGGTAATAAAAATCGAAATGCAATAGAACTCTCTTCTGATATTTTGCAACATTTTGGCGGGTTTCAACATCTTTTAACAAGCTCTTTAGAAGATTTTAAAGATATACCTGGCTTAGGCATTGCTAAATGGGCGCAAATACAAGCTGCGCAAGAATTAGTAAAAAGAGCGAGCTTGGAAAAGTTAAAAGATCGGCCACTTTTACAGTCTCAAGCAATGACGAGACAGTTTTTACAAACAAGTATTGGCTCCTTAGATCACGAGGTCTTTGCCTGCTTTTTTCTTGATCAAATGGGTTATTTGATTGAGTTTAAAGTTCTTTTTCGGGGGGATTTCCACCAAACTTTTATTTATCCTCGAGAATTAGTAAAAGAGGCGCTCAAAAGAAATAGCTCTGGAATTATATTGGCGCATAATCACCCAAATGGACTAGCTTTTCCTAGTGAGGCAGATATCGTGTTAACAAAAACGCTTAGGAAATTATTAAAATCCATAGAAATCAATGTTCTAGACCACCTCATTGTTACTCAAAATGCCTATTATTCACTTTTGGACGGCGGAAACCTATGTCGAGAAGAATAGAAGAAATATTCTTATTACTCTTGGCAATTCCAATTAGTAAATGCTATAATCATTTTCTTTGGTACAGAATATGAAGGAGTGTGTCATGGCTAAAGTATGCCAAGTCACCGGGAAAAAACCGATGGTCGGTAACAATGTTTCCCATGCAAACAATAAAACTAAACGTCGTTTTTTGCCTAACTTGCAAAATCGTCGTTTTTGGGTTGAGTCAGAAAACCGTTGGATAAGCTTACGCCTTACTAATGCGGGATTACGTCTCATTGATAAAAACGGTATCGATTCAGTTTTGGCTGATATCCGTGCTCGTGGTGAACTATAAAAACTTAAGGAAACCATCATGGCAAAAGGCGGACGCGAAAAAATTAAATTAGAATCCACAGCAGGTACTGGACATTTTTATACAACGACTAAAAATAAAAGAACCACTCCTGAAAAAATGGAAATTATGAAATTTGATCCTAAGGCTCGTAAGCATGTTTCTTATAAAGAAACAAAGATCAAGTAATTGCTTTTCAATTGTTCAAAAACCGCACGATGTGCGGTTTTTTTATGCCAGAGTTTTTAATTTTTGAGAAAACAGTTGCAAGAACTGATTATTACTTTTCTCAGCTTTAATGCACCAATGATGTAACTGCTCAAGTAATTGATCGCCAGTTGCAGAGGATCTTGACCAAATTTGTGTTAACTCTCTTCGCATTTCTATCAAATGCTTCATACGATCATTGGCACTCATCAAAGTTTCTAAACGGGTTTTATGAAGGGAGCTTAATTTGTTTTCATCCTTACATAACCAATAATGATTGTCAGCAAACTCTTTTGCAAGATCCCTCATGACTTTAACTTCCTGCCTAAAGGCCTCTTTCAAAGTCTTACTATACTGCGCCATAAGCTCGTAACGATGTTTGATCACTGTTTTAACGAGTTCTTCATTGATGGCTTGGGTTTGCGTGAGGCGGATTTTGGGGATCGTCTTTTTGACATGTGCTAACTTCAAAAGTTGTAATCCGCAAATATATAACCAACCAATATCAATTTCATACCACTTACTTGATAACTTAGCACTTGTAGCGAACGTGTGATGATTATTGTGCAATTCTTCGCCACCGATAATCAAGCCTAAGGGCAAGATATTTCTTGAGGCATCTTCGCAGTCATAATTTCGATAACCCCAAAAATGCCCGATACCATTAATAATTCCGGCAGCTGTTATGGGAATCCAAATCATTTGAATGGCCCAAATAAATCCGCCAATCGCTCCAAACAGGAGAAGGTTAATAACCATCATTAAACCAACGCCTTGCCAACGGTAATAAGAATAAATATGATGTTCCACCCAATCATCTGGTGTGCCGTGACCAAATTTATCCATAGTTTCTTGATTATTAACTTCTAATTTATATAAATCAGCTCCGCGCCACATCACTGTATGGATCCCTAAAACTTGAGGACTATGAGGGTCATCAACAGTTTCACATTTAGCGTGATGTTTACGATGTATCGCCGCCCATTCTTTGGTGACCATTCCGGTTGTTAACCACAGCCAAAAACGGAAAAAGTGTGATACAGCGGGGTGTAAGTCGAGGGCTCGATGCGCTTGGTGTCGATGTAAATAAATGGTCACACTAGCAATGGTGATGTGGGTCATGATAATGAGATACCAAAAAATTCCCCATCCAGACCAATCCAATACTCCACTAGACACCCATTCCAGCAACCACTTTGGTAATACTTGATTTAGTTCTTGCAAAATTAAACTCACTCTAATGTGCCAAAAACTTTATTTTACTCTTCTTCCACTAGAGTTTCTTGCACCACTTCTGGTGTGGCTTGAATTGGAGTTGTTTTTTTCTCAAGTATTGCCGCAAAAAAACCGTCGGTTTCATGTCGATTAGGCCATAGTTGCCACCAAGATGAGTCTAAGCTCGCGCCTACTGGAATTTCATTAAGCTGCGGGAATGATCCCTTTAAAACCTCTTTTGGATCAAGTAATACAAAATTCGGATGTTGTTTTAAAAACTCAAGAACGATGACTTGATTTTCTTGCTCCAAAATACTACAAGTTGCATACACTAATCTTCCACCAGGCTTTAATAATTTTGCTGCAGCGTTCAGTATGGAATATTGTTTCGCTTGCAGCTCTTCAATCGACTGAGGGCTTTGTCGCCACTTTAAATCAGGATTTCTCCGGAGCGTGCCTAAACCACTACAAGGGGCATCGACTAAAACTCGATCAATTTTTCCCGCCAAACGTTTTACTTTAGCGTCATTTTCACTATCAATCCATACGGGGTGAACATTGGACAATCCACTTTTAGCAACTCTTGGCTTTAATCTTGCAAGCCTTCTTGCAGATATATCAAAGGCATACAACCGTCCCATAGATTTCATTAAAGCGCCCATTGCGAGAGTCTTCCCTCCAGCTCCAGCGCAAAAATCAACTACCATCTCTCCTCTTTTAGGAGCTAGTAACATACTGAGTAATTGACTACCCTCGTCTTGTACCTCAAACTTACCATCTTTAAAACTTTGTAAGTTTTGTAATGCAGGCTTACCAAGTAACCTCACCCCTAATTCTGAATATGGCGTTGGCACTGCCTGATAGCGTCCTCCAAGAAGATTTAGTTCTTCAAGCAAGGCTTCTCTTTTTTCTTTCATCGTATTCACGCGACAATCCAGGGCAGCAGGCTTTAATAAAGCAAGTGCTAACTCCTCCCTAGATTGAGCGCCAATTTGCTGCTCCAGCTCTTCCCATAACCAATCAGGCAAATTAAACCTTACAGGTGGTGTAAGGCTATCTCGAGGGTAGTTAATAAACCGTTGTAACCATTCAATTTCTCCAGGGTGGGCAACAAAAGCTAAATCGGCTAATGCACTCTCTAAGCGATGACTGGTCCCCAATCCCCCTTCAGATAAAGAAATCATTAAACCTAGTAAAGCAATTCTTCTATAAAGAGCACCTTGACCACTTTGCGCATATTGCAGTAACTCTAATTTATGTCGTAATACCGAAAATGTAGACTCGGCAATCAAAGCACGATCACGATTACCCAGTTGGCTATTATCTTTAAAATATTTACTCACCACCATATCCGCTGGGCTATCAAACTTTAAGACTTCGGGCAGTAATCGCATCAAATGCTCTAAGTGAACAGGTAATGCCTTGGCCTTAGCGATCGCCGGGTTATAAGGTGTTTTTTTGGGTGAGCTTGTCCTGCTTGAAACTTTCTTTGCAGGAGGGGTTTTTTTATTCATCATTAGAATGAATGATTCCTTAAGGGGTAGTTGGCAACATAAAAAATTGTTGCTGCGCAGGTTCTACTCTAACATTTCCCTGCTCTAAAACAAGTTGTTCCCGAATAAACCACTCAATTGCTTGTGGATAAATCAAGTGCTCGATGACAAAAACCCTATTTGCCAATAGCTCTTCGGTGTCGTTTTGCAAAACCGGCACAATCCCTTGCGCAACGATCGGGCCAACATCTAAATCTTCTGTAACAAAGTGCACCGTAGCTCCATGCCATTTAACCCCAGCACTTAAGGCTGCACGATGGGTATTTAAGCCAGGAAAACTGGGCAATAACGAAGGATGAATATTCATCAATCTCTTACTAAATTGATGGACAAACTCACTTGATAATATTCTCATATAACCAGCTAAAAGAACTAAATCTGGCTCAAGATTGCGTGTTTTTTCTAATAAAGCTTGGTCATATAAAGACCTGTTAGAAAAGCTTTTGTGATCAATAATCGTGACTTGTACGCCAAATTTCTTGGCAATTGCAATTCCTGGGGCATCAGGTTGATTACAAATGACGTGTACCACATGAGCTTCCCAAGCCCTTGTATGTTGGGCCTCAAGGATTGCGGCAAGATTTGACCCACGTCCAGAAATAAGAATCACAATTTTTTTCATCACCCCTAATATAATTGATAAATTGTTGTGAAAGTTATTCGTGGAATACCCCCCTCTTTAATTCGGGCCCCGTGCGCGTTAACCATTGGTAATTTTGATGGTGTGCACTTGGGGCATCAGGCGTTGCTCGCAGAATTACATACTTATGCGCAACAGCACCAACTACAGACGTGTTTGTTAACCTTTGAACCGCATCCAAAAGAATTTTTTGCTCACCAAAATGCTCCCGCAAGAATCTTGGGGTTAAGAGATAAATTAGATGCATTAAAAAAAACCAATGTGGATCTTGTGATTGTTGAACACTTTAATGCCCACTTTGCAAAAAAAACTCCTAATGAATTTGTTTATGACATCCTCGTAAAAGGATTAAATACTCGTCACATCGTCATTGGCGATGATTTCCACTACGGTGCAAAAAGAGCTGGGAATATTGAATCCTTAAAAATAGCTGGGGAACAATATGGTTTTTCTGTCCATGCTTTAAATACGATCAACGATTCTCAAAGTCAACGTATTTCTAGTACTGCGGTTAGAAATGCTTTACATCAAGGTGATCTTAAGCTTGCTCAACAATTATTGGGTCGCCCCTATATGATTTCAGGGCATGTTATCCATGGCAAAAAATTAGGTCGAACTTTAGGATTTCCAACTTTAAATGTGGCGATGACAAATCGCTTTCAACAAAGACCTCCTGCAATGACCGGTATTTTTGTGGTTCAAGTACACGGTTTAGGAAAAAACCCTATTCCTGGTGTGGCCAGCTTAGGCTATCGACCTACTGTTGAGGATGCTGGTCGTGTTTTGCTGGAAACACACCTATTTGATTTTCATGAAGAAGTGTATGGGAAAATTATCCAAGTAGAATTTTTGAAAAAGCTCAGAGATGAGGCAAAATACTCTGATTTAACCTCTTTGCAAATTGCAATTGAGGCTGATGCGAACGCTGCAAGAAATTATTTTAAAAATTAATATGTCTGATAACCAATACCCTGTCAATTTACTGGATACCCCTTTTCCAATGAGAGGGGACTTACCTAAGCGTGAACCACGCTGGGTCAAAGAATGGCAAGAAAAAAATATTTATGGGCTAATTCGCGCAGCGAGATCTGGCCGAGAAAAATTTATTTTGCATGATGGGCCTCCTTATGCAAATGGCAATATTCATATTGGTCATGCGGTCAATAAAATTTTAAAAGACATGATCGTCAAAAGTAAAACTTTAATGGGTTTTGACGCAGTTTATGTTCCAGGTTGGGATTGTCATGGCATGCCAATCGAAATCCAAATTGAAAAAAAGTATGGTAAGAACTTAAGTACTGCTGAAGTTCAAGCAAAAGCTCGTGCCTACGCAAATGAGCAAATTGAGCAACAAAAGAACGATTTTGAAAGACTAGGCGTTCTTGGAGATTGGAAAAATCCTTATCTCACCATGAACTTTACCAATGAGGCAAATGAATTAAGAGCCCTTGCAAAAATCATGAAAAAGGGCTTTGTTTTTAGAGGGCTTAAGCCCGTTAATTGGTGTTTTGACTGTGGATCAGCTTTGGCGGAAGCTGAAGTGGAGTATCAAGATAAAAAAGATCCTGCCATTGATGTTGGTTTTCGTGTTCAACAGAGTCAAAAAAATGCTCTCGCACAAGTATTTGGGTTGTCTACATTTCCTCAAAAGGATGGGCGTGTTGTTATTTGGACGACTACTCCTTGGACAATTCCGTCTAATCAAGCCCTCAATGTTCATCCAGAATTTGAATATGCGTTGGTTGATGTTGGCACGCAGTTATTAATTTTGGCAAAAGAGAGGGTAGAAGCCTGCCTCGAGTCTTATGGTCTTGAGGGTAAGGTCTTAGGAGTTTGTCTTGGACAGGCTCTTGAAAATTTCTCTTTCGAGCACCCCTTAGCCTCTCTTGATCCTGGATATCAAAGACTATCTCCTGTTTATTGCGCGCAATATGTAACCCTAGATAGTGGTACTGGCATCGTGCATAGCGCTCCAGCTTACGGTGAAGAAGACTATAAATCCTGCAAGGCTCATGGCTTAAAAGATACTGACATTATTAGTCCTGTTATGAGCAATGGTGTCTACGCTAATAATCTGCCTTTATTTGGTGGTCAATTTGTATGGAAGGCAAACCCAAATATTGTGCAAGCCTTATCTCAAGCAGGATCGCTCTTAAAGGCTATTGAGTTTACTCACTCCTATATGCATTGTTGGCGACATAAAACGCCCATTATTTACAGAGCAACTTCGCAATGGTTTGCCAGTATGGATTTCAAACCTGCTGGAACCTCTCAAAGTTTGCGTGAGATGGCTCTTGCGGGGATTGAGACGACGCACTTTTATCCAGCTTGGGGTAAACAACGTCTTCATGGCATGATTGCAAATCGTCCGGATTGGACTTTATCAAGGCAAAGGCAATGGGGCGTCCCCATGGCATTTTTTGTGCACCGGCAAACGGGGGAGCTTCATCCCCAAACCTTAGAGCACATGGAGGCTATTGCAAAATTAATTGAGGTTCATGGCATAGAAGCATGGCAAACTCTAGATATTCATGCTTTCTTGGGTGCGGACGCTGATCTGTACGAAAAAAATAAAGACACATTAGATGTTTGGTTTGACTCGGGCAGCACACATTGGCATGTCATTCGTGGTTCACACCAACAAGAATTGCACTCAGATCATGATCGTTGGGCTGATTTATATCTAGAGGGCTCAGACCAGCACCGCGGATGGTTTCATTCTTCGTTACTCACAGGTGTCATGTTAGATGGCAAGCCACCCTATAAAGCACTGCTAACCCATGGCTTTACTGTCGATGGTAACGGCAGAAAAATGAGTAAATCTCTAGGAAATGTGATTGCGCCTCAAGAAGTTGCAGATAAGATGGGGGCAGAAATCATCCGTTTATGGACAGCTTCAACTGACTATTCCGGTGAGATGACTATCTCAGATGAAATCTTAAAAAGAGTGGTTGAATCTTATCGTCGAATTAGAAATACCTTACGTTTTTTACTAGCTAATGTGAGTGATTTTGATCAACCAAAAGAAGCAGTTACTATCCTCGAACTTGTAGAGATTGATCAGTATATGCTCGCCTTAACTTCTCAGGTTCAAAGTGAGCTCATGGAGCTCTACGATCGTTATGAGTTTCATACCGCTGTATCCCGCATCATGTCATTTTGTACTGAAGACCTTGGTGGCTTTTATTTAGATATCTTAAAAGATCGTTTGTACACCAACTCACCAAGTGCAAGTTCGCGTAAAAGTGCTCAAACGGTTTTACATATCATCATTGATTCTATGTTGCATTGGATGGCGCCCTTCCTTTCATTTACAGCGGAAGAAGCATGGCAAACATTTAATCGTAATATGGGCCATTCAACGACTATTTTTACGACTGAATATCAAGCTGTCCCAACCACATCAAATGCACCTGATTTACTTCAAAAGTGGAATAAAATTCGTCATATTCGTCAAGATGTGACCAAGGCCATTGAAATTGAACGAGAGGCTGGAAAAGTTGGCTCTTCACTGCAAGCTGAAATCACAATTGAAGCACCACCGGAGCAAGCTGAAATTTTAAAAAGTATTGGTCCTGAATTGAAGTTTGTTCTGATCACCTCAAAGGCCGAAGTTATAACAACGACGACCGGTGCTCCGTTGCAAGTTGCGGTAAGAGCTTCTTCATTTTTAAAGTGTACCCGTTGCTGGCACTATACTCCAGCAGTAGGAAGTCTCCCATCGCACCCAGAGCTTTGTGAAAGATGTGACGTTAATCTTCATGGCACTGGTGAAATACGACATTATGCATAGAATCTAAGGGGTAAAGTCATGGCTAAAGGTAGGTCTACATTTACAAATCAACATTCAAATGATTTCTTCATGTGGTTATGCATTTCGATATTTGTCATCCTGATTGATCAAGCCACAAAATGGATTACGCTTAGTCAAATTGCTGAGCATGGTTCACGTAAAATCAACGCGTTTTTGAATTGGGTACTTGTTTATAACCCAGGAGCAGCATTTTCATTTTTAGCGAATGAAGGCGGTTGGCAAAAATGGTTTTTTATTGGTATTGGATCATTCGCTGTAATCGTAATGTTATGGCTTTTAAAACGCCATGCCAATCAGGGAATCTTTTGTTTTTCAATCTCTCTCATACTTGGTGGTGCAATAGGTAATTTAATAGACCGCTTTGTCCATGGCGCAGTAGTTGATTTCATTGATGTATATTACCAACAGTATCACTGGCCGGCGTTTAACATTGCTGACAGTGCCATCACGTTGGGTACAGGCTTATTAATTATTGATGAGCTAATACGTGTGATCAAACGACGTTGATTGAAAATGGAGAGTTCTACTATGATGTCTCTCAATAATAAAAAAATTCTGCTTGGTATTTCAGGTGGGATAGCTGCTTACAAATCTCCTGAACTTGTTCGCCAGTTGATTAAGCAGGGTGCTCAAGTGCAAGTAGTAATGACAGATGCAGCGACTCAATTTGTGACTCCAACAACGATGCAAGCAGTATCTGGAAATCCGGTGTTTTTAAGTCAATGGGATACTCGCATCGCAAATGGCATGCCCCATATCGAGCTCACCAGAGATGTCGATGCAATTTTGATTGCTCCTGCTAGCGCTGATTTCATGGCTAAACTTTCTTTAGGTCTTGCGAATGACTTATTAAGCACCTTATGCCTTGCTAAAGGCCATGAGTCACAAGGTGAAATTGCGCCGTGCCCTCTTCTCATTACGCCAGCGATGAATCGTCAAATGTGGGAGCATGTGGCTACACAAAGAAGTGTGCAACGTTTGTTGCAAGATCAAGTAACCATATTAGGGCCTGCAAGTGGCGATCAAGCCTGTGGAGAAGTTGGTATGGGACGTATGTTAGAGCCCATTGAAATCTGCGAGTCTGTAATTGCATTTTTTCAACCAAAGCTTCTGCAAGGGAAAAAAGTACTGATTACTGCTGGCCCCACCTTTGAGGAGATAGATCCTGTCAGGGGTATTACAAACCGTAGTTCGGGAAAAATGGGATTCGCCATTGCCAGGGCAGCTGTTGAGGCTGGTGCTGAAGTTCAGTTAATTAGTGGTTCTGTTCATCTAGACACCCCCCTAGCGTTTCTTGGAAAAACGAAAAGAATATATGTGCAAAGCGCCACAGAAATGCATGCTGCTGTGATGTCGCAGTCGCATTGCGATGTATTTTTTAGTGTTGCAGCTGTAGCTGATTGGCGTGTAAGTCAAGTAGCTTCTCAAAAAATGAAGAAGCAGTCTGCATCAGATACTCTTACTTTAGAGCTTGTACAAAACCCAGATATTTTGTTGGACTTTGCCACTAGTCCTGTTGGTCAGTCTGCTTTTTGTATCGGCTTTGCCGCAGAGTCAGAAAATATTCTTGAATACGGCAAAAAAAAGCTTATTGCAAAAAAAATTCCCTTATTAATCGCCAATCATGGGCCTAGTACTTTTGGGGAAGATATCAATCAAGTTACTTTGATTGACTCTCATGGGGAATTAAGTCTTGGTCCATCTGACAAGCTTGCTCTAGCGCGCGACATTATTTTTCAAGTAGCACATCGTTTATTAAAGTAACTCATATGCAAAAACTTCAAGTAAAAATTATTGATGAGCGGATGCGTTCACAACTTCCTCAATACGCCACTCCGGGCAGTGCTGGATTAGATTTAAGAGCCTGCTTAGATGAGGCAATCGATATTGCCCCTGGACAAACTTTACTTGTCCCTACGGGTATTTCTATTTACATTAACGACCCTAGGTACTGCGCCATGATTCTGCCTCGCTCTGGCCTTGGGCACAAGCATGGCATTGTCTTGGGTAATCTCGTAGGACTTATCGACTCAGACTATCAAGGGCAGTTAATGATCAGTACCTGGAATCGTGGCACTTCTAGCTTTCGATTGGAGCCCATGGAGCGTTTGGCGCAGATTGTCATCGTTCCAGTCATGCAAATTGAATGGTCGATTGTTGATGAATTCGCATCTTCTGATCGTGGTGAAGGTGGCTTTGGAAGTACTGGAAAGACCTAAAACAATTAGTTAAATTGATTACTTAAGCCTATAGCGCAGCACCAGATACACGGTCATCTCTGGGATCTAAAAAAGCCTCGATTAACGAGGCTTTTTTAGTGTATTTCTCAGTATTACAGTTCTTCTGAAGTTTCTGTTGAGGCTGTCTTTCCTTTAACTGCCGCAGCATGAATCTCCAAAATTACTTGATCATCCGCATCAACATCCACCAAGACGGTGCCGCCATTGACTAATTTGCCAAACAATAACTCATCAGCTAAGGCTTTGCGGACAGTATCTTGAATGAGACGCTGCATTGGACGTGCTCCCATCAGCGGATCAAATCCCTTTTTAGCAAGGTAAGTACGTAATCCAGAGGAAAATGTAGCATCTACTTTTTTCTCATGTAACTGCTCTTCTAACTGCATGAGGAATTTGTCGACGACACGGAGAATAATCGATTCATCAAGCGCTTTAAATGAAACAATAGCGTCTAAACGATTCCGGAACTCTGGCGTAAACATCTTCTTGATATCTGCCATTTCGTCACCAGACTCACGTGGATTTGTAAAACCAATAGTTGCCTTATTCATCGTTTCAGCACCAGCATTGGTTGTCATGACAATAATGACATTTCTGAAATCAGCTTTACGGCCATTATTATCTGTCAAAGTGCCATGATCCATCACCTGCAACAAGATATTAAAGATGTCCGGGTGAGCTTTTTCAATTTCGTCCAGTAACAAAACACAATGTGGTTTTTTATTGACCCCTTCGGTTAATAATCCACCCTGATCAAAACCAACATATCCCGGAGGTGCGCCGATCAATCGACTCACGGCATGTCGCTCCATGTATTCGGACATATCAAAACGTAAGAGCTCGACGCCCATGATAAAAGCCAACTGTTTTGCAACTTCAGTTTTTCCAACGCCAGTTGGTCCTGAGAATAAAAATGACCCGATTGGCTTGTCGACTTTACCTAAACCAGCTCTAGCCATCTTAATCGCTGACGCGAGAGCTTCAATTGCAGGATCTTGCCCAAAGACCACGCTTTTTAAATCACGGTCTAAGGTTTGTAACTTGCTACGATCATCAACACTCACAGACTGTGCTGGAATCCGAGCGATTTTAGAAACAATGTCTTCAATCTCTAGACGTCCAATGGTTTTCTTTTGTTTGGATTTTGGCAATATACGCTGCGCTGCACCAGCTTCATCGATGACATCGATTGCTTTATCTGGCAACTGCCTGTCATTGATATAACGCGAGGAGAGCTCTGCGGCGGCGCTTAAAGCGCTCTGCGAGTACTTGACCCCATGATGCTCTTCAAAGCGCGACTTGAGTCCGCGTAGGATCTGTACAGTCTGATCTACAGAAGGCTCAAGAACATCTATTTTCTGAAATCTTCTGGATAAAGCCGCATCTTTCTCAAAGATACCTCGATATTCCGTGAATGTCGTGGCGCCAATACATTTTAATTGACCACTAGATAAAGCGGGCTTCAACAAGTTGCTAGCATCTAATGTACCCCCTGATGCCGCACCAGCTCCAATTAATGTATGAATCTCATCAATAAACAAAACCGCATGCACATTATCTTTCAATGATTTCAAGACAGCCTTTAAGCGTTGCTCAAAATCACCTCGGTATTTTGTGCCGGCGAGTAACGCTCCCATATCTAAAGAATAAACCATTGCTTCTTTTAATATGTCTGGCACATCACCTTGCGTGATTCTCCAAGCGAGCCCTTCTGCAATGGCTGTTTTACCTACACCAGCTTCACCCACTAATAATGGATTATTTTTTCTGCGACGGCACAATATTTGTATTACTCTTTCAACTTCATGTTCACGCCCAATAAGTGGATCTATTTTTCCTTGGCGAGCTAATACATTGAGGTTTTGAGTATATTGTTCTAACGGACTATCTTTTCCACCATTGGCGGCATCATCAGTTTCTGTACCTGCTGACTCAGGTTTTGGAGAATCTGCTTGATCTTTACGAATGCCATGACTGATAAAATTCACAACATCTAAACGGGTTACTCCTTGCTGTTGCAGGTAATACACAGCATGAGAATCTTTTTCACCAAAAATCGCAACTAATACATTGGCCCCGGTAACTTCTTTCTTGCCACTTGATGTAGATTGAACATGCATAATGGCACGTTGGATGACTCGCTGAAATCCAAGTGTGGGTTGAGTATCAACTTCTTCAGTGCCAGGGACGATAGGCGTGTTGTCATTGATGAAGTTCTTTAGTTGTGCTCGAAGGTCTGCAATATTCACGGCGCAGGCCTTTAAAACTTCCACAGCAGTCGCATTATCTAATAGGGCACTTAATAAATGTTCTACCGTAATGAACTCATGACGTGCGGCACGTGCATCCACAAAAGCCATATGTAAACTGACTTCTAGTTCTTGGGCAATCATACTTCCTCCATCATGCATTGCAAAGGGTGACCCGACTTACGGGAAATTTCTGTTACGTGAGCGACTTTTGTTGCTGCTACATCATGTGTATAAACACCGCATACACCTTTTCCTTCTAAATGTACTTGTAACATAATTCTAGTGGCAGTTTCCTGATCTTTATGAAAATACTCTTGAATCACCATGACTACAAACTCCATTGGTGTGAAGTCATCATTTAACAAAACCACTTTATAGAGTGGTGGAGGCTCAACTTTTTTAGCCTCACGATCCAAGGCAGTAGTCCTATCGTCGCCAGTCAAAGGCAAGGAAGGATTCATGGCTAGAATCGTATTTTTGCTTAATTTCGTGTTCATACCTAGATTCTAATCATTTGCTCAATTTACTGTTTTTTTTGGGTGTTTATAGACTAAATTTTCTTTAAAACAGCAACAATATTCATAATTTAACAAAAAATGTGTTCTTTTAGGGCAAATACTAATGTTTTTTGACCTATTACGCCTTGACATAATGACAATAAAGGAAAACAATCAAGCTATGTGTATTAGAGGTTTTATACACGAGGCTTGTAGATGTGTTAGCTTTAATGTTTTTCACGCTTCAAGATTGATTCTTTAAAATGTAACGGAGTTCGAATGGCAACCGGTGTCGTAAAATGGTTTAATGATGCAAAAGGTTTTGGTTTTATCAAACCTGATGATGGTGAAGAAGAGTTATTTGCTCACTTCAGCGCAATTACAATGAGTGGTTTCAAAACCCTCAAAGAAGGTCAAAAAGTTACCTTTGATATTACTCAAGGCCCAAAAGGCAAACAAGCTACCAATATTCAAGGTGCTTAATTGAGTTAATCCTTTATAGGATGTTGGACAAAAACCCCTTTAAGGGGTTTTTTTGTTTTTAACGCGTTGAAAAACTTTGATAGCCTCTACAGCGGCAGTATCCAAAAGTACATTTTATGTTATCAATTAAGACTTAACCAAAGCTAGAGCATGATACTTGTTTAGCGCCATTCATTAAACGAGCAACGCATAAGTCACTCTCTTAGAAAAAATCGATTCTTGATAGCGGGTAATTAGATTCTCGGGTATATCGATAAACAAATCTGAATAAAAGGTAATTTGCTCTAATGTCATACTATTACAAATTAAATTGCTAGTCTTCTACAATCATTCTTATTACAGGATATTTTAAGGTGATTTAATTTCCCGAAATCATTCATTTAATATTTATTAATTAATTTTCTAAGGACATATGTTGAAAATTTATATCTCTTCCATATTCGCAATCCTCCCTTGTCTTGCCTATAGTTCGGCATTGCCTGTCATTAACTTAAAAATTGACAAAAACATAATCAAAGCAGAGGTTGCAAGTACCGCATCTAGTCAACAATTAGGTCTCATGTATAGGAAGTCCATGCCTGAACAAAATGGCATGCTATTCGTTTTTGAGCAAAAGGCAGGGCATTGCTTTTGGATGAAAAACACCCTTTTGCCACTCTCTATCGCATTTATCGATGATGATGGCAAAATCGTTAATGTTGAAGAAATGAAACCTCAATCTGAGGAAAATCACTGCCCCTTAAAACCTATTCGATACGCTTTAGAGATGAATTCCAATTGGTTCGAAAAACGTCAACTAGGAGCAGGCAAATTAGTTATGGGACTACCTAAACCTTAACTACCCAAAATGACAGACATAATGTAATGGGGCCTCCACACGGATCTCAAAATATCCTCCAGCCTCTACTTCCCAAATTTGTCCAGTCGTGTAGGTGAGTTCTGGGCGACCATTGATGGCAACAAATGCGGTCCCGTCAACGACTTCCATGATTTCTTTTGTACTTAAATCAAAGCGTAATGTACTTGGCAAAATAACGCCTACTGACTTACGAGTTCCGTCAGCTAAAGTGACCGTATGGGAAATACATTTACCGTCAAAATATACATTTGCTTTTTTACTTACAGATACCAGATCGAATTGCATTTACCCTATCCCCTTAAATTTAAACTTACTTTGTTATTCTTTTACGCCTTGCAATTTCTGCAATCCGCATACGTAAGGCGTTTAACTTAATAAATCCGCCGGCATCTGCTTGGTTATATGCGCCGCCATCATCGTCAAAAGTAGCAATGTTTTGATCAAATAAGGTGTTTAATGAGTTTCTTGATAATACGGAAACTGAGCCTTTGTATAACTTGAGTTTTACAAATCCATTCACCATTTCTTGAGTATGGTTTATCAAGGTTTGCAAAGCGATTCTTTCGGGAGACCACCAATACCCGTTATAAATTAAGCTTGCATAACGGGGCATTAAATCATCTTTTAAATGAGCCACTTCACGATCCAAGGTAATACTCTCTATCCCACGATGCGCTTTAAGCAAAATAGTTCCGCCGGGTGTCTCATAACACCCTCTACTCTTCATCCCAACAAAGCGATTTTCTACTAAATCTAAGCGGCCAATGCCGTGCTTGCCTCCAAGTTCATTTAACTTGGCAAGTAATGTGTGTGGTGCCATATGTTGTCCATCAATGGCAACAACATCTCCTTTGGCAAATTCAAGTTCAATTTCTTCAGGTTGATCTGGCGCTTTTTCAGGGGAAACTGTCCAACGCCACATGGACTCTTCTGCCTGTGCGTTTGGATCCTCTAAATGCCGACCTTCAAAGCTGATGTGCAATAGATTTGCGTCCATAGAATATGGTGCGCCGCCTTGTTTATGCTTCATTTCAACAGGGATGCCATTTGTTTGTGCGTAGGCGAGTAATTTTTCGCGTGAAAGTAAATCCCATTCACGCCAAGGTGCAATTACTTTAATGCCTGGCTCAAGAGCGTAATACCCCAACTCAAATCGAACTTGATCATTACCCTTCCCTGTAGCCCCATGCGAAACGGAATCTGCTCCAGTCATACGTGCAATTTCAATTTGACGTTTGGCAATCAGCGGCCTGGCAATAGAAGTTCCTAAAAGATACTCGCCTTCATAAATCGTATTTGCGCGGAACATGGGAAATACAAAGTCCCGAACGAACTCTTCACGTAAGTCATCAATAAAAATATTTTCTGGCTTAATCCCAAATTGCAAGGCCTTGGCTCTTGCAGGCTCTAATTCTTCACCTTGACCAAGGTCTGCAGTAAAAGTCACAATCTCACATTTGTAGGTGTCTTGTAACCATTTCAAAATCACACTGGTGTCTAATCCACCAGAATAGGCTAAAACCACTTTATTTATATCTGCCATCATTATTTACCAATTAATTAAATTTTCCACACAATAAAAACTCCATGAGCGCTTTCTGCACATGCAAACGGTTTTCTGCTTCTTGCCATACGACACTTTGGGGGCCATCGATAACACCACTCGAAACCTCTTCCCCTCGATGGGCTGGCAAACAATGCATAAATACCGCTTCTTGCTGTGCAACTGACATCTTTTGCTCATCTACAATCCAACGTTCAAAAGCTACTAAACGTTCTTGGTTCTCTTTTTCGTAACCCATACTCGTCCAAACATCGGTCGTTACCAAATGTGCATTTCGACAAGCTTCTAACGGGTCTTCAAAAATGTGTAGATGTTTTTCCTCTTCCGAGCTAATACGACTCATATCTAATGAGTAGTCCTTGGGTCCAGAAAAGTGAAGCTGAAAATTTAAAATTCGCGCAGCTTGTAACCAGGTATATGCCATATTATTCGCATCACCAATCCAAGTAACTGTTTTGCCGGAAATATCCCCTCTTAACTCATGGTAAGTGAAGATATCAGCCAGTACTTGGCATGGATGAAACTCATTTGTTAAGCCATTAATAACGGGTACCCTAGAATTTGTTGCAAATCGCTCCAATATATCTTGACCGAAGGTGCGAACCATAATGATATCGGTCATCCTAGAAATTACCTGTGCGGCATCCTCAACAGGTTCGCCACGCCCCAATTGGGTATCGCGCGTATTTAAATAAACTGCATGCCCTCCCAATTGAAACATCCCTGCTTCAAAAGATAATCGTGTTCTTGTGGAGTTCTTTTCAAAAATCATTGCCAAAGTTCGATCATGAAGCGGATGCCACGTTTCGTAGTTCTTAAATTTTTCTTTCAAAATTTTAGAGCGATTTAATATGTAAGCGTAGTCTTCTGCATTAAAGTCAGAAAATTGAAGGTAATGTCGCAGCGGAACTTTTAATTGAGTCATAAGAAATTATGAATGATTTAAATACCTATTGTATTCAATCAATCTTGTTAAAAAATATTTTAGCAATCTTTATAGGCTATAGTCTGTCATGATTCATTTAATCTTCTAATTTACGCAAATTGACACATAAACAATTTCTCATTCAAGGTATTACCTCTGAGGGCAAGGATTTTAGGCCAAGTGATTGGATTGATCGTTTATGTGGTGTAATGGCCCCCTTTAGACCTAAATCCGACCTTGGCGACCCAAGGTTTACTCATTCACCCTACGTTCGCCCTGAAATGATGAATGGCATTAGATGTGTCTTTGTTGATGAAAGACTTCATGAAATTGACCCTAAAGCGTTAGATTTTGTCTTGGGCTTTGCAAAAGATAACGATTTGGTTCTCAACTATATTTCTGAACTTCCAAGTTCAAATAAATAATATGAGCTCTAAAAACTAAAAATCCGCCAAGAGCGGATTTTTTACCAAGCCAAAAAAATGTCAGCTTGTCATGCCCTTAATGGCGGCTGATAAACGAGACTTTTGACGTGAGGCGGTGTTCTTGTGAACAATTTTCTTGTCAGCAATTTGATCAATCGTTGATTGTGCCGCTAAAAATACTTTAGCAGCTGCCTCTTTGTCGCCAGCAGTTACAGCTTTGCGTACTGATTTAATTGCAGTTCTTAAGCGTGAACGTAAGCTGGAATTGTGAGCGTTTTGCTTCACTGCTTGCCGAGCGCGTTTACGAGCTTGTGCGGTATTTGCCATATTTTTACTCTATTTCTCTTCAAGAACAAATGCATTAAGTTGCATTCATTACAATTATTAAGGTTAATTATCCGAACATCTCTACTTGTATCTTTAGAGTTGTTTGAAAAACATAATCAATTATTATAACTGAACAAAGAAATTTTGACTAGCCCTTCTAAATCAGCGAAACTAAAGACGTGAATCTTTTATCTGCCGCCGCAAAGGTCAGTAGTATGACCATGCTATCCCGAGTTTTGGGACTCGTGAGGGAAACTCTCATTGCTAGGGCTTTTGGAGCTTCCGAAATGACGGATGCCTTTAATGTAGCCTTTCGGATTCCTAATTTATTTAGACGACTATTTGCAGAAGGTGCGTTTTCTCAAGCTTTTGTGCCTATTTTAGGCGAAGTTAGTGCTAAAAACGGTGAAAAAGCGACAAAAGAGCTTATTGATGTCGTTACGACACTACTTTTTTGGAGTTTACTTATCACCGTCATTATTGGGGTCGTTTTTGCACCTTATCTAGTCTTCATGATTGCATCTGGCTTTAAATCCTCCGACACGTACTCGATGAGTGTTGTTTTGACACGCATGATGTTTCCGTATATTGGTTTTATTTCCATGGTATCCCTTGCCGCAGGAATTCTGAATACCCATAAAAAGTTTTTAATTCCTGCTTTTACTCCTGTTTTACTGAATTTAGGCATGATTACAGGGTCTCTTATTTTTGCCCCCTATTTTTCAACACCGATTTATGGACTTGGCGTTGGAGTCATGTTGGGCGGAGTTTTACAGTTAGCGATTCAGATACCTGCATTATTTCGACTCGGGATGATGCCCAAAATCGGCATGGGGATCAAAAATATCCGTGTGGCCTTAAAAAATCCTGAAGCAATCAGAATTTTAAAATTAATGGGGCCTGCCATATTTGCTGTCTCCGTAAGCCAACTCTCTTTAATTATTAATACCAATATTGCTTCGCATCTTCAGGCTGGAAGTGTTTCTTGGTTGTCGTATGCCGACCGCTTAATGGAGTTTCCTACGGCACTTCTAGGTGTTGCAGTAGGGACTGTCCTTTTACCAAGCTTGAGTCGAGCAAATGCTAATGGCGATATTGAACAATCAAAAAGTCTGATGAGTTGGGGTATTCGGTTAACCTTTGTAATGGCAACGCCAGCAGCGATTGCACTTTTTATCTTTGGCACACCCATGGCAGCGAGTCTTTACCATTACGGTCAATTTACTGCTCATGATGTCCAAATGACGCAGATGGCTTTACAAGCTTATGGTATTGGTTTAATTGGGCTTATTCTGATAAAAATTTTAGCTCCTGGGTTTTATGCAAAACAAGATATACGTACTCCAGTAAAAATAGGTCTGATTGTTTTGGTTTTTACGCAGTTCTTAAATTTCATTTTTGTGCCTTACTTTGCCCATGCCGGTCTGGCACTGTCTATTGGCATTGGTGCTTGTTTGAATGCCGCACTCCTTTGGATAGGCTTGGCGAGAAAAGGTCAAATGCTGGCCAGCAATCAAGCGTGGGCTTCATTTTTCTTGCGTCTCCTAGTTGCCCTATTGGCTTTTGGTGCGGTTCTTTTTTGGGGTGCTAATTATCATGACTGGATTAGTCTTGCTGATGAACCATTGAAAAGAATTACTTTGATGCTTGGCTGGGGTATTTTCGCTATGATTGTTTATGCTCTTGTTCTAAAAGTTTGTGGATTTCGCTTTAAAGAATTCATCCGTCACACTCATTAATTTATGCCAACTAAACAACTAGACTACTTTAAATCACTTGTAGCAGATGATGCTCATTTTCCACTTACTGAGGCTGCAATTGCTGTTGGTCAACATGCCTATCCCTCACTAGATGTGCAACAAACCTTAGATGATATTGATCAACTGGTGCTTAAATTAAAGTCTCGTTTTACAGCTGAAACAACTGACTTACAAAAATTACAATTTCTGAAATATTTCTTTTTTCAGGAAATGCATTTTGGTCTCAATACGAACGATTACTATGCCCCTGAAAACTCTTATCTTCACAGTTTGATTCAACATCGGCGTGGAATACCCATTTCTTTAGCTCTTTTACTGATGGAGTTTGGAAATCAAATCGGTATTCAAATTCGCGGAATTTCATTTCCAAATCATTTTTTAGTACGTATTTCACTCCCTCAAGGAGAAGTGGTGATGGATCCAACCACAGGTTCTTCTTTGTCTAAGCATGAATTACAAGCCATGCTCGACCCATATTTAGACGCAAAAGGATACCGCGGCGAACTTGCATTACCGCTTAGTTTGTTTTTAAGAAGCTCTAGTCCTAGAGAAATTTTGTCACGCTTTTTAAGGAATTTAAAAGCTGTATATAGTCACCAAGATCGATGGGAGCGATTACTCAGTATTCAAGAAAGATTAGTCCTACTTTTACCTGGCGAAGTTGAAGAGGTTCGAGATCGTGGATTAGCTTTTGCACAACTTGACTACATTCGTCCTGCAATCAATGATTTGCACCATTATTTAGAAAAAAATCCAAGCGCAACAGATGTTACGGAAATTAGAATGCACCTTGAAGATTTAGAGAAATCCCTCAAAGCCAGTTAATTTGGTTTCTTAAATAAAGGCTGTATGAAACGCCACAGACCGGCAATAATCGTGGGAATAATAGCCGCAAGTGCTCCGATGAGAACGATTTCATTAAGATTATCCCGAATGATGGGTAAGTTTCCGAAAAAATAACCACAAATAGTTAATATCCCACTCCATAAAACGGCGCCAATGATGTTATAGGTTTGAAATTTTTGATGATCCATATGAGAAACGCCGGCAACAAAAGGAGCAAAGGATCTGACTAAAGGCACAAATCTGGCCAAAATAATCGTTTTTCCGCCATGTTTTTCAAAAAATGTATGTGTTTTTTCTAAAGCCGTTTGATCAATCCATTTGGCCTTACTGATATCGATACGGCCTACCAAATAGTAACCAACCCAAAAATTTACAGTATTACCTAGCACTGCAGAAATAATAATGACAAGGTTGAGGGTAACTAAGCTTAATTGGCCACTAGCGCAAAAGGCGCCGGCAGCAAAGAGCAATGTATCACCGGGTAGAAATGGAAAAACAACAAAGCCAGTTTCAGTGAAAATAATGAGGCTAAGAATGGCGTATGCCAAGGTGCCATACTCACCGAGATGATCTCCAATGTGCATGACAAAATGAAATAAAGAAATTAATTGATCCACGTTGGATATATTAACAGTTTCAAATGATGTTCAAGATTATCGTGAGAAAATAAGTTTATGAGAAATCCAATACGCACTCTGCCAGATCAGTTAATTAGCCAGATTGCTGCTGGAGAAGTTATTGAGCGACCGAGTGCTGTTGTGAAAGAGCTTCTTGAAAATGCAATCGATGCGCATGCAACGGCTCTAGATATTCGTCTTGAAGAAGGTGGCACAACAAGAATAGTTATCTCAGATGATGGTCAGGGCATCCCTACAACCGAGCTCAAACTTGCATTAACGCGTCATGCCACAAGTAAGATTTATAGCTTGGAGGATTTAGAATCAGTAATGACAATGGGCTTCAGGGGTGAAGCCCTCGCTTCTATTGCGTCTGTTGCTAATGTCACACTTACAACGAGAACCGCGAATGATGAGCACGCAAATTTAATCAATAGCTCCACATTGGAGATTAAACCTGCAGCGGGTGATTTCGGAACACGAATTGATATTCAAGATCTATTTTTTAATACACCTGCGCGTCGTAAGTTTTTAAAATCCTCAGCAACTGAATTTGGCCATTGCTTAGAGGCGATCAGGCGTTGCGCTTTAGCCAATCCCCATGTCGGTTTTTCAGTTTGGCACAACGGCAAACCTTTGCACCGCTGGTCATCAGGCACTTTAGAAAAAAGAGCAGATGATATATTGGGTGTCGAGTTTCATGAGGCAAAGTTAGCTTTAAAGGTAGGTACAGATCTGATTCAACTCCATGGATACATTGGGGCTCCAACAGCGAGTAGGGCGAGAGCGGATCAACAATATATATTTGTTAATCATCGTTTTATTAAAGATAAATTAATTAATCATGCTATTCGCAGCGCCTATCAGGATGTTCTTCATGGTGATCGTCAACCCATCTTATTGCTGAATTTATCCATTCAACCCGAACTTGTTGATGTCAATGTACATCCAGCAAAAATTGAAGTACGTTTTCGCGATAGTCGTGCAGTCCATCAATTTGTATATCACTCAATTAAAGATCGTTTATCTCATGGTGCAGGACATGCGCAAGCATCATCAACTGCGAACACCAGTTTTATTCAAAGTCCTCTTACAAATACCAATTCTTTGACAAATCAAAGTTCGTTTGTTAGTCCTCCAACTTTACGGTATCAACAACCGATGCAATTTACTCTCCCGAACAACTCAATTAAGGAATCCATGATTCAGTTATTAGGTGAAAGGAATCAAATTGAATCGACTGCCTCAAATTCTTCTTTAACCTCTCAGGATGATCATCATTACCCACTGGGTTATGCAATCGCACAAATTGCAGGAATATATATTCTGGCGCAAAACTATAATGGTTTAGTTCTGGTTGATATGCATGCCGCTCATGAACGCGTTTTATATGAAAAATTAAAAACTGATTTACAGGGCCAGGTGGCCATACAAACCCTCTTAGTTCCTGCTGTCATGCATGTGAGCTCTCTCGAAATTGCATTACTCAACGACAATCAATCTGCCCTGAGTGAGTTAGGTTTTGATATCACGACCTTGGGTCCTGAACAAATTTGTATTCGATCGATTCCTGCACTTTTGAATAAGGCAGAACCTACAGCTTTAGTGCGCACACTTATTAATGATTTAGATGATGTAGGCTCTTCTGGTGTCGTTGACTCTGCCAAGCATGAACGCTTAGCAACGAAGGCTTGTCATGCTGCTGTTCGCGCGCATCGAATCTTGACTATTCCCGAAATGAATGCCCTCCTAAGACAAATGGAAACTACGGACAGAGCCGATCAATGTAATCATGGTCGGCCTACCTGGATTCAGTTAAGTGTGCAGGATTTAGATAAGTTCTTTTTAAGAGGTCGCTGAGTTTAATATGTCATTTTCTAAACATCCTTTAGAAAATATTCTTGCCATTGTGGGGCCAACTGCAAGTGGTAAAAGTACCTTGTCATTTGAACTTGCAAAATCTGCCAAACTTTGCGGTATGTCTGTTGAAATCATCAGCATGGACTCGGCACTGGTATACAAAGGCATGGATATTGGTACCGCAAAGCCGAGTCTCGAAGCACAAGCCTTAATTCCTCACCATGGCTTGAATATTCGAGAACCTTGGCAAAGTTATTCTGCAGCTCAGTTTGCCAAGGATGCTATTCAGTGGGCAAGTGAAATTAAGTCTCGAGGTCATGTGCCAATCATTGTGGGTGGCACTATGCTGTATTGGCGAGCCTTGGTGCAAGGACTTACTGACTTGCCAGCAACATCCCCTGAAATTCGTGTAAAAATCGCTCAAGAAGCATCTGAAATCGGCTGGGATGCCATGTATGAAAAATTACAGAACATTGATCCACAAACTGCTTCAAGGCTCCCTGCGGGAGATACTCAAAGAGTTTCTCGTGCTTTAGAGATTTATACAATGACTGGCACGCCTATGTCAGAGTTTTTGGCTTTACAACCCTACTCAGAATCTCGGGATGATGCATCTTTTGCAAATAATTTGGTCTCACTAGAGCCTGAAGACCGTGGGTGGCTTCATGAACGGATTCGAATGCGCTTCATGCATATGCTCGATCAAGGTTTTTTGGATGAGGTTCAATTACTTTTAAATCATCCCAATATCAAACCTGAATTACCTTCCATGAGGGCTGTAGGTTATCGACAAGCGATAAGTTACTTCAATCATGAAATAACTTATAAAGATTTCGTTGAAGCAGGACTAGCAGCTAGTCGACAACTAGGTAAAAGACAGCTTACCTGGCTAAGGGCGATGCCTAGTCGTCATGTCATAGATCCTGGCAGCAAGGATTTTTTACCTCAAGCTATCAATGCCTGCCTTCAACACCTTCAAATGTTTAGATAACAATGGTTTGATGCGCTCCTGGGGGGCGCTCTACAATTTCACCTAACTGAAAACTCTCGATATCATGTTTTTTCAAAAATTCCATTGCTAAACTCAAATCTTGAGCAGGCAAAATGATTGCCAAGCCAATGCCACAATTGAAAACACGATACATTTCTTGATCATCTACGTTTCCTGCTTTTGATAGCCATTGGAATAAATGGGGCATTTGCCATGCATCTCGATGCAGCACTGCTTGAACGTGATCAGGCAAAACGCGCGGGATATTTTCTACTAAACCACCGCCCGTAATATGAGCCATACCCTTAATATTGATTAGATTCAATAACTCCAATACAGGCTTTACATAAATTTTAGTTGGGGTCATTACCACCTCTTCAAGTGATCGACCCCCCATATCAAAATTCCTGTTTGCACCACTCACTTCAATAATTTTACGGATAAGAGAATAGCCATTGGAATGTGCCCCACTGGAAGCTAAACCAAGTACAACATCTCCCGGAGTGATGGTTTTGCCTGTAATAATTTTCGACTTTTCTACAACTCCCACTGCAAATCCTGCCAAATCGTACTCCCCGTCAGGATACATACCTGGCATTTCAGCAGTTTCACCCCCAATAAGTGCGCAACCAGCGATTTCGCACCCCTGTGCAATGCCACCCACAACTGTAGCTGCAACATCTACGGATAAGTGGCCACAAGCAAAATAATCTAGAAAAAACAAGGACTCAGCACCCTGAACCAAAATATCATTGACGCTCATAGCAACTAAATCCTGGCCTACCGTGTCATGAATCTGCCACTCAAAGGCTAATTTCAATTTTGTCCCAACACCATCTGTACCAGAGACTAACACTGGCTCTTGAAATCGTTTGGGCACCTCAAAAAGGGCGCCAAAGCCTCCGATACCAGCTAGAACGCCTTCACGCATCGTTTTCTTAGCTAGGGGCTTAATTCTCTCAACCAAAGCGTCCCCAGCGTCTATATCAACGCCAGCATCTTTATAAGACAGTCCTTGGGTTTGCAGGTTATTTTTTAAATTTGAATCTTTACTTGTCGAATTTGACATATCATTCCTATGAACTCAGTAGAATGAGAAGATTCTAATTCAAGGTGATGGCAATGTCTGATTTTTTTTCTAGCTTGATTGAAATTTTGATGCCTTTTTTGGCAGCCTTTATCTTTGCCTATATGTTAGAGCCTCTAACAGAGCGTTTAGTACAGCTCAAAATGCCCCGTATTCTGGCTGCACTAATTTCTCTTCTTGTTGGTGTTTTCGCAAGTATTGTCATTCTTTTACTCTTACTTAATTTATTACAGCATGAAATTCCACTTTTTAAAGCTCAATTTCCTATTTGGCTCAAAAATCTTCAAGAGTGGCTAGAGCCTGCGCTTGCAACTTTTAATGTGAAGTTAGATTGGGGTGCTATTCGTGAAGTGGTTCAATCTCAAATTACATCTCAAATTACAGATCATGCCAATGTCTTAGTAACTCAATCTATAGGCACCATTATTAAATCGTCTAGCTCTGTCTTGGGATTTTTCGCAAATACTGTGCTTGTTTTGTTTGTTCTTTTTTATCTATTATTAGAATGGGATAAATTCTTCAAGATGATTGAAGAATTTATCCCCGTTCGATTTCGTGAAACGTTCCTTGATCTTGCAAAAGAAGTTGACGTTTTAGTGTCGCATTACTTACGTGGTCAAGTCTTATTGATGATTGTTTTGGCTTGTTTTTATAGCCTGGGATTACTTTTAATTGGTGTTCAAAGCGCCATTCCATTAGGTATGTTTACAGGTTTGGTTGCATTTATTCCATACGTTGGATTTTTAATTAGCTTTATATTATCTCTACTGGCGACTTTATTACAATTTGGTCCTGGAAATGCTTTGATCGCTGTTTTAGTTCTTTACGGTGTTGGACAACTTCTTGAAAGCTTTGTATTAACACCGCGCCTTGTTGGGGAAAGAATTGGGCTTCATCCGGTTACTGTACTCTTTGCTTTGATGGTATTTGGGCAGCTTTTTGGATTCTTTGGTATTCTTCTTGCATTCCCTATGTCTGCAATCTGTCTTGTTGCATTTCGCCACTTCAAACACAAATTGCTCACTAGTCAATGGTTCAACAGTAATACTTAAATGACAAGCAAAAAACCTCAACAATTTACCTTAGATATTTTATTATCGCCACCGCCAACTTTAGATAATTTTGTTTTATCAAAAAAAGATCGAAAAAATGGTGCCAATATTATTACTGTTTTAAAGTCTCTAGAACTTTATTGGGAAAACCAATCGAACCCAAATCCTGAATTAGAAATACTTTACTTTTGGGGTCCTCAAGGTTGTGGCAAAACCCATTTACTTAAGGCCTTAAATGGAATTGCTCAAGAAAATGAATTAAGTACATGCTTCTTGGAGTCCGGGAGCTCTCTCTGGAGCTATCTTGATTATGGAAATATGTTAGTCCATAAGCTTTACCTGATTGATAACGTTGACCATCTCAAAGAGAATGAACAAAAGGCCTTTTTTAGATTGCTGATTGAAGCAAAAGATGATGAAGAAATTCTTATTATTTCTACCGGATCACAATCTATTTCAGGGCTTGCCTTACGAAGCGATATTGCTTCTCGACTATCCTCTGGACTTAATTTTGAACTTCACACATTGCAAGATGATGAAAAAATTAAAGCACTCAAAGATTTTGCAACCGCCAAAGGTTTAAAGTGGTCTGAAGATATTGCTCCTTGGCTTCTAGATAATTTTCATCGCGACATGCCAAGCTTAATTAGCCTTGTAGAAGCATTGGATCAATACTCTTTACAAACCAAACGTTCCATTACTCTCCCCTTAGTAAGAGACTTGTTAAAAAATAAAACATAACTCATGTCTCTCAACTCTCCAACTCTCGTTTTTTTTGATTTAGATAATACGCTCTTACCAATCGATAGTGATCATGCCTGGGGACATTTTTTGGTTGAATTAGGCGTTGTCAATCAAGAAGAATATGAGCAAGCTAATAATCGTTTTTATGAGGCATATAAGGCTGGCACACTCAATATTGATGAATTTTTGAGCTTTGCATTAAAACCTCTTGCAAGCCACCCAAGAAAACAACTCGAAACATGGCATGGCGAGTTCATGAAAAAAAAGATTGAACCTCAAATACATCCAAAAGCAATTGAACTCGTCAATCAACATCTTGATTTAGGGCATATTTGTTCAATCGTCACGGCTACAAATAGCTTTGTGACAAAACCTATTGCTACACGTTTTGGGATTCAACACCTCATCGCCACTGAGCCAGAAATTAGCACGGATGGTGAATTTACAGGTAAAGTTCAAGGTTTACCCAATTTTCAAGCGGGCAAGGTTGTCCATGTAGAAAACTGGCTCGAAAGTTTGGGCTTAAGTTTAGATCATGTGCAAAATAGCATTTTTTATTCTGATTCAATGAACGATTTACCACTGTTGGAAAAAGTCAAAGTACCTATTGCGACCAATCCAGATCCAAGGCTTGCCAATCTTGCGCAAGAGAGAGCTTGGAAGATACTTCATTTATTTGCATGATGCAAAAAATCATACGTCGTATTTTAGGTAAAAAACCTTCACCGACTTCGCCTTCATCTAAAAAAAAGGTCGCTAAAGAGATTAGTTTCCAAGATCATCAAATTAATCAAGATCATATTTCTAAAAATGCCATCAAAGTAACTCAAGCTCTTCAGCAAGCTGGATACGAAGCTTTTATCGTAGGTGGTGCCGTTCGGGACTTAATATTAGGAATTGTTCCAAAAGATTTTGATGTGGCAACGAATGCCACACCGGATCAAGTTCAAGCAGTATTTAGAAAATCACGCTTGATAGGTCGTCGATTTCAAATTGTTCATGTCACTTTTTATGGCGGTAATAAACCAGAAATTATTGAAGTTTCTACATTTCGAGCCATGGTTCATGATGAAGGAGAACATATTACCGAAAGTGGTCGAATTTTACGAGATAACATCTGGGGTTCACACTCAGAAGATGCCGCAAGACGTGACTTTACAATCAATGCTTTGTATTACAACCCCAGTAATGGGGTAGTTCTTGATTACCATGGTGGTATGTATGATATGAAAGAACGCTTCATGCGGATGATTGGGGATCCAGAAAAGCGTTACCGTGAAGATCCAATCCGGATGCTTAGAGCGGTACGTTTTGCTGCAAAAACAGGTTTTCGTATTGAGGCCAAGACCTTAGCGCCAATTCAAGAATTGGCGCCATTAATTCATGATGTGCCTAGTGCGCGACTCTTTGATGAAATATTAAAGCTGTTGATGTCAGGACATGCTTGGGCGTCCTTAGAGGCTTTAAGAGATGTTGGTTTGGGCCAAGGGCTATTGCCCATGATTGATGCTATTTTTGAGCAAGACAAGCTCAGTCATTTTGCAAAAATAGCGCTTGCCCGAACTGATGAAAGAGTGCTGCTTGGCAAATCAATCTCCCCTGGCTTTTTATTTGCCACATTGCTTTGGCATGAAGTTTACCTTGGCTGGCAAAACGAGTTACAAACGGGGAAACCCCTTATCCCAGCTTTACATGCTGCAATTGACTCGGTTCTCGCAAATCAGCGTGAAACTTTTGCGATTCAACGAAGATTTGAAACGGATATGCGTGAGATTTGGAGCCTTCAGCCTAGATTTGAAAAAAGAATTGGAAAAGTGCCATATCGGCTGTTAGAGTCACCCCGCTTTAGAGCTGGTTATGATTTTTTATGCCTGCGATGCTTGGCCGATGAACTACCGACATCTCTTTCACAGTGGTGGGAGGATTTTCAATTGGCAGATTTGCCAGAACAAGAAAAATTATTGTTAAGCGCGAAAGAAGAATCCCCACTAAATTCTTCAAGTACTCTAGGTAAATCACGTCGAAGGAGACGCGGAGCCCATAAAAATCATGGTGAAGATATCAAAAATCATGATCCTGAGCAAGCTTCCTGAAAATTGATTAAAGTATCTATAATTAGCGCCACGAAAAAAGGTGACGAATGGCAAACGCGTTTATTGGTTTAGGTGGTAATGTTGGTGATACTAGGCAAATTTTGACAGATGCTGTCATTTGTCTTGCGCAAATCCCATCGATTCAAATTAATGCGAGGAGTTGTTTCTACATTAGTAGTCCGGTTGATGCTCCAGGGGGAAACTACATAAATAATGTACTTTCCATTTCAACAACTCTTGAACCTAAGTCCTTGCTTCATGCCTGCCAATCAGTCGAAAAACACTTTGGTAGAGAGCGTCCTTTTGAAAAAGCTCCACGCACTCTAGATATTGATGTTTTAATCTATGAAGATATCATCAGTAACGACCCTGAACTTATCATTCCTCATCCCCGGATGACTGAACGTATGTTTGTTCTTTTACCTTTATTAGAACTAGCGCCTGAAATTGAATTGCCTATGCATGGCAAACTCAAAAATAAAATCCCTAATTTATCTTGGCAAAAAATTGAAAAACTGCCCACTCAACAATGTTTCATCAGCGGTGATGTAAATAACACCCATTAAGTAAAAATTTCTGTATATTCAAGTTTTAGCCTAATCATTTAATATGTCTTATTTACAAGTAAACCAAGAAACAAAGGCTTTAACCATCAGCTCATTATTTAAAATGCGTGCTGACGGAGATAAAATTTCCTCTTTAACTGCCTATGATGCGAGTTTTGGAACTCTTTTTGATCAAATAGGAATTGATGTCATTTTAGTTGGGGACTCCCTTGGAAATGTCATTCAGGGTCATACATCCACCCTTCCAGTAAAAATTGAAGACATGGTTTACCACACAGCCTGTGTGAGCCGAAATATTAAACGAACCTTTTTGATTGCCGATATGCCGTTTGCTTCCTACGGAGATACGAAAAGTGCCCTTCGAAACGCAGCACTTCTTATGCAAGCAGGTGCCAAAATGATCAAGCTAGAAGGCGGTACTTGGTTGGCTCCAACGATTGAGCATCTCGTCACACAAGGTATTCCAGTATGTGCGCATTTAGGTTTAACCCCTCAATCTGTAAACACTTTAGGCGGCTTTAAAGTACAAGGTAAATCTGCTGCACAAGCCCAACAAATGCTTGATGACGCTAAAAACCTCGAAGCCGCTGGTGCGCAAATGTTAGTTTTAGAGGCGGTGCCTTCTTCTTTAGGAAAAAAAATTACTGAGTCTATTCAGATTCCCACCATAGGGATTGGGGCTGGTCCTGATTGTTCAGGACAGGTGCTTGTGATGCATGATGCTCTCGGAGCATTTCCAGGCAGGCAACCTAAATTTGTAAAAAACTTTCTTTCCCAGTGCGGATCAATTGAAAAAGCAGTTGAACTGTATATCAGTGAAGTGAAATCAGGTGCATTTCCAGCACCTGAACACTGTTTTAGTGATTAATTAAAAAAGCCTTTTACTTTGTCAATCCAACCTCGTTCCTGAGGATTGTGTTTACGGCTATCGGCTTGCAAGCTTTTCTCTAAATCCCGAATCAATTTACGTTGTTCTTCGTTGAGCTTAACAGGAGTCTCAATTTGTACGTGCACATACAAATCTCCTGGCACAGTAGAACGAATGCCCTTAATGCCTTTTCCTCTTAGTCGATAGGTACGACCTGTTTGAGTTCCTTCTGCGACTTCAAAACTGGCTTTTCCAGCAAGTGTTGGGACCTGAACTTCACCTCCTAAACATGCCGTTGAGTATGAAATAGGCATTTGGAAATGTAGGTCATTACCATCTCTTTCGAAAACTTGATGAGGCTTAATATGTACCTCAACATATAAATCTCCAGGAGGGCCTTGATTAATGCCTGGTTCACCATGACCACTTAAACGGATACGCATTCCATCTTCAATACCAGCTGGGATTTTGACTTCTAAAGTCTTTTGCTGCTTGATCTGCCCTTCGCCATGACATTTTTTACACGGCTTGGCTATAAACTGGCCATTACCGCGGCATTTTGGACAGGTCTGCTGCATAGAAAAAAAGCCTTGCGCCACTCTGACTTGACCTTGCCCATTACATGTGGAACAGGTTTCAACTTTACTTCCAGATTCTGCGCCTGTACCAGTGCACAAGTCACAACTTGTCCAACCAGGTATCCGTATTTGAGTTTCGTGACCTTTGGCTGCTTCTTCGAGCGAAATCTCCATACTGTATCGAAGATCGCCACCTTTAAACACTTGAGGTCCACCTCGACCACCACGTGCACCACCTGCACCAAAGATATCCCCAAAAATATCTCCAAAAGCATCGGCAAAACCACCAAAACCTTGCGCGCCAGCACCCCCGAAACCACCCATGCTTGAGTCTATCCCGGCATGGCCATATTGGTCGTAGGCGGCTTTCTTTTGAGGATCTGATAAAGCCTCATAGGCTTCTTTGGCTTCTTTAAATTTTTCTTCTGAAGTTTTATCATCAGGGTTACGATCGGGATGGTACTTCATCGCCATCTTTCGATAAGCTTTTTTTATCTCATCGTCAGAAGCGTTTTTCGGTACCTCTAAAACTTCATAAAAATCTCTTTTTGTTGCCAAAGCTGTTCCTTCAATAAACTACAACAAATTATTTCTTATCAACTTCTTTGAATTCAGCATCAACAACATTATCATCTTTTGCTGCTTGACCCTGTGAAGTCCCGTCACCTTCAGCTTTAGCTTTTTCAGCCATTGCTGCATATACTTTTTCGCCAAGAGCTTGACTAACTTTGCCCAACTCCTCTGTTTTAGCTTCAATATCGGCCTTGTCGGATCCTTTAGCCGCTTCTTCCAAAGCTTTCAGTGCAACTTCAATCTTCTCTTTTTCAGCAGCGTCTAATGAAGCGCCATGCTCTTCAAGAGATTTTTTAGTCGAATGTACAAGTGCTTCCGCTGTATTTCTAGCGTCCACAACTTCCCTTAACTTACGATCTTCTTCCGCATTTTCTTCTGCATCTTTCACCATTTTTTGGATTTCATCTTCTGATAATCCAGAGTTGGCTTTAATTGTAATTTTATTTTCCTTACCGGTTGCCTTATCTTTAGCGCCCACATGCAAAATACCATTGGCATCAATGTCAAAGCTCACTTCAATTTGTGGGGTCCCACGACTTGATGGCGGAATGCCCTCTAAATTAAATTCTCCGAGGGTTTTATTAGCTGTTGCCATCTCCCTCTCGCCTTGGAAAACTTTAATCGTTACCGCTGGTTGATTATCTTCGGCAGTAGAAAATACTTGTGCGTATTTGGTTGGTATCGTTGTATTCTTTTTAATCATCTTCGTCATTACACCGCCCAAGGTTTCAATACCAAGGGATAAAGGTGTTACGTCCAACAATAAAACATCGGTACGGTCACCAGCGAGAACAGCTCCTTGGATCGCTGCACCTACAGCTACAGCCTCATCAGGGTTAACGTCCTTACGTGGCTCTTGCCCAAAAAATTCTTTCACTTTTTCTTGAACTTTTGGCATACGTGTCATACCGCCAACTAAAATAACGTCTTGAATATCACTCAAAGAAACGCCCGCATCTTTAATTGCAACACGGCACGGCTCAATAGTTCGAGCAACTAAATCATCGACTAAAGACTCTAATTTTGAACGTGTCATTTTAATATTTAAATGCTTTGGACCTGAAGCATCAGCGGTTATATAAGGCAAATTAATTTCAGTTTGGGCAGTTGAAGACAACTCGATTTTGGCTTTTTCAGCAGATTCTTTTAACCGTTGTAATGCAAGCACATCTTTTGATAAATCAACGCCCTGTTCTTTCTTAAATTCGGCAATGATAAAGTCAATAATTCGTTGGTCAAAATCTTCGCCGCCAAGGAATGTATCTCCATTGGTTGATAACACTTCAAATTGTTTTTCGCCATCAACATCCGCAATTTCAATAATAGATACGTCAAAAGTACCCCCACCCAAGTCGTACACAGCTATTTTGCGATCGCCTGTAGAAACCTTGTCTAAACCGAAAGCAAGAGCAGCGGCGGTAGGTTCATTAATGATACGTTTTACATCGAGGCCAGCAATACGTCCAGCATCTTTCGTTGCCTGTCTTTGACTATCGTTAAAGTATGCAGGTACGGTAATAACAGCCTCTGTTACTTCTTCGCCTAAGTAATCTTCAGCTGTTTTTTTCATTTTTCTTAAAACTTCAGCCGAAATTTGTGGTGGAGCTAATTTATTGCCTCTGACCTCAACCCATGCATCACCATTGTCTGCCTTAGCAATTGTGTAGGGCATTAAATTAATATCCTTTTGCACTTCTTTTTCAGCGAACTTTCTTCCGATTAAGCGTTTTACAGCATAAAGGGTATTCCTTGGATTAGTAACAGACTGTCTTTTGGCAGGTGCTCCTACAAGAATTTCGCCATCTTCCATATAAGCAATGATAGAAGGTGTTGTACGGGCGCCTTCAGCATTTTCAACCACTTTCGGAGTGTTACCTTCTAAAATTGCAACACAAGAATTGGTGGTGCCTAAATCGATTCCAATAATCTTTGCCATGTTTATTTCCTTATTAAATAATCTATATATTCTTCAAATATGGCTCATCAGTTGATTATCAAGAGATGAGCCAAGTTATTTGTACAATTTTTATTTTGCTTGACTTACCATCACTAAAGCTGGCCTCAAAACGCGATCTGCAATGAGATAGCCTTTTTGTAATACTGAAACAACCGTATTTGCCTCTTGCTCAGACTCCACCGTCGAAATCGCTTGATGAAGGTGTGGATCAAATTTGGCGCCAGCTTCGGGGTTAATCTCTACGATTTTCCCCTTTTCTAAAGCGCCAGATAACTGTTTTAGGGTCAGTTCAACACCCTCTTTTAACTTGTTGAGATCTTCATTATGATGCTGAAGAGCAGCGTGCATGCTGTCCATCACTGGCAATAAATGTTCAGCGAAACTCTCGATGGCAAATTTATGGGCCTTTGCAATATCGTCCGCCGCCCTGCGACGCACATTCTCAACTTCTGCCTTCGCTCTTAAAAAAGCGTCTTTGCTTTCATTTAAGAGTTGATTTAATTGAGTCACTTGTTGCTCATGTGAGCTTTCAGGCGCATCAGAATGTGAAGGTTCTACGTGTTGCTCCACAGATGGGTTATCATTTTTTTCTTGATTCATTTCAATGCTTTACAAGGTTTTGGTTAAATAAAAAGCGTCTTACTCCTTTTACCTATAGGCATAAATGGTTATTTCAAGTGCCAGTAATTAATTTTTCTTCAAAAAACTAATTCTGCAAGGATGCTTGCACAAGTTCTACCCTAGCTTGACGTTCAGAGAGCTTTTTCTGTGACTCAGGAGTCAGAGTCCAACCTAGAAGATTTTCTTCAACAATCTGTTGCATCGCACTAATCCATTCCGGATGTGAATTTATGCAGGGTATTGCAAAGTAGTCTTTTCCTCCAGCATGCTGAAAAATTTCTTTACCTTCCATTGCAATTTCTTCAAGAGTTTCTAAACAATCGGCCGGAAACCCTGGACAGAAGATATCAACTCTTGATGTGGCGGCTTGACCTAATTTTTCTAAAAGCGGGGCAGTGTATGGCTTTAACCATTCAGCTTTGCCAAATCTCGACTGAAAACTAACGATTGCCTCTTGTTCGGAAAGTCCTAAAGATTCTCGAAGTAGGCGACCCGTTTTGTGGCATTCACAATGATAGGGGTCGCCCATATCTAAGGTACGTTTTGGTACTCCATGAAAAGACATGATCAATTTTTCGCCAACGGAAAAATTAGGCCGACCCTGGACTCGCCAAAAGTCCTCTACTTGTACTTTTAAAGCTCTGATATAAAGTGGATGATCATGAAAGTGTTTAACCGTTCTTACCGAAGGTGGGTTTCTATACCCTTTATAAACTCGATAAATTTCATCAAAAGTTGAAGCGGTAGTTGTTGCAGAGTATTGAGGATACATCGGCATCACTAATAGACGATCTACTCCTTCATCATCCATTTTTTTCAGGACATTTTCAATCGAGGGATTACCATAGCGCATAGCTAAATCGACCACCAACGATTGATTAGACCCTTGATTAAATGCCTGAGCCAATAATTGCGTTTGAGATTGTGAATGTACAAATAAAGGAGAACCACTTTTTTCACCAGAAAACCAAACAGAAGCGTATTTTTTTGCAGACGCGCCCGACCGGATTGGCAAAATAATGAGATTTAAGATGCACCACCAAATAATGCGAGGAATCTCCACCACTCTTGGATCTGAAAGAAATTGCTTTAAATATGTTCTAACTGCTTTTGCAGTGGGTGCGTCCGGTGTTCCCAAGTTGACTATTAACACGCCGACTTTCGGGCTTTTAGCGTGTTCTACGCGGGGATCTAATATTTTTTTATTCACCAAACAATTCCAAAATTAAGATTTTTGACTCAAAGCGCTACTGAGTAATTTTGCCGTGATATCCACAATCGGAATGACACGTTCATAAGCCATTCTTGTTGGTCCAATGACACCAAGAGTCCCCACAATAATACCGTTAACCTGATAAGGAGCTGTAATAATTGCCATATCATCTATTGGCACTAAATCACTTTCGCCTCCAATAAAGATTTTCACACCATTTGCTTTACTAGATTCATCTAATAACTGAATCAGTCCAGTACGTTGTTCAAATACCTGAAATAAGCGTTTTATCTTATCCATATCTGAGACTAACTCACCAACTTCTAATAATTGTTTCTCGCCAGAAATAATGACGGTCTCTTGATTCTCTTTTAATGAATCAGATCCAGCCTCAACAGCTTGATTCATTAAGGCAGTGATGTCGTGTTTTAAGCCCACTAACTCTTGTTTAAGCTTTTGGCGAACGGCTTCAAAATCAAACCCTGCATATTGGGCGTTAATGTAATTAGTCGCTTCAATTAACTCAGTTGGAGAGTAATCTTTTTGGGTAATCAAAATTCTGTTTTGCACATCTCCCTGAGGGGATACCAAAATTAATAAAACTCTATTTTCAGAAAGTCTTAAAAACTCTATTTGCCGAAATACATGAGATCGCTTAGGCGCCATCACAACGCCAGCAAAATGCGATAAGCTGGATAAAACATGGGCGGCAGAAGCAATTACTCTTTGCGGTAAATCTGGTTGAATTTCCTCAAAAGCCGCACTAGAAGCCAACTCTTCTATAGGTGTCATTGTTAACATCGTATCGACAAATAAACGGTATCCTTGTGGAGTGGGGATTCTTCCAGCTGAAGTGTGCGGGCTAGTAACAAATCCCATCTCTTCTAAATCAGCCATCACATTACGAATCGTAGCGGCAGATAAGTCTAGGCCAGAATGGCGAGACAAGGTTCTAGACCCAACAGGTTGCCCCTCAGATATGTACCTTTCAATTAAAGTTTTGAGAAGTTCGCGTGCTCTTTTATCCATATAAGTAGTGATTCTAACCAATCTTGTGACTTTTGGATGTAGGTTTAGTTTGAAACTGTTCTTTTGCTATGGTTTAATCAGGGAATGACGACAAAAAATACTTCTACCTCTATTTTTCCGCGAGTTGCTTTAATTGGTAAGTTTCAGGCTGATGGCATAGGCCAAGTTTTAGATCTCATTTCTGATCTTGTAAAGACACAAGGCTGCTCTGTTTGGATCGAAGAAGAAACTGCCAAATTTACCCAAAATCAACATCGCCCCACCATTAGTATTAAAGAAATCACGGGTAATATCGATGTAGTCATTGTGATTGGGGGCGACGGTACTCTATTAGGCGTCGGTCGACATCTGGCTGGTGCCAATATTCCAGTAATTGGTATCAATATGGGTCGTTTGGGATATATGACAGATATTCCCCTCCAAGATGTTGCCTTTATTCTTCCGCAAATGTTAGCGGGAAATTATGAATCAGATTCCAGGAATTTATTAAGTGCTTCAGTGGTCCGTAACGGCAATGTCACCCATCAAGGCTTGGCTTTAAATGATGTTGTCGTTAACCGCTCAAGCTTAACTGGCATGGTTGAGTTAACTGTTAAAGTAAACGGCAGTTTTATGTATAACCAAAGATCAGATGGACTGATTATTGCAACTCCGACAGGTTCTACTGCATATAGCCTTTCCTCTGGGGGGCCAATACTGCATCCCAGAGTTGAGGGCATTGTATTAACTCCAATTGCACCTCATGCTCTGTCAAATCGCCCAATTGTTTTACCCCACGATGTAGAAATTATTGTGGAAGTCGCGGGAGGTAAGGATGTTAATGCTCACTTTGATATGCAATCATTATCGATTCTTCAAGTGGGGGATCAAGTAAGTGTAAAAAAATCCCAAAAACAAGTAACTCTTCTACATCCCCAAGGGCATAGTGATTACAAAACTTTGCGGGAAAAATTACACTGGAACGAATATCCTTCGTCTTTTTAAGCGATGCTACAAAGTTTAGATATTCGTGATTTTGTCATTGTTCGAGAGCTCGAACTAGACCTTACACATGGTTTTACTGTTCTTACAGGAGAAACGGGGGCTGGAAAGTCTATTCTCTTAGATGCTTTAGCCATAGTCATGGGTGAAAAAGCAGATAGTTCGCAAATTAGACAGGGTTGTTCACGGGCGCAAATTTGCGCTATATTTACCATCTCTGAGTCACTCAAAGCAATTTTTAATCCATGGTTAGATGAGCATGGATTCTCGCTAGAGGATGAAGGTAATTTGATTCAACTAAAACGAATCATTGAATCAAACGGAAGAAGTAAAGCATTTATCAATGGTGAAAATGCCACCTTAAGCCAATTACGTGAGATTGGAGAGCAATTAGTTGATATTCACGGTCAACATGAGCATCAATTGTTATTAAAGCCTGGAGCACAACGACAATTACTGGACCGTCATGCACACTTAACACAACTTCAAGAACAGGTATCACAAGCATATAAAAATTGGCTAAATATTGATAAAAGAATGAAGGTAGCCAAGACTGCTGGACAAAATTTAGTAAAAGAAAAAGAACGCCTGATATGGCAGTTAGAAGAGTTAGATTTACTCGCTCCTCAAGTTGGTGAATGGCATACGATCGAACACGAGCATAGCCGTTTATCCAACGCCGCAGAACTGATTGATGGATCACAAATACTGATCAACCTTTTAAGTGAGGGAGAAAATGCTCTAGTTGATCAACTATCTAAGGCGCAAAGCTTATTAAATGATTTGGTCGATATCGATCCAGCTTTGGCAAGCGCGAAAGAAGCTCTAGAGCCTGCATTGATTCAAATAGATGAGGCTGCTCATACCATTAACCGCTATTTACAAAAACTAGATTTAGATCCAGATCGTTTAAGTCTAGTTGATGCAAGGCTTCAAGAGTATCATCGGCAAGCCAAAAAAAATCATTGTCAACCTGAAAAGTTAACTGGGGTTTGGGAACAATTAAAAGAAGAATTAGTATCCCTTGAAGCAGCACAAAATATTGAGCAACTAGAAAAAGAACTCAAGCAAGCATGGGATGCTTATATCAAACTAGCAAAGCAGCTCTCTAGCTCTAGACAAAAGGCTGCAGAACAATTATCCCAATCTGTCACGACCGCCATGCAAAGCCTAGCAATGTCAGGTGGTAAATTTGTAGTTGCATTAAGTCCTCTTGAGCAGGGAAATCAATTTGGATTGGAGAGTATTGAATTTTTAGTAGCAGGTCATCCAGGAGTTCAGCCTAGACCCATTGCAAAAGTTGCCTCAGGTGGTGAATTAGCAAGAATAAGTCTTGCCATTGCTGTTATTGCAAGTAGTGCAAGTCAAATTCCGACGCTTATCTTTGATGAAGTAGATGCTGGTATTGGCGGAGCGGTTGCGCAAACTGTAGGCAAACTCCTTAAACAGTTAGGTCAAAATCATCAAGTTCTCTGCGTCACACACTTACCTCAAGTTGCTTCACAAGGAGATCATCAGTGGTGTGTACAAAAATTAGTGGAACAAGGTCAGACCATTAGTCATATTCAGATATTAAATCGGCAAGCTAGAGTTCAAGAAATCGCAAGGATGTTAGGTGGTTCAGATATTACTGAAACTACTCTTCGTCACGCCAGAGAACTTCTAGATCAATGATCAAGTAGCATCAACTGTTGCCATACCTTTATTACTTTGATTTGATGAGCGGCGAAAATATCTTCAAACTCCACTTGAGAAACCCTTGCTACTGAAAGGCCGTCTAGACGCAGTTGATGTTGTTTTTTGCGAAATAGGCGATAAGCGTTTGAAACCGCTAAAGCATCTTCTTGATTCATAATATGTAATGCAGCTGCCATTTTAAGCAATGCAATATTACCAACATTTTGTTGTAACTGGGGGTAAACATTGGCATACCTTAATACGATCCATTGAATCATAAATTCAATATCAACCATTCCTCCCGCATCATGCTTTAGATCAAAATCGTTGGAGCGATTTGGATGACCTTCATGGATCTTGAGGCGCATTTCGGTGATACTTTTTCTTAAGTAAGAAGGCTCTCTTACCAAGCCAATTACTTTAGATCGAATCTGTTCAAATCTGGACATTACCTGCTGAGCTCCAGCACAAAACCTTGCTCGCGTCAGTGCCTGATGCTCCCAAATCCAAGCAGCATTCGACCCTTGTTGCATTTGATACGCTTCGAAGGCGCTCAAGCTAGTAACCATCATGCCCGCAATGCCATTAGGTCGCAGTCTTGTATCAACCTCAAATAAGACCCCCGAGCTAGTTACGGTAGTACAACACATAATAAAACGCCTAACTAATTTAAGATAACTCTCAATAAAATCCTCATTAAAATGTGGGTGTTGGTCGTCATACACAAACACTAAGTCAAGATCTGATCCATACCCAAGCTCTTTTCCACCTAATTTGCCATAAGCAATAACACCAAAACCAGTTTCAAATAAATCATTTGGCAATCGATCATTTTTTAGCGCAATACTTGACCAAGTACTTAACAACGTTTCTTGAATAACCTCATCTGCCATAGCAGATAGTCGGTCACTAACTTGTTCAACACTCAGCCTTTGCTTCAGAGAAATCCCTAAATCTGCTAACAACGTTTGAAATATCTCAGCATGGTGTGTATCTCTGAGTATGTTCCAAGCAAGCTCTTGACTATCTTGTTCTAATGCAATGTTATTTAATTTATCTCTTAACTGTCTCTTCCAGTTAGACCAATAAATCAGTGGTTCATCCTCAGGTTGTGAGCTTGAATTATTTTGAATAAACTCATCTAAAAGATGCGGGTGCCTTATCAGGTATGTGCCGCCCCAGTGTGATTCTTTTAATAAAGTAATCACACTTTCAATGACGATTGGATATTCTCTTAATAGTGAGAGATAAACCGATCTGCGCATAATCACTTCAATCAAATCTAAAAACTTAATCAATACACCTTCAGATATATTTGGCTGTATTTCCGAGATACGTAAAAAAATAATATTGAGATTTTTTTTAGAAACATCATTACACAATTGATATTTAGGACTTTTTAAAAAGTGTTCATAGCGCGTTTTGAATTCAGGATAAAAATTAAATATGCCTAATAAATCTTGCGTTTGCACGATATCAAGGTTTACCTTTTGATCAGTTGTGAACGCCTCTGAAAAGTACCGAGACACTAACACTTGATAATGCTTTAATTGATCTGTAAAAGACTTCGCACTCTCAAAACCCATGGACTTGGCAACTCGATCTAAAGATAATTGATCTATTGGTAAATAATGAATTTGCGCGTCTCGCCACCATTGCAATCGATGCTCTAATTTTCTATAAAAGTCATAAGCCGTCAATAAATCTTTCACCTGGGGCCTTGGCATATAAGATAATGATTGAATTATCTCTAAGGTATGAACTGTTGAGCGCACCCTCAGGGCACTTTCCTGGCCCCCCCGAATTAATTGATACATTTGGGCTAAAAACTCAATTTCTCGAATACCACCTTCTCCCAATTTAATATCTGCTGCTCGATCAGGAAATTGACTTGCTCTCACATTTGCTTCATAACGTATTTGGTGATGTAAGTTGCGTACAGCGTCAATAATTCCATAATCCAAGTATTTACGATATACAAATGGCTTTACAATAGCTGACAAATCTGGTGAAAGGCCTGATCCATCATCCTCACACAGTGGATACACTAGGCGGGCTTTGATCCAGGCATATCGTTCCCATTCACGACCCTGAATAAGGAAATACTCTTCTAGCATTTTGAGCGAACTAACTAAAGGCCCAGAATCACCATTCGGCCTTAAGCGCATATCAACTCTAAAAATAAAACCTTCAGCAGTTAAGTCAGTTAATCCTTTAATGATTCTTTTCCCCAACAAAGTAAACCACTCATGATGGGAAACGGAGCGACTTGCGCCTTGTGTTTGTCCATCTGAATCATAAACAAAAATTAAATCAATATCCGAGCTTACATTCAGCTCTCGACCACCTAATTTGCCCATGCCGATGACCCATAATTTCATTTCTTCATGATTTGGGTAGTATGGTTTGCCATAAACCATACTGAGCTGCTCGGAATAATATTCGGTAACTTTCTGTAGCGCTATTTCAGCCAAGTACGTCATTGACTTCATCACTTCGTCCACTTGCACTTGCATACCCAAATCTCTCACCCCTAAAGCGAGCATCATTTTTTGTCGAGCGATTCGCAGCGCGCCTAAAAAATTTTCCTCTGGGAGATGCTTAAAGTTGGCGTCTAAATTTTCGTTAAAAACTCTTTCAATACTAGTGCGATCTAGGGGTTTCTCACAGGCAGTTAGTACCCACTTCTCCCAATCAGGTTTTGCCAGCAATTTTTCCTCTATAAACTTAGAGAATGATTTAGCAAGTGATATGTTGGAATACATTTGTTTATCGTAACAAATTTGAAAGACTTCATCACCTTATCGGATAATGGGTATGTTGTTAATCATAAATTTAAGAAATCCTTCAAAAACAGAATGTTAAAAGAAATTCATAGCCGCATTGGCCAGTCAAGGCCCCTAAAAATATCTATTTATTCTGTATTTGGTGTTTTACTGACAGTTATTTTACTTACCCAAGTAGTGATGCGACTCTTCATTTGGCCTCAACTTGAAGTAAGAAAAACTCAAATTGAACAAGTCATCACCCAAAAATTAGGGGTGGATGTCAAAATTGGAGAAATTCATGCGGATTGGCAATATTTTCGGCCTAGCTTTGAAATAAAAAATATCCGCTTTAAAAAAGATCCTAAGGGAGATGAGTCATTTACCAATCAAGTACTCGAAATACCACGGGTTTCTGGCATCTTGGCTTGGAGTTCATTCTGGTCATTATCACCTCAATTTTACGATCTATATTCCGAAAATATTCGGCTAACTGCCTATCGTGATCAAAAAGGATCATGGAGTTTTGCGAGTATCCCTGTATCCAATACAGGTGACGATTCCAGTACGTTAACTTGGATTCTCAATGAGCGCAATATCAATACTAAAAATCTTCACATTACTGTAAAAGATGATTTAGATGGGAGTTCAATCAATGAATTTACAGTAGAAAATTTTTCCTTAAAAAATCAAATGAGAAATCATGTGATTCAATTAAATTCGTTTGTGAAACCCACCCAAGGTGTTTTAAATTTTTCTGGAGAGTTTAAACACAAAGCTTTTACAGATGCCAGCAATTGGAAAAATTGGCAAGGTTCTTTTGTAGGTGAAATTCAAAAGATTAACGCTGCAAACTTACTGAAAATAACTAAGTTACCAATCAAATCTGGATCAGGTCAAATTGAGTTTAAAGGTCAAGTCAATCTAAATCATGGCGTATTTCAAGAGAGTACTGCTAATTTAAGTGCTAATGAAATCAATGTCATTTGGGCTAATGACCAACCAGATTTACATCTTAAAAAATTACAGATTGATGTAAATCAATACGCCAAAGATACTACACAAATTATCGACTTCAAAAACTTTTATTGGCAATTTCAAGAGAAGAATCAAAAAACACATTCCATCAATAACTTAAGTCTGCAGATAACACCTAATCAGGCAAATGAAACCGTCTCAAAAATTGAATTAAATGCACCAAGTATTCCTTTAACGGAATTAGCTTTATTAGCTCAAAGCATTCCTTTACCAGCAAAAATATCCAACCCCATAAAGCAGGCTCAACCTGAGGGGAATATTGAACAATTTCATTTTATTTGGCACAAAGATCAACCAGAAAGAAGTTTTTTAACGAAGACGCCTTCCAAAGATGAATTTGAAATTCAAGGTCTTTTAAAAAATATCGGGTGGCGCTCAGTTGGAGAGTCAATTCCAGGCGTGAAAGGAATTAACGGGAAAATAGAATCTTCGCTCAGCAAAGGTTTTTTGCTGATTAACTCCCCTGAATTGATTTTGGAGTCTGCACATTATTTTCACAAAAAAAGAATAACTTTACCAAATGCCATAGGAAAAATTCAGTGGCACCAGAAAGAGGATCAATGGTTAATTGATTTTGAACAAATACAAACGAAAGATGGTAACTCAGAAATCCAAGCTCGTGGATCCTACTTAACTAAAAGTAAAAACAAATCAGACCAATTAGATCTTGATTTACTTCTAGTCAAAATGGAAGCAAATCAATTATTAAATTACATTCCAACCACCATAATACCCACAACGATGGAATATCTCCGGTCAACTATTTCAGGTGGAACGATCGTCAATTCTTCCCTAAAAATTAATGGCCCAACCAATGAGATTCCTTTTGCAAAAGGATCCAAAAATCAATTTCAATTAGATATCCATATTAAAGATGCTATTTATAGGCCTGTTGCAGTCAAGCAAAATGTAAAAGGAGAATGGTCATCTTTGGAGAAAGTTAATGCAAACATCAAAATAGACAACAATATTCTTCAAGTAGATGTGCCATCAGGAAAATTTAAAAATGTAATAGTCAAAGATATCAATGTTGAGATGGACGTTTCTAAAGTACCTAACGTTTTAGAACTGAAGGGTAAGGCCAGTGGGTCACTATTTGATTTTTTGACGTATTTAGTCGCAACACCTGTCGGTTATAAATGGCAGCCTGAATTAAAAAAAATGAACATAACAGGGGATGCTCAATTAGACCTTAAATTAACGCACCAATTTGGCACTAAAGAAAATACAAAAGTTCTGGCTCAAGTGAATCTTGAAAAAAATCAAATTCGTTGGGGAAAAAATTTACCAGGGACTATCAATAAAGGTTTCCTTCTGGTTGACGAGCATGGCTTACAAAAAGCTGATATTAATGGCGATTGGATGGGAGGCCCCATGTCCATTAAAAACAATGTTGGAAATCCTGATCAAATCGATATTCATGCTGATGTTGATGGCGCTTTATTGATGAAGTTATTTGCAACTAGTCAAGAGTTTAATCAAGACTTTCAAAAGAATATTCTGACCGGCAAGCTTGGTATACATGGTGCTATTCTGAGAAACAATTATGACTCTGCTTTAAATTTAAATTTAGATCTCAACTCAACCAATATTAATTTACCTAAGCCTTTAATGAAGCCTGAAGGAGAGAACTTATTGGGCTCTCTTAAATTAAATATCAATTCTTCTATCTCAAACCCAACAACCGAGTGGCGGCTCAAACTCGGCGAATTAATTCAATCCTCCGGTCAATTATCTCAACATAAACTGGATAAAGCCACCGTTGTCATTGGCAATGCTCAAACGCCTACTATCACTAAGGGCTTTCATGTTGCCTTTGACGTTCGTTCAATACAACTCGATCAATGGCTCAATCTAATCAATGATTTTGATAAGGCTAATCCTAGTTATTTAGAGAGGTTTACGAATAAAAACTCAAATCAAACCACTTCCAACTTGCCTATTATTATTTCAGGTAAATCAAACCAACTACTATTTTTAGATCGGGAATTTAACAACTTCTTCTTGGATCTCAAAGAAGATAATCAAGCCTGGGGTGGAGCTCTTCAAGCAAATAATATTGATGGGAAATTCAATTGGATTCTTAAAAATTCTGAATTACCGTTTGGGTCTATTTCTGCGAACTTTAACAAGCTATACATTCCAAACCCAACAACAAGTTCCCAAAATCAATCAAAATCCACCTTAAAATTTTTGCCGAGCATGGATATCTCTGTTGCAGATTTTCAACTTGGAAAATTGCAACTTGGTGCTATTCAACTTCAAGCAAAGGCCACACCTGTTGAATGGAAAATAAACCAACTTTTAGCAAAGAGTAAGTTTGGGGAATTGAATGTAAAAGGTGATTGGGAGTTGCCTTCAGGTAACATCATCGGCAAAACTGCTTTAAATTTTAACCTTCAAACTACCGATGCTGGAGATCTTTTGACGTCCTTGGGCGTAAAAGAGAACGTTATTGATCGTGGAAAAGGTAATATTCAAGGTAATTTAAATTGGCAAGGCTCGCCTGTTGACTTCAATACCCTCAGCCTTAATGGTGATCTTCAATTAGACATAAAAAATGGCACGATTCTACAAGTTGATCAGGGGGCAGCAAAATTATTAGGTATCCTAAGTTTACAAAGTCTTTTTAAATTTGCTACCTTAAATTTTGAAGGCAGCTTGGGCGAAACAACTAAGACTGGCACTCCTTTTGATCAGGTAGCATCCACAGCGACTATTCGAAGAGGTAATATTCGTACAAATGATTTTGAAATGACGAGCACTTTGGCTCGAATTACGTCTAGCGGATTTATTAATTTGAATCGTGAAACCCAAGATTTAAGACTGACGATTTATCCTCGGATTAACTTCGGATCAGCGTCGCTTGCGGCATTTTATTTTGTAACACCTATTATCGGTATTACTACAATGATAGGTCAATATTTATTCAGTGCGGGCATTAACAAGGCTTTTCAAAGCGATGTGTTGATCCAAGGAGACTGGAAAAATCCTGAAGTAATTCCCCTCGATCAAAATGGCAAACCCGTGGATTCTGAGATCCTAAAAAATATCCGGCGCAAATCTCTATTGAAGGAACCCGTCAATCAACCAACTGAAAAAAGGCCCCCGCCTCCAATCAACCCAACTCCAAACAACATTCCTTAAAAGATGCTAACCTAATTCTATGATTAAAATTGCTAGTGTTCAAATGGTCGCTTCTTCCGACCTAGATACCAATTTATGCGTCGCTCAACAGTTAATTGCAAAAGCGGCTGACCAACATTGTCAATTAGCAGTCTTACCTGAGTATTTTTGTCTATTTGGTAAAAAAGATCGTGATAAGCTAGATATTCAAGAGCGGCTTGGTCAAGGCCCGATACAAGATGTGCTAGCTAGCACTGCCCAAAAATACGGCATCCATATTGTTGCAGGCACGATTCCCATCTCTACCGATGATCCTAATCATGTGTTAAATACGACTTTGGTTTTTAATCCAGCTGGGGAAATTATTTGTCAGTATGACAAGATTCACTTGTTCTCATTCTCATCCGGGGGGGAGAGTTATGATGAGTCCAAAGTGCTTCAAGCAGGATCGAAATTGTCTTCTTTTGATATAAATCATCACGATGAATGCTGGCGTTTTGGATTAAGCATTTGTTATGACCTGCGTTTTCCAGAGATGTATCGTGCCATGGGTGAGATAGATTGCCATATACTCCCGGCTGCATTTACCTATACTACGGGTCAAGTACATTGGGAAATTCTTCTACGAGCTCGAGCTATTGAAAATCAATGTTATTTCGTGGCTTCAGCTCAAGGTGGTACTCATGATAATGGTCGCCAAACTTGGGGGCACTCAATGATTATTCATCCCTGGGGAGAAATTAACTCCGTTTTAGAGACTGGGGAAGGTATCATTACTGGCGAACTGTTTAAAGCCAAAATAAACGACGTTCGTAATAAACTTCCAGCTCTTCAGCATCGCACAATTAAATAAATACCATTATGCAAAACCATTCAAATAACGCCATACAAACTGCTAAATCACTGCTTCTTTCTCCAGGTGGGATTGATGAACGTGTGATTGAAAAGGCCCTTGGTCAGATGTATTTAAATCGTCTCGACGATGCTGACTTATATTTTCAACATACGCGCTATGAGTCCTGGAGTCTTGAAGAGGGTATCGTTAAATCTGGCAACTTTAGTATTGATCAAGGGGTTGGTGTAAGAGCAGTTTCAGGTGATAAAACAGCCTTTGCTTATGCTGATGTCGTCAATGCTGATACCCTAATGCAAGCAGCAAAATCAACCCGAGTAATAGGCCCAACGGGTGGTAAAAAGAAAATTATTCTGCAACCGATTTCTACATTTTCTGGGCAAGCACTTTACATACCTGAGGACCCAATCTTCAGTTTAAAGACGGAAGAAAAAATACAGCTTCTTGAAAAAATTGAACAAAAAGCAAGGGCAAAAGATCCCCGGGTAGTTCAAGTCATGGCAAGTTTGACCGGTGAATTTGATGTTATTTTAGTAGCTAAAGGAAACGGTAAATTAGTAGCTGATGTACGCCCCCTCGTTCGAGTTTCAATTAGTGTCATTGTTGAACAACATGGTCGGAGAGAAACTGCTAATGCTGGCGGTGGTGGTCGTCTCAATTACAAAATGTTTACCGATGAATTAATTAATGGTTGGGTTGATCAGGCAGTCAGTTCTGCATTAATCAATTTAGAGTCAAAGCCTGCTCCTGCTGGTCCAATGACAGTTGTAATGGGCCCAGGATGGCCAGGCGTTCTATTACACGAAGCTATCGGCCATGGCTTAGAAGGTGATTTTAATCGCAAGGGCTCTTCAGCGTTTGCCGGAAAATTGGGTCAAAAGGTAGCCGCTGCAGGGGTTACCGTGGTGGATGATGGCACCCTTTCAGGACGTCGTGGCTCGCTCAACGTTGATGATGAAGGAAATCCAACTCAGTGCACAACGCTCATTGAAAATGGTCGACTCAAAGGTTTTATGCAAGATGCAATGAATTCACGTCTCATGAAAATGCCCCTGACAGGTAATGGTCGACGGGAAAGCTACGCAGCCCTTCCTTTGCCTAGAATGACAAATACTTATATGCTTGGGGGAGATAAAGACCCCGGAGAAATCCTCGCTAGTATAAAAAAGGGTTTATATGCCGTCAATTTTGGTGGTGGTCAAGTTGATATTACCAGTGGCAAGTTTGTTTTTGCTGCAACTGAAGCCTATTGGGTTGAAAATGGGAAAATCCAATATCCAGTAAAAGGGGCAACAATTATTGGTAATGGTCCGGAATCTTTGAAGCAAGTTAGTATGATTGGCAATGATTTGCGTCTTGACGATGGAGTTGGCGTTTGCGGAAAAGAGGGTCAAAGCGTGCCGGTTGGGGTGGGCCAACCCACTCTCAGAATTGAAAATATGGTTGTTGGTGGAAGTGTTTAAATCATTGTTTCAATAAAGTTGTGGTAAATTAATAATCATGTATACGAACTCTTTTTACTTCTTTTACTTTTTCATCTCAGACTTGGCGGTTGAGAGGTAATGACTTAAAAACATTTCCTAAAACAACCGCCTCAAAAAGGCGGTTTTTTTTCACCTAGTTGTGCAACATGTAAGTAAGGATTGATATGACAGATAAAGCTCTAAGTACCCACGAAAATTGGTATTCCAATATGGATAAAACATCTTTAACGGATGATGCTCGGATCAAAAATATTAATGTTCTTCCACCACCAGAACATTTAATTCGTTTTTTCCCAATTTCTAATACTCCGATTGAAAAACTCATCGCCCAATCACGGAAAAAGATTCGCGATATTATTCATGGCACTGATGACCGACTGCTGGTTATTATTGGCCCCTGTTCAATTCATGATCCTTCTGCTGCAGTGGCTTACGCTAAAAGACTTCTAGAACAGCGTGAGCACTTTAAAAAAGATTTAGAAATAGTAATGCGCGTCTATTTTGAAAAACCACGTACTACAGTAGGTTGGAAGGGCCTGATCAACGACCCCTATTTAGATGAAAGTTTTAAGATTGATGAAGGTCTGCGTATCGCCAGGCAATTACTCATTGAAATCAACCGGCTTGGAATGCCTGCTGGAAGTGAATTCCTGGATGTCATTTCTCCACAATATATTGGTGACCTGATTTCATGGGGTGCAATTGGTGCAAGAACTACTGAAAGCCAGATTCATCGTGAATTGGCTTCTGGCTTATCAGCGCCAATTGGTTTTAAAAATGGTACTGATGGAAACATAAAGATTGCGACTGATGCAATTCTTGCGGCATCGCGTGGCCATCATTTCTTATCTGTGCATAAAAATGGCCAGGTTGCAATCGTTGAAACTAGCGGTAACAAAGATTGTCACGTCATCTTGCGCGGCGGTAAAGCTCCTAATTACGATGCAAAAAGTGTGGCAGAAGCTTGTGACAGCTTGCGAGCATCTAAACTACATCCATCATTGATGATTGATTTATCGCATGCTAATTCTAGTAAACAACACGAGCGTCAAATAGTTGTTGCACAAGATATTGCTGATCAATTGAAGTCCAAATCTAAGTCTATCTTTGGTGTAATGATCGAAAGTCACTTTGAAGGTGGTTCGCAGAAATTTACTCCAGGTAAGGATGATCCAAGCAAACTTCAATATGGTCAAAGTATTACTGATGCCTGCATTAACTGGGATGACTCTGTAAAAACCCTTGAGATATTAGCCGAAGGTGTAAGAAAACGTCGAAATTAATCATTGCTTGGGGGTTTTATGATGATTCCACAAAACATCTTTACCCCCAGCACTCACATTAAGATATCTGGCTAAAACAAACAATAAATCAGACAAACGATTGGTGTATTGTCTTGGCGTGTCATTAATTTTTTCTTTAGACCCTAACTTCACAATCGAACGCTCAGCCCTTCGACATACCGTACGACAAATATGTGTCTGAGCTGCAGCTCGAGTTCCGCCGGGGAGAATAAATTCTGATAATTTAGGTAATTGTGAATTATAAAGAGCCAACTGCTCATCAAGATAGAGTATTTGATCTTGCTTAAGCAAGGTATATCCAGGAATACAAAGCTCTCCACCTAAGTCAAATAAATCATGCTGAATTTGATTAAATAAAGCCCTCATAGCACCGTCAATTTTTTTAGGGAACTCTTCAGCCAATAAAAGACCAATTTGAGAATTTAATTCATCAACATCGCCCATTGCACAAATACGATCATGTGCTTTATCTATACGGGTCCCGTCACCCAGGCCTGTCATTCCAGCATCACCGGTTCGAGTCGCAATTTGTGTCAGACGATTTCCCATAAACTGTATTATAGAGGGATAATTACACTATGAATGCCATAATTCCACCTTTATTAAAAAGTCGTCAAGATTTTGTAGTTGGCCTTTTAAAGCCAATTTTGGAAGAAGGCCATCTGTTGTGGGAGCCTGAGGATACGATCCCCTATGAGTGTGATGGCTTAGCGGCCTATAGGCAGATGCCTCTGGCTGTTGCTCTTCCTCAAACAGAATCTCAAGTAATAGAAATTTTGAAGATCTGTCATGCCAATCAAATACCTGTAGTGCCCAGAGGGGCTGGAACGGGCTTATCAGGTGGCGCAATGCCGATTGCAGAGGGTCTTGTCTTATCTTTAGCTAAATTAAAAAAAATAATCGATATCAACCCCCTTGCCAGAACCGCCATCGTCCAACCAGGGGTTAGAAATCTAGCTATCTCAGAGGCTGTTGCGAAACACCAACTCTACTATGCACCAGACCCCTCCTCGCAGATTGCCTGCACAATTGGCGGAAACGTCAGTGAAAACTCTGGGGGTGTTCATTGCCTTAAATATGGTTTAACTATTCATAACGTTTTGAAAATCAGGGCGGTATTGATCACTGGCGAAGTAGTTGAATTTGGCGGGTTAGCGCCAGATAGTCCAGGCTTAGATTTATTTTCTATTTTTATTGGTAGCGAAGGTATGTTAGCTTTGGTAACTGAGGTAACCGTGAAATTGGTTCCTAAGCCTCAACTAGCAAAAGTGATTATGGCCAGCTTTGATGATATTGAAAAGGGTGGCAATGCCGTTGCTGCAGTTATCGCTGCTGGAATCATACCTGCTGGTTTAGAAATGATGGATCAGCCAGCCACCAAAGCGGTTGAAGAATTCGTGCATGCGGGTTATGACGTTGATGCTAAAACAATTCTGCTATGTGAATCTGACGGTACTCCAGAAGAAGTTGCTGAAGAGATTGAAAAAATGAGCTTAGTCCTCAAGGCTAGTGGCGCATCTAGAATTCAAGTATCAGAAACAGAAGCAGAGCGCTTACGGTTTTGGAGCGGTAGAAAAAATGCTTTTCCTGCAGCTGGTCGTGTATCGCCAGACTACTATTGTATGGACGGTACGATCCCACGACGTCAAATTTCTGAATTGTTAAAACGTATTAAAGACATGGAAAGTAAATATCAGTTGGGGTGTATGAACGTCTTTCATGCTGGGGATGGCAATATGCATCCGCTCATCTTGTTTAACGGTGCCGATCATTCCGAGTGGCGTCGTGCGGAAGATTTTGGGTCAGAAATTCTTGAAACGTGTGTTGAATTAGGTGGGACAATTACCGGTGAACACGGTGTTGGTATTGAAAAAATCAATTCAATGTGTGTTCAATTTTCTGAGTTAGAAAGAAATGTATTCTGGTCGATTAAAGAGTCATTCGATCCTCTTAAATTATTAAACCCTGATAAAGCTATCCCAACACTGAATCGATGTGCTGAATATGGTCGCGTCAGGATCAGTAATGGCGTGATGCCTCATCCAGAGTTAGAACGTTTTTAATATCCTTATCACTTATGCAAGTTGTACTCAATCATTTTAAAGAACAAATACAATCCGCTATTTCTACACAGAAAATAATTAATATCTGCGGTGGGAATACCAAAAATTGGTATGGTAATCCTCCAAGTGGAGAAATATTAAATACCCATCAATATGCTGGCATTTTGGATTATCAGCCGGAAGAATTGGTGATTACTGCGTGCGCTGGAACTCCATTAAAAGAAGTTGAATTAGCATTGGCTTCAAAAAATCAGTACTTTCCATTTGAGCCTCCGCATTATGGTGAAAACGCCACGATTGGGGGGATGATCGCAGCAGGGTTAGCCGGTCCAGGTCGAGGTCAATTTGGTGGTCTAAGAGACTATGTTCTAGGTACCAAAATCATGGATGGTAATGCCCAAATCCTATCCTTTGGCGGTAAGGTGATGAAAAATGTTGCGGGCTATGATGTCTCACGTTTAATGCCCGGATCTTTAGGTACTTTAGGGTTGATTCTTGAAATATCGATTAAAGTTTTACCCCTTCCTGCAAGAACTGAAACTTTAAAGTTTCAAATTCCTGCAAGTCAAGCGATTGTTCAAATGAATTCATGGGCAAGTCAACCGCTCCCCTTATCTGCAAGTAACTGGATAGGAGATTCTCAAGGTGGTGAACTATGGATTCGACTCGCTGGAGCAAATGCGGCAGTAGTCGCCGCGATACAAAAAATGCAACAACTTTTACCGGCTCAAATCATGGAGACTCAACAAGCAAATTTCTTTTGGGAAAGTATTCGAGAACAAACCCACTCCTTCTTTGAAAATGAAAACGAAAATTTATGGCGATTTGCAGTTAATCCATTATCAGAACCATTTGCAACTGAACATGCAACTATGATTGAATGGTTTGGTGGGCAACGTTGGATCAAAGGAAATTTAAATTACGAAGAAGCTCAAAGTCTTGCTGTTAAAAATCAGGGGCATGCGACCTTATTTCGAAATAACAAAAATAACTCTGGTGATGTGTTTACACCTATTACCGCTAACCCACTTACAGCACCTTTAGCCATCGTCCAAAAAAGAGTTCAAAAAGCCTTTGACCCCCATGGGATTTTCCAAACTGGAAGAATGTCTTATTAATTATGCAAACTGATTTATCTCCACTTTTAGCCAATGATCCTGAAGGATTAGAAGCACAAAAGCTTTTATCTAATTGTGTACATTGCGGCTTTTGTACGGCTACTTGCCCAACTTATCAACTTTTAGGTGATGAACTTGATGGTCCTCGTGGACGAATTTACCTCATCAAACAAATGGCAGAAGGTGCCATCGCTACTGAGAAAACACGTACTCATTTAGATCGTTGCTTAACTTGTAGGAATTGCGAAAGCACTTGCCCAAGTGGGGTTCAATATGGACACCTTTTGGATATTGGTAGAAAATGGGCGGAAGAGCAAACTCCTGCAAGGCCCATTAAAGAGCGTGTTGTCAGGTGGTTGTTAAAAGAAACATTAACTAGGCCTGCAATTTTTTCGCCGGCCATGAAAATAGGGCGCACGATTAGACCTGCCTTACCTAAATCACTTCAGAAAAAAATTCCAACATCTTTTTTTAATCGTCCAATTACATATAACCACTCCTCAGAATTTAAAGAAAAAATGTTGTTTTTGGCTGGTTGTGTTCAACCGAGCATGTTGCCCAATATTAACGAGGCTACTGAGCGAGTTCTTCATTTTTTACAGATTGAATTAATAACACCTAACGCCGCTGGTTGTTGTGGCGCATTAAAGCACCATTTAAATGATCATACCGGTGCTCAAAGTGAGATACGAAGAAATATCGATGCATGGTGGCCAGTCATTGAAAAAGAAAATATCTCAGCCATCGTAATGAATGCTTCTGGATGTGGTGTCATGGTCAAAGATTATGGTTATCTTTTACGTGAAGATCCTCAATATGCCGCTAAAGCTCAAAAAATTAGCTCCTTAACAAAAGATATTAGTGAAATTTTGCCAGATTACATCGACCAACTACAAGCCAAAATTGGTGCGAGCGCAAAGCCTGGAGTAACTTATCATCCTCCCTGTACACTTCAACATGGCCAGAAAATTCAAGGAAAAGTAGAAAGTGTACTTTCACAATTGGGTGTAAAAACTAATCTTTGTCAGGATAGTCACTTGTGTTGTGGTTCAGCAGGGACGTATTCCATTTTGCAAGAATCGTTATCAACACTATTGCGTGAACAAAAATTAAATCATCTGATGCAGGCATGTCATACGAACCAATCTGAATTTATTGTATCGGGTAATATTGGTTGTATTACTCATTTACAGAATGATCAACTCCCAGTCACTCATTGGATAGAAATTGTTGATCAATTGATATCAAAAGCATCCTAATCTCATGAGCGCTATCGCAGAAAATCTTTTACAAGTAAGCAGTCGCATTCAACGCGCGTGTGAAATTGCAAAAAGGGATAAAAAGGATGTTGGCCTAGTTGCTGTTTCAAAAAAACATTCCGCAGAAATGGTGAGGGCCGCATATGAAGCGGGTCAAATTGCTTTTGGAGAAAACTATGTCCAAGAGGGTGTTGATAAAATTGCCGCTCTACAGGATATTCGTCAGCAGATCACTTGGCACTTTATAGGTCCAATCCAAAGTAATAAAACTCGCTTTATTGCCGAATCATTTGATTGGGTTCAAAGTATCAATCGTCTAAAGATTGCACAAAGACTTTCTGAGCAAAGACCGCTCGACTTAAATAATTTAAATATTTGCTTACAGGTTAACATTTCTGGTGAATCTTCAAAAAACGGTGTCACTCCTAGCGAAGCTTTGTTGACTTGCATGGACTTGGTTAAACTACCAAATTTATCTCTTCGCGGTTTAATGGCGATTCCTGAACCTGGTGCATCATTACAATCGATGAAAGAGTTTCATCAATTATTTATTGAAATACAAAAACACTTAATGAAAAATCAATTTAGGACTCAATTTGATACTTTATCGATTGGAATGTCTGATGACTTAGAGCAGTCGATACTAGCAGGTAGTACGATGGTAAGGATTGGTACTGCCATATTTGGTGCCCGTAATATTGAAGAAGATCAGGAAGACTTAAATACCGCACAATGACAGCATCTGAAAACATTAAAATTTCATTTTTAGGCGGTGGCAATATGGCCAGCGCTATGATCAGTGGCCTCCTTCAGCAAGGTTTTTTACCTAATAATTTATTAGCTATAGACCCACTCCCAACCGCAAGAAATTATTTAAGTGATAAGTTTCATATTCGTACAGCAACGGATGTCTCTCAATGTGGAAACTTTCTTGAAGTTTCTCAATTAATTGTTTTGTGCGTCAAACCTCAGCAACTCTTAGAGGCAATTACACAATTGAATATCAGTCTTACGCATTTATCTGGTCCACAAATATTAACTCTTAGTATTGTTGCTGGGGTTAGGATTGCAGACATAGCTAATCAATTAGGCCATTCAAGGATTGTGCGCGCCATGCCCAATACCCCCGCATTGATTCAAAAAGGGATGACCGGTTTATATGCTGGTCAACATGTTAATCAACAAGATACTCAGTTGATTAACACGGTTTGTCAATCAATAGGCGCCTCACTCTGGGTTAATCAAGAGGGTCTACTTGATGCAGTTACGGCTATTTCTGGAAGTGGTCCGGCTTATGTATTTTCTATGATCGAGCATCTTACCAATAGTGGTCTTCAATTAGGCTTAACAGCAGAACAGTCTAAGTTATTAGCAACTCAAACTGTCATTGGGGCTGGTCAATTAGCCTTAACTTCTTCCGATTCAGCTAGTCAACTAAGAGAAAAAGTTACCTCAAAAGGAGGTACTACTTTTGCTGCTTTAGAAATACTCAATCAACGGGCTTGGGGGACGGCTTTAGAAGATGCTGTAAAGGCCGCAAATCAACGCGCCAAAGAAATGGGTGATGAGTTTAGTAAGAAATAATTATCCCAAATAATAAGCCAAAGCCACACCTAAAAAAAGTATAGCGCCAAGCCAATTATTATGATTAAACGCGGCAAAGCATTTGATGCGATCTCTTGTTTTTACTAAAGTGTAGTGATACACTGCGCAAAGTATCGATGCACCCCAACCAATCCAAAAGTAAATATTTAAGTTTTCTAATTTGGCTAAAAAGGCCATAATTGCAAAAAATAACATATAGCAAGTCACTATCGCAGTTACTTCATATTCGCCAAAAGTAATCGCCGAGGTTTTTATACCAATTTTTATATCATCATCTCGATCAACCATTGCATATGCAGTGTCATAGGCGATCGCCCAAAAGATATTACCCAATAACATCAGCCAGGCTTGCCAAGGAACTTCATTTAACTCAGCAGCATAAGTCATGGGTATTCCGAATCCAAATGCAACCCCTAATACAGCCTGAGGCATTGAAAAAAATCGTTTTGTAAATGGATAAATTACTGCAATCAATAAAGCAACAAAAGATAATTGAATCGTTAGCCAATTAAGGCGTAAAACTAAAGCAAAGGCAATCAATGCCAATGTTCCTGCCACCATTAATGTTTCTTTTCCATTAATTTTTCCTGAGGTAAGAGGCCTTTTTTCAGTTCGTTTTACATGTCGATCAAAATCACGATCTACATAGTCATTCACCGCACACCCTGCACTTCGCATCAGTAAAGTTCCTAATGAAAATATCAAGATATGTTCTATTGAAGGTTGCCCATGGCTTGCAAACCATAATGCCCATAACGTCGGCCAAAGTAATAAAACGGTTCCAATTGGCTTATGCAGTCTAACTAGGAAAGCGTATTGAATGAATCGATCAAGCAAACTCATGTTACAACCATTTCATATCGTTTAATTCACAATACTTGATGATTTTTGCAAGTGCGTGAACTGCTGGAGATCGAACGTGACCTTTTCTGTGGGCTAAAACGACACGTCTTGATGGTTGAGGGTCTGCAAATGGTATGTATTTAACCAAGGTTTCTTTTCGATCGTGAGGGGAAACTGCAGCACGTGGCAATACCGAAATTCCAATACCACCCATCACCATTTGTCGAATTGTTTCTAAAGAAGATCCTTCATAATTCTTAGGTCCTTCTTCAAATAAAAATTTTGCACGGTTCAGTTCGGGACATACTTGCAATACATGATCGCGAAAGCAGTGCCCCGCTCCTAATAGAAGCATATTCTGCGATGCTAATTCATGAGGTTCAATTGAGGTACGGTTTTTCCATTCATGTGTAACTGGTACAGTAACTAAATATGGCTCATCATACAATTCGATGATTTCCAAACCAGATGTGTTGAATGGCTCTGCCAAAATTGCACAGTCTAATTCATCTTGTTTAATCATTTCTAGGATAGAAGCTGTAAATGTCTCATATAGAAATAATGGAATTTCTGGCAAACTATCTTTTGCCTGACGGACTAGTCTTGGCAATAAATATGGTGCAATTGTGTAGATGGCCCCTAAACGAATTGGGCCTTTCATGGGATCCACCCCAATTTTTGCCATTTCTGAAAAACGCTTTGCTTCATCTAAAATACGATGTGCTTGCTCAATTAATAATTTTCCTTGAGGGGTTAACGTAATATCACCCGTTTGTCTTTGGAAAATTTGTACTCCAAGTTCATCTTCTAGTTTTTTAACTGCTACTGATAAGGTAGGTTGAGAAACGAAGCAGGTTTGTGAAGCACGACCAAAATGCTTTTCTTTTGCCACAGCCACAATATATCGAAGTTCAGTAAGCGTCATTTTAAGCTTTAAGATAATCTACGCGAGACCCTAACCAACGTTGCAAATGAAGTTCCGCTAATTGTGGGGATGTATTTAATATATCATGTGCAAAATCTTTTACGAGAGATACTAACCAAGCATCCCTTTGTAAATCAACAAAGCGCAACATAGTTTCGCCAGACTGTCTTGAGCCCAATAAATCTCCTGGTCCGCGCAATAATAAGTCATGTTCTGCAATCACAAAACCATCGGTATTTTCACGTAAGACCTTAAGCCTTTCTTTGGCGGCCGTCGACAACTGTTCGCCATAGAGCAATATACATACGGATTCAACTTTGCCTCGCCCAACCCGACCACGAAGCTGATGTATTTGTGAATAACCAAAACGTTCCGCATGTTCTATAACCATTAAGCTTGCATTAGGAACATCGACTCCAACTTCGATAACCGTTGTACTAACCAACAATTGAAGACCGCCTTGTTTGAATTCTTGCATAATGTTCGACTTATCTTCACTCGACATCTTCCCATGAATCATACCAACTTTAAATTCCGCTAATTCATGACTTAGGGCATCATAGGTATCAACAACTGTTTGTAATTGTAGTACTTCTGACTCCTCAATTAATGGGCACACCCAATAGGCCTGACGCCCCTTTTTTAACTCTTCACGGATGCCAAAAACAACCTCAGGACGTCTAGAGTCTCTCAATGTTTTTGTTATAACAGGTGTTCTACCTGGTGGTAATTCATCAATCACAGACACTTCCAAATCCGCATAATAGGTCATTGCCAATGTTCTAGGAATGGGGGTGGCTGACATCATCAATTGATGTGCATAAATTGCTTCATCGCCCTGCTGTCCATGAAATTGCAATCGCTGGCGAACGCCAAATCGATGCTGTTCATCAATAATGGCAAGCCCCAAATGAGAAAATTCAACGCCTTCTTGAATTAGAGCATGAGTACCAATCGCGAGTTGTGCTTGACCACTACTGATTTTTTCCTGAGCCACTTTCTTATCTTTGGCCTTTAAACTTCCAGTTAACCAAGTGATTTCAATATTTAGCTGCGAAAACCACGGCAACAGCTTTTGATAGTGCTGTTCTGCAAGAATTTCTGTCGGGGCCATAAAAGCTACTTGGTAACCTTGATCAATTGCATGCGCAGCAGCTAATGCTGCAACTGCCGTTTTTCCACTACCAACATCTCCTTGTAAAAGGCGATTCATTGGATATGTATTTGCTAAATCATGTGCAATTTCTTTCCATACCTTTTGCTGTGAATTGGTTAGATGAAATGGCAATAACTTTAAAAGTTCTTTAACTAAGCCGCTCTTTCGAAGTGGCATTTGCACAGACTTTCTTTTTTTTCTTTCAATGTGCGCTCTTTGTAAAGATATTTGTTGCGCTAGTAGCTCCTCAAATTGAACTCTTCGCCAAGCAGGGTGGGTTCTCTCTAATAAAGTGTTTTTATCTGATTGTGGGGTTGGGTAATGCAATGTGAAAATCGATTCCTCCAGACTTGGAAGTTCTTTTAGAAAGGCATACTTTGGATCATCAATTTGCTGAAGAGGAATGATTTCTCTGAGAAATTGCTTGACTGAAATATCTTTTAATCCTTTTTCAATTCCCCGCCGAACAATTAATTGACTAACTCCTGCAATCGTTGAATAAATAGGGGTTAACTGATCCGGCAAGGGTGTTTGCGGTAATACAGATTTCACCGCAGGGTGAACTATTTCAGGGCCAAAAAACCCTGGCTTGACTTCGCCTCGTACCCTTAAGAAATTTCCTAACGCCATTTGTTTTTGTTGACTTGGGTAGAAATTTAAAAAGCGCAGAATTAATTCACCTTCATCATCGGCAATTACAACGACTAATTGTCGACGTGGACGAAATTTCACTTCACATTGAATCACTGTACCTTGTGTTTGGACTGGGTCTAAACTAATCCCTGAGATGGCTTGCTTAATGGAGATAAGTGCGGTCTCATCTTCATATCGAATGGGCAAGTGCAAAGCGAGCGATGCCGGTGTATTCAACCCAAGACGAGATAAAGGTGATTTACTTTCTGCCATTTAGTTTAAGTATTACGTTTAAAATATTCCATTTACCATTGTTCTTTTATGCAACTTTCTGATTTCGACTATGAACTGCCTCAAGAGCTAATTGCTCAGTTTCCACTTTCCAGTAGAAGCTCGAGTAGACTGCTCATTGTTCATCAAGACCAGGATCAGATCAATCCCAGGCTTCAAGATGCTTATTTTAAGGAGATTAATCACCTTTTAAAAAAAGGGGATTTACTCGTCTTTAATGATACTAAAGTGATTCCAGCAAGAATACATGGCTTTAAACCTACAGGTGGAAAAATAGAAGTTTTAGTCGAGCGGGTTTTGACTGAAAGTCAGGTGCTATGCCAAATTAAATCTTCAAAAGCCATCTTGCCGAATGCCACCTTATTCTTGGGAAACCCGAATGCTCCGACCAAAGTGACTGTTATTGAGCGTCAAACGATCTCTAACCCCATGACCTCTGTATTAGAAGCCTCACCTTTTTATATCATCGAGTTTCCCAGCAATGCTCTAGAGATGCTGCATGTCATTGGAGAACTTCCCTTGCCTCCATATATTAGACATAGCGCCAATCTCGATGATGAAAATCGTTACCAAACTGTTTATGCTTCAAATCCAGGGGCGGTGGCAGCACCAACTGCAGGACTACATTTTGATGAGAGCACACTTCTTCAGTTACAAGAACAAGGCGTAGAAATTGCAAAATTAACTCTTCATGTTGGTTCAGGAACTTTTTCCCCTGTTCGTTATGAGGATTTATCCTCTCACCAAATGCATTTTGAGAGGTACGTCATCCCTGCAGAGACAAGAAAGGCAATTGATCTCGCACAAATGGAGAAAAGAAGAATTATCTGTGTCGGCACCACTTCTTTGCGAGCACTAGAATCCTCAGTAACTATGGGTGATAATGGTGATACTAATTTATTTATCACTCCTGGTTATCAATTTCAAGTCGTGGACGCTCTCATTACCAACTTTCATTTACCCAAATCCACTCTATTGATGCTCGTTAGTGCCTTTAGTGGTTATCACACCATGAAGATTGCATATCAGCATGCCATTGAAAATAAATATCGCTTTTTTAGTTATGGGGATGCGATGTTTTTAGAAAGGTCCGCGTCTTGAGTGAGGATCGTCTTCAATTTAAGGTAAGTCACCAAGATACCCATTCACATGCCAGACGTGCTAGCTTTGTTCTACCCCATGGCACATTACAAACACCCATGTTTATGCCAGTTGGTACTTATGGGACTGTAAAGGCCCTTACTCCTAGAGATTTACATGAGTCAAAAGCACAGATTATTTTAGGCAACACCTTTCATTTATGGCTTCGCCCAGGTCTTGATGTCATTAAAACCTTTGGTGGGCTTCATCGTTTTATGGGGTGGGATCTACCCATTTTGACGGATTCAGGTGGCTTTCAAGTATTTAGCCTTGGTGCTCTGAGAAAAATCTCAGAAGAGGGGGTAACATTTTCTTCTCCCGTTAATGGTGACAAACTGTTTATGTCTCCTGAAGTTTCCATGGAAATTCAAGCTGATCTAAATAGCGATATTGCTATGCAATTTGATGAGTGCACCCCATTTGAGACCAACGGCGTGCCTACAGATGAAAAAACTGTTCGAACCTCTCTAGAGTTATCTTTACGCTGGGGTCAACGAAGCATTAATCGCTTTAGAGATCTGAATCAAACCAACGCCCTTTTTGGAATAGTTCAGGGTGGAATGTTTGAAAACTTAAGAAGCTATTCTCTAGAAAAGATTGCAGAGCAGGGATTTGATGGAACGGCAATCGGTGGCTTATCCGTGGGTGAGCCCAAGCCTGATTTTGAAAGAGTTTTAAAATTTATTGGTCATCAATTGCCCATCAATAAGCCTAGATACTTGATGGGAGTGGGAACGCCAGAAGATCTAGTTTTTGCGGTTGGTCAAGGTATCGATATGTTTGATTGCGTAATGCCAACCCGAAATGCTAGAAATGGCTGGCTTTTTACACGTTTTGGCGATTTAAAGCTTCGAAATGCTAGTTATAAAAACGACGAGCGCCCTTTGGATCCTACTTGTTCATGCTACTCGTGTAAAAAATTTAGTCGTGCTTACTTACATCACCTGCAAAAAGTAAACGAAATACTCGGCGCACAACTTAATACAATTCATAACATTCATTACTATTTAAATTTAATGTCTGAAATTCGTTTATCGTTAGAAAATAATCAATTCCATGAATTTACTCAACAATTTCAAAATGACCGGCAAATTGGGGTATTAGAAAACCCATCTTTAGATTCTTTCGATAAAAATTCATAAGTCCGTTAAAATCAAACTAAATTTATTAACAACCCAATTTCTCACTTTTAAGGATTATTTATGTTTATAAACAATGCATATGCCCAATTCGGTGGTGCTGGTGGCGCTGATAGTGGCCTTTCTTCAATCATCATGATGGTCGGCATGTTTGCTGTGCTTTATTTCATTATGATCAGACCTCAAATGAAGCGTCAAAAGGAATTAAAAGCAATGCTAGAGTCTGTAGCAAAAGGCGATGAAGTTTCTACTGCAAGTGGCTTAATGGGCAGAGTTACCGAACTTAATGATCAGTACGTTAGTGTTGAGTTAGCCGCCAATTTAACTGTCAAAATGCAAAAATCAGCTATTGCAGCTGTTCTTCCCAAAGACACCCTCAAATCTCTCTAAGTTTACGCATGAATCGCTACCCTCTTTGGAAATACATCGTTATTGGAGTCGCCTTACTCATAGGAGTTATTTATTCAATTCCAAATCTTTTTGGTGAGGTTCCTGCGATTCAAATTGCTCCTGCACGCTCTAGTCTAAAATTAGATTCGAAGTTACATGAAAAAATAGATGCGGCACTCCAAAAAGCAGATCTTCTAAAAAATCAAACTGGTTTTGAAGATTCTACTGTTGATGGGGTTATCAGAATTCGTTTTAACGATACGGACTCTCAATTAAAAGCGAAAGACATTATTGAGAAAGAGGTTAATCCTGATCTCAAAAATCCTGATTATATTGTTGCTTTGTCATTAGTATCCAATACGCCAAAAAGTTTGACTAGTATTAATGCATTTCCTATGCCCCTAGGTCTCGATTTACGAGGTGGAGTTTATTTCTTACTTAAAGTGGATATGCAAGGTGCTATTGATAAGAAACTCAATGCATTAGCAAGTGACGCTCGAAGTCGGTTGCGTGATAAGTCAATCCGTTATCAAAGTATCGATAAATCAAGTGGCCAATTAGTAATCAAATTTGCAAGTGCGGATGAGGCCAATAAAGCAAATGCTGTTTTATTAGACGCTGTACCAGATATGAACTTTAAGTTGACTCAAACTTCTGATTCTTTTTTGTTAACAGGCGTTTTTAAGCCCGCCGCTCTTCAAGATACTCAAGAAAATGCACTAAAACAAAATATCATCACTTTGAATAAGCGTGTCAATGAGCTTGCTGTAAAAGAACCTGTCATTCAAAAACAAGGTAATGATCGCATTATTGTTCAACTTCCAGGCGTGCAAGATACTTCAAGGGCGAAAGACATTATCGGTCGAACAGCAACCCTCGAAGCAAGATTGGCGGATCCGGTTCAATCAAGTATAGGGTTGCAAGAATCTCCACCACTAGGTATGGATGCTTTTAAGTTTGGTGATCGTCAAGGCGTCTTTAAAAAATCCATCATCATTACAGGCGATCGTATTATTGATGCTAGTGCTGGCTTTGATCAAAACCAGCGCCCTTCTGTCAACTTGACACTTGATGCAGCTGGTGGCCGAGCCATGCAAGAGGTTACTCGAGAGAATCTCCAAAAACCGATGGGGATGATTCTTTTTGAAAAAGGTAAAGGGGAAGTTCTTACCATTGCAACAATTCAAGGTGAGTTTGGTTCTAAATTTCAAATTACTGGGCAACCAACTACTCAAAGTGCCAATGATTTAGCGCTTCTATTAAGGGCCGGTTCCTTAGCTGCGCCAATGGAGATTATTGAAGAACGAACTATTGGTCCGAGCCTTGGTGCTGAAAATATCGAAAAAGGCTTTAAATCTCTGATTTATGGCTTTTTGGCTATCGCTATTTTTATGATTGCTTATTACATGTTGTTCGGTGCGTTTTCGGTCGTGGCACTTGCTGTCAATCTCTTACTTTTAATTGCTATTTTATCCATGTTACAGGCAACATTAAGCTTGCCAGGTATTGCTGCGATGGCCCTGGCTTTGGGTATGGCGATTGACTCAAACGTTCTGATTAATGAGAGGATTCGCGAGGAATTACGTCAAGGAACAGCCCCTCAATTAGCAATAGCTACAGGCTTTGATAAAGCTTGGGCAACTATTTTCGACTCAAATGTAACAACTCTGATTGCTGGTTTGGCTTTGCTAGCATTTGGTTCTGGGCCAATTAAAGGATTTGCAATCGTCCACTGCCTAGGCATTTTGACTTCGATGTTTTCAGCGGTATTTTTCTCACGTGGCGTAGTTAATCTTTGGTATGGCGCAAAGAAAAAACTTCAATCAGTTTCGATAGGGTAAACAAATGGAATTTTTTCGCATTCAAAAAGATATTCCTTTTATGCGTTATGCATTAAGTTTAAATACAATATCTTTAATTACTTTTATCGCTGCAGTTTTTTTTCTTTGGCAAAAAGGTCTTCATCTTTCTATCGAATTTACTGGCGGTACAGTTATTGAAGTTCAGTATGAACAGTCCGCGGATCTAGAAACGATTCGTAATAGTGTTGCAAGTCTTGGGTACGGTGAGGTGAATGTTCAAAACTTTGGTAGTTCAAAAGATGTCATGATTCGTTTACCACTGATTAAGAACTCCGATGGCACCATGATGTCCTCTACTGACCAAAGTAATTCTGTTGTGAGTAAATTACAAGAAAATAACCTACAAGTTAAGTTACAAAGAGTCGAATACGTTGGGCCTCAAGTCGGTGAAGAGCTTTTATACGGTGGTATCAAAGCTTTACTATTTGTTGTGGTTGGTATTGTTATTTACTTATCGATTCGTTTTGAGTGGAAGTTTGCGGTTGCAGGTATTTTGGCGAACTTACATGATGTTGTCATTATTTTAGGTTTTTTTGCTTTTTTTCAATGGGAGTTTTCACTCTCCGTGTTGGCAGCTGTTTTAGCAGTACTGGGCTACTCCGTGAATGAATCCGTCGTAATATTTGACCGTATACGAGAAAATTTCCGAAAATTCCGTAAATTAGATACGCCAGACATTATTGATAGTGCCATTACCAGCACAATGAGCCGAACGATTATTACTCATGGCAGTACGCAAATGATGGTTTTAGCTATGTTATTTTTTGGTGGAGCTACGCTACATTATTTTGCGGTCGCCCTGACCATCGGTATTTTGTTCGGTATTTATTCTTCCGTGTTCGTTGCCGCTGCCATTGCCATGTGGTTAGGCGTTGAGCGCGAGGATTTAATTAAATCCGAAAACAAATCTGATAAAGATCAAGTAACAAAAGACGACCCTAATTACGGTGCCAAGGTTTAATCAATAGGAACCCTATTTGAGCCAATAGGGTTCGTGCTATCACTCAGCGGTGATGCCTTGGTCTTTAATGATTTTCGCCCAACGCTGCGTATCTTTTTCCACAATCTCTTTAAAAGCCTGCGAGCTACTTGTTGCAGGATCAAGTCCTTGGGCTGCAAAAATAGTTTTAATTTCTGGGTCTACTAAGACCTCCCTTAAGGCATTGCTCAAACGGGTTAAGTCATCGCTAGGAACGCCTTTAGGCGCCATCATGCCAAACCACATCGAAACATCAATCTCACCAATTTTTAACTCTGCAAATGTCGGGATTTGACTTGCTATTGGATTACGCTTTTTGGATCCGATAGCAAGTGCTCGCAATTTACCAGATTTAATGTGGCCATTAGCAACGTGCACTGGCAGAAACATCGAGTCAATTTGACTACCTAATAAATCAGTAACTGCAGGTGCTGTACCTTTGTAAGGAACATGCAATATTTTGGCACCAGTAAGGTGCTCGAGAGCCTCCATTCCTAAATGATGGGGGGTACCAATACCCGGAGAGCCATATGTCAGTTTTCCTGGATTTGATTTTGCAGCAGCCAAAAATTCAGCAACATTCTTGTGGGGTGAATTACTTGGCACGACCAAGACCAAGTCACCGTATGCGGCTAAAGTCATAGGAACTAAGTCGGTTAATGGATCAAAAGTGGCCTTAGGGTAAAGGGAGCGATTCATCACAATCGTATTTACGGTTACCAATAACGTAGTGCCGTCTGGCTTAGCTCTTACAACTGCCTCAGTTCCTATATTGCCAGATGCGCCTGCACGATTATCCACAATCACAGGCTGACCCATTTTTTCAGATAACTTAGGCACAACAGCACGCGCTATCGTGTCTGGGCCTGTGCCTGGCGTAAATGGTACGACCAATTTAATGGGAGCCCCACCTTGTATGGGAGTTGTTTGTCCAACAACGATTTGCGTAAAACATGCCCCAATTAAAATGAGTTTTTTGATCCACTGTATCTTCATCATTTAAGCCGCCAAAGTTTGTTTATCATAGCCCGCTACAGTTTTATAACGCTGGGTAATAGCTTCCATCTCTTCATTAGAGATGATATCTTCGATATGATTAAATGGTTTATCTTCTGAGCGCTCCCATACTTCTCGAAGGATTGCATCTGGAGGATTAATTCGGTTCATACGCACCACATTACCAGTTGCTTCTAAACGCACATCTTGGTATTTTTTGAGTGCAGTTTCTATATCACGCTCTTGGACTAAAAATTTAGCTAAAGATTGCGCATCAAGGATAGACTGACCCGCTCCATTAGAACCTCTTGGGTACATAGGATGTGCGGCATCACCTAATAATGTCACTTTCCCTCGGGACCAAAATGGCAAGGGGTCTTGATCAATCATCGGAAACTCTAAAATGGATTCGGCTCCACGGATTAAGGCCGGTACATCTAACCAGTCAAAATGCCAATCTTCAAATGCCCCAATAAAGTCTTCTAAACGACCTTGTTTATTCCAGTCTCTTTCTAAGTGATTCGGTGTTTCAAGTTCGGCAACCCAATTAATAAGTTGGCTACCTTGTCCATCGATATTGTTTCTGATTGGATAAATGACCATCTTTCCATGCGTTAACCAACCGGCTCGCACCATGCTTGCTTCAGATAAGAAGGGTTTCCACTTCGTAACACCACGCCACATATTGACGCCTGAATAGAGTGGTTTTCCTTCAAGGGGGTGAAGTTGCTTACGAATCACGGAGTGCACACCGTCACAAGCAATGACAGCATCCGCTTGAACTTTAGACTCGGTCAAATCATCTGATCTTGATTTTTTAAAATAAGAAATACCAGTCTCTTCATCTACTTTTGTGCAGTCTAAGCCTAAATGTAAATGTTCTTGACCAACTCTTTGTAAAAAGGCTTCTAACAAGACCATCTGTAGGTCACCGCGATGAATTGAAAATTGTGGCCATGCATATCCAGCTAATCGGCCAGAAGGTTCAGCATAGATTTTTTGGCCAAAGCGATTAAAGAAAATTGCTTCTTTGGTTAGAACACCCTTTTTCGACAACTCTTCCTCTAAACCTAAAGATTCACATAAAAATCTGCTCGCGTGGGGCAAAATATTAATGCCGACGCCGATCGGTTTAATCTCTGGAACTGACTCATACACATCACAAGTGATGCCTGCGTGATGAGCGGCTAGCGCCATGGTGAGGCCACCGATACCTGCGCCAATGATAGTGATATGCATACAATCTCCGATACTTTAGAATATAAAATATATCATGAGTGCTAAAACTTTACAGAATCTTCAATTACCATGATCTATATTGAGGGTAGATTCAAGTAATTGATGGTTTTTTTGGTCGCCCCTTGGTGGCGCTTTGCAAACTCACTGCAAAAAAGAGACATATTCTCAATCTTCTGGGGATGATTCTGGAAGCCTTGAAAAACGTTGAATAACTCGTTTTCAAGTTGAACTGCCTCTGATTGACCTAATTGCACCCCAATGCCAGCATCTATTGCCGCTCGACTAATATCGGCAAAATTATAAGTTGAAGGGCCTAATATCACTGGCTTACTAAGAGAAATAGGTTCAATTAAGTTTTGTCCGCCAGTACCCATTAGGGTGCCTCCCATCACAACATAATCTGCCATGGATAAATAGCTCGCCATTTCGCCCATAGTATCTCCAATTAATACATCCTGAGTAAGCTTAATAGGCAGAGTAATCATGCTTCGTTTAATAAATGCAATATTTTTTTGAATCAAAAATTTCTCAATTTCTATCGTTCTTGAAAGGTGCCTAGGAACAATCAGTAAAAGAGGCTTGGGGTCTTTTAGTTCCGCCCAAGCTCTAATCACTATTTCCTCCTCCCCTTCTCTAGAACTAGCGAGGGTGATGATTTGACGATTACCAAGACTCTTCTTCCATAATTGTCCATTTGCAATTTGTTCAGGGGCAAGTTGTACATCAAATTTAAGATTACCAGTAATAGGACAGTTTTTTACCCCTAATGATTCATAATGCTTTGCGTCACTTTGGGTTTGGGCTAATATATTTTCAAACAAGCCAAATAGTTCTCCACTCAAATTACCAAATTTTGCGAAATTCAAACTACTTTTCAAAGATAGGCGACCATTAATTAGATAGATTGGCAATTTGTTTTTTGAAAAAAATAAAATACTAGGCCACACCTCTGTTTCCATCATAAGTCCTTGACTAGGCATAAATTGGCGTAGAAAACGAGACACCGGCCAACAAAAATCATATGGCAAATAACATTGTTTTAAAACGCCTTGATCAATATAATTTTTAAAAAGATCAGCGCCCGTTCTACGGCCAGTAGGGGTTGTGTGGGTCAATAATATTCGTTGATTACTCGCGACTAAAGCATGAATCAACGGTGCTGATGCTCTGGTTTCACCAACCGAAACCGCATGTATCCAAATAGCGCCTCTGCCCACCTTGCCTGTGTAAAAGCCTAACCTTTCTAGGACATGGGCTCGATAACTAGGTTCTTTTAGTCCCTTCCGCCAAAGTCTAGCCAGAACAAAAGGTAATGCCACATGCCAAAGGCATTGATACAAAACTATCACCAATAAAAATACACCTGAAATTGGTTGATTTTTTTTGGTCATTGTTTAAATTAACAATTTATTTAGTCTGGAGTCTAAGAGTTAATTCGACGGCTTTACCTATATAGTTACTTGGGGTCATTGCAAGTAATTCATCTTTAGCATTCTGTGGAATATCTAAGCCCACAATAAATGTCTGAATACCCTCTTTTGTAATCACCTTACCTCTTGTTAATTCCTTTAATTGCTCATAAGGATTTGGTACCTGATAACGTCTCATGACGGTCTGAATCGGCTCAGCTAAAACTTCCCAGCAAGCATCCAAATCTTCTGCGAGTCGCGCGTAATTGGTTTCTAATTTGCCCAAACCACGTAAAGCACTATCAAAGGCAAGTAATGTATGCCCCAATGCATTGCCTAAATTTCGCAAAACTGTTGAGTCAGTTAAATCTCTTTGCCAACGTGAAATCGGTAATTTTTCTGACAAGTGACGAAGTAATGCATTGGCAATCCCTAAGTTACCTTCTGAATTTTCAAAATCAATTGGATTGACCTTGTGTGGCATAGTTGATGAACCAATTTCACCTTCTTTGGTTTTTTGCTTAAAGTATCCCCAAGCAATATATCCCCAAATATCACGGTTCATGTCTAATAAGATTGTATTTGCCCTTGCAATAGCATCAAACAACTCCGCCATTGCGTCATGGGGCTCTATCTGAATCGTGTAAGGATTAAACTCTAAACCTAGACGTTCTTGAACTACCTGCTTGGAAAATGCCTCCCAATCCACATCTGGATAGGCAGAAAGGTGGGCGTTGTAATTACCAACAGCACCATTCATTTTTCCCGTCATGCGTACTTTTTCAATATTTTTGATGGCGCGCTCTAAGCGCTTGGCAATATTGGCCATCTCTTTACCTAAAGTAGTTGGTGAAGCAGGTTGCCCATGCGTTCTAGATAACATGGGAACTTTAGCATTCGAAATCGCCAGATCGGTCAGGGCTTGAAATAACTCACCTAACTTGGGGAGCATCACTTGGTTGACAGCGCCCGTAAGCATCATTCCATGTGACGTATTGTTAATATCCTCTGATGTACAAGCAAAGTGAATAAACTCACTTGCCTTTTCTAATTCAATATCCCCTTTTACCTGCTCCTTTAACCAATATTCAACTGCTTTAACATCATGATTTGTAACGGATTCAATCTCTTTAATACGCTGTGCATGGCTCTCATTAAAGTTTTCCACAAGCAATAGAAGTTTTTTCTCTGCTTCAGAACTAAAACTTGGTATATCTTTTAGATGCGCTTGAGAAAGCGCAATAAGCCAATGGATCTCTACTTTTACGCGGTGATGCATAAAAGCCGCCTCTGAAAGCCATGGTCTTAAAGCATCCGTCTTAGAGGCATAACGGCCATCGATGGGAGATAAAGCAGAGAGCGTGGATAATGTATTCGTCACAGTTTATGATTAAAGATTAAATTGAAATAGTTGATTCTATTTTATTCTTTATCATAGGCGTATTCTATTTTTAACGGAAAGTTACAATGAAATTAATTGGTACCCCTGCAAGTCCTTTTGTTAGAAAAACAAGGATTGCTTTTTTAGAAAAGAAAATTGATGTGGCTTTTGAGGTCGAGGATGTTTGGAATCCAGACTCAACTTTGCCGAGATTAAATCCTTTATGTAAAGTGCCCACCCTAGTCATGGACGATGGTGGCGTCATGTATGACTCTAGAGTGATTGTTGAATACGCAGATACGCTGAGTCCAGTAGGTCACTTAATACCTTCCACCGGAAAAGAAAAAGCTGCGGTTAAAACTTGGGAGGCGCTTTGTGATGGCATTTTAGACGCTGCTGTACTGACGCGCTTGGAAAGAAATTGGGGACCTCGGGGACAAAACATCAGTCAAGAATGGATTAATCGTCAATTAAGCAAAATCATCGATGGTTTAAAGGCCATCTCAGAGGGCCTTGGCTCAAACACCTGGTGCTACAACAATCAATTTAGTCTTGCAGATATCGCTGTTGGTAGTGTCTGCGGGTACTTATTATTCAGATTCCCAGAAATCCGTTGGCAAGATGACTATCCTAACTTAGCTAGTTTTTACGAAAAACTCAGTCAGCGTCCATCATTTAAAGAAACTCCTCATCCAGTTTAAGGCTTTAAACAATAATTCCTCCACCAAGACAGACTTCACCGTCATATAAAACGGCGGACTGTCCTGGTGTGATGGCCCACTGTGGCTCGGTAAAATTTAATAAGAATTGATTCTCAATCACTTGGTTCTGACTTGCTATAAGCTGGCAGGGGGCATCGGCTTGGCGATACCTTGTCTTTGCGGTGAAGTTCTTATTTACTTCAGGTATCTGCCCAGAAACCCAAGAAGCTTCCTGCGCTGTTAGTGTGGAAAATTGCAGCATAGGATGACCATGCCCCTGAACAACAACCAAGGTATTTTTTTCCATATTTTTATCTGCCACATACCAAGCATCGCCACTTCCTACTTGACTTCCTCCAATCCCAATGCCTTTTCGTTGTCCAATCGTATAAAAAGCTAAGCCAATATGCTCTCCAATAACATGGCCTTCTGAGGTTAATATATGGCCAGGCTTCGTTGGTAGATACCTACCCAAGAACTCTCTAAAGGGTCTTTCGCCAATAAAGCATATTCCAGTAGAGTCTTTTTTCTTCGCATTGGGTAAGCCTATTTCCTGAGCAATCTCTCGTACGAATGATTTTGGTATCTCCCCCAAAGGGAACAATACTTTGCTTAATTGAGCTTGATTTAAACGATGCAAAAAATAACTTTGATCTTTGGATAAATCTACTGCTTTTAGAAGTTGCGCTTTGTTGTCTACTTTGCGAGTTCTTGCATAATGCCCAGTTGCAATACCATCCGCCCCCAAAAGAATAGCGTGGTCTAAAAAAGCCTTAAATTTAATCTCGGCATTACATAGAATGTCTGGATTGGGAGTTCTCCCTGCAGAATATTCTTTCAAAAAGTCGGCGAATACACGCTCTTTATACTCATTTGCGAAATTAACTGCTTCAACATCAATACCAATCAAATCAGCTACTGAAACAACGTCTATCCAATCTTGACGTGTAGAACAATATTCAGAATCGTCGTCATCCTCCCAGTTCTTCATGAACAAGCCAATCACGTCATAACCTTGATTTTTCAAAATCCAAGCGGCAACGGACGAATCTACCCCTCCAGACATGCCAACGACAATTTTGGCGCCAGGGGACATATCTAGGTTCATGAAAGTCTTAATTTGTTCAAAATATGCTTGCATCACCTTGATATTGTATGATTGATTGTTTGGTTTGGCCGAATGCGTCTTTAAAAATCGTTTTGCCTTACACTTATGAAAGCATTTTTAAAAAAATCACGGGGATTCGTATGCGAATTGGTGTTCCTTTAGAGAATAAATCAGGAGAGTTTAGAGTTGCAGCCACTCCTGAAACTGTAAAAAAATATATTTCAGCGGGTCATGAAGTTCTCGTTGAATCCAATGCTGGTGTTGCAGCGAGTGTGCCTGATACCGCCTATCAAGCCGTCGGAGCGTCGATTGGAACAAGCTCCGATGTTTTCGCTTGTGAAATGATTCTGAAAGTGAGAGCTCCCTCCGATAGTGAGCTCTCGCAAATAAAGTCTGGTGCCGTTCTCATTGGTATGCTTGACCCGTTTGACAATGCCATGATTGCTGCGATGGCTGCCAAAGGAATCACGGCATTTGCCTTAGAAGCCGCCCCCCGAACGACGCGCGCTCAAAGTATGGATGTTCTGTCCTCACAAGCGAATATTGCTGGATACAAAGCGGTAATGGTGGCATCCAATGCCTATCAACGCTTTATGCCAATGTTAATGACAGCTGCGGGAACGGTGAAAGCAGCGCGTATCCTGATTCTAGGTGCCGGTGTTGCAGGCCTTCAAGCAATTGCAACCGCAAAACGCTTAGGCGCAGTCATCGAGGCTTCTGATGTTCGACCTGCAGCAAAAGAACAAATTGAATCCTTGGGAGCGAAATTTGTTGATGTTCCTTTTGAGACAGATGAAGAAAAAGAAATCGCCAAGGGTGTTGGAGGTTATGCAAGATCTATGCCTGCAGCATGGATGCAAAGACAGGCTGCTTTAGTTGCAGAACGTGCCAAACAAGCAGATATCGTGATTACTACAGCGTTAATCCCTGGCAGAAAAGCTCCCATGTTGCTTGCCGCTGAAACAGTTGCGCAAATGAAACCAGGTTCCGTGATTGTTGACTTAGCTGCTGGAAAAGGTGAAAACGGTTCTGGAAATTGCCCTCTAACTGAGGCCGATCAAATCGTGGTCAAACATGGTGTGACGATTATCGGTTTGAGTAATCTACCGGCAATGGTTGCAGCGGATGCTTCTGCTTTATACGCTCGAAATATTTTAGATTTTATGAAACTCATCGTCACAAAAGAAGGTGGTCTAGCGATTCCCACTGATGATGACATTGTTACCGCCTGCCTGATGTGTCAAGACGGCAAGGTTAATCGAACTAACGCTTAATTAGGAATTTTATGGAAATCAGTCACGGTATTTATAACCTTATTATTTTTGTTCTTGCAATTTATGTTGGTTACCACGTCGTTTGGACAGTAACTCCAGCCTTGCATACTCCACTTATGGCCGTTACAAATGCTATTTCAGCAATTATTGTCGTTGGCGCAATGCTAGCAGCAGCACTCACTGAAGGGCCTTTGGGTAAATTCATGGGGACCATGGCAGTCGCTCTTGCTGCGGTCAATATCTTTGGTGGGTTCTTGGTGACTAAACGAATGCTCGAAATGTTTAAGAAAAAAGAGAAGAAAATTAAACCAGGAGAATCAGCATGAGTATGGATTTAATTACCCTGTTGTATCTCATCGCTTCAGTTTTTTTTATTCAGGCCTTAAAAGGTTTATCACACCCTACATCTTCAATCCGTGGCAATATTTTTGGTATGGCCGGTATGGCGATTGCAGTTTTTACAACTGTCGGACTGATCGGTAAATTAGCAAATGAATCCATGGGCACTGGGATGCTCTATGTTTTAGGTGGTTTAGTTGTTGGGGGTGGTGTAGGCGCAATCATGGCTAAGCGCGTCGAAATGACAAAAATGCCTGAACTTGTGGCTTTTATGCACAGTATGATTGGTCTCGCTGCAGTTTGTATTGCCATAGCTGCCGTATCTGAACCTTACGCCTTTAACATAGTTGAAAAAGGTCAAGCGTTACCTTTTAGTAATCGTATTGAACTCTTTATTGGGACGTTCGTTGGAGCAATTACTTTCTCAGGCTCTGTCATTGCTTTTGGAAAACTTTCTGGTAAATATAAATTTAGATTTTTTCAAGGTGCCCCAGTAACATTTAAAGGGCAGCATTTGATTAATCTCATCCTTGCTATTGTGATGCTTGGGTGTGGAGTTTATTTCGCTCTAGACACTGGAGCAACGCCAGCTTGGACACCTTTCTTGATTATGTTGGCAATTGCATTTGTATTGGGTGTACTCATCATTATTCCAATTGGTGGTGCAGATATGCCAGTCGTTGTCTCCATGTTGAACTCCTACTCTGGTTGGGCTGCAGCAGGAATTGGATTTTCTCTAAATAATTCGATGTTAATTGTTGCTGGTTCATTAGTGGGTTCGTCTGGTGCGATTCTTTCTTACATTATGTGTAAAGCTATGAATCGCTCATTCTTTAATGTGATCCTTGGTGGTTTTGGTGGCGATGCGGCTACTGCAACAAATGCTGGCGATCAAGCCCAACGACCTGTTAAGAGTGGTTCAGCTGATGACGCAGCCTTCTTAATGGGCAATGCAGAAACCTTAATTATTGTTCCAGGATATGGTTTGGCTGTTGCTCGTGCCCAGCATGCCTTGAAAGAACTTACTGAAAAATTAATACACAAAGGTGTTAACGTTAAATATGCGATTCACCCTGTGGCAGGACGTATGCCGGGTCATATGAACGTATTGCTAGCTGAAGCGGAAGTTCCATACGATCAAGTATTTGAGATGGAAGATATTAATGGTGAATTTGCACAAGCGGATGTGGTGTTAATCCTCGGTGCAAATGACGTTGTTAACCCTGCAGCAAGAACACCCGGTAGCCCAATTTTTGGTATGCCTATCTTAGAGGCCTATAAAGCTAAAACTGTGATTGTGAACAAACGCTCCATGGCTTCAGGTTACGCTGGCTTAGATAACGAACTTTTCTACATGGATAAAACCATGATGGTCTTTGGTGATGCGAAGAAGGTCATTGAGGATATGGTCAAAGCGGTTGAGT
>CANHPL010000003.1 GCA_947462685.1 Burkholderiaceae bacterium | reverse complement strand
GCCACCATAACATGTCCACCGAGAAGGTCAGGCATTTCTGCACCAATAGCTTTATAAGGAATCTCCGTCATGGCGATGCCTGCCTTAACTTTTGTTAACTCACCTAACAGTTGCGTAATGGAGCCTGCGCCACCAGATGCATTCGTGATTTTCTTTGGGTCAGCTTTAGCAAGAGCAATAAATTCTTTGATATTGTTTACTGGTAAAGATGGGTGAACAACCATGACCAGAGGCACGCTTACAACACGCGTTACAGGTATAAGTGCATCACCCAATTTACAGCAATTATTCTTTAATAGAAGATCATTGAGAGCATTGTTGACATTGCCGTGGAATAAGGTATGGCCATCTGCAGGTGCTCTAGCCACTTCATTGGCACCAATCGCACTATTTGCCCCAGGCTTATTGTCAATGATGACTTGTTGACCCAATAAATCAGACATCCCCTGGATAAGATCCCTTGCGGCATTATCTACGGCGCTACCTGGACCTGCAGGTTCAACAATACGAATCATTTTGGATGGATAGTTGTCTGCAAACGCAGGCATGATCACAGCGCAGTAAATTGCGAGAAAAAATTGAATCAAAGATTTCATACGAAGTCCTAGATGTTAGTTTGATGCTTGGATTAAAAAACGATATAAGATTTCATTGAACCCTGCAGGGTTTTGAAGGTTTGCTATGTGTGCAGCGCCAGGAACTGGACTGTATGTCCCACCTGGAATTTGCGCAGCGATTTCGCGCATGATATCTTCAGGGCCACCCACCTTATCCTCAGCACCACCCATGAGCATAGTGGGCACTGTAATTTTGCCTAAATCACTTTCTACATTTAAATGAATAAAAGCGTTCACAACACCTTGATAACCATCCACACTTGTGCCACGAATCATTTGGCGTACAGCATCTAATTTTTCAGGATACTTAGTTTTAAAGCTATCAGAAAACCAGCGCTGTGCTGTGTTTTCAACAATGGATTCGATGCCCTGTTCTTTTACTTGCTCCAAAAGACCTAACCACATAGTGGCAAAACCAGGAACCATTTTTGAGCGACAGCAACAAGGTACTAATTTGAGAATTTTTTCAGAGTGGTGAATACCCATTGCCAAACAAATGGAACCGCCGAGCCCAAGACCCGTCAAATAACTTTTTTTAATGTCTAACTTATTCCACAAGGCAAGCAAATCCTCACAAAGCAATTCAACCGAATAAGGCGCTGGAGTACTCGATGATTTTCCTTGACCCCTTAAGTCATAGCGAAGAATGTGAAAATCATTTTTTAAAGTATCGATTTGGCCATCCCACATCGAAGTATCGTTCGTAATACCAGTAACCATCGTGAGCCATGGCTTAGAAGCATCCCCATCAATCACATAATGTGTTTGAATGCCATTGGTTTCAATCAACATATTATTTTCCTGAAAAAAGAGTTGTTTTCATTAACTCATTTGCATTGGAGCAGCAAACCTGATGAATTTCTTTTGGGGAAAGACCGACTGCAAAAACTGATTTAATTCCTTCACGAATATACATCTCGCCACCTTCAGGATCGAAAGGACAGTCGCTTGCAAAGACTACATGCTCAGGACCAAAAAAATCGAGACCACAGCGAAGTGCTGAGGCAGAACCTCCAAGAACGGTATCACCATAAAACATCTTAAAGTAGTCTATAGGTGGTTTACTTAATGATTTAAGAACATCAGCTTCGCTATTATCTGCACTACGTGAACCGAGTTGTGCCCAAAGGGTTTCAGCACGGCCACTAAAGTACGGAATCATGCCACCACAATGATGCGTAATCATTTTGAGATTTGGCAATTTTTCTAATAGACCCGAAAAAACGATACGAGACATGGCAACACTTGTCTCGAAAGGCCATCCAAGTACTTGCCAAACTTCATATTTTGATTTTTCCTCATCCACATAATCGGGCTTTTTTGCGAGTCGAATCGGATGCATCCAAACAGGTAATTGATGATGGTTTGCCATCCGCTCAAAGATAGGAAAGTAGTCTGGATGGTCAAGGGCTACCCCGTTGACGCTGGAGAGCACTTGAACACCACGGGCACCGAAATTCTTAATGGCATAATCCATTTCATCGAGAGCTGCTTGTGGATTGTTCATTGGTAAAGTGGCAGCAAAGCAGGGGAAGAAATCAGGCCATGTTTGGCACATCTCATACATACCTTCATTGGCAATACGCGCCAACTTGGGAGACAAATCTCCATCCACTAACATTTCCGGTGAAGGTACTGCAAGGGTGAGTACTTGTTTAACTTGAGGCCATTTTTTGAGCATTTCCACACGTGCTGGAATATCCCAAAGAAGTCGCAGCGATGACATTCTTTTTAGTAAGCCAGGATCTTTACTATATTTCTTTAACTCCTCCATATACAGAGGTGGCATCACATGGTTATAGATATCGATAACCGGTTGGGTAGCTTGTGTATTGTTTGTCATAGAATTAATTGGTTTGGATATTAGCGTCTTTCACTACTTTTTTCCAACGGGCTATGTCGGATTGGATAATTTCTTTGAGTTGATCGCTAGTTGAAAGTCGAACTTGAATACCGAGGTCGTTGAGTTGTTTTTCAACTTCAGGAAGTTTCATCACAGCGGTATAGTCGTTATAGATTTTATTTTGAATCTCTTTTGGAGTGCCTGCAGGAACGAGAACTCCGTACCAAGGATAGAGATTTTCTAACTCAGGGATTCCTTGTTCAGTAAAAGTAGGGACATCTGGCATGAGTTCGGAGCGTTTAGCACCAGTGACGGCAATCATTTTTAGTTTCCCAGCTTTCGCAAAGGGGATCAGAGAGTTAAAGGTTGCAAACATGACTTGAACTTGACCGCCGATTAAGTCGGTCGTTGCGCCGGCGATCCCCTTGTAAGGGACGTGCACAATATCAACACCTTTTAAAGTCTTTAGTAACTCCATGGACAAGTGATGCGGCGTACCATTACCGGGAGACCCATAATTTAGTTGTCCGGGCTTACTTTTAATTAGTGCCAGTAAAGAATTCACATCCTTGACAGGTAATGTATTGGTGACAGCTAAGGCATAACTCGATGTGGCAATACGTGCGATCGGTTCTAAATCCTTAACAGGATCGTAAGGTAGTGTTTTATAAACTGCTGGAGTCATCGTCATCGTGTCAATGGCCATGAGAATGCTATAACCATCTGGTGCTGCCTTGGCCGCATGATCAGTACCAATATTGCCACTTGCGCCGGCGCGATTATCAACAATCACCGGTTGTTTCCATCGTTCACTCAGTTTGGGACTAATAATGCGTGAAATTGTATCGCTACCACTACCTGAGGTAAATGGTACGACTAAAGTAACTACCTTATTGGGATAGTTTGCTACTGAGGATTGAGCAAAGCTATTAAATGTTGCTGTTAGGCAAAAAGTAAAAATTGAAAATAATTGGACTATCTTTTTGAACATACATGTCTCCTTGTTATCAATAAAGTGTAAACTATTTTAGTCAACAGTATGCTGTATCACCGATACGGAATATCACAATAATGAAAAGTTGTCATCTGCAAAAGTGATATGATGATTTAAAATCATAAACATCACGTGGGGATTTATTCATGGCACTTCAAGCAAATCCAGAGTTAGTCGAAAAAGTCGCAAAAGCAAATAGGATCCTTTATAAATTAGGCATTTTGGACGGTTTTGGCCATATTAGTGCTAGGATGGATAACTCCCCTGAGCATTTTTTATTGTCATGTAACCGCGCTCCAGCACTAGTTGCATCTGAAGACATCTTGATTTATGACATGCAAGGTGAGTTAGCAATAGAAACAGATAAACGTTCTTACTTAGAACGTTATATCCATAGTGAAATTTATCGTCAACGCCCTGATGTAATGTCCGTTGTGCACAGTCATTCAGCCAATATCATTCCATTTGGAGTGACTGATGTTGATCTCAAGCCCATTTATCACATGAGTGGATTTTTAGGCGGCGGAGTTGCGAGATTTGAGATACGAGATGCTGTCGGTGAGGATAATGATTTACTCATTCGAGACAGAAATCTTGGAGAGGCATTAGCTAACTCTCTAGGGCGTAAAAACTTTGTTTTAATGCGTGGTCACGGGGCTACGATTGCCGCCCCTACGGTCGAAGTGGCTGTATTTAGAGCTTACTATGCTGAATCCAATGCCAAATTACAACTCACATCTATGTCGTTTAATTCACCCATTACCTTCTTAAATGAAAAAGAAGCCCACAATGCAATGAATACCAACGAAGGTCAGATTAAGCGTGCTTGGGATTTATGGTGTCAACAAGAAGAAGGTTTAATTTAAAAAGGTTTTTCCATGAAAAAGATACTATCCATTATTGTTGGTTTGTTCCTCGTTTCTAACCTACAAGCACAGAGCAACTATCCCAATAAGCCCATTAAATTAATTGTTCCATATGCTACCGGCGGCGGATCAGATATATTGGCTCGACAAATTGGCGTAAGGTTACAAAATATTTGGGGGCAAGCAGTTGTGGTGGATAACCGCCCAGGAGCCTCCGGCAACATTGGAAGTGAAGCTGTCGTTCGCTCACCAAATGATGGCTATACATTGTTATTACAAAATTCAACGATGGTTACTAGCGCTGCTTTGGCCGGCAAGTTAAATTATGACCCTGAAAAAGATCTTACCCCGATTATGTTGCTAGGGTTAACACCAATGTCTTTAGCGGCTGCAGAAAAAACCAAAATTAAGAACCTTAAAGATTTGGTTGAGTATTCTAAGAAAAATCCTACAGGGATCAATTATGGTTCATGTGGAGTAGGCACTCCGCAACACTTTATGGTTGAAATCATTAAAGAGCAAACCGGTGTTAAGGCTTCCCATATTGGTTATAAAGGATGTGCACCTGCAGTGACCGATGTAGTTGGTGGTCAAATAGAATTAGCGATCGTGAGTGCTAACTTAGTATCGCAATACGTCAAGATTGGGCGACTTAATTCTGTTGGCGTCACTACCGCTCATCGTTACGCTCTGATGCCAGAGAACCCAACTTTTAAGGAGCAGGGCATTAAAGATATGGATTTTGCTGTCTGGTATGCCCTGATGGGGCCAGCAAATATGCCTTCAGATATCGTTACTAAAATTCAAAATGAAGTAAATAAAGTTTTAGATGAGCCTGAAGTGAAACAAAATTTATCTAATGCTGGCGTTGAGTCTTACCGTGGAACCGGGGCAGATCTTGCTAAATTAATCCGTAACGACTTAGTTAGCTATGCAAAATTAGTCAAATCAGCCAATATTAAAGCTGATTAATTTAATGCCGAAATGATGTTTAAAACATTAATAATCGCTTGCATGATGCTTTGCATAGGCATGCATTCTGCGCAGGCACAACAGTATCCGGAAAAGCCGATACGTCTGGTATCTCCTATACCACCGGGCGGTGCTCCAGATCTAGTAGCAAGGTCTCTTGCGGCAACTTTAACAAAGCAATTGAGCCTTTCAGTTTTTGTCGAAAATAAAGTCGGTTCTAATGGCAATATTGCCGCAGACTATGTTTCGCATGCAGCTCCAGATGGTTACACACTACTGATTGGCATGGATAGCCTATTTGTGATTAATCCTTTTTTATATAAAAAAGTTCCAGATGCCAATAAAGAATTTAAGCCGGTGGCAACCTTAGCTGCAAATGAATTCGTTCTGGCGATTAACCCAAAAGTACCTGCAAACAACTTAAAAGAATTTGTTGAATATGTGAAAAAAACAAAACCAGCTCCTGCTTATGCATCAGGAGGAAATGGCAGTCAACATCATTTAACAATGGAAATGCTTAAAGCGCGTTCTGGGATCGATTTACTTCATATCCCGTTTAAGGGAGGAGTTGAAGCTACGACCGCCACGATGGGAGGCGATAGTGTCGCCATGTTTTCAGGAACATCTAATGCAGGCTTGATTAAATCAGGCAAGTTAAAAGCACTTGCAGTGTCTGGGGTGAAAAGATCAAAAGAAATGCCTGATATACCGACTATCGCTGAAACCTATCCAGGTTTTGATAATACGATTTGGATTGGTTTATTTGCGTCTAAAGATACGCCTGATGCGATTATTCAGAAACTTCGTACAGAAGTTAATAAAGCTCTTAAGGATCCTGCGATGGTAGATTCACTAAATAAAGCAGGAGGCATTGAACCACTCATTACGACTCCCGAAGAATTTGCCAACTTGATTAAAAAAGACCAAAACAAATACAGCACTATTATTCGTAGTTTAAATTTGCAGTTAGATTAATCAGTCAGGAGTTTTCATTGGCAAATTTACCATTATCAGTCGCCATCGGTGATTACGACCAACTGAGAGACTTCACGAACGGGAGAGTTCGTGCAGAGGGCATCGATATCCATGCGATGAATTTGCCGATTGAGGATACCTTTTTTCGATTTATTAAATATCAGGAATTTGATGTATCAGAAATATCTTTTGCCAAAGCGCTTTCCTTGGTTTCCCAAGAGAATCCTTGGCTAGTATTAATTCCAGTTTTTCCTTCACGGGCATTTCGACATTCATCCATTTACATCAAAAAAAACTCTGGAATTAAAAAACCACAAGACCTTGCTGGAAAAAAAATTGGTGTGCCTGAGTGGGCTCAGACCGCCTCTATATATTCAAGAGGTTTATTAGCGCATGAGTATGGCGTTGATTTAACTAGCATTGAATGGTTTCAGGCTGGAGTGAATGATCCAGGTCGAAAAGAGAAAGTGACATTACAGTTACCCCAAGGGATTCGTTACACTGCGAAGCCAGAAAACTCACTGTCGCAAATGCTTCTTGACGGACAAATTGACGCAGCTCTAAGCGCTCGACCACCCAATGCATTTTTACATCATAGTGATCAAGTTGAGAGGTTGCTGCCGAACTATCGTGAGCTAGAAATGGCGTATTGGGAAAAGACGAACATATTTCCGATCATGCATGTGATCGCAATTAAACGATCTACTTACGAGAAAAATCCTTGGATTGCTGGGAACTTAATGAGTGCCTTTGAAGAGGCTAAAGAAAGATCCTTAGAGAGAGCTTCAGACATCACCGCTTCTTATTATCCAATTCCTTGGGTACCTGACTATACGCAAATATCAAAAAAGATCATAGGCGAGGATTATTGGCCTTATGGCATTGAGGGGAACAGAAGTACTTTAGAAGCCTTTACCCAATACGCTTATGAACAAGGCATTACAAAGCAACATCTGAAGCCAGAAGAAGTCTTTGTTAAAGAAGTTCTTGAACGAGTGAAGGTTTAACCGGAAAAAGAGACTAGAATCCTAATCTTTTTTATAAATTTTAATTATCTGTAAAGTTCGTATCGTTTTGGGGTTATTTGATACAAAAAAGTGCATTTAAGCCACTTCTTCAGTCAGTGATCAAGTAAGCTAACTTAAAATATTTATATTTCAATCAAAGTAAGGAAATCTATGAAAACAATCTCAGCTACTTATAAAAAAATAATTTGCAGTGCACTTACCTCATTAGGAATTTTTTCAGTAGCTTTAACCCAAGCTCAAGATGTTAGTTCATACCCAAATAAGCCCATACGCTTAGTCGTAGGATTTTCTGCAGGAGGAATATCTGATGTGCTGGGAAGAGCACTAGCGGCCAAATTGTCGAATGTTATTGGTCAAGGTGTCATTGTGGAAAACAAACCTGGTGCAGGGACAACTATTGCAGCAGATTTTGTTTCGAAGTCTGCACCCGATGGTTACACCCTTTTTTTACAGGATATGACCACGCATGCGATTAATGTTGGGTTATACAAAAACTTACCTTACGATCCAATCAAGGATTTTTCACCAATTACCCTAGTTGCTTCAACTCCCTTGATGTTGGTCGTAAACCCAAGCTTAAAAGTCAATTCGCTTAAAGAATTTATTCCTTACGCTAAATCAAAAGGTGATGCTTTAGCCTACGCATCCTCAGGTAATGGAACTATTCCACACTTGGCTGCTGAGACATTTAACAAGACCTTAGGAATAACTCCAGTTCATGTGCCATTTAAAGGAAGTTCTCCTGCAACTCAAGCGGTTTTAGCGGGCGATGTTGGCTTTACATTTTCCACAATGCCCCCAGCACTTAGTTTAGTTCAAGGTAAAAAGTTAATTGCACTCGGCGTTACTACCAAAAAAAGAGTCGGTGCCGCACCAGATGTGCCAACGATTGGCGAGGCTGGAATCCCGGGCTACGAGTTCGTTCTCAATAGTGGGATTTTAGGACCAAAAGGTATGACACCTGATTTAGTCAAAAAAATTAATCAACTGTTTGCAGATGTTGTTAATAGTCAGGATATGCGTCAAGTGTATGCATCGATTGGAGCCGATCCTATTATCAATACACCAGCTGAGTTCACAACTCAAATGAATCAGGATGTGACTAAAATGGTACAGGCAGTGAAAGTGGCAGGCGCACACATCGATTAATAGACTGAGAACATCAATGACTAATTTATTACCTAAACATCAACGTTATGAATATATTCCTCTTCCAGAACGCAAAGACTACAGTTGGCCGGAGGGCAAACGTTTAGCGTTTGTAATGACGACTAATGTTGAATGTTTTGCGTTTGGTGCGGGTATGGGTCATGATCCAGCAAAAACGGGTGAGCCACAAACCCATCGGAACTATGCTTGGAGAGATTATGGCAATCGCATTGGAATTTGGCGTTTCTTTGAGCTCTTTGAAGAGCTTAAGATTCCAGCCGGCCATAATGTGAATAGCTTGCTATATGAATATGCCCCTCAAGTGATGGATGCCATCAGAAAGCGTGGTGATGAATTTGTGGCGCACGGCAGAACCAATGCTGAAAACCTGCGAGGTATGTGGGAAGCCGATGAAAAAAGGCTTATCCACGAAGTTGTGGATACCTTTGTGAAACAGGAGGGAACACCTCCAATGGGTTGGATGGGAGCAGGTGCTTACGAGACATCTCATACACCAGATTTGCTAAAAGAAGCAGGCTTTAAGTATTTAATGGATTGGCCGATGGATGATCAGCCGATTTGGATGAAGACCAGAAGTGGCCCAATCTTATCCATACCTTACCCCGTGGAATTAAATGACTCGCAAGTCATTATTCATCGGAAGCAAGATGGTAAAGATTTTTGTGACATGATTGTTGATCAGTTTGATGAAATGATTGAACAGTCAGAGCGTCATCCGTTAGTCATGAATGTCTCGATTCATCCATATGTCTTTGGACAGCCATTTAGATTACGAAATCTTAGGTTAGCATTAAAACATTGCTTAGAGCACCCCCGCGCTGATCGAGTTTGGAAGGCAAGACCTATGGACGTAGCAAATTATTGTTTGACTCTTCCCCCTGGAATTATTCCGGGAAGTTAAAAAGTTTTGAAATAGTTAGACTTAAAATAAGCTATCACGAGACCCAAGCCCCAAAGCGATAGAAAAACTTTGGGGTTTTTCTATTCTTTTAAAAAATCTAAAACCACAAACTCATTAAGCTTGCATCAAGTGATAATTATTATTATTTAAAATATTAAAAAGGATAAGATTAAATGGAAAAAATACGACTTTGGGATTTACCTACTCGACTGTTTCACTGGTTTTTTGCTGCAGCTATATTGGGCGCTATTATTACTGATTTATTAGATCAAATCACATGGCATAGTTATTGTGGATATACAGCACTTGTCTTGGTTGTCTTTAGAATCATTTGGGGATTTATTGGACCCCATCATGCACGCTTTTCGTCATTCGTACCTTCATTGTCAAACCTCAAAGCATTTTTTAAAGATCAAAGAGAAAGCGTATTAGGCCATAACCCTTTGGGTGCATTGTCGGTTATAGCAATGTTATTGATTGTTTTAGTGCAGGCAAGTTCCGGACTATTTACTGATGATGAGATCAGCTTTCAGGGGCCGTTATCCAAGTTTTTATCAGAAGATATGGTGAAATTTATGAACCAGATCCATGGAGCTAATCATCTATTAGTCTATGGCATTGTTGCATTGCATCTCATTGCTATTTTTTACTATCAAAAGATCAAGAAAAATAATCTCATTGGACCAATGGTCTATGGTGATAAAGAAATTGATTTAAAAAAACAGCCAGTAGATCAAATCAAAGTATCAAAAGATGATGTCAAGATTCGAGTACTGGCAGGGGTATTGCTGATGCTACTAATCGTACTATTTAAATATGTTGTACTTACCTAATTATTTCTTTTTAAAGTCGTCATGACAGTTTTTACAAGCGGCGCCCACATTGGCTGTCGCTTTTTTTACGGCTTCTAAATCACCTGAATTAGCTGCGCTCGACAAACTTGCGGTTGCAGCAATCAGTTTTTCTTGAGCAGATTTGAACTTAGACGCTTCAGACCAAATTGCAGGGAGTGCATCGCCACCCTCTGTGCCTGAACCAAACGCTTGCCATGGCAAGCTAGCCATCGTATTTACAATATAAGCATTTCTAATAACTTCATCTTTATTGAATGGAACTTCGCCTTTAGCAACAGCTCCCAAGCGAGCATTGTGAGTGCCCATAACAGTAAACACTGCTTTACGATATTTAATCGCAGCATCAGGTCTTGCAAATTGTGCAAATGCTGTTCCAGCAATCGCGGATGTAACAATAGCAACTAATGCAATTTTGTATTTATTTTTCATAACATTTCCAAGGTATGAGTTAATTAAAGGGGTTTGAATCAAAATATTAACAGTTTAAGATGAATTGAACTTGTTCATGATTTCGTTGACAGTTTTTCATCCGCCAACTTCTTTTGCCATTTACGCTTCCATAGATCCCATGAACGGTAGTACTCTTGCCATGAAACGTTAGCAGCAACTTCTGAGTCATCCATATAGACCACTTCCATGGGATTACCCGACATCATCATAGCTTGATATTGCATTTTGGCATTTTGATCTAAATAAATCGTTCTACCAACAGCTACTTGAATTTTGTGGCCTACGACAACCGAGCCGTGTCCGCGCATCAGGGCTGCAGGATGCGGGCCTAATTTATCAGCCAGGGACTTACCTAAAAAACTATTTCTTACTAGCATATCAGTACCCATTTGCGCTTCACGGATATCCCAATTCGGAACACCTAGACCAATAAAAGCTGACATATGAAAGATCGGGCGAAGTTCACATGTCGTACAACTAAATGGAACTACAGAGTGGGAATGGTTATGCACAATTGACATTACATCAGGCCTAGCTTTGTAAATTTCGCTATGGATGAAACGTTCGTTGTAGCTTTTAGGACTGTTAGGCTTTACTGGATTACTTTCCATATCCATTTCTAAAATATCATTTTCTGTAATGAATTCTGGAGCAAGATCTCTGGAAATAAAATATGTATTGGGGTTGTCGGGGTTTCTGGCGCTAACATGGCCATAGGCATCTATCACACCGTGCTCTACACAAACGCGAGAAGCTATGACTAAATCTTCAATAATGCTCATCTTCTATCCTTTATTCTACTTGAATATTACCTTTTTTCACTACAGTTTTCCACTTAGGGATTTCATTTTGTAAAAGGGATTTCATTTTGGTGGAATCTCCTCCCACAGAAACAAGACCTTGTTTATCCATTAATTCTTGAATTTCAGCTGTTTGCAATATAAGATTCATATCAGCATTTACTTTGGCAATAATCGCTGGAGATAGTTTTGCTGGAGCCAGAACCCCATACCAAGTATCGACCACTTCATTGACGCCTTGTTGCTTTAGTGTTGGTATGGTGGGAAACGACTTAGAACGATCCTCACTCAGAACTGCAAGCATTCGTAACTGACCGCTTTGTAAATAAGTGCTGGCTGCCTGTAAAGATACAATACCTGCTTGCACATGTGCACCAATAATGTCAGTAATTGCGCCTGAGATACCTTTATAAGGTACATGAAGGATTTCCATTCCAGTTCTTTGCTTCAAAAGCTCCATTGCCAAATGTTGTGTTGTACCGGTACCCGGAGAAGCATAGCTATAAGCATTTGGATGAGATTTCACATAAGCTTCAAATTCGGAATATTTTTGAAAAGGTAAATTCGGATTGATGACTAGCCCCATGGCACTATTACTTAACAAAATAACTGGCGTAAAGCTATTCATGGGGTCATAAGGAATTTTTGTTTTGATGGCAGGCACCGATGCGTGTGATGTGGCTGTAAACAAAAAGGTATAACCGTCACCAGCAGCTTTAGAGGCAAAATCAGTGCCGATTACACCCGCCGCACCAGGACGATTATCGACAATGACGGGAACTCCCCATTTGATGGAGAGTTTATTGCCCATATTCCTCGCTAATAAATCAGCGGTACTTCCAGTTGTGTAGGGCACAATAAAAGTAACTGGCTTATTTGGATAATTATTTTGCGCGTAAGGGAGCGCAGAAAATAATGTGAAGCTGATCAATAAAAGGAATTGACGGTAAAACAGTTTGCAACTATTTTGCATAAAGTTAGTCATGACTATTGTCTCTCGAAGTTTAATTTGAACTAAATTAGTTCTTTATTTATATAATGCAAGTATAAATTGAAAAAACATTACAGTAGTGCAAGATACATATTCATTAAAAGCATTTAAAAAAACAAGGTAAAAAAATGAGGCTAGTGCGATTTAACGAAGGTCAAATTGGTATCGTGGTTGGCGACGATGTCATTGACGTCAATGATTTGGTATCTCATGATTTAAAAGCATGGCCACTCGTTGCGATGAATCGCCTCATTGCGAATCTTTCTAGTTATTTACCGCTATTAGAAAAAGCCATGGATCGTCCACGTATACCTTTAAGTCATGTGAAATTATTAACTCCCATACCTGCTAGTTCAAAGGTAATTGCTTATCCTATTAATTACCATGACCATGCTGCAGAGATGGGGCGTGAGGTTAAAGCAAATAATTTGGGCTTCTTTTTAAAGCCACCATCGTCTCTCAGTGGCGCAGGTGATGCGATCGTATTACCTGACTTACCAGATCGCCGCATTGACCATGAGTGTGAACTTGCAATTATTATTGGCAAACGCGGCAGGGATATTCCAAGGGAAAATTGGCAGGAGTATGTCTTTGGATACTCTTGTCTTATGGATATTGTGGTCCGAGGCAAAGAGGAGCGAGTAGCAAGAAAAGCTTATGACACATTTTGCCCCGTGGGGCCTTGGATTATGACCGCCGATGAATTAGGTGATCCAACACAGTTGCAAGGCCGTTTGTGGGTGAATGGCGAATTGCGTCAGGACGCAAACACGAGGGATTTGATTGTCGATATTCCGGGCATGATTGAAATTGCCTCGCATATTATGACCCTTGAGCCTGGAGATATTATTGCTGCAGGAACACCTGCTGGAGTTGGGCCAATTAAAGGTGGTGATCAGGTCAAAATTGAATTTGAGCGAATTGGTTCTATGACTGTATCCGTGGCTCAAAGTCAGGGTGGTAAAGCTTCCATCTTTGCACCTCCTACTGCTTGAGTATTGGATGAATTGTCCATGAATCCAGATCAGTTAGCTAAGCTTCAAGCGTTTAAGGAGCAGGTTCATCCCATGAACCTATTGCCTCTTTGGGAAAGAAAAGTCAAATTAGTCCCTGGTTCAGACGGGGTACCTGCGCATTGGCCCTACCAAATCGTCAAACCTTTATTAGAGGAAGCTACGCAACTGATTGAAAAAAAAGATGCTGATCGACGAGTTTTGGTGATGGAAAATCCTGCACTTCGCGGCAGTTCTTTTATTGCGCAATCTTTATTTGCTGGACAACAAATTATTCTGCCGGGAGAGATTGCACCCTCACACCGGCATACGCCGAATGCCTTTCGATTTATTGTCGAGGGAGAGGGGGCTTACACCAGTATCGATGGTGTAAAGATGATGATGCGCCCTGGAGATTTTATTGTTACACCCAACTGGACATGGCACGATCATGGTAATTTAGGCAATGAAGCCGTCGTTTGGATGGATGGTTTAGATACCCCATTTACGAGTTTATTTGGCGCTCATTTTCGGGAAAATTATCCACAAGATACTTATCCAGTTTCTCACATTAGTCATGAGCCAGATGAAGCCTCTAAAAGTTATTTGTTCCCATTTAAAGATATGGCAAAGAATTTACACGATTTGGTGGGCTCGACTCCCGATCGTACCCATGCTTATAAATTAAGGTATACCGATCCTGTTACACAAAAAGATCCTTTACCAACGGTATCTGCTTTTATGCAATTGATTCCCAAAGGATTTGTTGGCCAACCTTATAGAACTACTGAAAACAAGGTTTTAAACGTTTTTCAGGGAGAGTGCATATTAGAGCTTGGTGGGCAACGATACCAATTGCGAACACATGACGTATTTGTGGTGCCCTCTTGGGAAACATTTCGTTTAGAGTCTTCAGAAAATAGCTATGTATTTAGTTTTACAGATCAAGCCGCACAACAAGCCCTTGGATTTTGGCGAGAAGAATTTCTTGCATCAAAGTAATTAACTACTTATTGAAACATCCCCGTTTTTAGATTAATCTAGTAGAAATATTAAAAATAAGGGAGACAATATGCGCCAAGGGTTAAGACTCATTTGTGGTTTACTCAGCCTGTCATTTGCTTTTAGTACTTTGCATGTACAGGCAGCAGATAATACGTACCCAAACCGTCCGATTAAAGTCATTGTGCCTTTTCCACCAGGTGGCCCCACAGATAATTATGCTAGATTGATTGCTAGCAAAATGCAGGAAGATTTTAAACAACCGGTCATTGTCGAGAATCGTGCAGGTGGAACGGGAGCACCTGGAACCTTAGCCGTCATGAATGCCCCAGCGGATGGCTATACATTACTATTTACTTCCAATAGTGCCCATTTAATTGGGCCATTATTAAAAAGCCCAGTTCCTTATGATTCGGTGAAGGACTTTACACCTTTATCGATGGCCATTAAATACCCTATGTACTTGTTGGTGAATCCCGGATTGCCTGCAAAAACTATTCCAGAATTTATTCAATATGCAAAGAGTAAATCAAATCAACTCAATTATTCTAGCGTGGGTATTGGGAGTGGTGGTCACTTAGCTTGTGAGCTCTTTAATATTGCTGCTGGAACTAATGTCGTGCATGTGCCTTACAAAGGAGCTGCTCCCGCCCAAGCTGCACTGATTGGTGGCGAAACACAAATGTTCTGCGATAGCGTAGGCAACTCTCAGGGTATGGTGAATGCTGGAAAAATGCGTGGCTTAGCACTCTTTGCAGACAAAAGATCCAGCGTGGTTCCTGATGTTCCAACGATGGGTGAAATGGGATTACCAGGACTTGCCGCATATATTTGGTTAGGAATGCTTGCGCCACCAAACTTGCCAAGTGATATCCAAAATAAATTAACCACTGAGCTCGTCAAAATTATGTCTATGCCAGAAGTTTCGGCATTTGCTCTTAAGGGCGGTAATGATATTGTTGCCAATACGTCTGCTCAGTTTGGTCAAATGATGCGAGAAGAAAAAGAGATTTGGTTAAAAGTGATTCGAGAGAAAAATATTAAAGCAGAATAAAATTCTCAGCAATTACAATGATGTAAATAGCAACTCAATTATAAAAATAATGACAACAATACACGGTGGAAAAATATTAGCGAATTCCTTGGCACGTCAACATGTGGAGTATGCATTTGGAGTTCCTGGCGAAAGTTATTTGGCTTTATTGGATGGCTTGCTAGAACATGAACATACTCTGCAGTTTATTACCTGTCGCCAAGAAGGTGGCGCTGCCTATATGGCCGAGGCTTATGCAAAGCTAACCAATAAAGTTGGTGTTTTAATGGTCACGCGTGGACCAGGTGCATCCAATGCCATGGTGGGGTTGCATACCGCCTATCAAGACAGCACACCAATGGTAGTATTGGTGGGTCAAGTAGGTACAGACATGGCAGAGCGAGAGGCATTTCAGGAAGTCGATTTAAGAAAAATGTTTTCTGAATGCGCTAAATGGGTTGGCAGTATTGATCGCGTTGATCGCATCGATGAGTATGTGTCTAGAGCATTTCATATTGCGCAGGCAGGACGTAAAGGCCCCGTTGTTCTTGCTCTTCCGGAAGATATTTTATTTGCTCAAGGATTGGATAAGCCTACGCTACCGGCACATATTGTGCAACCAGGTTTAAATCAATTGGTGTTTGCACAAGCAATGAGTGCCTTTGATGAAGCGATTCAGCCAATGATTATGATTGGCGGCAGCTCATGGGACGCAAACACATGCCAACAATTGCAACAATGGGCAGAGCAAAACCATGTGCCAGTAGTCACTTCATTTAGGTATCAAGATTTAATCGATAATCGAAGTACTGCCTATGCGGGATTTTTAGGCTTGGGGGCTAATCAAAAATTAATTGATCGTTGTAAGCAAGCAGATGTTGTGATGGTCATTGGCGATCGATTAGGTGAGATCACCACGATGGGCTTTACCCTATTTGATGTCCCACATCCAAAACAAACTTTAATTCATGTTCATCCTGGCGCTGAAGAACTTGGAAAAGTTTTCCGGCCGAGTTATGCCCTTAACTGCTCTCCCAAGTTATTTGTTGAAGCCCTGACACACAGTACTCATCATCTCAAAGCTGATAAGCTACACGATCAACAAGCTAGACAAGATCAAGTTGATTTTATGCAACCCATACCAATTATCGGCGATATTCAACTGGCAAACATCTTTGCAGACTTACCAAAGTACATACCTAAAGATGCCATTTTGACTAATGGTGCTGGTAATTTTTCTACTTGGTTACATCGGTTTTATCCTTACGGCGGATTTCGTACTCAACTAGCGCCAGCAAATGGTTCGATGGGGTATGGCTTACCTGCAGCCATTACGGCAAAGTTAATATATCCTGAAAGAGTCGTGATTGGCGTCACAGGTGACGGTGATTTCATGATGAATTGCCAAGAGTTAGCCACAGCAATGAAGTATGAGGTCAAACCCATCATATTAATATTGAACAACGGCATGTATGGCACGATCAGAATGCATCAAGAGCGCGAATTTAAATCACGTGTATCGGGAACCTATCTCACCAATCCAGATTTTGTGATGCTTGCCAATAGCTTCGGTATACCAGGTTATCGTGTTCAGACAACCGATACATTTTTTGAAGCTTTACAAGAAGCAATTAAAAATGACCTTGGTGCTGTTATTGAGTTGGTAACAGAGCCAGAGGCGATTACTCCAACCAAAAAACTTTCAGAGCTTTCCTAGTCTAATCGACTTTAGCCCCTGAGTCTTTTACCACTTTGGTCCATTTTGCGATTTCTTTTTTAATGTAATCGCCAAATTGTTCATTGGAATTTCCAACAGGCTCAGCACCTAGGGCTGAAAGCTGTTCTTTGACAGCAGGACTTCTGACAGCCTTGATGACGGCATCACTGATTTTGGCAGCGATATCAGAAGGTGTTTTTGCTGGAATGACAATACCAAACCAAGATGTGGCTTCATAGCCGGGCAAGTCAGCTGCTTCTGCAATGGTGGGTAGGTCTGGAAATAGTGGAGAGCGTTTTGCACTGGTTACTGCCAGTGCTTTTAACTTGCCAGTACGTATAAAATTAATACTAGAAGGTAAATTGTCGAACATGATGTCCGTGTTACCTGCGATTAAATCGACTAATGCCGGTGGGCTACCTTTATAAGGAAGATGAACCATATAAGTTTTAGTCATCGACTTAAACAACTCGCCTGCCATATGGATGGAAGTGCCGCTACCGCTTGAAGCCATATTGATTTTTCCGGGATTTGCTTTAGCGTAGGCAATCAAATCTTTTACTGTATTAATTTTATTTTTCTCAGCAAAGGCAATATTAAGAACGAGAACATTGGGTAATTCAGCGACAAGAGTCACTGGTAAAAAGTCCTTCACTGGATCAAAAGGTAATTTGTTAGAACCTTGTGTATACAGAGGTTGATTGATGCCATGCGTTCCAACGGAAGCCATTAGCCAAGTATATCCATCCGGATTAGATTTGGCGACAAAGTCTGCGCCGATATTGGCTCCTGCACCAGGCTTGTTTTCGATAATGACATTCCATCCAGCACTTTTGGCAATTTCTGCGGCAACTGGTCTAGCGATATTATCAGTAGCTCCACCAGCGGGAAATGGCACAATATATCTAATGGGATGGTTAGGGAAATTTTGCGCAAAGGAGAAACTTGCCAAACTTAAACTCCACACGCAAGCAATTAAAACTAACCATATTTTGAAAATTTTCATCATGTCTCCATTCTTGGGATGAAATTTAGTTTACGTGAAATTTTATAGAGATACAAAACAATCTTGTTAAAAGCAAAGGAGATTTCGGGTAATCCCGTATATTTTTCTCAAGACCTGTTACTAAGCAAGCTTACCCTTGAGCCATTGACTGATTAACGTTGCGACAGTATCTTCTCGGCCATTGTAAAAATGGTCACAGTTTTCAATAATGTTAACCTCACAATTTCCAGGACTTGCGGCTTGGTATTCTTCTGCAGGATAACGATGTTGATCTTCTTGATCGCCTCGAATTGCCAAAACCGGACAAGTAATTTCCGGCGCAAGGTCGATGGTATTAGGAATAGATACTAGACGATCCAGATAACTTTCAGCACTAATGAGATACCACCAGCCTGGTAGATTCATTAATTCACGCCCTTTACCATGTGCCACTAGTTCCTTTGCTTTTGTAGTAATTTGCTCCGCTTGATCCATCGCAAAGAGTTTTTCAGATCCTGCTTTAAGGTCCTGACCAACACCACCGCGAGGAGCGGACATCAAAACCATTGCTGAGGTATTGGGATACTTGGCCGCATGAGCTACAGCGAGCATACCGCCATTGCTATGACCGATCAAAATTGGTTGTTCAAAGCCTTTTTTATACAAAAATTGTCGTGCAAAATCATTATCCGCAAATGATTCTGCGATTGTTTGAAAAGCCCCTCCAACTGGATCGCGACTTGCACGCGTTGATAATATATCGTGTCCACGTCGATTAAAGGCGAAGAATGCAAAACCTGCCTCTGCTAGGTAGGGAGCAAGAAATTTTGCTCCGCCAGTATAGAAATTCATCGTATTGCCATGGAAAAATAAAGCAGCGCCTTTGATTTTTCTATCGGGTTCATAATATAAACCCTCCATTGGAATCGTGTCAGTTTCTAAGGTGATTAATTCAGTCCGCATACCTTCTCCTAAAATCCAGCAGCAAGACCATCGCGGCGCGAGTCACTTGCAGCAACATAACCATCATTTAAATCATCAGATTGACGCCAAATAAATTGACCAGATCCAAAATCCATATAAGGATCTTCAATACTTTTAAGTTCATGACCCAAAGCTTTGAGACCTGCAACAGTATCTAGATTCAAGTTAGACTCTACGTCAAGCGTAAAGTCACGGTTGACCTTCCAGCGTGGGGCATCACATGCACTTTGTGGTTGTTGTTGGTAACTCAACATACGAACTACCGTTTGTAAATGTCCTTGGGGTTGCATATCACCGCCCATTACACCAAAGCTCATTTGTGGGAAGGTTTTACCATTGACCTGTTTCGTCATGAATGCCGGGATGATCGTATGGAAAGGCCGCTTACCGCCCGCTACGATATTGTCTGATTGACGATCAAGTGAGAAGCCAACTCCGCGATTTTGCATACTAATACCAAACTCTGGAACAACGACACCAGAACCAAAGCCCATGTAATTACTTTGGATAAATGAAACCATCATGCCTGAACTATCTGCTGTAGTGAGATACACCGTGCCACCTGATGGCGGTAAACCAAATTTGAAATGAGTTGCTTGATCCAGTTTAATTAATTTGGCACGTTCTTTTAAATAACCCTGATCTAACATCTCACTAGGTTTGACACTCATACTTTTTGGGTCAGCGACATATTGATAGACATCTGCAAAAGCAAGTTTCATTGCCTCAATTTGCAGATGTTGGCTAAGAACACCATCAACGGGATAATCTTCAAGATTGAGATTTTCTAAAATACCTAAAGCAATGAGTGCACCAATTCCTTGCCCATTAGGCGGTATTTCATGGATATCATAACCACGATAATTCGTTGAAATCAGATCAATCCAATCGGGACGATAGTTTTTAAGATCATTCAAAGACATGGATCCACCATGTGCTTTGGAGTGATTCACTATCGCGTGCGCAATTTCCCCTTCGTAATAATCTTGGATACCAAACTGACAAATACGCTCAAAAGCTTTAGCCATATTGAGAGCGGTAAAGCGTTCACCAATATGGGGTGCGCGACCTTTAGGCATAAACATTTCTTTAAAGCCAGGTTGATTCTCAAGATCAGGAATACCTGCAGCCCATTTATGAGCAACAATTGGCGCGATTGCATGACCACGGTTTGCAATATCGATAGCAGGAGCTAAGATGTCTGAGAAACTTAATCGCCCTAATTTTTCATGTAGAGCTCCCCAACCAGCGATTGCTCCTGGAACGGTGACTGTATCCCAACCTCGCATAGGTCGTTTTGCTAAGCCATTGGTGTCGATACCGTATTTATTTTCATAGTACTCTGGACTCCAAGCGCTTGGCGCTGTGCCGGAAGCGTTGAGGCCATGGAGTTTTTCACCATCCCAAATAATGGCAAACATATCACTCCCTAAGCCATTTGATACAGGCTCTACAACCATCAAAACCGCAGCAGTAGCAATTGCTGCATCGACAGCGTTACCTCCTTGTTGGAGAATTCGAAGGCCAGCTTGAGAGGCAAGAGGATGTGAAGTAGATGCAATATTTCTAGCAAACACCGGAATACGGGCGGTAGGATATGGATTATTCCAAAGGAAGTTCATAAAAATCTTTCTAGTGGGATGTTATTCGGTGGCGATATTTTGATCCTGAATAATTTTAGCTTACGGTTAAAGGAAGAAACAATAGTTTAAGAGCCGTTATACTTCTAACATATTTAGGGAGACAACCATGCAAAGACGACAATTTATTAATACCATAGCTGGAGGTGTGTTGATATCGACATTTCAACGAGCAGCAGTGGCTAACACCAATACCGTCAAAGTTATTGTATTTCCAGGAGCACAAAATTTATCGATGTGGGTAGCTCTTGAAAAAGGATTCTTCAAATCCAAAGGCTTAGATGTACAACTAACCTATACGATGAACTCAACTGAATTAAGAGATGGTTTGGCGAATGGTAAATTTGATATTGCACATTCTGCAGTCGATAATTCTGTTGCGATTGTTGACTACAAAGAGCAAGAGTCCGTCATTTTGATGGGTGGGGACTCTAGCTTAAATGAACTCTTTTATCAGCCTGAATTAAAAACTTTACAAGATATTCGTGGCAAAGTATTAGTAGTTGATGCACCTAATACTGCGTATGCATTACAGGTTAAAAAAGCTTTAGCACTTGCAGGCATTCCTGATACAGAATACACATTAAATCCGGTAGGTCGCACCGCCCTCAGATTAGAGGCCATGAAAAATAATAAAGAAAATGCAGCAGCGCCCTTAAATCCACCATTTTCAATTCAAGCCAAACAAGCAGGTTTAAAAAGTATGGGAAGATTGGTTGATTTAGTGGGGGCCTATCAAGGGCAAGGGATGTTTGCTATGCGCCCTTGGATTAATCAGCATGCTGAAGTGATCGAACGTTATATTGCCGCTTGGATCTTAGCGGTACGTTGGTCATTAAATCCAGCAAATAAAAATGAAGCCATCGAAATTCTCGCGAAAAATCTAAAGCTTGATCCAGCGATTATTGATCAGTCCTATCAGTTGTTGGTTACCCCAGGATTTGGATTAGATAAAGATGCCCAATTTTCACAAAAGGGATTTGATAATTTACTATCTATCCGGACTGATTTTGGTAAGGGGCGACCCTTGGATGAAAAAAAACTCGTAGACTTAAAATATTATGATCGTGCACTCAAGTCGCTGTAACTCAAAATAATGATGTATACGGAAGAGTTTTGTAATCAGCAATACAACCCTCGCAACAGTGTAAAAAACCACCTTGAAATCATGCAAGGTTGGCAACGAAAATCAGAATATGCTCGTGCGACTTGGGAATGTTATTTAGATGTAGTTTATGGGCTAGATCAAGATGAGAGGCTTGATGTATTTATTGCGTCGCAACCATCTGCGCCATGCTTAATTTTTATTCATGGTGGGTATTGGCGCGGTTCTGACAAGTCAGAATTCTCATTCATTGCCAAAGCATTTGCGAAGGCAGGTGCAACCGTCTTTCTGTTTAATTACGGATTAGCGCCTAGAGTGACGTTAGAGATGATTGTTTCTCAAGTTCAAAGAGGAGTGCAGTGGGTTTATGATAATGCTCAACAATATGGCGGCAACGCAGAGCAACTATTTCTGACAGGACACTCTGCTGGAGGACACCTTACTGCAATGATGATGACAATGTCTTGGGCAAATCAGCAGGATTCTATAATTAAAGGAGCTATCACTCTCAGTGGTTTATTTGATCTAGAGCCATTAGTTCACGCAAGTTTTTTGAACACTGTTTTGCAATTAGATATTCCAAGAGCAAAGCAACTCAGTCCCACTCAATTCAGACCATTAAGTAATATTCCGTTTTGGACATGTGTTGGGGCAGATGAGTCTGAGGAGTTTCATCGACAGAATGAGCTGATTGCAAAAACATGGCCTGAGAACTTTCAAGGCGACATCAGCATGCCTGGTTGTAATCATTTCGACTTGATGGATGCATTAGCTCAGACAGAATCCGAAGTTCATCAAGCAATTTTGAAGATGCTTCAAATTGAGGTCAAGAAGTAAGAGCTTCGAAAAAGTCACATTTGGAATCTGCGGTCATGCGTTAGTCGCAATTAATCTATGAATGGTTTGATCAATCCCCCAATCCTAGTAATTGTGATATTTAGCATACTCACTAAAACTCATCAGGTAACGGTGAATATATTCATCGAACACCAGAAGATAATTAAATCAGATTTGCCAGTTGCAATGTTCTTTTAGCTAAAAGAACAACTGGTCGATCAATCATTTTTCCATCGAGCTGAACAGCCGCTCCTTGTGAGATAGAGTCTGCCTCGACCACGCGTTTAGCATATTCAATTTCTTTTTCCGTAGGGGTAAAGCAAGTCATAACAACCTCTACCTGTTTCGGGTGAATACATAACTTAGCCCCGAAGCCTAATCTTTTAGCAAGTTGCGTATTTTTTGCAAGAAGTTCAGCATCATGAATGTCTGTAGTTACCCCATCAATTGGCGGTGCAATCCCTGCAAGGCGAGAGGCTAAGTTAATAGCAAACTTGACTGGCAGAAGTTCTGTTTCATTTTCATCGCATCGAATACCAAGATCCGCCTGAGTGTCGATGTTTCCGAGCGCAAGTCTTAAGACGAGAGGGTGGGTAGCAATTTCTTTAACAGAATCGATACCACGCGCAGATTCGATGATGGGAATGATATTATTAAGTAAGGGGACTTGACGAGCAAATTGCGTCAATTGCCCCAGTGATTCGACTTTAGGGACAACGACATTGATTGGACCTTCTAGTAAATTTAAAAATGTAAAATCATCATTCGAAAAGTCAGAGTCGATCGGGTTGATACGAATTAGAACACGTTGACGATTTGCGATTGAGCAGCTTTGCCAAAAATTTTGAATATGTTCACGAGCTTGGCTTTTTTGCTCTGGTGGAACTGCATCTTCTAAATCAATAATGATGGCTTTTGAAGAGCTAGCTAAAGCCTTATTGAAAAACTCTGGGCGATGTCCTGGTGAGAATAAAAAAGTTTGCGCTAATGCTAAATGGGAAGTTAATTTATCCATGGACTAAATTGCCTTTATGTCTTTCAATTCTTGAATACTCTTGGAGTCTAGGCCAAGTTCAGTTAAGATTTTTTCAGAGTGCTCTCCCACAGCAGGAACTGCATCCATGCGGTAGGAATATTGATTATTGACTCCTGGAGGAAGTAAGGCTGGAACCTGACCTAATGGTGAATCAATCTGAGCCCAACGATTTCTGGATGCAAGTTGTGGGTGATGCCAAAGGCCTTGCATATCATTCATTCTTGCATTTGCTATATGTGCATCTTCAAGTAATTGAGTTACTTGATCAATATTTAGTTTAGAAAAACAATCTACAATAATTTCTTCTAATTCAGTACGATTTTCATGGCGTTTGAAGTTGAGAGAAAATTTTTCTTCATGCGCAAGAGCTGGCAACTTTAGTACTTTTTCACAAAATACGAGCCATTCCCTTTCATTTTGTAGGCCCAGCATAATAGTGTTGCCATCGCCTACAGGAAATGGCCCATAAGGATAAATCGTTGCATGAGAGGCGCCAGATCTTTGCGGAGGAGATGCACCATCAAAGGCGTAGTACATCGGAAAGCCCATCCATTCACCAAGGGACTCGAGCATTGATATATCAATGTGAGAACCAACTCCAGTTTTATCACGCAAAATCAAAGCGGATAAGATATTGGTGTAGGCATACATCCCAGCTGAAATATCAGCGATTGAATTACCTGCTTTTGAGGGACTATCTTTGGTTCCTGTTACGGATAAAAAACCTGCTTCACTCTGAATGAGTAGATCGTAGGCTTTTTTATCTCTATAAGGACCATCGTTGCCATAACCAGAAATATCACAGATGATCAATCGAGGGTTTATCACTTTTAATTTTTCAGGAGACAGGCCCATGCGATCGGTAGCACCGGGAGCTAAGTTTTGGACTAAAACATCTGCTGTTTCTAAGAGTTGCAGAAGGACAGCAAAGGCTTTTTCATTTTTCAGGTCAAGACAAAGACTTTCTTTGGAGCGATTCGTCCAGGTGAAGTGAGACGACATGCCCTTGACACGTTGATCATAATCCCTAGCAAAATCACCTGTTCCTGGACGTTCTATTTTGATGACTCGTGCGCCTAAATCAGCGAGCTGGCGCGTACAAAAAGGAGCTGCGATAGCATGCTCCAAAGAAATGACGGTAATACCGTCAAGTGGACGAATCATTGATTAAAACGATCTTGGTAAATCAAGTAAATGTTCTGCAACATAAGACAGGATTAAGTTCGTTGAAATAGGCGCCACTTGATACAGGCGCGTTTCTCTAAACTTACGTTCCACGTCATATTCGCAAGCAAAACCAAAGCCACCATGTGTTTGGATACACATATTGGCAGCTTCCCAAGATGCCTTTGCTGCTAAATACTTAGTCATGTTCGCTTCAGCACCACAGGGTAGATGTTGATCAAAAAGCTCACAAGCCCGAAAACGCATTAAGTTTGCCGCTTCTGTTTCTATATAAGCCTCAGCAATGGGGAACTGAACTCCTTGGTTTTTGCCGATAGGGCGATCAAAGACAATACGTTCATTGGCATAATGACGCGCTTTATTGATAAACCAATAAGCATCTCCTAAGCACTCTGCACCAATTAATACACGTTCAGCATTCAGGCCGTCAAGAATGTATTTAAAACCTTGACCTTCTTCACCAATCAAGTTTTCTGCAGGGATTTCTAGATTATCAAAAAATACTTCATTGGTTTCATGATTGACCATGTTTAATATAGGTGAAACAGTCATGCCATGACCGATAGCATCTTTTAAGTTAACGATAAAAATAGACATCCCCTCCGACTTCTTCTTCACTTCTGCTAAAGGAGTTGTTCTCGCTAGAAGAATCATTAAATCGGAGTGTTGAATTCTAGAAATCCAAACTTTCTGACCATTGATGACATATTTATCACCCTTTTTGACGGCAGTGGTTTTTAGCTTGGTTGTATCTGTTCCGGTAGTTGGCTCTGTAACAGCCATTGACTGCAAACGTAATTCACCTGACGCAATTTTAGGCAGATAAAATTTCTTTTGCGCATCTGAACCATGCCTAAGCAGCGTACCCATGTTATACATTTGACCATGACAAGCTCCAGAATTACCCCCACCAAAATTAATTTCTTCCATAATCACGGAAGCTTCCGCTAGTCCAAGTCCAGAACCACCATATTCAGTGGGAATCAAGGCCGCTAACCAACCTGCTTCAGTCAGGGCATTCACAAATGCGTCAGGATAACCCCTTGCCTCATCTACTTTTTGCCAGTAATGAGAGTCGAAGTTAGAGCTAAGATTGCGAAGTGCTTCACGGATTTCTTGGTATTGATCATGGCTAGGTATATTGTGCATAGAGTTTATGGTTATAAATTAAGGTTATAGATAATTAGTGAGCAAGGATTGCCGTAGCTTTCATACTGGCATAACCCTCATGATTTTTTGTCCAAAGAGAAATTGTTCCATCTCCTTGTACTTTGCCATTGACTGCAAAATGATGAATATCAAACAGTGGACGAATTGCTTTAAATTCATAATACTTTAACCGACGATTTGGCTGATGAGTGTGGAGTAATTCAACAAGCATCGTGGCAATCATCGGACCATGAACAATCAGTCCAGGATAAATTTCTACTTCGTTGACATACTTGCGGTCGTAATGAATCCGATGACCATTAAAAGTGAGTGCTGAATATCGAAATAGAAGAACTTCACTTGGAATAATTTCATTTTGCCAATCAGGAGTTTCAGTAATGATGACGGGGGCAGCTAACTGATCGGTATCTTTGGGCACGGGACGATACACAATGTCATGTTCCTCTGAGATAGCCAGACCTTCAGCATTAGAGATTTCATGTTTGACAGTTACAAAAATTAAATCACCTGATGATCGACCTGATTTATGTTCTACCGAGGCAATCGTTGAATGCCTCGATATTTTGTCACCAATTTTGAGGGGGTGGTGCCAAGTCAAACGACTACCAGCCCACATTCTTCTTGGGAGTGGAACTGGGGGTAAGAACCCGCCTCTCTTAGGATGTCCATCTGGGCCAACCTCTGACATCGGCGCATTGGGTAAAAAATACAACCAATGCCATAGCTCTGGCAAAACATCGCCTTCTTTGTACTGGGTATCTTGGTTAAAGGTAGTAGCTAAAGCTTGCACAGGAAACAAAGTCACCACATCATGCAGTGTTTCAGTCTTTCCAATCCAAGTCTTGAGATGAGTAATTTCCTCGGATGAAATTAGTTGAGTTGGTGAGTTAGACATAATGGTTCAATCAAAGAAAGTAGAAAGTGAATTACTCACCCTTAAAATTGGGCTGTCTTTTTTCTGCAAAAGCCTTACGGCCTTCAGCATAATCCTTACTCACAAAACAAGCGTTGACTTGTGCAGTAATGCTTTCAATTTGCGATGGGTCATCACTGATAATATTGCGCATAGCTCTTTTAGCTGCTTGCACAGTTAAAGGGGCATTCGCCGCGATTTGTTCAGCGAGTTGCTGGCAGTAAGCAAAAACATCGTCTTGAACCGTATTAATGATACCCATTTTTTCAGCTTGAGCTGCAGTGTAAACATTTGCCGAGAAGAATGCCTCTGAGGTAAAGATGGGGCCCAAATTAGCTAAAAATTGTTGCATGTTTCGGTAGCCGTAACCAAGCCCTAATTTTGCAGCGGGCATTCTAAATTTAGAGTTTGGACTTGCATAGCGCATATCGCATGATAAGGCTAAGCCAAGGCCACCACCGTAGCAAATACCACTGATCGCCGCAATCACAGGTACGCGACAATTAGAGATGGCCAGTTGAGCTTCTTCGACAGCGACATTATAAATATCGGAAGTTTCTTTGGAGCCTCTTTGCGTTTCAAATTCAGAGATATTTGCCCCAGAAACAAAGGCTTTTTCGCCATTACCACGCATGATACAAACACGAATTTGCTTGTCTGTATTGACGTCATCAATTGCTTTTTTGATATCAATCCACATGGAGAGACTGACTGCATTGTATTTTTCTGGATCGCTGACTTCGATATATGCAATGTGTTGATTTTTCGAGTAATTAATGACGCCCATGTGTTTTGCCCTTTTTGCTAATTTTAATTATTGATGATTTATTTTAAAGCTTTAGGGAAAAATCGTTTTTTTAGAGCTCTTTTCAATCCCCGACAGCTTATGTTCAATTTATTTCAACCGAAAACTTGTGGACTCCATTCAGAATAAAGTAATGATATTATTGAATATAACAAATTAATTAAAAATAGATGGAGACGTCAATGGACGCTAAAGAACAATCTTTGGTTCATCCTTGGAAAGATGAAATATTTCAAATTTTCAAAAGTGGAGGCATTCAACAGGTGGCTTATGTACCTGATGCGGGACATGCACAGGTAATTAAACAGGTACACGCTGACAAAGATATGGTCGGAATACCCGTTACAACTGAAGAAGAGGGCGTTGCTTGCGTTTGTGGTGCCTGGTTAGGCGGACAAAAGTCCGTATTGCTCATGCAAAGTAGTGGCGTAGGAAACTGCGTTAATATGTTTTCCTTAATCGATAATTGCAAATTTCCGTTTCTTACCCTAGTAACAATGCGTGGCGAGTGGGCGGAGTTTAACCAATGGCAGACACCAATGGGTCGTGCTACTCAAGCTTCTTTTGAAATGATGGGTATTAATGTCTTAAGAGCTGATCGTCCGGAAACTGTTGCAGAGGTTGTCAGCGCCGGGTTAGACGCTGCATTTTTGGGCGGCGATGCTGTGGCAATCTTGCTTTCACAAAGTTTAATTGGTCGTAAGAAATGGGATGTCAAATGAATATTGTTAGAACACAACAAGGATCTATTGATCGCCGAGAATTTGTTAAACAATTAATTGCGGCTTGCCCAGATGCGCTGATTGTTAGTGGTTTAGGATCACCATCCTATGATGTATTTGCAGCGGGTGATCGAGCTGAAAATTTTTACCTTTGGGGCGCTATGGGTGGAGCTGCTGCAATGGCCTTGGGTTTAGCAATTGCACAACCGAATAAGGCGGTTTTAGTAATTACTGGTGACGGTGAACAATTAATGGGAATGGGAAGTTTGGCAAGTATTGGAGCTCAAAAACCTAAAAATCTCACGTTGGTCATATTAGATAATGGCCATTACGCTGAAACCGGTATGCAAATGAGTCACACATCGCTTGGAACAGATCTTGTTGGTGTCGCAAAGGCTTGTAATTTGGATTGGGCGCAAACAGTTACTGATATTAATGAGGTAAGTCAAATTGCTCAGCACGTGAATGCCAAAAGAGGTGTCGGACTTGCGAATGTATTGATACAAGCGCATGAGTATCCAAAAGCATTACCAGCAAGAGATGGCGTTTATTTAAAAAATCGTTTTAGAGCCACTTTAGGCTTAGAATCATTTTGAGATTAATTGTTTTAGATAAGGATTGGTAATGAGTGCACTTGGACGTTTTCGAATATTAGACTTAACACGGGCAAGAGCAGGACCAACTTCAACTAAGCAATTTGCAGACTTTGGTGCAGATGTAATTAAAGTAGAGCAACCAGCCTCTGGTGGTGAGCGGAATCAGTTAAGTGGTGATCGACATAGTTTCGATATGCAAAACTTGCACCGAAACTCTAGATCAATTACGTTAGATTTAAAAAATCCTCAAGCTAGAGAGATTTTTTATCGTTTAGTTAAAACTGCTGACATTGTCGTTGAAAATTTTCGACCAGATGTAAAGTTTCGATTGGGTATTGACTATGAAACTTTGAAAGCGATTAATCCAAGAATTATTTTGACGTCAATTTCTGGATTTGGCCAAGATGGACCTTATGTAAAACGTCCTATGTTTGATCAAATCTCTCAAGGAATGAGCGGCATCATGTCAGTGACAGGCAAACCTGGCGGTGGGCCTATCCGAGCTGGAGTTGCAATTACTGACATTACTGCAGGATACATAGCAGCTTGTGGAATGCTAACAGCCTTATTGGAACGAGAAATTTCTGGGCAAGGACAATGGGTACAAAGCTCATTGATTCAAGCTGGTGTTGCGATGATGGATTTTCAGGCAGCTAAATATTTACAAAAAGGTGAGATTCCTGTTCAAGTAGGTAATGATCACCCAACAAGCATGCCAACATCATGCTATGCATGTTCAGATGGATATATCAATGTGGCTGCAACGGGCCAAGTCATGTGGCTCGCTTTGTGTGATGCGATTGGCAAACCTGATATGAAAGAGGACCCACGTTTTATTACAGAGCCATTGAGAGTTCAGCATCGTGACGAATTAAATGCGATTTTTATTGAGATTTTTAAAACTAAAGAAAAAGCCTATTGGGTTCAATTATTAAATCAGGCAGGAGTTCCTACAGGCCCGATTTACGATATGTCTGAAGTGTTTAGTGATCCCCAAGTGATTTCACAAAACATGGTGGCAGAAGTCCAGCACCCCAAGATGGGAAGCCTGAAGCTAGTCAATCAAGCTTTGAAACTTTCAAGAACTCCTGCGCAAATTAAGAGTGCTACTCCTGAATTAGGGGAGCACTCTAAGCAGATTTTGCAAGAATTAGAATACTCACCAGAAGAAATACAGAAATTTATTGATCAAAAAGTGGTTTAAAAGTGGTTAACAGTTATAACTGTTAACCACTAGCATTTAATTACTATCTAAAGTTAGTTTTTGCTCTTTCACAACTTTTTGATAAATTTCTAATTCTGCTTTCATTTGTGCGGAAAATTCTTCAGGCGAGTTTGCAATAACAATTGAGCCAGTATCTTCAATACGTTTTTTAACTGCTGGAAGCTCCACTGCCTGTTTCACAGCAGCATTGATTTTGGCAATAATGTCTTTTGGAAGCCCCTTAGGGCCAAGAATCCCATAATAAGCCATTCTGTTTACTGGTTCAGCACCAACTTCTTTAAAAGTTGGCGTATTAGGGAGTGCGCCAACTCGATTGGGGGCAGCAACCACAATCGGGACTAAGCGATTGTCTAAAATAAATGGCAGAGCAGAAGGTAGATTGTCGAAAATCACTGGAACCTGACCTGCAACCACATCATTGAGTGCTGGGCCTGCCCCTTTGTAAGGAATATGGGTGATATACACCTGAGAAATACTTTTAAAAAGCTCCATTTGAAGGTGTCCAATACCTCCGGTACCCGATGACGCATAGGAATATTTCGTAGGATTTTTTTTCAGTTCAGCCACAAATCCCTTATAGTCTCTAGCGGGAAAGGATGGGTGAACCGCAATAATGTTGGGAGTTGCAGCAATATTAGTAATAGAAGCAAAATCAGTTAATGGGTTATATGGCGTTTTAGGATTGATCGCCGGATTTGCTGCTGTAGTTGAAACGGTTGCCACCCCCAAGGTATATCCATCAGGTGTTGCTTTAGCCAATTCATTTGCACCAACAATTCCCCCACCACCAGGCCGATTCACCACAAGCACTGTTTGCCCTAAGCTTTTTGATAGAGGTTCAGAAATCACCCTTGCAATGATATCGGTCGTACCACCTGGCGCGAATGGTACAAGCAGTTGAATTGGTTTAGTGGGGTATTCATTCGCAAAACTCTGAACACTTATGAGGGAAGAGATAAGCACTGCGAGGACTGGTAATTTCATTATAAATTCCTTATAAAAAATTAATTACTTAAATTAATAGCTGATTTTTGAACAACGCCACTCCATTTATTTGATTCTTGCCTTAAGAATTGTTTAAATTCTTTTGGGGTGGAGCCTACCACTTCAAAACCTTGTGATTCAATAGAATTTTTCGTATTTACATCAACTAGGATTTGATGAATTGCTTTTTGAATATCTTCTAAGATGTTATCAGGAGTTCCATTTGGCGCCACTAGACCTGTCCATCCCTCAATCAAAACATCTGGCTGGCCTAATTCGTTCATGGTTGGCACATTTGGAAATTGCCCCACCCTTTTTTTACTTGCCAGCGCCATTAAGTTGAGTTTGCCCGCTTTAATTTGATTAATAGCCGAAGGTAGAGGCACAAACATAAGGTCAGTCTGCCCTCCCATGACATCAACGAGAGCTGCTGAGTCACCTTTATTCGGAATATGATTCATTTTGATACCGGCTTTGGTCGAAAATAGTTCTGCTGCTAAATGCTGTAAATTACCTACACCAGCAGAGCTGTAATTGATTTCACCAGGACGTTTTTTGGCATAAGCAATTAACTCTTCGACATTTTGGTAAGGGCGTTGCGGATTACTTACCAAAGAAAAAATAATCGAAGAAATTTGCGTTATGGGGGCAAGATCTTCTAGTGGCTTAAAGGGCATGTTCTTGTAAACGAACGGGTTAATTACCATGACGCTTGGTACAACAAGACCCAAAGTATAGCCGTCAGGCGGCGCCTTTGCGACAATGTCCATCCCTAAATTACCATTTGCCCCTGGTTTGTTTTCCACAATCACAGAGGTTTTCCACACATCCGATAATTTACTTGCGAGTGTTCTAGCAACAACATCGGGAGATGCGCCAGGTGCTTGAGCTACGATAATTTTGACGGGTCGATTCGGATAAGATTGAGCAAAACTGAAAGGGCTGATCGTCAAGCTAATGAGGCCTAAAGTCACCATAAAAATACGATAAAATAATTGCATCATGTTCCTTATCTCTATCAGTTTGTTGGTTAATATTTAAGTTTTTAAAACAACATCTTTATTCAAAAGTCGAAGCGGTTGACCTTTCAGAAAGCGATCAACTTGATCAAAAGCCTCTCCAAAATATAATTCGAACGTATCGTGATCAGCCCAACCTAAATGCGGTAAACAAACCACGTTATCCATCTTTAAAAGAGGATGGTCACCATCGAGAATGGGCTCATTCTCATAGACATCAACAGCGGCATAACCTGGACGGCCACTTTCTAATGCTTTTTCTAAAGCGCCACTTTCAATGAGTTCGGCCCTTGCAGTATTTACCAAAAGAGCCGTCGGCTTCATCATCATTAAGTCCGCCAATTTAACCAGGCCAAACGTATCTTTGTTGTAGCGCAGATGAATACTAATGACATCAGAGCGCGAAAAGAAGTCTTCTCTAGACTTTGCTACCTCAAAGCCAAGATTTGTTGCGCGATCAAAAGAACCCTCTCGCCCCCAAATGAGGATGTGCATGCCTAGCCCTTGAGCGGCCTTGGCAACCACTTCACCAATTTCACCAAGTCCGTAAATTCCTAAAATAGAACCACTTAAACGATGGGACAGGGTAATTGGAAATAAACCTGCTTTCATGCGCGCAGCCTCTAGAACTATGTTTCTGCGGGCAGCTAGCATTAAAGCAAGAGTACACTCTGCTGGAGCAAGGTGTGATGCAGCTTCACCATGAGTCACTGCAACACCATATTTTGTGCACGCGGCATAGTCAATAAACTTACTATTTCTTCCGACTAAAGCAATTAACTTGAGTTTGGGCAATGACTTTAGAAGTTCTTCATCGATCGTAATTCTTTCGCGCACAACAACAATAGCATCAGCGTTGATAAAACGCTGGATAAGTTTTGTCTTATCTTTCGTTGGCTCAACGTAAACAGTTATTTCATTACCTTGAAGGGTGGAAAAACATTTCAGGTCTTTGACGCAATTTTGATAGTCGTCGGCAATCACAATATGCACTTGTCGTCTCCACTAAAGCTTATTAGGGCAAAAAACTCTTTTTATATGATGAATTGAGTTTAAACCAATTCATTTCAACTTAACAAAATCAATCAAAAAATACTAACGTACCCTTGAAATTGAGAAATTAACCCTTAACTGAAGAATAACTTTTATTTATTTGTAATCTCATTTGACACTTAGAGGATAAAAATGACGACCGTAGAGAAGCAAACCCTTGATTTTCAAGCAGAAATAAAGCAATTACTGCAGCTAATGATTCACTCTTTGTACTCCAACAAAGAAATTTTTCTTCGCGAACTGATATCGAATGCTTCAGACGCAGCAGATAAGCTGAGATTCGAAGCCATACATCAAGCCGATTTATACGAAGGGGATTCTGATTTGCACATTCAGGTCAGTTTTGATCAAACAGCAAGAACAATTAGTATTTCTGATAATGGTATTGGAATGAGTCGTGATGAAGTTATTTCTAACCTTGGAACAATTGCTAGGTCTGGTACAAAAGAGTTTTTTTCTAAACTTTCAGGAGATCAGCAAAAAGATGCATCTCTCATCGGACAATTTGGTGTTGGGTTTTATTCTGGGTTTATTGTTGCTGACAAAATAACAGTTGAGACGCGTCGCGCTGGATTGGCCCAAGATACTGGGGTGCGCTGGGAATCATCTGGTTCCGGCGATTTTACGATTGAGACGATTTCAAAACCAGTTCGTGGCACAACCATTATTTTGCATCTCAAAGATGGTGAGGATGAATTCTTGTCCAATTGGAAATTAAAAACAGTTATTCAAAAATACTCAGATCATATTTCTATTCCGATTCAAATGCGCAAAGAAGAATGGGATGAAGAAAAAAAAGAAATGGTCACGCGGGTTGAATTTGAAAATGTCAATGAAGCGAGCGCGCTATGGACAAGAAATAAATCTGATATTACGCAAGAGCAATATCACGAATTTTATAAAAGTATTTCTAGGGATTTTGAAGCCCCTTTGAGCTACTCGCATAATCGAGTAGAGGGTAGAAGTGAATTTACGCAATTACTATTTCTTCCCAAAAAAGCTTCCTTTGATTTATGGGACCGTAGTAAGAGAAGTGGGATCAAACTTTATGTAAAACGTGTATTTATTATGGAAGACTCTGAGCAGTTGATTCCCACTTATTTACGTTTTGTTTCAGGGGTGATTGACTCCGCAGATTTACCCCTCAATGTCTCCCGTGAAATTTTGCAGGAATCACGTGATGTTAAATTCATCCGTGAAAGTTCAACTAAGCGTGTCATTGCAATGCTTGAAGAACTCGCAAATCATGAAGATGAAGTAAAGCGTGACGAATATCAACTCTTCTGGAATGAGTTTGGCCAAGTTCTTAAAGAGGGAATTGGAGAGGACTCGGTTAATTTGGAAAAAATATCTAAATTGCTAAGATTTGCAAGCACCCAGAATGAGTCAGAAGTACAAAATGTTTCATTAGCAGATTACTTATCTCGAATGAAAGAAGGTCAAGATAAGATTTATTACGTTACTGCCGAAACCTATTTAGCCGCTAAAAACAGCCCGCATTTAGAAATCTTTAAGAAAAAAGGTATTGAAGTCTTATTGCTTACAGATCGGGTAGATGAGTGGATGCTTTCTTTCTTAACAGAGTTTAATGAAAAATCACTAGTTTCAGTTGCAAAAGGTGGCCTTGATTTAGGTTCTTTAGAAGATGAAAAAGAAAAAGAAGAGCAAAAAGAAGTTGAAAAACAGTTTGCTGAGTTGTTAGAGAAAATGAAAACCACGTTAGTTGATAAAGCCAAAGATGTTCGAGTAACCTTCCGCTTAACGGATTCACCAGCATGCCTTGTTGCTGATGAAAATGAATTATCTGGTAATTTAATGCGCATGTTAAAAGCAGCAGGTCAGGCCGCACCTGAGACAAAGCCGATTTTAGAAATTAACCCCAATCATCCTTTGTTTAAAAAAATGGAAGGAGATATTGAACAGTTTGAAGATTGGTCGCACCTTATATTCGATCAAGCACTTCTGGCCGAGGGAGGGCATATTGCAGATCCAGCTTCATTTGTGCGCCGGATGAATCAAATGCTCATGAAATAATACAGGGCGCATTCATCGCCAAAGTAATTCAATCAAGGGGTGATTTAATCACTCCTTGATTTATGAAAAAAGATGTTTTTCTCCCTAGAAGGAAATCTTATGTGCGGCAATAAATAGGTGATATTCAAAGCTATTTCAGGTAATATAATCCAATAACAAACGGTGAATACAAGTCACTAAAATAATGGAGATGAAATGCTTACAAGAGTACTAAAGAGTAACCATTTTTTATTATTAGCGCTAATTTTTTGGCCTACAACTTTCTTACAAGCGCAGACATTTCCAAACAAACCAATTACGATGATCGTACCTACTGCACCAGGTGGCCCAATTGACTTGACTGCCCGCGTTATTACAAAGCAATTGGCTATTGAAATTGGACAGCCTATCGTTGTTGTGAATAGACCTGGAGCCTCACAAAAGATTGGTGTGGAATCCCTCATTAATTCAGCGAAAGATGGCTACACCATTGCTGCTGTATCCCCAGCATCCATGACGATTAATCCGATTTTAGATAAAAATGTTGGATACGATCCAGTTAATGATGTCACTCACCTGATCAATGCGATTGAATACCAATCGGTTCTGGTGGTTCACCCATCCATCCCCGTTAAAAATTTAGCTGAATTAGTAGCCTATGGACGAGCAAATCCTGGCAAATTAACTTTTGGCAGTGGTGGTGGCGGATCAAGTATTCACTTTACAACTTCTGCTTTTCTTAGCTTAACTGGAATTAAAGCCCTGCATGTGCCCTATAAATCCAGTGGACCAGCGATGTTAGGTTTGTTAGGTGGTGAAGTGAGTATGTTGATGCCAGATTTAGGAGACATCAAATCCCATATTGCTACCAACCAAGTTACCGGTTTAGCTATTTCAGGAACTGCTAGAGCGAAAGTATTGCCCAACGTTCCAACATTTTCTGAGACCGGTGTTCCAGAGCTCAAGTACTGGAATTACACGGGTTGGATTGGCGTTGTCGCACCAATTGGCATACCTAAAGATGTTTCAGCTAAATTACAAGCGGCATTACAAGCCAGTATGAAAGCTCCCGCCGTCAAGGAGGCTTTCGATAACATAGGATTTAAAATCGTTGCAATACCTGCAGATGAGTTTAAAAAGCAAATTCAGGATGGTTTAGAGGTTAATAGAAAGATTGCAAAAGAAGGCAACATCACAAAGTAGGGGTTGGGTAGGCACCAGCTTTTTTCAAAATTTCAAATAGTCGTGGTGGTGTCATTGGCGCTTGAGTCAGAAAAATACCAGTATCTGAGATTGCATCCTCGATTGCAGCAACAATTGCAGCGGCTGCGGGAATTGTGCCACCCTCACCAGCACCTTTAACTCCAAGAGGATTAAGCGGAGAAGGCGAGAATAGATGATACATCTCCACTTTCGGAACATCAGTTGCCATGGGTAACAAATACTCACCAAAATTCGTTGTGATGGGTTGGGCTTGGTCGTCATACTGCATGTCTTCTAATGTTGAATTACCAATGCCGTGAGCGATTGAGCCTTGTACCTGACCATCTACCAATAATGGATTAATCAGATTACCACTGTCATGTGTCATGACATATTTCAGAATATTAATTTGGCACGTATCACGATCAAGCTCCAATTCAACAGCAGCGGTACCATTGCAGTAGGTCGATTGAGCAGGTGAAAAATATTCAGTAGATTCTAGTCCGTTCGTCACGCCTTCTGGAAATGAAAAACCTGGCATACCCTGAGAGACTCGGGCAAGGTCAGCAAAAGATTTCTTCTTTGATGGATCATCAATAGTGATGGCGTGACCATCTAATAACTGAATATTTTCGACTCGAGTTTGCATTAAAAATGCTGCTAAGCCCTTGATCTTTTCAGCTACTTTTATAGACGCCAAGAAAACCGAATTTCCTGCATTGACTGTTACCCGACTGGCAAAAGTACCAATACCCATCGAGATCGCATTTGTATCAGCAGTAATGACATCTATCATTGCTAGGGGAACTTGAAGTTGGTCTGCACAGATTTGCATGAAGGTGGTTTTATGACCCTGCCCTTGTGAAGATGCTGAAGTCAAGATTGTTATGCGACCAGTTTGTTGTACACGCACGGTAGCACCCTCAAAGGGGCCAAGACCCGTACCTTCCACAAAATTAGCAATACCAATACCTAAATAACGCCCCTCTTTTAATGCAGCAGCTTTTCTTGTAGGAAAATCATCATAAGCAATTTTTTCTAACGCAAGAGCTTGACACTGAGGATAGTCACCACTGTCATATACCATGGGTTTTCCATCTCGATAGATGAAGCCATTGTTATAGGGCATTTGTTCAGGTTGAATAAAATTTCTACGGCGGATTTCAGCGCGATCAATACCTAATTGGCGAGCGGCTTTATCTAAAATTCGCTCCATGGCAAACACAGCTTGTGGTCTACCCGCGCCACGCACGGGCGAGGTCGCATTTTTATTGGTATAAACCACTTTGAGATTAACATCAATAGCAGGAATAACATAAGGACCAGGGGTTGTTGTTACACCGATATAGGGAGTAATAATTCCCCAGGGAAGATAGGCCCCATTGTCATGCGTCATATCTATTTTCATGGCCAATATTTTGGCATTAGCATCAAGAGCAATTGAAATATCCCACCATTGATCACGTTCTTGAGTAGCTGTGTAAAAATGTTCCCGACGATCCTCAATCCATTTAACAGGACGTAGCAAATCATGTGCAGCAATTGCAACCATGGCTTCTTCAGGATAAAAGATAGCTTTAGGCCCAAATCCACCGCCAACATCGTGATGAATGATTCTTATAAACTCTGGATCCCACTTTAAGATATCAATTAAATTTTTCTTTTCTAAATGAGGCGTTTGGCCAGAAGACCAGACAGTTAATTGTCCGGATGCTTGGTGGTATTCAGCCGCGTAACCACGTGTCTCCATTGGATGAGCGGAGCCTCGATTATTCCAAAATACCTCTTGAACAACGTGAGTTGCTTGAGAAAACCCAGAATCAACCTCACCAAAATGTACATTCAATTGTGCAGCTAAATTATTCGGAATACCGCTAAAAAAAGAAGGGGCATTTGCATCAAGAGCTTTTAAACAATCAGCCACAACAGGAAGTATCTCGTACTCTACATCAATTAAATTACAAGCATCTTCAGCAATATAGCGATTATCTGCAACCACGAAAGCGACAGCATCACCCACACAGCAGACCTCCTTACTTACTAAAACTTCTTGCATCATCAAGTGTTTAATAGAAGGGTTAGGTACGAGAATAGGCAGACGTGTTTGGGCAGACTCAGGCAGATCTTTATGTAAATAGATTTTATGAACGCCAGGTAATTGACTGGCTTTACTGATATCGATCGAAAGTATTTTTGCATGTCCATGAGGACTGCGCACGAATGCTGAATAAAGAACATTGGTAAGTGGGATATCGTCCACATACTTGCCAAGACCTTGCAAAAGCAAATGATCTTCGGTTCTTTGCATTCTTGAACCAATAAATTGGTTAGGACGAGCATGCGGTAATAGGGAGTCTTCTTGATGGTTGTTCATACTCTTTGATCTCTTAATTTTTGCGCTGCGAGCAATGCAGCCTCAACGATTGCTTGATATCCTGTACAACGACAAAGGTTGCCAGTAATAGCTTCTCTCACTTGCGATTCAGTAGGAGAGAGATTCTCATTTAAGAGTTCAGTCAAGGTTGTTAACATTCCAGGAGTACAAAAGCCACATTGAAGACCATGACACTCTTGAAAGGCTTGCTGGAGAACTGACAGAGTTCCATCAGTATGGGCTAAGCCTTCAATCGTCGTAATCTCACATTGGTCTGCTTGCACTGCAAGTGTAAGACATGCTCTAGCCGAACTGCCATTGAGCAATACTGTACAAGCACCACAGACACCATGCTCACACCCCAAATGTGTCCCTGTTAAGGATAAATCCATACGTAAAAAATCTGCTAAAGTTCTACGTGACTCAACTTCACACTCATAAGCTTTACCGTTGACATGTACTTTTATGCGATGAAGATCCATCATGACATCCTTTTTTTTGCACGCTCAAATGCTTCTAATAGCGCACGTCGAGTTAATGTTTTGGCTAGATGCCGACGATAATCAGAAGTATTCAAAGCATCTTCCATAATATTAGGTAGCTTTTCTATGTCACCCAAGGCTAGACGAATAGCACTTTCATCGGCAGCTTGATTAATTAGGACACTTTCAGTATTTAGTAACCTGACAGGTGCTGCATCAATTCCGCAAAGGGCAATAGATATTTTCTCAATAGTTGATGCTGCATTAAGATTCACAAGTACAGCGACACCAACAATTGCGTAATCCCCATGCCTTCTGGAGTATTCCATAAATGACCAACCATGTGTCTTAGGCCAAATACTCAGTTTAGCACCGAGCATAATTTCATTAGGGGCTAAATCAGGCGTCATATACATCGCCGTCCAATGTGCAATGGGAATTTCACGCTTGCCTGATTGACTAGCGACCTCAATGACACCATCTAAAGCAGCGGTAAAACAAGGCTGCTCCGAAGATGGGTCAAGGTGGCACAAGCTACCGCCAAAAGTACCGCGGTTTCTGATTTGACGATGACTCACAAAAGAGTACGCTTGGGTAACCAGCGGAATGTGTTCTTGAACGAGTGCAGAAGAGTAAATCGCTTGTTGCCTAGTCATAGAACCAATATGTAATTGTTGATTTTCTTTCGAGATATGATTTAACTCAGTTACCTGATTTAAATCAATTACATGATCGGGCATCACAAAACGAAAATTCATCATCGGCATTAATGATTGCCCACCCGCGATAATTTTATAATTATCCAGTTGAGCGACTAGATCAAGCACCTCACTTAATTGTTGAGGCCTATGGTAAATAAACGGGGCTGGCTTCATAATTTAATTTTAGCTTTTCTTAATAAAGATATTTTTAATCCATATTATCAAAGTTTGCCATAATAATTGGTGGACTTGTATCGAGTTCTTCGCTGCTGAAGAACTCACTAAGGGCTTGGGTTGCTCCGCAGATGGAGGGGAGGCGGTCGTGATTGTCTGAGATGGTTTGTCATCAACAATCATTGTGGAAAGATTTTTACCAAATTCATTAATTAATTGTTGAGAAATTGCTTGAATCATGCCAACACCTCGCCCGTACTGCGCGACAGATCCAGACAAGGTCACATCTGATGAAATATTGACTTGAGTCTGATTTGCCATCTCGACTAAATCGACATCTATTAACCCTTGGGCACCACCGCGGCCTTTTGTGTCTGTTCCGCTTGCAGAAATCTTTGCAACATAATTTGGAGCATTAAGTTCAGTAAATCCAAATTTACCTGAAAAATTAAAAGTCATAGGGCCTAGTTTGACGTTAAACCCACCTTGGTAGAACCCATCGGGTAACTGATCACCTAAGATTGCCCCAGGAAAACAGGGCGCTGATTTTTCAATATCGGTAATGAGAGCCCATACTTTATCTCTCGTAGTATTTGCCATGAAAGATGTTTTTATAATTAATGCCATGTAAGTTTTTGCAAGAAAGTTTAAAAATGATAATTAGTTATTGTGAAGCTAGAACTCCGGATAAAAGATTAGAGGCGTAACGAGCTGCGATGTCAAAATCTTTACCAGGAGCGAGATTTAAGTACTCTTTTACTGCAGATAAAGCTGCACGATCACGAGTCACTAATTTTGCAATGTAGTCGTTTACCTGTTCAGAAAAGTTATCTGTTGAAAGGATTTTGCTGACAAAGCCATATTCGAAAGCTTGTTGAGCATCGATTTCATCGGTTGAATAAACCAAATGGGCAAGTGCTTTTCTTGGCACGACATGCATTACTGCTGAAATTGCTAAAGTTGGCGGCAAATTACTTTTCATTTCTGGCAAAGAAAAGCGTGCTTTTGAAGATGCTAAAGTGATATCACATAATGTAGCAATTGCACACCCTAAACCAAATGCATTGCCAAATACAGAGGAAACAAGAGGAATTTGACAAGATTTCATTGCCGCATAAACAGCCAAAAGCGGATCAGTTACTTCAGCACGGATTTGATTAGCACTTTTCTTGGGAGGAGTATTGCCAGGCTCAGGCTTATGTAATTGACGGCCTTGCGAAAAATCATCACCTTGACCTGTTAGGTGGATCACTTTGATATCCATGTTAAAACTAAAGTCATTAATCAACTGAGTCATTTCCTTAACCATCGACATTTCTAAACGGTTACCAGACTCGGGTCGATTAATGACGATACGAGCTATAGAATTTTCAACATCTACTATTAAATTACTCACAATCAAACCTTATTCAAAATAAATATTAATCTTCAAGGGGCATACCTTTAGTTTCTGGACCAAACCAGATGGCAACTAATCCAACAATAAAAAATAATGAAAGGATAGCAGCTACTTTAGGAATAGACCCCATAGAGTGAATTAAAAATCCAGCACTTAAAGGACCGAAGCCCGTCAAAAAGCGCGCCATGTTCCAGCAAAAGCCTTGCCCAGTTCCACGGACACGCGTTGGAAACAACTCAGGCAAGTACGTTGCGAAAGTTCCAAAGCCACCAATGACGAAGTAACCATAGATAGGCATAAACCAAATCAGAGTATAAATGTCATTTACTTGGGTAAATAAATATAGAGAAGAAACCAAAGCAAAACTCCAAAAGAGGAAGTAGCACTTTCTTCTACCCAAGAAGTCAGATAGCCAGATTAAGCTTACATATCCAGCAAAAGCACCAAGCATCATCAGCATAAAGGCATAACTTACCATACTTACTGGATTTCCTGCTTTTGCTGCAGTAGTTAATTGCATAATCCAGGTTGGCAATAAAGACAAGCCAGCCCAACAACCCAACATAGCAGCAGAAGCAACTGTAACCCCCACGATCGTGTTCTTCAAATGAGGCTTACTAAAAATGGCACTAAAAATTTTCCAATTTGAAGATTGTTCAGGATCATTTTTCCTTTCCTCGTTTACACGCAGCCATCTTTCAGGCTCTTTCACATAGCGACGAATAAAGATCGTCAAAAATAATGGAATAATTCCAACTCCAATAACAACGCGCCAGCCATATTCACCGAGAAGTAAATTATTAATAGCGGCTAAGAAGAATCCAACCGCAAAGGCAAGCTGCATCACTTGAATCGCGCGAGCTCTATTTTTAGCGGGCCATGTTTCGGCAATAATTGCTGCACCTGCAGCCCATTCACCACCAATACCGATACCAGCTAAAGCTTGGAAGAAAGCCAGCATTTCCCAGCTAGTTGCAAATGCACTCAGGCCAGTAAAGAGGGCATAAATTAAAATCGTAACACCCATAATCTTTGCACGACCATAGCGATCCGCTGCAATTCCAAAAAGTACGCCACCAATACCCCATGCAAATAACTTAATCGCAATAACAAGACTTCCTATTTTTGCGATTTCAGCAGGATTGGTCGATTGAATCAATTCTTTAATGCATGGAAATAAAATTAAAGTAAAGATGTTTAAGTCCATCGAGTCAAACATCCAGCCTAAGAAGGCTGATAAAAGAACAAGCTTTTGATATTTAGTAATTTCAGATGCTTCATTTGAACCATCACCAGCCAAGGTATGCGTTACCATGACGTCTCCTTCATTGCCTTTTTGGCATTATATTAATTATTGTGTAGAGAAGATACCTTTTTGAATATTAGAACTTAAACACTTATATTGTCAATAATTATATTTTGCTATATTGTCAGTATAAAAACCAATATATATGCTGGGGACACAATGAGATGACAATGCAAAATTATACGAAACCTTTGCCTTTGATCGATGAACGAAGTAAGCCTTTTTGGGACGCAGCAAAACATCATTTGATTCAATTGCCACAATGTAAGACTTGCGAAAATATCCGAACTCAATTTGAAGATTTTTGCCCAAAGTGTGGCTCAGAATTATTTATATGGAAAACTCTAAGTGGTAATGGAACTATCTGGTCACATTGTGTTTTTCATCAAAAATACTTTCCTGAGTTTGCAAAAGATTTACCCTATGGAGTAATCATGGTGGAGTTAGATGAGGGACCTAGATTAATTAGCAATATAGTTAACCAGGGGCAAGCTCAACTTAAAGTTGGCCTCCGAGTAAAGGCTTACTTTGAAGACGTTACTGACGAAATTACATTAATCAAATTTACGCCTAGAAATGAGTAGTACGCTGTTTAATGTACCGCTTCAAGAGCGCTTGATTGGTGCTTTCCTAGAGAAGCAATCGCAACTTATCGGGGATAAAACTTTTCTAAAGTTTGAACATAGTTCATGGACATTTTCCGAGGTTAATGAGAAATCATTAGCAGTTGCAAAAGGGTTATTAAAGCTAAATGTAAAGCCGCAAAGTGGCGTATTGGTGATGTTGCCCAATTGTCCAGAAATGGTTTTTACTTGGTTTGGATGTGCTTTGATCCGAGCGATTAATATACCAATTAATCCCCATTTGATGGGCGACATACTTGCAAGACCATTTATTGATTCTCAAGCAGAAATCATCATCATCCACGCAGATTTTCTTAAGGTATTAAAAACACTTCCAAAGAACGTCATTTCAATCATTAAGAAAATTGTAATTGTAGGTGACTGGTGTCCAACGAATGATTTCTCAGCACAAATCATACAATATAACGAATGGTTAGAAGATGCAAAATTGCTGCCTAAATTTATACCTCTAGGAAGTTACCAAGATATACAAACCATTTTTTACACATCTGGAACGACTGGACCTGCAAAAGGTGTTCAGACAACGAATGCACATCAATTCTCAGCTGCGATTGGCTTAATCAGGGTGGTTGGTTTAAAACAAGACGATGTTTTATTTTCACCGTTTCCTTTATTTCATGGTTTTGCAGCAAGACTAGGCGTACTACCATGTTTGTTAGTGGGAGCAACAGTTAGTGTCGCTCCCAAATTTACAGCAGCACATTATTGGGAGCAGGTAGTTCAGTCAAAAGCGACAGTTGGACATTCACTATTTAGTACGCCAAGAGCACTTTTAGATCAAGCACCTAATGAGTATGAAAAAAAACATCAATTGAGGGTGATGTTTAATTCGCATTACTCACAAGAATTTGAAGAGCGCTTTAAAGTGCCACTAGTCGAGGGATTCTCAATGACAGAAACGGGATTTGTCTTATATTCAAATTGGGAGAATAGAAAAATCGGTTCTTGTGGAAAAGCTCATGAAGATTGGGAAGCAAAACTAGTCGATGAGTATGATCAAGATGTTTCTATTGGCGAATTGGGTGAACTTGTCGTTAGACCAAAACTACCTTTCATTATGATGCAAGGGTATTTAAATCAACCACATAGTACAGTCAAAGCTTTTAAAAATCTTTGGTTCCATACTGGCGATATGATGAGGCGAGATAAAGAAGGTTATTACTATTTCGTCGATAGAGCAAAAGAGCGGATTCGAAGAAAGAGTGAGAATATTTCATCCTTTGATATCGAGCAAATTATTCATGGACATAGTGCAGTAAAAGAATGTGTTGTATTACCATTACCTAATGGCAAAGAAGATGATATTCGTCTGATTGTTGTTAAAAATGATCAGCGTTTATCAGAGAAAGAGTTGGCGGATTGGATTAAACAAAAACTACCTAAATTAATGTGGCCATCTTATATCGAGTTTGTTGAAGGTTTGCCATATACGCCAACATTTAAGGTCGAAAAATTAAAGTTAATGAGAGATGGACTAACACCAAATGCATGGAAATTACAATGAATTATGAATTCAAACAATGTAGTGATGAGCTCAATGAAATTGGTGAAGGCCCATTGTGGCATGCTGACATGGATTCGGTATATTGGGTAGATGTAGGCCTAAAACCATTGAAGTTGTTTCAATACAATGTAAGCACCCAAAAAACACAAGTTTTCCAATTGCCTTCACGAGCCTCAAGCATCCGTCTAAAAAAAGATGGGAATTTAATTTTAGGCTTCCAAAAAGGCTTGGCGATCTTTAATGTAAAAACCCATGAGATCACAAACATTGAAGTACAGGGAATTGATTTCACTCAAGAGCGACTGAACGATAGTGAGGCAGACTCAATGGGGCGCTTGTGGATTGGAAGTTTCGACCGCCAACTAAAAAATAATATTGGTAGGTTATATAAGATTGACGCAAACTTACAAGCTCATTCGATGGATGGTGCAATGATGATGTCCAACGGAATTGCTTGGAGTCCTGATGATAAAACGTTATATTTCTGCGATTCAAGACCGGGAAAAATTTATGCCTATGACTTTGACATTGAAAACGGGGCAATAGCCAATAAACGTATTTTTATGGATTTTGTGGGGAGAAAAGGGAGACCAGATGGATGTACCATGGACTTAGATGGTTTTTTATGGGTTGCTGAAATTGATGGTGGTCAACTATTAAAAATACGTAATGATAGTTTTATTGAAGAAGAGATATGTCTCCCAGTGAAAAAGCCAACCAACTTAACATTTGGTGGAAAGGATTTAGATACACTATTCATTACATCCATGACTTTTGGACTTTCTGATGAGGAAATACAAAACCAGCCTTTATCAGGTAAATTATTTTGTTGTAAAGTAAATTCAAAAGGTAAGCTAGAAAATTCAATTTAATTTTTAAAGAAGGGGACTGCCGTGAAAAAAATCATTAGTATGTTTCAAAAGTTAGGCATTGCTTGCGTTGCGTCATTCTGTTTGTACGCAAACTCACAGGACTCTTTTCCAAACAAACCAATTCATATTGTGGTGCCATTTGCGCCGGGTGCTTCCGATGTCCAGATACGGGCTTTGGCACCACTTATATCTGCTAAATTAGGACAGCCAATTATTATTGATAATATGCCTGGCGGAGGTGGCGTCATTGCCGCAAATGCAGTCAAATTAGCAAAGCCAGACGGTTACACACTATTTTTTACAGGGATGGCGACAGTAACTATGGTGCCATCACTTAGAAAAGATATCAGCTATTCCTTAAAAGATTTTGCGCCTTTAGGAAATATTAGTTCAATTACTGGGGTAATGATTGTTTATCCAAGTAAAAACTATAAGAATCTTAAAGAGCTGATTCAATATGCTCGGGAAAATCCAGGAAAATTAAATTATGGAACTCCAGGAATTGGAACTGCAGGGCATACATTTGGCGTAGGTCCTCAGGTATATGGAGACTATTTACTCACGCATATTCCTTATAAAGGGGGCTCTGAGGTTGTGGCGGCAGTGATTGGCGGAAATGTTGATGTTGGTTTTGTGTTACCTAATATTGCCATGTCGCACTTGCAAAGTGGTTCAATTAAAGCATTTGCTGTAACGGCTTCAAAACGATCAGAGTTTTTGCCTGATGTACCAACTTATCGAGAATTAGGCATCAATTATGTCGATGGCGAAAGTTATGGAATATTAGGCCCTAAAGATTTACCGCCACAAGTCATTCAAAAAATATCAGCGGCGATTGCAGAAGCAGTTGCAGACTCCAACTTTAAGGAGTTAATGCGAAAAAGTGCGATATCAGTTGAATATTTAAATCCGGAGCAATACAAATCATTACTCGTAGAAAGAGAAGGCGCATGGAATCAGCATTTGAATAACCCTAAATTTTTAGATTTAATTAAGAAATAAACATGCGAACAAAACCAAACATTGCCATTATTGGAGTAGGAAATACTGCTTATGGTAATTTTCCGGAGGAGGACTCTAATTCCCTCGCTGTTAAGGCATTTAAAAACGCATTATTAGATGCCAATATTCAAGCGAAGGATATTGATGGAATTGTGACTCACCGGGTAGGCAACTATCAAAAGATATGTGAAATGACTGGTATTAATCCAGAGTTTATTTCCATACAGCCACCTAATGGCAGATTGTGCGGCGTATCTATCCAAATAGCTGCTTTAGCATTAATGACGGGACAGGCTAAAACAATTGCTTTATTTTATGGCAATGATGGTAAATCTGGTGGTTCAAAATACGGTGGTAAAAGTGATCGTTATGATACAGCCGCAGAACAGCTATGGTTTCCTTACGGAATGACTTCTCCGGGAGCTGTGAATGCGCTCATGTTTCAAAGGCATTGTGAGTTATATGGCACGACGTCTGAGGATTTAGCCCAAATTGCAGTGGCAATAAGATACCATGCCCAACTAAATCCACAAGCCGTCTTGCGAAAGCCGATGACGATTCAAGATCATCAATCATCTAAAATGATATGTGCACCGTTACGTTTATTTGATTATTGTCAGATTAATGATGGTGGAATTGCAATGATTATGACAACGAATGATCGAGCCATTGATTATGCAAAGCAACCGGTCTACATACGTGGCTTTGGACAAGCATCAAGTCTAGCTAATGGGATTGTTTCTGAAGACTTTAATTGGGGGCCGATGAATCGTGTAGCCCAATATATTTATTCTGACTCAGGCATACAACGATCAGATTTAGATGGAATCATGATTTACGACAACTTCACCCCTTCAGTCATCTTTGGACTAGAAGGGTTTGGATTTTGCAAGCAGGGTGAAGGAGGAGACTTTGTAAAAGGTAATCGTCTACGATTGAATGGCCCCTTGCCGTTAAATACTAGTGGTGGTCACCTTTCCGAAAGTTATATGCAGGGCTGGAATTTAAATATTGAGGCAATCAGACAAATTAGAGGTGAGTGCGATGTGCGCCAAATTAAAGATGCAAAGCATATCCAATACATTGCGCCAGGTCCAGTAAGTACCTCTATTATTTATAGTGCGGAGAAACACAGATGACTCAAATGATGAATGCTGTACAAATTAATTCTTTTGGTGGTCCTGAAGTATTAATTTATGGTCAAGCACCAATTCCTCAGGTGGGGCCACGAGATATTTTGTTGAAAGTTGCTGCGTGTGGGATTGATAGAAAAGATTTATCAATTAGAGAAGGAACTATCCGCAAAAAATCCGTTGCTTATCGAACATCAAGCAATGATAAAAGTAACGATATTGAATTTCCATTAATACTAGGAACAGAAATATCAGGGACCATTGTGGAGACTGGATCGCAAATTCATCAATTTACGACTGGCCAACGAGTTGCCTCATTGCCAAGAAGAGGGCACTGTGGTACTTGTCTTTATTGCCATACAGGCAGATCTGAATCATGTGCAAGTGCATGGTTTATTGGTCAAGATGCTAACGGTGGGTATGCGCAATATGTTCTTGTTGGAGCGGATAGTATTTGCCAAGTTCCTGACGCGGTTGATTTACAGGAAGCATGTATAAGTGCCGCCTGTATTGGGACGATGATTCGCGCGTTAAGAGATATAGGTAAAGTGCAAATAGGCGAAAAAGTTTTAATTACGGGCGCATCAGGAGGCTTAGGCGTCCATGCTATTCAACTTGCGAAATTAGCAGGGGCATTTGTCATAGCCACAACATCAAGTAGTAAAAAAGTGAATCAATTGAAAATGCTTGGGGCTGATGAAGTGATTGTGACTGAAAAAAATCGCGATTGGAGTAGCGAGGTAACTAATATGACTGCCGGTCAAGGGGTGGACGTTGGGATTGATATTGTAGGAGTATCCAATTTCAAATCCACCTTGAAATCTATGGCGTTATATGGCAGATTAGTTTGCGTTGGGGAAGTCGAAGGTGGCGTTGCGGAGTTTCGGCCAGCGATTGCGCTTCTCAAGCGTTTACAAATATTGGGGTCATATGCTCCTGGAGTAGAACATATGGCTAAAGCACTAGAGTTACTAGCCGATAAAAAAATAAAAGCAATTATTGACTCTTATAATCTTCTTCCAGATGCGGCTAGGTCGCATGCAAAAATGATGCAATCAATAGATAATTTTGGCAGGCTCATATTGGTGCCAGGAAATTAACGTATGACCAATCATCTTGGTACATCTTTTGAGATGGCAGAATTAAGAAACTTGCCTCTAGAGCAAAGAATATTTTCACCCTTGTTTTTTAATAGTATTCAAAAAAATGCTACCCAACTATTTATAACTGATGGCAATGAGCACTATACCTATGCTCAATTTGGGAAAAAAGTCCTGAGACTTGTGCATGGTCTTGCCAACCTTGGGATCGATAAGGGAACTTTAGTACCTTTAATCGCGGGCAACTCGATAGAGTATGTCATTACATGGTTTGCACTTCACTTAAGAGGCGCTCAAATTGCATTTGTCAATCCGGGTTTAAAGGGGCGAGTATTCGAACAAGTGTTGACTAACTGTAAAAGTAAATACGCATGTATAAGCAATGAGGTGCTTAATCAATTACAAGAAATCGACCCCTCTATTTATAACTATTTTGAGCATTTAATCCTGATCGACTCTGATGCAGATTTATCACACAAGATGCAAGAAAACTCAAAACTAAGAAAAATAGATGACTTGTATCAAGACGAAGATCATCAATATGTATCGCAATCGCATTTCAGCGATGTACAATCCATTTTCTTTACATCAGGATCTACGGGACCATCTAAAGCGGTGATGATGCCCAATGGGCATTTTTTTGCCAATCCATGTAGCTTTATCAAGATAACTGACTTAACACGAAATGATATTTTGTATAACTCTTTGCCTTTATTCCATGGGATTGGTTCAAGACAGGGCGTTTTACCTTTTTTCATGGTGGGTGGTCAAGTTTATTTAGATAAAAAATTTAGCGCATCACAGTTTTGGCATTCAGTTGTAAAATCAAAAGCAACGATTGCATTACTAACGCCATCCATGCCAGCTATTTTGAAGTCAAAAATAGAAACACCCTATGACAGCAATCATCAATTAAGAGCTGTTTACAACGTCTTGTATGACGAAGATTTTGAAAAGCGCTTTAAAGTCCACATGTTGTCATCATTTGCCATTACAGAAATTGGAGTAGTGATTTATACGCCATATGGACAGAGAAAACTTGGGTCCATGGGTAAGTGTCATGAAGATTGGGAGTTAGCTATTGTCGATGATGATGGCAATATCGTTCAGCCTGGTCAAGAGGGACAACTAGTTTGTCGGCCAAAAAGCCCATTCATCATGATGACAGAGTATTTAAATATGCCAGAAGCTACTGTATCGGCGGTACGACATTTATGGTATCAAACATCTGACTTTATGAGGCAGGATGAAGAAGGGTATTTCTATTTTGCAGGAAGAGACAAAGATCGTATTCGAAGACGTGGTGAAAATATTTCGCCATTTGAAATTGAAACTGAAATGCGCGCCCATCCAGATGTGGCAGATTGCGTTGCTGTTGGATACCCTGCTGCTGATGGGGAAGATGAAATCAGGGTTTATGTTTTAGGAGCACCAACGAAAGAGTTATCGGATATTAAAATTTTTAAGGAATGGTTATCTCCTAGACTGCCCGCATCGATGATACCGAGATACTATGAATATATTGAACAATTTCCTCTTACGAATACTGAAAAGATTGACCGCAAGACTTTAAGAACTCTAGAGCTTAGTGAGAAGAGTTGGGACTCTCAGAACATCTAGATAGTAACTATTTAAATGACTTGTTGATTTATCAGTAATTGATATTGATGGTCATCTAAATTTAAAAACTCTTTGAAAACAAATGCATTATCTTCACCAATTTGTGGTGCTCGAAAAGAGGTATTTTGATTGGAACGTTCCAATTTAGGGAAAAATCCCGGTACTGGAAATTGACCTAAGCTAGGATGATTTGCTTGAATAACGTCGCCACGAGACTTGAAATAAGGGTTGGAGGCAAGTGTTTCTCCATTTTGCACAATAGATGCTTCAATACCTAGTTTACCCAATAGAGAAAATATTTCTTTGGTAGTATTTGATGCAGACCAATCTCTTATGGCATTACCCAAATGCATATCAGTGAATAAGTTAAATTGATTGCTCAACGTAAAACGGCTTTTAGGATCTAATTTAATTAAAAACCAGTGATTATCGATAGATTGAAAAGCGGGATAAGCGATCGAATTTTCTGAAATACCCCAACCGTGGGGATTATTCGTGCCTTGACGGATAGGAGCTGAACTAGAGGAGTAAAACTGAAACGCAAGCATTTCTAATAGAGGCTCATATAGCGCCAGATCAATATGAATATCCTTTCTATCATTGTCAAGAAGAAGCATGTTAATCATAAAACTTCCATACAAACCAGAACTTGCATCAGCTAAAGAAAAGCCTGTATATAAAGGCGGCTCATTTGGATGTCCAGTCAGAGGGACTATACCACTCAAACCTTCAGCAATTTTTCCGAAACCAGGCTTCGTGGCATAGCTCCCGTCTTGGCCGTAGCCCGAAATACTCAAAATAATCAGCTTTGGCACAAGAGCATGAAGAGTTGAACTTCCTATTCCAAGCTTATCCAAAACGCCAGGACGATAATTCTCAATAAGGACATCAGCTTTTTGAATCAATTGTTTAAATACATCGATACCTAAAGGATTTTTCAAATTGAGACTGATACATTTTTTATTCCGAGAAGCAATACCCCACCAAATAGGGATACCATTTATTTTAGGACCTGATTGACGAAGACCATCACCAACAATTGGCTGCTCAATTTTAATGACAGTAGCACCCATTTCCGCCAATAAACTTCCAGCAAATGGGCCAGCAATGATGGTGCCTAGCTCAATGACTGTAATGCCTTGCAGTGGTAGGGTGTTATTTGGGTAGGGTGTCATTACGATGATTAATTTGGTATTGTTTTTAAAATGGCTAAAGAGCGCTCATACATAGCTTGATCAATCATGGATCCTTGAAACGTAGTAGCCCCTAAACCTTTTGCATTAGCATCTAAAAATGTTTGGACAAGACCTTTGTGATAAGTAATTTCATCATCTGACAAGCTAAATACTTGGTTAGCAATTTCTACATGACTAGGATGAATCAGCGCAACACCTGTAAAGCCAATTTTTTTAGCACGTTGAATGAGTACTTTGACATAGTCTAGATCTTTAATATTCATGCCGATGATTCCAGCGATAGGATAAGGCGCGTTGGCAGCCTTACTTTCTAGGACTACTTTACTTTGCAAGTAAAGTTGCTCTAGCCCATCTGGAGAAGCTTCATATCCAATCGCTTTTGCTATATCACCACCAGTAGGGCCGCTAACACCAGTCATTAAACTTTTTATGCGAGGACTAGCATTTGCAATCTCAAAGCCCTGATAAATTCCTAAAGCTGTTTCCGGAAGAGCGATGATATCAATGGATTGAGGAAGTAAATGCGCTTTAATTTCTAACTCTAAAAGAAGTTGGTCAATAAGCATTGTGTCCTTTGCAGACTCGATTTTAGGGACCATAATACCTCTGAGATATTCACAAACGATAAAGTTGAGATCATCAAGCCCACCTTCTTGAAGTGAATTAATTCTTACAAAGCAAATAATGTTGTCATCATGCAATATTTTCATTAATTTTTTTACTTGAAGACGCGCTTGCTCAAGTTCATGCTTTGGAACTGCATCTTCTAAGTCAAGAATAACCGCTTGTGGTTTAAAGCGCATCGCCTTTAACACAAAATCCTCACGATTGGCAGGGACAAATAAAAGAGATTTTATTGGCCAATAATTAGATGTATTTTGATTCATAAAATTAAGTTGGTTAGTTAAGAGTTTTTTGAGAAATTAGTTGCAGAAAATCTAAAGTGTGAGCACCTAAATCAGGGGCATTACAAACATCAACTTGACGAATACCAGACACCTTAGGAATACGAACCGTTTGAAAAGTATCTTCATGACCACTTAAGTTCATAGAAGCCAAATTATTTCGTTCTATCACCATTGGCTCATGAAGAATATCTAGTGCGTTATAAATAGGACCGACGACAATATCTGCTTCTTGAGCGATGCGTAAGACTTCCTCCAAAGTTTTGGAAGATACCCAAGTATTCAGTTTGAGATAAAGATCTTTCATGTTATCTGCGCGAGCTTTGGGTGTTGCATAGTCTGGGTGATTTGCAAGTTCAGGACCTCCGATTAAATGTAAAAGACGCATGGCGACTTCTTGACTGGCGGCTGAAACGGCGATGTATTTACCATCTTTTGTTAGTGGCATATTAGAAATACCGGCATTCATCGGAAAATTATTCCCATTGCGTAAAACAGGCTGACCTTCTAACGAGGCAATAGGCAATTGCCATTCAATCATTCGGAGAACAGCTTCATGCATTGCCATAGAAATAGGTCTAGGAGAAGTAAGGGATTTTCTAGAAAATCCTAATTCTGCCAGTGCGCCCGAAGCAGCCATCATTCCCGCAAGATATTCAGCAATCGGAGCCTCTACTCCAACAGGAGGACCATCCTCCCAGCCAGTTAAGTGCATCATACCGGAATTGGCGGCAGTAAATTCTGCTAATGAAGACCCTTGCCAAAGATGAGACATATCTGTGCCTGATGGATAAATATCAATCACTAAAGGTTTCTTCACACATGACGGATAATGTTTTAACCAAGGATTGATTTCCCATTGAGAAGGGCCTATGTCAGTAATGATGACATCGACATGACTTAGAATATCACTGACTGATAAGGTACTTTGTAAAGAAGAAGGATCGATTGCAATCGAGAATTTATTCTTACTGATCGTATTCCACCACTTGATTTGGTAATCAGATGGAACTAAAAATCGTAACGGATTTCCTGAGGGCAAAGGTTCATTTATAAAAACCTTTGCTCCAAATTTTGCCATTAATTGACCGGCATAAGAACCCGATAAAGAGCTGCCAAGTTCTAAAATGACAAGATTTGACAATGGTAGATTATTCATTAAATATAGTATGAGAATGTGTTATCTTAGAATACATGATAACTTTACAGTAATGAATTAAATAACACTTATTCTTTCGGGAGACAATATGCATAGAGTTAAAGTTCAGATATATATCCAATTTGTTTTTAGCTTTATTGCCCTCATGTTGACCCCTTCATTATTGATGGCAGTAGAAATAAACTATCCACAAAAACAAATCAATATTATTGTTCCGTATGGCCCTGGAGGCATGGGGGATCGTTTGGCGAGATTGTCAAGCGAAAAACTATATTCCAACTTTAAACAGCCGATCGTTGTAGAAAATAAACCCGGAGGAAATGGCTCTATTGGCGGGCGTTTTGTTGTAAACGCAAAGCCAGATGGGTATACCTTATTAGTTGGACAAACAGGAGAGTTGGTTGTCAATCGTTTGTTAATGAAAGAGTTGGGATATGACCCAATGAAAGAATTGATTCCTGTTGTTTTAATGGGGAATGCACCATTAGCTATTGTTGCGCCGATTGATTCAAAATTTAATACCTTAGGTGAATTTATACAAATGGCCAAGAAATCACCCGGTGAGATGGTATTTGGATCATTAGGACAAGGAACGCCGGGGCATTTAGCTGGAGCCGCTTTAGAGATTGGCACAAATATTTCGATGGTGCATGTCCCTTATAAAGGAATGAGTAATTTATTGCCAGACTTACTGGGTGGAAGATTAAATTTATTCTTCTCAAGTACTTCATCAGCCATGCCGTTGATCAAGTCAGGAAAATTAAAAGTGATTGGTGTGACAACACCAAAAAGAATTAGTGTTCTACCAAACGTAGAAACAGTTTCAGAATCCGTACTACCAGGTTTTAGCTTTACAGTTTGGGGAGGATTATTCGCCCCTAAAGGAACTCCAAAACCTGTGCTTGAGAAATTAAATATGGAAATTAATAATATGTTAGCGATGCCAGAAATTAAAACTCAATTAGAGGCAGACAGTATCGCTGTACCTGCAAATTCAATGCAGGAGTTCAATGAATTTATTCAACAAGAAGCTACGAAATACGACAGACTTATAAAAGCAGCCAATATTAAGTTAGAGTAATCTCATAAATAAAAAATGAGCGTTCGGTAGAAGCAACTGACGGTGTGATTATTTTTGACGAGATTACAGGGCTTTTTTGTGATTCAGAGTTTGTGTTTTTAACAGAGGGCATTTATGAAGAGTGTCATAATCCAGTAATTAACTAAACATTCCAATAAGGTTGCGAAACAGAATGAACTTATTTAAATATTCTCGGCGTCTGAGTTTAATAGTTCTTGCAACTATTTTATATGGCTGTGCTTCCCAACCCATTCCGCCTGTAGGTACCAATGGAAAGTTACGGATGGGTCTGTATAAAGGTTCCCCAACCTCAATATTGCCCGGCAAAACTTTTGAGGACTCCAAGGGCGTAGGTTATGAACTTGGTAGATTATTTGCCGATAATTTTGACTATGCCTATTCCCCCATCATTTTTGAAAAAAATGCAGATGTCTTAGCGGCAGCTAAGCAAGGGCGAGTAGATATGATTTTTACTAATGTGTCTCCAGAGCGTGCCGACGATTTTGCTTTTTCTAAGCCAATTCTAAAAATAGAAAAAGGTTATTTGGTCGGCTCACAACGAGGTATTCAAAATATGGCTGATATTGACGTCCCTAGCAGAAAAATTGGTGTTAGTGAGGGTAGTAGCTCTCAAAAAGAGCTTGCTAAAGTCATTAAGTATGCTCAGATTGTTACAACCACCTCCATGACCAGTGCAATTGCCATGTTAAAAGCGGGTCGCATAGATGCCTTTTCCAGCAATAAGGCCATCTTGTATGAAATGTCTGATTCGGTTCCTGGGACACGTGTTTTGCCAGATGTGATTGGATATGAGTCCATGTCGATTGGGTTACCGAAGGAGCGTGCTGCTGCGATACCTAAAATCAATGACTGGATTGATGGGGCAGTGCAGCAAGGCCAGTTCAATGAAATGGTCAAAAATTCAGGACTTAGAGGGATTCCATTAACTAAGTAATGGTTTTGGGTTAATGCCCCAAATCCATTGGGCTTGTAATATACTTTATGTATAAATAAAAAAATCGTATTAAAGGAGACTTGCGTGAAACAAATTAATGTTGCCGTTATTGGAACCGGTTGGTGTGGCGGTATTCGTGCTGAAACAGCCCACAGAAATCCATTAGTCAAAAATCTCTATATAGCTGAAACGAACGAGATTCGGCTCAAAGAGATGGCTGATAAAGTCCAACCTGTTGTTGCGACGACAGATTATCGAGAGTTACTCAAAATAGCTGAAATTGATGCGGTAATGATTTCAGCAACTCCAGAAACAACGCATTTCCCGATTGCTAAAGATGCTTTGTTAGCTGGTAAACATGTGTTCCTAGAAAAACCGATTGCGATTGCCTTAGAAGAAGCTGATGAGCTGATTGCCATTGCAAAGCAAAAAAAACTTAAATTCACCATCGGTTACTCACAACGTTTTAATCCAAAATATGCTTATGTTAAAAAATCAATTAATGATGGCACGATTGGTCGTCCAGTAAGTATTTTAGTAAGCCGCCATATTACTCGTAGCCTTGGTAAGAAAATCAGTGGACGTGTAAAGTTATCCCCGGCCGCTATGGAGTCTACGCATGATTTAGATTTTGTATTTTGGTGTTTAGAGCCAGCAAAACCAGTAAAAGTTTATTCACAAGTGAACTATGGCGCTATGCGTGAATCTACCGGCGGAGACATTCCAGATACACAGTGGATCATGGTTACGATGGACAATGGTTTGTCATTTGTAGTTGGTGGCGGTTGGAGTTTGCCTCCAGGATATCCCAATTTCTCATCCACATGGATTGAGTTCATCGGCAGTGAAGGCGCACTCTTAGTTGATGATAGTCATAAAGATGTTGTTTTAAATACCATGAAAAATGGTATGCAACTGCCAATGTCGACGATGCCTGGTGAACAAGTAGACCATGTTTACGCAGGCCCTATGGCACATGAAACGGTTCACTTTCTCGAAGCAGTTGCGCTTGATCGCGAAGTGTTAGTTACAGGTGAGCAAGCTCGTCAAGTGATGGAAGTGTATATGGCGGCGGATATTTCTGCAGAAACTGGTGAACCGGTGTATTTACCCATTTCTCAAGAAAAACTTCGTGCGGTGAATGGATAAAACATGCGGGATCGTCAAGCAAAAAATCTTGGGTTAGCAATTGTTGGTGCCGGTAGAGTAGGACTATTTCGGGGTGAGGTAGCCGCCCGTCATCCGCAAGTTGGATGGATTGGGATTGCCGAAAAAAATCCTGAGCGCGCTAAGTTCGTTGCAGAAAAATTAAAGGCAGACTTTGTCACGGATAGTTATGAAGAATTACTCAGCCGTCCTGAGGTAAATGCCGCCATCATTTCGACTGATGAGCATTTACACGTAGACCCAATCATGAAAGCAGTTGAACATGGCCTTCCCATGTTGATTGAAAAACCATTGGCAACAGAATTAGCTGATTCAGCAAAAGTGCTTGCTGCGATAGAGTCAGCTGGGATTGATGCTGTCGTTGGTTATACCCAAAGGTTTAGAAGACGTTGGTTAGCTGCCAAAGAAAAAGTTTCTGCAGGGCAATTAGGTGACATCACGCTGGTCACCTCGCGTGCGTTCATGAATCGTTTAGTTGCAATCGATAATTACAAGCGCACAACCCATCCTGAGCGTATTTCACCGATGGTTATCTCAGGTACACATGCCCTGGATATCGTGATGTGGATGATGCAGGGTAAGACGCCTGTAGAGGTCTATGCGCGCGCCATTGACAAGGCCTTAGGTCCTGAGTACAAAGGTATTGATGCGACCAGTGGTGTGGTTACTTTTTCCGATGGGACGATTTACCAAGCAACAATTTCGTGGGCATTGCCGGTAGTTTGGCCTGGGGCTGTTTATAGTTTAGATGTAGGTATTGTTGGAACTGAGGGAGTACTCACTATTGACGATACGCACCGCGATATTGTTTTGGCAACATCTAAATTTCAGGGAGAAGGATACGCGCCGGATGCGACACGACGGGTCGATTTTATGGGTAGTTACCCCCCGGGAGATATGGCTTTAGGGGAACTTCGTGGGCCGATGCGTGAAGAGACTGACTCTTGGTTAAATCGTGTCTCGTTAGGACTACCAACCCCTGCTGCAACAGTAGCCGATGCGCATAAGAATTTAATGATGACTAAAGCCTTTGATTTATCTGCTAGGTTAAAACGTCCAGTAGCATTGCCGATCGATGCAAAAGACGATATTTATTCCTAAATCATTCATCTAACTAGACAGTAATTAATAACACCGGAGAATAATACATGAGACGATTTTTACAACTGATCACAATCGCATTTGCCGCCAATTCCTTTATGGCAAATGCTCAGGATGCAAGTTACCCAAATCGACCAATTACATGGATTGTGCCAATGGGGCCAGGTGGAACGTCAGATGTCTTTGCAAGAACCATACAGCCTTTCATGTCGAACTACCTTGGTCAGCCAATGATTGTTGAAAACAAGTCTGGCGCCAATGGAGTGTTAGGTGAAGAGATGGGCTTCAATGCAAAGCCTGACGGTTACACAATCATTTTTTCTTCAGCATCAGTTGCAGCAAATCCATTTTTGCGTAAAACTAATTATGACCCTAGAAAATTTGTACCAGTTATTTACTTAGGTAATGTTTATTTAATTTTGTTAGCAAATTCTGATGTCAAAGCTAAAAATTTAAAAGAGTTTGTTGAAATGGTGAAAACGAAGCCGCCAGGCACCGTTAATTATTCCTCCTGGGGTGTTGGCGGCATGGGCCACTTAGCAACCGAATTATTAAATATTGAAGCGAAAATTAATTTATCTCATATTCCATATAAAACATCTCCGGAGGCTGTGACAGCGGCGATTGCTGGACAAACCCAAGTGACGTTCCAAACGACGTCTCTTGCGATGCCACAAATTAAAGCAGGCCGTTTACATCCTTTAGCGGTTGCCGCGCCTAATCGTTTACCTGATGCACCAGATATTCCTACAGTTGGTGAAATGGGGTATCCCGGAATTAAAATTGACACATGGTTCGGTATTTTTCTTCCACCCAATACACCAAAACCTATTGCTGAGCGTCTAAATAAAGCCTTCCAAGCAGCGATTACCGATCCGGAGAATAGAGCAAAATTAGAAGCCAAAGGAATTTATCCTAAAGGCGGAACTCCGGAAGACTTCCAAAACTATTTCCAATCCGAAATGAGAAAATTCAACCGTATTGTGACAGAAGCAAAAATTGAACCAGAAACAAAATAGTTGCTTCATGAAAGATTGAACTAAAGGATGTTCACATCATCTCAAGCGCGTTGGAAAGGGTTTCAATATCATTACCAACCAGAAAAGAGTCATGTCCATCCTTTTTTAGTCGATTTGTGGAAATCTGTTGCACATCAAACGGATGGCTTAGTACAAATTGAGGTAAGTGCTAACAATGGAGGTTCGAAGCATTCGCATCTTGAGATCGTACAAGATCTAATCGACGGTAAGATTCAATTTTACGCATTAATGGGAAGTATTTTGGGGCCTATTGCCCCAGTAATGAATATACAAAGTTTGCCATTTATCTTTAGTACCAATGATGACGTATATGGTGCAATGGATGGTGAAATTGGCGAATATTTACAGCGTGAATTAATGCCACATGGTATTTACTTGTTTCCGCATGGGTTGATGGAAAATGGCTTTCGACACATCGTGTGTTCAGATAAGCCCGTTTACAAAGCATCAGATCTCGCTGGAGTCTCGATACGAATTCCCGAAGGGAAAGTATTTGAAGATACTTTTCAGGCGCTTGGGGCCAACCCTGTGCCATTATTTGTCCTCGAGTTATATGACGCATTAAAAACAGGGAAAGTAACTGCGCAAGAAAACCCTTTAGCCATATTAGATTCTTTAAGGCTTTATGAGGTAACCACTTACGTTTCTAAGACAGCACACATGTGGTCCGGATTTAATTTAATTGGGAATCTGTCCTTTTGGCAAAGTATGCCGAAGGATATTCAAGAAATTGTTCAAACTAATATCACGCAATATGTGGCCAAACAACGCCAATATACGATCGCACTTAATGCTCAATTGGAAGAAGATTTAATCTCTAAGGGAATGATTTTTAATCAAGCCGATACCCAAACATTTAGAGATTATTTAAAAGGTGATTTTTATTGGGGGTGGAAACAGCAATTAGGCCCCAAATTATGGAATTTATTAGAGCAGCGATTTGGAAAATTGGTCAGTGACTAGCCTGTTCTAAAGAATAGTTATAGAATTGGTAACATACAAAAATAATTAGGAGATATCAATGAAATTAATCAAGTTATTGGCAATTTTATTTAGCGGTTTCATCATCAGCCCCTCTTTTGCTGAAGATCCGTACCCTAATAGACCAATTAATTTAATTGTGCCTAACCCCCCAGGAGGCTCATCTGACGCTAATGCAAGAGTTCTCAGTGAACTTATACAAAAGCCATTGAAGCAACCCATAGTTGTTACTTTTAAGCCAGGGGTTGGTGGGCAGATTGGCAATTCGTTCGTAGCAAAGTCAAAGCCTGACGGGTACAACATTTTGATCGGACTATCTTCCATTATGGTTTCTCCTGATGCCGAACGAGTACAAGGTAAAACTTCACTCTATGAAGTAGATCAGTTAGTCCCAGTTGCGATGATTTCAAATGATCCGATGGTGATGCTAGTCAACTCAAATTCACCATGGAAAAACTTGTCTGATGTAGTTAAAGCAGCAAAAGAAAAACCCAATACGATTAATTATTCATCCTCGGGTAATTTTGGGCCGATTCATTTATCCGTGGTGATGTTTGAACACGCCGCAGGAATCAAATTGACCCAAGTGCCGTTTGGCGGCGGTGGCCCGTCAATGATGGCATTACTTGGTAGTCAAGTAGAAATTACCACCGCCATTCCGTCGGTAGCTATTCCACAAATACAATCAGGAAAAGTGCGCGCAATTGCTGTTTCGGGCCCAAGAAGAATTAAACAATTGCCTAATGTACCTACTTACCGAGAGTCTGGCTTTGATGCAGAATTTAATATTTGGAATGGAGTTTTTGTGCCACAAGGTACACCCGAGCCAATTATTAAGACGTTACGTGATGCTGTGCGTGAGGTAGCTAACTCTGGCGAAATGGAAGCTGCGATGCAACAAAGAGGTATGATTTATGAATATCTTGACATGGCAGAGTTCAGAAAATTTGCGAAAGAAGATGGCGAACGCATGGTAAATGCCGTAAAAAAAATCGGCAAATTAAATTAAGATGGCAAAAATTGAGGCTTCAAAGGCCTTATCGCATTTAAGAGTCTTAGATCTAACTAGGGTTCGTGCAGGTCCTGTATGTGTTCGGCATTTGGCAGATTTTGGTGCAGATGTAATCAAAATTGAAAACGTCAGTGAAGAGTCTTACGCAGGACCAAGGGAAGGCCCAGATTTTCAAAATTTACATCGTAATAAAAGATCGATGACCTTAAATCTCAAGTCAGAAAATGGTCTTGAAGTATTTAAAAAGCTAGTCAAAACAGCTGATGTGATTGTAGAAAATTATCGCCCTGACGTGAAGTTTCGGTTAGGGATTGATTATGAATCCATGAAAAAAATCAATCCACGGATAATTTATGCAAGTATCTCTGGATTTGGTCAAGATGGACCTTACGTGAATCGTCCTGGATTTGATCAAATCACCCAAGGCATGTCAGGGCTAATGTCAGTAACTGGCGCGCCAGGAGACGGACCGATGCGTGTAGGTGGAGCCGTTACTGATGTAGCAGCGGGTTTGTTAGCTGCGATGGGCATATTAACGGCTCTCGTTGAGCGTGATCAGAGTGGTGAAGGCCAGTGGGTTCAGTCGAATCTCTTACAAGCAGGACTTACGCTATTAGATTTTCAAGCGGCGCGCTACACCATGAAAGGTGAAGTAGCAAAACAAGTGGGCAATGATCATCCGACATTTATGCCGACATCAGCATACCCAACAGCAGATGGTTATATGAATGTCGCAGCTACGGGTATGGGCGTTTGGGAAAAATTTGCTGCGGCACTAGGCCGTGATGATTTACTTAATGATGAGGAATTTAAGCTTGCAAAAGGACGATCTGAAGGCCGAGCCCGCCTAAATGCTGAAATTAGTCGCACGCTTTTAACCCGCACAACAGCAGAGTGGGTTGATCATTTGTTAATTCATGGAGTACCTTGTGGTCCAATCTATAGCATGGATCAAGTATTTGCAGATCCACAAGTTAAGCACCTCGAAGCAACGGCTAAAGTCACACATCCGACTTTAGGTGAGCTTACTTTATTAAACCAAAGCGTTGGTTTATCAAGGACCCCCGCTTCTTTAAAGAGAAGTACGCCAATGAAAGGCGAACATACTGAAGAAGTATTAGTAGAACTAGGTTTTACTACTGAAAAAATGACTACTTTAAAACAGGAGGGCAGTATTTGATGAATCTGTTGTTTCGACAATTTTCGCGCAATCGATTGACATGCTTAGTGTATGTTTGCTTAGGCTTTTTGGGGATAGCCACTAGCTTTGCACAAAATAATTTCCCAGACCGTCCTATTCGTTTAGTCGTTGGTTATCCACCAGGTGGGGCCGCAGATTTTGTGGCACGCGTTACTGCAGATCAGTTAAGTAAAGAGTTGGGTGTTTCTGTTGTGGTTGAAAATAAACCGGGCGCAGGAGGTGCAATTGCGGCGGACTTAACTGCTAAATCAACGCCGGATGGTTATACGATTTCGATGTCAGGACCTCATGCACAAATTCGTGCCTTATACCCAAAGATGGCTTTAGATGTCGAGAAAGACTTTATTCCAATTAGTAATCTAGCTACAGGCGCAATGATTATTTGTACAAATCCTCAAACACCCTATAAAAATCTAAAAGAACTGATACAGTTTGCTAAAGCCAATCCAGACAAAATCTTTAATGCATCCTCAGGTAACGGCTCGACCCCCCATATAGCATCTGCGCTCTTTAGTAACATTGCACAAGTTAAATTTTCGACAATTCAATTTAAAGGGGGTGGTCCTGCAGCAGTATCAACCATTGCGGGTGATACTCAGTTGATGTTTGCTACACCACCAACAGTCATGGGATTTATTAAGAATGGATCCCTTAAAGCGATTGCATTGACCTCCGCTAAAGCATCACCAGCTATACCAGGTATTTTAGGTGCTGAAGAGGCAGGGCTAGCGGGATATAACTCAACTTTCTCGTATGGACTGTACGCACCTGCAGGTACTCCAAACGCTATTATTCAAAAAGTTTTTCAAGCAGCACAAAAAGGGATGAACGGCGTCGCCACAAAAGATCGATTAGCTTCACAAGGAATGGATTTAACCATTTCTAAAAGCCCTGAACAATTTATGAGCCAATTAAAAGCTGAAGCCCCAGGACTTATGGAGGCAGTAAAAGAATCTGGTGCTAAATTAGAATAAACAATTAAGATTATTCAGTTCAAATACTGATGCAACGACTCTTGATAGCCAATGCAGACTAATTCTGAGCAATACCAGCTAGTTTTACAATTTTTGCATATTTATTCATTTCATTTGTAACAAATTGATGAAATTGTTGTTGGTCCATTTCACGGACTTGTATACCTGCTTTATCAAATGTAGCCTTAATCTCTGGATCTTGCATGGCTTTATTAATATCATGATTAATCTTTTTTAAGATGTCTTGGGGGACATCAATAGGAGCCCAAATTCCTACCCAAAAATCAACATCAAAACCAGGGTAACCCTGCTCCGCGATGGTGGAATACTGAGGAAAATAACTAAGTTTTTCTTTTGAAGTAATACCTAAGGACCGAAGTTTACCCGTATTTAAATAGGTAAGAGCCGTGTCAAATGGCGCCATAAAATAATCAACTCTTCCAGCCAGTACATCTTGAATCACTTCTGGCGAGCTTTTATAAGGTATATGGGTATTTTTTATGCCGGCCGCTTGATGGAGAAACTCGGCAGCAAGATGTGTTGAGCTACCAATGCCTGCGGAACCAAAAGTAAGATTACTGTTGGGTTTTTTGGAGGCTTGAATGAGGTCACCTAAGATTTTATAAGGACTATTGGCATTCGTAATGAGAACATATGGAGTCGTTGTTAGCATACTGACATTGGCTAAACTTTTTACCGCATCAAATGGAAGTTTTTTATAGACAGCGGGGTTAATGGCGTAGGTTGCAGAATTAGCCAACAAAGTATAACCATCTGGCGGGGAGTTAATAACAGCATTAATACCTATAGAGCCACCTGCTCCAGGCCTATTTTCGATAATGACCGATTGCTTCCAGGCAGTATTCAAGTATTTAGCCAAAATACGTGCAGTAATATCTGTACCAGAGCCTGCACCTGGGGCGACGATTTTGACAGTTCGGTTAGGGTAAGAGCTTGATGAATTAGTATCTTTATTTTGTGCAAACAGGTTTGAACAAAATAGAAAAGCGCATATGGCTAAAACAAAAGAACGAAATAACGAATTGTGTTGAGAAAAGTGCCTCACCGCATGCCTCCAATTTTTATCAAAAATCATCTAACAGATTTTTTTATGTACTGTTAGTATATAACTCATTTAAATCAATATATAAAACAATCAGTGTTTGTGGAGGCGATAGGATGTTTCAAAAGATTGCGATACTAGGTTGCGGAGCAATTGGTAGTAGTGTCGGCGCTGATTTAACCGATGCAGGATTAGATGTGACTTTGATTGATCATTGGCCGGCACATGTAGAGACGATGAAAAAACAAGGCCTACATATAAAAATGACAGACCTTGACTTAAAAATACCTGTAAAAGCCTTCCATTTGCATGAAATTTATTCCTTGCAGCCACAATTTGATTTGGTATTGCTCGCAGCAAAATCTTACGACAGTGCTTGGCTGCTACACTTTATCAAACCCTATTTAAAGCCGAGCGGAGTGATTGTAGGTTTACAAAATAGTATGAATGAAGAAATCATCGCGCCAATTATGGGTTATCCCAATACGATAGGATGTGTGATTGAATTATCCGGAGAGTTAGTTGAGCCTGGTTATGTGGTGAGAAACACCACCCGAACGACAACTTGGTTTAGTCCGGGTGAGCTACATGGCCTTAAAACGCCAAGACTTCAAGCTTTGGAAGATTTATTTCAAAACACTGCAACAGCAAGAATGACATCGAATATTTGGGGTGCTAAATGGTCCAAGTTAATCTCTAATACGATGACACAGGGGCCGATTGGGATGTTAGGGATTAAATCTTTTGAGGCAGGGCAGTTGCCAGGCTTTTTTGAATTAGCTTTTGAAGTTGGTAAAGAGACATATGACGTGGGTAAAGCCTTAGGTATTGAAATTGAGCCAATATTTGGGTTAACTCAAGAGGATTTTTTAGGCACAAGTGCCGATGTCATCAATAAGTTACTCCATACCCTGCTGTTACATTTAGGTAAGAATTCTAGAAATGCAGTTGTTCAAGACCATGCGAAAAGTAGAAAAACAGAAGTGGGATATCTCAATGGTTTGGTTGTGAAAAAAGGTGAATTAGTCGGTATCCCCACACCATATAACAAAGCAGTCACTAAAATGAATCAAATGATCGAAGATGGTCAATTACAAACCAACCCCAATCATTTAATGAGGGTAAAAGATTTTATTTAGAGTTATATTCTTTGAAGAGGTATTTAATGCAAAGACGATAAAACCCCTGATTTAGCTAACAGCATAATAATCGGTGATCCTAAACGAATTAATACACCTTGTAATTCCATAATTCCAAGAGAGGACAATTTTTGTTCATATTGCCCATACTTCATTGCTTCTAAGCCTTTTTTGACACTGATATGTTCTGCATAACCAGTTTCTTGAATAGATTCAATTAATACACTTGCACGCACAATACTAATTCGCTCAATTGCACGATTCGAAAATTTAGTCGGTTTAAATAAAACGAAGTCATCAATTAATAGTGGATTTAATTTTAGGTCTTTAAAGGACTCTTGAGTAAAGCTATGATTAGGATTTTTATAATACTGATCTAAATGTTTGGCATGCTTTAAAGTGATTCGTTCTAGGGCATCATTGATGCGCATACGAAGAAAGAAAAAGCTGGCAAGAAAACTAAACAAAACCAGTACTCCAGAAATCAAACATGTTTGGAAATCTGAAGTTTCACCCCCGGTGAGTTCGATATATGCAAGCGTTGAGATTGCATAAAAGAAATTGATGAGAGCATTTTCAACACCCGCTTGTAGGTGGGCTGTATTTGGACTAAGTATGAGTAGATCATCCAAATGTTGGTCAACATATTCAGGAGAGTAGGTTTTAACCGTCAACCTGATGGTTGCGAGAACCCGAGACCAAATAACTGCAAGCATCACCCATTCAATCATCCATATTGGACCTATCATGACCCAAGAAGCATATCCAAGTTGATCAAAATTTTCTTGCGCTTTCACCGCGCCCTCAATAATATCTTCTATCATGAATGGTGTAATGAGAATTAAAGAAATAATGACTGCACGATAATTATTATGAAGATCTGTGATGATTGATTTGATACTAATTTCTTTATAGTGCGTACCTGCGGCTAATCGTTTGTAAACGATGATTGAGAAGTAAGCTAAAAGAACATGAAATGGAAACCAAAATAATTGATAAAGAAATGAACGATCGCGAAGGAATACCGATTTTTCGTAAGCAAGTGAAAAACCAAATAACCAAAAGATTCCAGATAACATAACTGAAATCACAATGATTGAAAATAAATGATTCTTGCGAGGAAGAAAGGGAACCATCTTTAATTGAACTAGAAAGAATTCGTAAATTTCATTATTGCAGAGTTGATCAGAATGACTTCAAAATATAGTTTTAATAAATAGATGATTTTGTACAGGGTTCATCACTGTCCAAGTATAAACTCTGATGTGGGCTAATGTAATCAAATAATTATGTTGAGCTTTTGTGAGATACACTAAAGTAAATCAATAAAAGTTAAAAAATATCCATAATTTTTACTTTAGGTGTCAGGTCAATCGATTGATTTAATTCCACAATCTTGGTCTGTCCAGAAAGTAACTAGTTAGTGTTGAGTGTGTAACACCCATGAAAAATGAACTCAGCGCATATTGTTTAAACAATGTAATAATTCTTAATGAACACATCTCCTTGGATTACTCAAAAATTATAGAATTATTCAAAATATTTAAAAGGACAATATGGGGCTGATCATTGCCGGATTCATCGGAGGTTTAAGGACGGTTTTTGGTATTGCTGCGCTGGCAATTTTAATTATGCCGAGTAGTCTAAATGATCAAGGCCATCTACTGATTTCCCTAATGATTGGGGCTGCAGTCAGTGGATTTATTATTACCAAGTTTAGTGATTTTAAAAACATCATCTCACAGCCACAAGATGGCCCAGCAGTACTAATTAGTGTATTTGCCGTCACCGCCTTGGCAAAAAATCCCTCTCCAGAGCTCATTATTGGAATAATTCTTGCTGCAGTTGCAATCTCTAGTATCTTTACGGGCACCATTTTTTATATATTAGGCCATTGGAAATTAGGCAGAGTTGTTCGCTTCATTCCCTACCCGGTCATTGGAGGCTTTCTTGCAGGATCAGGCCTTTTAATTACTTTATCAGCGCTTTCTGTTTTAACTAACCAGAAAATTTCATTACTTCATATCCCTCAAATTTTTGATAATTTTCAATATGGAGCTGCGCCACTTCTTTTAACTGGCGTTGTCATCGCCATACTGCTCTTGAAAATTCCACCATTATTTAAGAGTAAATTAGTTTTTCCATTGATCTTAATTATCAGCTCTCTCTTGCTTAATCTATATTTTATTTGGCAACAAATGCCTATTTCGCAGCTTCAAAATGATGGTTGGTTACTCACGCCAAAAGGAAACTCAGGAGGAGAGAGCTCGATCTATTTTTGGTTCAATATACCTAAGGATGCTTGGCTTTTTATTCTTGATAATACGCTTACTTTTATAGCAATTACCATAGTAAGTATTGTTGCTTTTTTACTCAATCTTTCAGGATTAGAAGTGGCGACAAACTCTGAATTTGATTTCAATAAAGAATTAAAAGTGGCGGGGCTTGCAAATATCGTTGGCGGCACTTTAGGTGGCAGCGTTAGTTTCCCAGCACTTTCAGCATCCCTTTTAGGGCAACAAATGAAAGTTCTCAGCCAGTGGGTAGGATTTATTACTTATGGTTTTATTTTGATCTTTTTGGTCCTTGGGCCAGGAGCCTTGGAGTATGTCCCCAAGCCAATTTTAGGTGCACTTTTACTCTGTATGGGGGTAAGCCTTCTCGATGAGTGGCTTATCAAGGGATATAAAAGGTTCTCTAAATCAGACTATCTGATCATTCTTTCCATCACCTTAGTCATGTCAACCATTGGGTATTTGCCTGGGGTCGGCATCGGAATTATGCTCTGCCTAGTCTTTTTTGTTTGGAGCTATAGCCAAGTAGAGAGTATTACTTTGGAGTTGAATAATATTGACTTTAGAAGCAATGTGGATCGATCGTCTTCTGCAATTCAAATACTCAATCAACATGGTGACAAAATCAAGTACCTTAAAATTGAAGGCTTTTTATTTTTTGGGTCCATTTATCCCATTTATGAGCGAATCCGATTCCTTAGCAAGACTGGAAGCAAGATTTTTATTCTAGATATGTCAAAAGTAAAAGCAATTGACTCTTCTGCATTTTCAGTGATTAATAAAATCGCCCAATTTTGTGAAGAAACATCCTGTAATTTACTCATATCTCGGTTAAGTCCGACCCTTAGGGAATATATAAAACCACAAACAACAACACACCTTCACTTAAGCTTTTTTTATGATCGAGATTTATGTATCGAAGCGGCAGAAGAGCTATTAATTGAAAATTATCAATCACCCAATATGAGTTCACAAGAGTTCATATGGGAAAACATTATTAAAGATAATTCTAATCAAGAGTCTATCGATCAATTTAAATCCTTTTTTACGGAAAAAAAATGTACAAAAGGTGAGTTCCTGATTAATCAAGGCGATGAAGGGGCCGAACTTTATATCATTAAAAGTGGTAAGTTTGATGTTTTTATCCATACAGTGGATGATGTCAATCATTTAATCCGTGTGAGATCAATGAGTCCAGGATCCATTTTTGGTGAAACTGTTTTATATGGAAATTTAAAGCGAATGGCCTCTGTGCGGGCAGAAGAAGACTCTTGCATTTTTGTATTATCAAAAAATCGTGTGGCAGAGATGGAAAAGGAGTTTCCTCACCTAGCGATTTCATTCCATCGCACCATTGCGGCGACCATGTCCGAGAGATTAAGCTCCCTAAACCGTCTCATAAGTCGGTTAGATCCTTGACCGATTAACGGCATAGGCCGACATCTTTTAAACTCCAGAGAATTTACTGCCTCACTTTAGAATGAAATTTTGGAAGCTATGATTGAGCAAGTAACGAAGCTTAGAAAAGGACCAAAAGGAATGGCTTGACGCATTTTTTCAATCGCTTTCCGGTTCATGATTAAACCGTAGATCAATCCCAAAATAGAAGCAATTAACAAAACTGGAAATACCATTTGATAACCAAGGATAGCCCCAATTGCGCCTAGTAATTTGGCATCTCCCTGACCAATGCCATGTTGGTGCCTTAATTGAAGATAAATAAAGTCTACTAATCTAATAAATCCATAACCAATAACTAAACCTAAGGCAGAGTCTTGCCAAGAACAAAAGTTTTGGACATCCATCGAATTAAAGACGACACCAATTACCATCAAAGGTAGCGTAATCCAGTTTGGAAGGATAAAGCTTTTAAAATCAATCCATGAAGCAAGACAAAATAAAATAATGAAGCCGATTAAAAAAAGATTCATTATTTTTTTAAGAGCTTATCTGTCTTTGTAATCGTATAAGAGTTCCCTTGATAAACAATCTCAACTTGGTTCTCTTTAATGCCTTTTAAAAAATAGCCATTATCAAAGGCTTCCCCGACTGCAATTGCCCCAGTACTTTTTCCCAGCACTTCAAGGGTGGCAAAACTATTAGAAGGTTTATTACCCAACATGATTCCAGTCACTTTGACTGAAGATAATTCAAATTCTTTTTGCCCAAAAAGAGTATATGATTTCTGTATATCCTCCAGATGATACAGTTGCGCAGGACGAGTATTGTTATCTTGACGGGCTATTCCCAATAAAGTTAATCCTGTATAAATAATGGTGATAATACTTAAAAAAACTAACCCATTCCGAATTAGTCCAGCAATTTTTATAGGTTGGATTTTCTTTAAAAAGGTATCAAGTCGACTTGAGCCAAAGTTTTTTGGGGATGAGAAATTATTGGCGCCAATACTAACTAAGTTTTTGAAAAAAGAGGGCAAACTACCCAGATCTTTCAATTGAAAATCTTTTTTTAGAAGTTCGTTTAAAGACTTAAAAATTTCCTTCATAAATTGAGAAATAGCCATTTTGTAAGTAAAGTAAACATTAAGTTAATGTTTTATTATAAGTACCTAATACAATATAAATAAATATGAAAAAAATGCTGCCCCAAATAGCTCTCAAATCATCCGTTTCAAAACAATTAGGCTTCACGTTGATCGAAGTGATGGTTGTTATTGCCATTATTGGGATCATGGCATCGTTGATTGTCCCAAAAATCATGAGCAAACCAGACGAAGCTAGAGTAATTGCCGCAAAACAAGATATCAGTACGCTTGTGCAGGCTCTCAAATTGTATAGGCTGGATATTGGTCGTTACCCTAACTCTCAACAAGGACTTCAGTCTTTGGTTGAAAAGCCGGTGATTGAACCTGTACCTCAAAATTGGAAGACTGGTGGTTACCTTGATCGGTTACCTAAAGATCCCTGGGGAAACGCATATCAGTACACCAATCCAGGGGCGCGTTCGGAAATTGATGTCTTTAGTTATGGGGCTGATAATAAACCTGGGGGTACCGGATTTGATGCAGATCTTGGAAATTGGCAATAAATCAAAGCCCATTAAAGATTCTGAATCTGGATTTTCTCTTTTAGAAATTCTTGTTGTCCTCATCATCATTAGTATTACTTTAGGTATGGCTTCATTGGCTTTACCTAATAATGATGAACGAAAGTGGCGAGATATGAATCATCGGTTAATTGTGAGCTTAAATCAGGCAAAAGAGGAAGTTGTCTTATCGGGCGCGCCCATTAACTTTCAAATTGATTCTATCGGTTGGCGCTTCTCAGCCTTGGATAATAAAGATCAAGCTTATTTTTTAAGTGACCCCTTACATCCTTATAAATTTGAAAAAAACACCCAAGTGGAAGGAACTGCGGAGTTTACGATTAATGAATTAGGCTCTCTTTCCCCAATCCGCTTTGTATTGTCTCAAGATCCATATAGAGTAGTTATTATTCGACGAACCGATGGATATTTTGAAGGTGAATAAATGATTCTCTGGAGGGACAGGGCAGATTGTAAAAAGCACTCTGAGATGGGATTTTCCCTCATCGAAGTTCTCATTGGTTTATCTATCTTAGCCATTGCTTTAGCCTCAGGTATAAAGGCATTAAGTCAAACAGCGCAAACACAGATAGTTATCCAGCAACAATATTTAGCATTAACATCTGCAAATGATGCAATGAATATGATGTATATACAAAAAGTCTGGCCCGATTTATCCCCACAAAAAACGAATTGTTCGCAATTGAAGACACAATTGGTATGTATTCGAAATGTATTTGTTACGCCCAATCCCCTTTTTAGAAGGGTCCAAATAGAGGTATTTGAGAGTGAAGCAGACAATCCGTTAACACCACTTGGCCAACGCTTAGCAAAATTAACCACGATTATTTTTAATTATCAGTCTGGCGCATTATGAGCAATGAGAACGGTTTTACTTTAATGGAAACTCTCGTTGCGTTAGTCGTTTTTGCCTTTATATCAATCATGGCAGGTCAAGGTTTATCAGGGGCATTTAAGGTTAAAGAGCAGGTTGAAAGCCAAATCAAGAAGCATGAACAACTAATTGTGATGATGAAATATCTCAAAAATGATTGTGAAATGATGGTGAATAACCTAGATGAAAGATTTCCCCCACCATTTATTAAAGGAAATAAATATGTTTGGTTGGTCAGGCATTATTCAGGTTCAGAGGGAAATGGATGGCAATTGGTTGGATATACCCTAGAAAATCATTCTTTAAAAAGGTACGTTACAGAAATTATTTCACTCAAACAAGATGCTACAGCGGTTTATTCTCAAGTCATCAAAGACCCTGACTTAGGGCTTGCCTCAAGTAAAGTGTCTTATCAAATATCTCAAGTTGCCAATCAAGATATTCAAGCAATTTGGAGTCCTCTTTCAAGAAACATTCCATTAGGTCTCAAGATTTCTATTTATATGGATGGTATTGCTACGCCTTTATCCTCATCATGTTTAGCTGAAGGACTCTTATAAATGGCCTTTCAATCGAGCTCTAAAAAACATACCCAAAAAGGTTCAGCAACGATTGCGGCACTCATTGTTGTTGGGCTAGTCGCTATTTGTGTAACCTCATTAGTTTGGCAACAAAATTTTGAAATTCGAAAATTAAATACTTACAAAGATGACTCACAAATTAAGTGGCTTCAGAGATCTGTCACAGATTTAATTCGATTGGTATTAAAAATTGATGTCCAAAACGACCCTGGCATTGATCATTTAGGTGAGATTTGGGCCTTAAATATAGATAACAGTAAGGTAAAAGACTACATAAAAGCTGAGGAATTGCCAGAAGAGCTCAAAAACGTACAATTCAGCTGCGCTATAACCGACGCGCAGGGCTTGTTTAATCTTGCCAATTTATGGGATAAAAATGTAACAACGCCTAATTTACAGGCTATTCAAGTTTACGGATATTTGTTGGACGTCTTGGGTTTTGATAGGGGTCTTGCTCAGAGTACTGCTAAACAGGTCATGATTTCAAATATAAGGCTTCAGTATTTAGAAGATTTACTTAATATTCCGGGTTACACGCCTCAAATGATCAACAAGTTAAGTCAATTTGTTATAGTATTACCAGAACCGACTAATATTAATATCAATACGACCTCTACCGAGGTTTTTATGGCTAATTTCCCATCTTTTTCATTAGCTGAAGCTCAAATTGTGATGCAAGCAAGAATTAAAACTCCGTTGAAAAATCAGGTACAAATTACCCAACTATTGAGTAATATTAAACCGAATCAAGCCACGGTGGCCAACCCTCAAATCGATGTTAAGTCTGAATATTGGCTGGCTAATACTTCGATGGTGATTGATCAACGTAACATCAACACACGCACCTTAATTAAAAGAAGTCCTGCAGCACAACTTAACGCTAACTATACAACTGTGCTATGGAGTAAGCAAAAAATTACTCAACTCCGATGACGACTTTAATTATACGTTGCCCACACAAGCCTTTTACTACAGACTCCGACTCATGGAATCTTGAAGACTTACTTTTTTCTTATAGCTTTTTAAACAGAAATCATTTTAAAACTACCTCTAATTTAGAATCTTGTCCGGTAGCAGAAAAAGTTATCGCTATTATGCCAAGTATTGACGTGCGGTTATCGTTACTAAAGTTGCCGTCCATTAGCGCCAAAAAAATACAACAAGTGTTACCCATGTTGTTAGAAGATGAATTATTGTCACAAGCGAGTGCAACGGAAATCAAAATACTCCCACCATTTTCTACCCATTTAAATGAGCAACGAGTTGTTAGCATGATTGATCAGCAATGGCTTCTATGGATTAGTCAGAAACTTTCGGTACTTAATTGTGAAAAAATTCAATTAATCTCAGAAGGTTTGCTATTACCTTCAGATCCTTTGATTACTTTTTTTACCCTAAATGAACAGTATCAAATTTATACAGTTAAAAAAAATGAAACGGATATAGCTTCTTGGGTGCAGCAAAAGAATGACATACCGATTCATTTTGGTGAGCAGGGTAATCTAAAAGAAATGACTTGGGAAGTTTTGCAAAATGGTTTATTGACTGAGCAAAAAATTTACGAATATATTAACTTTCTTCCAATGTCTTTTTTAGATTTGCGCAAAAATAACCGTACTGAAATGCAGCATTGGTTATCTTCACAGCTATGGCAAGAGCCATTTAAATGGGTAAGATATTTATCTTGCACTATATTGGTTTGTTATTTTTCTTATTTCCTATTCTTAATTTGGCAAGATCGTCAATGGCAAGATGTCTTGTACAAGTCGACTGGATATGTCCTAACAAGTAACTCGGCCTATCCAAATAAGCTTTCAGAATTAGTCATTGAAGAATGTCAAGCAACACATAAGAATAATGAGCATTGCAGCGCTGATTTTGAGAGACTATTGATGGCATTACAAAAAGAGCTAGGCAATCAATCACTTGATTCACTTAAAAGTTTAGAGTTTAACTCCCAAGGCTTGGTGGTAGAGTTAAGCAATCCTAGCATGGTGAATACGCAGATCAAAAATGATGCGATTCAGCGAATTGATCTTGGGCGTTTATTAGTAACACCATTTGCAAAGACAACACATGATTAAAGAAAATTATTTGGCAAGCTCTAAAAAAATCTTTGAAGAGCCTAAAAATCGTGAAATTAATTATGCATTGCTGTGCATTTTATTGCTTGCTATCTTCTTTATATTTTGGTTAATCGCGTTAAAGCCGATTCAAAATCGTTATGAATCAAATTTAAGTAAATATCCTGCTCAGTTGGCTCGTGTACAAGAATTGAATAAGAACTTACAAAATTATAAAAATAGTGAGGATTTAAGAACCAAAATGTCAAAGGCTGAGTTTGTGAAATTGAAAACTACATTAGTTGAAGAAGGCCTTCAGTTAGGTAAATTTAGTTTTGAAAATACGAATCCACCCTCCATTAACATACAGATAAAAGAAATTGAATTTAACCAATGGTTAAAACTTCTGGAGAAATTACGAAAGAATAATAGTCTTTTTGTAGATCAGGCACGCATCACCAGAAGTAAGAGTTCGGGGGTTGTGGAAGTCAATGCTAGCTTGGTACAAAGCCCATGAAATTAGAGTTTGATAAGTATTCTTATCGATTTGGCTGGGTTAGCCGAGGACTAACTTTAATCGTTATTTTATTTTTAATCGTGGCTTATATGCCGGTGCGATTCTTTACAGCACAAATTGCTGAGAGCACTGGTTGCAAAATGATATTGAACCAGCCAAATGGCAGTATATGGCGGGGTAGTGCAAGTTTAGGATTTTCTGAAGCAAGTGGTAGAGATGTCAAAACATGTAATCCACCCTATGCGATGACCGAACGATTTTCTTGGGATAGTCATTGCTCAATCATGCATTTACAATGCATTTTTCGCGTTGAGCATGATCATTTAGGAAAACCACTTCAAATCATTTTGAGTACTAAAAGTATCACAATAGAAAGCAATAATATCGAATTACCTGGAAATCTTTTAGAGGTGTTTGGTAGTCCTTGGAATTCTTTGCACCCAAGGGGTAAGTTGAAACTACAGTGGAGTGATATTGCTTTGAGTAAATTAATTAGCGGTAACGCAGAGTTTCAATTGAATGATATGTCGAGTGCGATCAGTCCAATTAAGCCACTAGGCAGTTATGCACTGAAGTTGCAAATTGAAAATGATTTTAAATTTGAACTATTTACATTGAAGGGGCCCCTCATATTAAATGGGCAAGGGCAATATCAAAATAATAGAATATCCTTTACTGGGGATGCATCTGCATCACTAGATTCGTTACCTTCGCTCATCGGATTACTCTCTATAATTGGTAATCGAAATGGTGATGTTTATCGCTTCAAACTTTAGGGTTGAAATGAATATTAAATGGCTTTTAAAACTTGTTATAGTTTTTGGAATTTATCAAAATGCCTTTGCGCAAGATAACGGTATCAATTTATCTTTTAATAATGCCGATATTGATGCAGTAGTCTCTGCTATTGCAAGAGCAACCAATAAATCTATTATTGTTGACCCTAAGGTAAAAGGAACTATTTCCCTTAATAGTAGACAACCCTTAACGCCAAGTCAGACGATTGATAGTTTAGCTACGGCACTTCGATTAAATGGATATGCCTTGGTGGAAACAACAAGTGGTTATAGAGTTGTTCCGGAAGCGGATGCTAAATTACAGTCTTCACAAATCTACACCTCTAAAACGGATGTTTCCGGGGATCAAATTATTACTCGAGTATTTAAATTAAATTTTGAATCAGCGACAAACGTGGTTAACTTGATAAGACCTATGGTGTCACCGAATAATATTGTCAACGCCCTTCCTGGCAATAATTCTATTTTGATTACGGATTACGCAAGTAATATCAAAAGAATTGAAAAGATCATCCAAAGTATTGATACGCCATCAAGCTCTAAGGTAGACTCAATTGCGATGCAAAATGCTCAGGCAACTGAAGTTGCAGCTATCATAAATAAAATCTTAGACAGCCCAGCTAATTCAGCGGTTGAGGGCCTTGCCAAACCAATTGTTTTGGCTGATCCTAGAAGTAATATTTTGCTAATTAAAGGCGGAAGTCCTGAGAGACTTGCACAAATTCAGTCTTTGGCTAAAAAGTTAGATGTTTCCAAGAGCTCTGGAAATATTTGGGTTATCCCATTGAAAAATGCTGAGGCATCCAAACTCGCGATTACATTAAGAGCCATTATGGCAGCTGATAGCTCTTTATCAGTGAGTGGCAGTAATACCAATATACAAAGTGGAACAAATATTGCGCCTACGAATCCAAATCCAGTTACTAGCTCAATGAATAACGCAGGTCAGTTAAGTGGTGGACCTTCAGCTGCGGCCACTACAGCACTCTCAAGTACAAGTGCTCCGTCTACTGGAGGTGTCATTCAAGCCGACCCTACGACAAATTCACTGATTATTACGGCAAGTGAACCCGTATATAAAAATCTTTTAAGAGTAGTGCAACAGCTTGATCGTCGTCGAGCACAAATTTATATAGAAACTATGATTATTGAATTAACTGCGGCTAATGCAGCTGAATTAGGCGTGCAGTGGCAGGGGATTTTGGGGGCGAACAATGGTTTTGCTGGGACAAACTTTAATGGACCAGCGTCTTCGGGAACTACTAATATTATTGGCTCGAGTGCTGCAATTAATGGTGTGATTGGTGGTAATACGTCGGCTACGAACCTTGGCACTTCTCTCGGGGTTGGTTTAAACATCGGCACAATCGCACAGTTTGGTTCAAATTTAGGCCTTTCTTCTCTTCTTCGAGCGGTATCTACAGTATCAGGAACGAGAGTTTTATCAACACCCAACTTGATGACATTAGATAACGAAGAAGCTCGTATTGTGGTTGGGCAAAACATTCCCATTTTGACTGGTGCATATTCACAAACTGGGAGTACAGCGACCGTAACACCATTTCAAACATTCTCACGTCAGGATGTTGGAATTACATTAAGAGTAAGGCCGCAAATTTCTGAAGATGGCACAGTCAAATTACAAATTTTTCAAGAGGTTTCTAGTGTTTCAGAAAACACCAATTCAGGAATTATTTTAAATAAACGCAATATTGAATCCAATGTTATTGTAGATGATGGTCAGGTCATCGTTTTGGGTGGATTAATTGGCGACAATTACACCGATCGGACATCTAAAATCCCATTGCTTGGAGATATTCCTTATATCGGAAGTTTATTTAGATATGACAATAAATCAAGAGATAAAACTAATTTGATGGTTTTTATTCGTCCTTATGTTATTCGCAGTTCTGCAGAAAGTAATTCGATTTCAGATAAAAAGATTGGAGAAATCAATCAAAAGAGTAATAATTTTGTCCAGTCTCCAATGCTACTTAAAAAGGAAGATTTTCACGAGGATGATTTCAAAGATAAATTGACCACTCCCAATAAATAGTAAAAATTATTACTCAGCATGAAAATTCCATTCACCTTTGCTCGAAATCATGAGGTACTATTGCTTGAAAAAGCGAATGAACTTCCTATGTTGTATTGGAGTGATAAAACAAAGCCTTCTATTTTGCATGAAATTTCTAGAAACATGGGCTTACTTCAATATGCCAAAAAAGGTTCTGAGGAGATTTTGTCACTCATTAGCAAAGAATATGCACAAAATGAGTCTGATGCAGCAAAAGTGGTTGATGAGCTTGAGGATAATGTTGATCTATCTCGACTGATCCAAGATATACCTATTTCTGAAGATTTATTAGAATTTAAAAATGATGCGCCAATTATTCGAATGATGAATAGCTTATTTAAGCAGGCAAGTCGAGATGGGGCTTCGGATATTCACTTAGAGGCCTTTGAAAAATTATCCATTGTTCGTTTTCGAGTAGACGGAAATCTCAGGGATATAGTTGAAGTGAAGCGTGGTTTGCACGCTGCTTTTGTGTCTCGAATTAAGATTATGGCCTCGTTGGATATTGCTGAAAAAAGAATGCCCCAAGATGGCCGAATCTCCCTCAGAGTCGGAAGTAAAGCTCTCGATATTCGAGTATCAACTTTACCAACAGCGCATGGTGAGCGTGTTGTGATGCGACTTTTAGAAAAAGATTATTCAAAGTTAGATCTCAAATTTCTGGGTATGGCCCCAGATACAGAGAAATCCTTCTTAGAGTTAATTAATAAACCCTACGGAATTTTCTTGGTGACTGGTCCTACAGGTAGTGGAAAAACCACTACCTTATATAGTGCTTTGTTAACCTTACGATCTAAAGTAAATAACATCATGACTGTAGAGGATCCGATTGAGTACAATCTTGATGGTATTGGGCAAACTCAAGTAAATTCCAGAATTGAGATGACGTTTGCTAGGGCTTTACGAGCTATCCTCCGTCAAGATCCAGACATTGTCATGATTGGTGAGATTCGAGATCTAGAAACTGCCCAAATTGCAATACAGGCCTCTCTAACAGGGCATCTCGTATTAGCAACACTGCATACCAATGATGCTCCTTCAGCAGTTACTCGGCTAATCGATATGGGAATTGAGCCATTTTTATTATCTTCCACAATGCTTGGAGTTTTAGGTCAGCGTTTGATTCGACTAACCTGTAATTCCTGTAAAGGTGAGGGTTGTATTGAATGTTCTCACTCAGGTTTTAAGGGGCGGGCTGGCATTTATGAACTCATGACCACTACACCAGAATTAAAGGAGTTAATCCATCAAAGTGCTTCTGAAGCACAAATACGTCAGATGGCAATTGATTCTGGTATGCGTTCTTTAAGCAAAGATAGTGAACGTTGGTTGAATAAAAAACTCACCACACTCCAGGAAGTAAAGCGGGTAACTGGTTTAGACCACTTGGATATTTAATTCATGCCATTATTTCAGTTTGAGGCAGTAACGTATTCTGGTAAAACCAAACAGGGAACGATTGAAGGAGAAAGTATTCAGGTAGTAAAGCAAATACTTCTTAATAAAGAATTAGTACCTATATCGATCAAGAGTGTCGATACCAAGAGAAAATCCTCTGGGTTTTTTCAATTTTTTTCAAATAGTAAACCGATTTCATCGAGTGATTTAAGTATTCTTTCTAAACAATTGGCAGTTTTGGTTCGAGCGGGGATTTCAATTGAAGAGTCTATTAGTGTCATTGTTGAGAATGGTGACATCAAGTCACATACCCATAAGGTTTTAGAAAGCCTTTTATCAGATATTCGTTCGGGGATATCATTTTCTCAGGCAATTGCGAATCATCCAGAGTCATTTGGAACTTTTTTTCAGGGAGTGGTATCTGCTGCAGAACAGTCTGGGCAAATGGGTAATGTCTTAATAAAACTAGCTATTTTTTTAGAAAAAAGAGAGTCATTAAAACAAAAAGCCCTCAGCGCAATGTTGTATCCCATGATACTTATTATTGTTTCTATGATGGTGATTGTTTTCTTGATGACTTATGTTGTGCCACAAATTGTGCAAGTCTTCGAATCCACTAAACAAAAACTACCTTTGATTACACAAATTGTCATGGCGTTTTCTAATTTCCTAACCAATTGGGGCTTAATCGTTGTGATAGGAATCTTATTAGCCTCAATCATCTTTAATCTTTTACTAAAAAAACCAAGTTTTAAATTTCAATTCGATCAATTTTGTCTCAAGATTCCAATACTAGGTAAATTAATTCTTCAATTTGAAACAGCAAGATTTTCTGGAACCATGGCATTGCTTGTTGGGGCTAATATTCCGATTCTTTCAGCTCTTTTTTATGCAAAAAATACACTCTCCAACACGTTTCTTCGCAAAACCATCGAAGAAACAGAAGAGCGACTCAGAGAGGGCGCGTCCTTTGCAAAAGCGATTGCACATCAAGGCATTTTTTCGCCTATCTTAGTGCATTTAATTCGTTCAGGAGAGGCTAGCGGCAAGCTTGCGGAAATGCTACAGTATGGAGCGGAGAATGCAGAATTAGAAGCGGAGAATAAAACGAAAATGTTTACCAATCTTTTGGAGCCCGTTCTCATTTTATTGATGGGATTTTTTGTTCTTGGAATTGTGATGGCGGTGATGGAGCCAATTTTAAATATGAATAATGGAATTCGATAATTAAAGTGCTATGAAAATTATTATCCTTAGCAATCCTTATAAGCCATATAAAGAAATTGATATTAACCCTAATTTCTTTTTTAAAATTAGCGTAATTCCTCTCTTATTCTTAGGCGTTGCAATTTTTTTTGGCTGGAATATCAATCCGTTTAATAGGAACTCTGAAATTTCTGCGTTAGAACTTGCAAATTACCAAATGGAACAGAATTTGTCGGAACTTCAAAAACGACTGGATTTTAATTCTAAAAGACTAGAGCTATTAGCTCAAAAACAGGATATACCCAATAGTAGTCATGGCGAAGATCGGCTTCTTGCCATGGTCGCAACGGAACAATATCTTGATAATAAAAAAGGTGGACCTTTAACTTTATCCAATAAACAAATTTATCTTGAAAGCCCGCAAATTCAACTGGATAGTTTATTACGTAAAGTGCATGAATTTGATTATCAGCTTTCAGAAATGGAAAAGTCTTCAATTGAATCTGCTAAGGTAAATCAGTCTGTTCCTACTGGGTCCCCATTACAGAATTCATATCAAATCTCAAGTCCTTATGGTTATCGTGTTGATCCTTTTACAAAGGCAATGTCTCTGCATGAAGGCGTCGATTTATCCGCAGAAGCGAATTCTAAAATATATGCTACTGCTGAGGGCGTTGTTGTGCACTCTGGTAAGGGTGGAGAGTATGGACTGATGATTCAAATTAAACATGATAATGGCTTGATGACGCGTTATGGGCATGCCCGAAAATTGTTGGTTCAAGTCGGAGACACTGTAAAAAAAGGGCAATTCATTGGACTAGTTGGGAGCACGGGTAGAAGTACTGGCAATCATCTGCATTACGAAGTCTTATTTGGCGGCCAATCAATAGACCCTGAACAATTAATGAAAAATAATTAAAGATTGATTAAGGTCAAAACAGCAAAATTAAGTAATCAGTAGAACCTACTGTGTTTTTTAAAGCTTTATAGATAGGTGGTTCGCTAGAATAGATTTGTAAAGCTTTGGGCTAGATTTGGATGAAAATCGGCGCATTGCACTTTTTAAATAAAAAAAGTATCTTATAATACTTCTTAAGATAACTACCTCGTAGTTCAATTTTTCATAATAATCATTAAAACGATTATTTAAAACCTGAAGATATCATATGTTATGAGCCATATAAATAAACAATTTAATAGGTCCAATAATTCAGAATTGATGTGGCAGTTAAAACACATAGGCCTTTTTAAAAATCTGTCAGACATTGAATTAAGCGTCATCGTAGAATGTACTCACAATATTAACTATGAAGCCGAGGAAAATCTTTTTTACGAAAAAGATAAACCTGATGGTTTTTATTTGGTTCTTTCTGGAAGTATTCAGATTTATATTTTTAGTGGTAAACCTGGAGAACCCCCTAAAATCTTAAAAAAATTGACTGTTGGGGAACATGTTGGTGAGATGAGCTTGATTGATGGCAAACCGAGATCTGCTTCTGTCAAGGCTCTAGAAGCTTCCGAGCTCCTCTTTTTGCCAACTTTGAATTTTTCTACCATGATTGACACAAATCCTAAAATTGCAAAATCCATTGTTGATAACTTAATTGATACGGTCTTGCAATTACCTAAATATAAAATTGAGTCAGCAAGAACTAAAGCTTTGCTTGAACAAAAGATGATTAAACCAAATATAGAATCGATGCGCACATTATGTATGATGATTCGCGAGAACAATAATCGTATTGCTATTTATTAATTTAAAAATTGGCTTCGTACTCTTTTTTAGAATTAAAAAGAAACGATTCCATTAAATAATATTCTAGGATTCGGTCTTTGATCGGTGGTCGAGTAGTAAGATCTTGCTCGGGCATATTGCAGCTCTAAAAAGACTTTATTATACAAAGTCGCCCTTATTCCAAAACCCGCTGAAAGTATTGAAGCGGAAGAATTCACAACACCAGAAACAGCATTGTCGTTATTAGAGACCGTTCCGGAGTCAATGAAACTAAATATTTGGATTGGTTTTGAAAGTTCCGGAATTTGGTATGGTATGTCTTTACGTAATTCAAAAAATCCCCCAATGCCTTTATCGCCACTGATAATTGAGTTGTCATAACCCCGCCCAATAGTAGCACCGCCAAAGGCAATTAAATTACCAGCTAAAAGGGTATCTTTAGTGTATTGGCCATTAAAACCAAATGATGCACTCCACTCTTGGCTGATGACTTGGTTTCTCAGGAGTAAGAATGAGACTTTGGAGTAATTAGGATCAAAACCTGTAATCGAAGGTGATGCATATTCTGTATCAATTGAGTTTCCGCCAGGAATTCCTTTGATAAAACCTAAATTCATTAAGGAAAAACCATTCATGAAATTAGTATTTATGAAAGTAAGATTACTTTCATAATTCATTTCTTTGTCAAATGAATAGAGTGCACCTTCAATAGTCGTTAAAGATCGGGAAAAGTTGAGGCCACCATCAATCGTGATTGAGTTGTATCGAGATTTTGTAATAGGATAACTAATTTTGGGTGAGAAAATATCGCTAGAACTCTCGATATGTAAGGTTTCAAGTGACCCTTGCGGATTTGATGCTGATTTTGTGTAAGATAAACTGCCTGTTAAGCCAGTAGTTCCAATAGGTTCTAAATATTTCATATTCAGAACTTTGTATTTTTGTAAGTCCCCAGCGATTGTTCCTAAAAGTGAGAGTTGATTATTCCTATTTAAGACACGGTTTAACGTAGCGTTGATGCTAGTGAACCAAGGGCCTATTTGGTAAGAGGCATTATTATTTGTTGAAACACTATAAGAGTTAGCTATTTGACTGACATTCACAACCATTTCTGTCGAACCTAGTTCGGCACCCTGCCTAAGCGTGCTATTGATTGCAATTCCTGGAAAGGAATTAAGAATCATTATTTTTCTTTCAACTGTCGCCAAGTCCAAAGGCTTAATATTTACTAAAGGATTTAATACTTCAAGAACTTGACTTTGAATTTCCGCGTTTCCGCCATCTACAAAAATCTGTTGAATGTAGCCTTCAATTATTTGAATTTTCAAAGTACCATTCGTAATTTTTTGGCTTGGTATGACGGCTTTTGTTAAAAAATATCCTAGTTTTCTATACTTTTCATTGAGTTCCTCAATTCCCTGGTTTAGATCGAAAAGACTCGTTTTGACACCAATATATTTATCAAATTGCACTTTTAATATGTCTGGATCTAATGCAGTATTACCAATAACTTCAATTGTATAAATCTCGAATTCCAACTCATCAACCGCTTTTTTAGCCGTTGTTTTTTCAGTTCGTTGAAGCTCTATGGTTCCAGCAGGTTTCACTTCTTGCTTAAATTGTCCGAACGGTTGTGTTAACAATTGATTTTGCGATTGGCGAATCGCATCACTTCTTTCATTCGTCAGATTCAAATTTGCCCCATAAGCAAAACAACTGCAACAGATAGCAATAATGAATAAAGTAAGTTGCTTCATTAAAAAATTCATAGTATTAATTTTATTTATCTTCCATAACGATTTTAGTGCCTTGAATACCAGAATTTAATCGCTCAAGGTAAAAATGGAAAAGGGAATCATTCGGATAACTTCCCATCGCCTTTTCAAGATCAACAAGCGCATGATCTAGGCATTTTTCAATATGTTGATAAACATTGAGATACTCTTTAAATAGCCCATTGTTTAACTCTTCATCTAAGACTGGAGTAAAAAGACCAACAGACTCATATTTACCTTTTAGTACAACATCACCAATTTTTCTAAATAATAAATCAGGAACAAGACTCACCGTTGATTGGGTACAGCAAATACGCGTTCCAAAATATTTATTAACTCCCTCAGTCCTCGCCGCGGTATTAACCGTATCGCCTAACGCTGTATAGTCCATTCGGGTATTTGAGCCAAAGTTACCCACAGTAGCTAAGCCGGTATGAACACCAATACGAGTAATTCCAATTGGTATTCCTTTTAAATTCTGCTCTTTTCTAAATGCTTCAGCAAAATAATCAAGCTCTTTAGCACAAGTGACCGCTCGCATTGCGTGATCATTTTGTTCAATTGGAGCATTAAATAGGCACATAATGGCATCGCCAATAAACTTATCGATGGTTCCGCCATGTTTAAGAATAATTTGACATGCCCCATCTAAGTATTCGTTTAGTACATTAGATAAAGATTCAGAACTTAATTTTTCAGAGAGAGTAGTAAAACCTGCTATGTCCGTAAATATAAATGATACTTCGGTCTTTTTGCCAGAAATACTTAATGCTTCTGGAGTAGCAACCAACTGCCTTACAACTTCCGGGGATACGTATCGAGAGAATGCGCCTTGGACAAATTGTCTTTGTTTGCGTTCAGCTTTACCAATCAGAATATCCATCATCCATATTGATAAACCCAAAGAAAGCGTTGGGGCCAACAAAGGCACGAGGGGCATTCCATATTGATAACCTAACATAGAGCCGACCCACCATAAAACAACGATGAACATGCCCATTACAACGTTAAATATGAGACCTTTTTTCAGAAAACTGATCAGCATACCTAAAATACCGCCAAGAAAAGTAATTAGGATGGATGATTCGATTGAAATACCTGGTTCAGGTTGATGATTTAATAATTGGGAAATGCTGTGCGCATGAATTAAGATACCCGGCATCATTGCCTCGTCTGTTGAGTTACCAACAACAGCTAAAGGAGTTTTGTGGCGATCAGTAATAGATAAAACGGCACCAATCAGAACAATTTTGTCTTTAAACCAAGCATCTGGTAAGACTTGAATCGTATTGGCAGGATAAATTGGGAACGGTGATGTTTCATGATTGGGTTTGGGACGCCAGGCAATTTTGGTTAGCTTGTTGGGTGTTTCAATCTGCAAGAGTTCCAATGCTTTTCTTGCAAATCCCATTGGTTCATTAGCACTTTTCTCCCCAGGATAAATCCATCGAATCGACCCATCAAAAGGATCCGAGGCCATATTTGCTGTTGCACGATATCTTTGGGGAACAAACTCGTTCATGTACTCAAGTTGATTTTCGTTCACAATTTCTGGAGATACAGAATAACTAATAAATAAGGGTTTTTGTATTTCCCCTATCGTTTTTTTTAATAAAAGATCTTTTGATTGCTCGGTGGGTTGATCAAGTAAGATATCTAGCCCAATGATCTTTGCGCCCTTTTTGTCAAGGGTCTTAAGAAGCTTTGCTATAAATTCACGATCGATTGGTGAACGATATTGAAATTGTTCCAAAGTTGCTTCATTGATCGCAACAATCACAATTTCTTTTGACTGTTCCTGCTTGGGGGAGAATGCTGCAATACGAATGTCTTCAGCAATATTTTCTAAATTTTTAAAAAAACTAAGGTAATGAACACTCGTAAAAGCCAGAAAGCTTGCCAAGATGCAACTTCCTAAGGAAGATATGAATTGCTTTTTAGAGTTATTTAGTTTCATAAGCAAATTTAATTTTTTTAATCAGCGCGTCTGCTTGTTGCACACAGCCTTTTTCTATCATCCAAGCAGATAAAACTAATTCATTAGAAATATCCTTAGGGATTAGTATCATTTGAATGGAGTATTCTTGATCTTCAAAAATGAACTTAAAGAAAATGTTTGTATTGTTTATTTGAAGTTCATTAAAGTAGATTGCATCAATCCCCTTATCAAATTGAGCTTTAATTTGGAAGGACTTATCAATTGGAAGTATCGTTAAATCACTCCCTGTATCTTTTGAAGGTCGCCAAAAAGTGGGCTTAGATCCTTCAAGGACACATCTGACACCATTTCGCGAAACATCAATATACCAAGGGTCTGGAATCTCCTTTGCCTCAAAACCTGCACGAATGACTCCAATTGAATTGGTTCTAGCATCTCGATTCGCTAGTAATGCAGAAAAAGCATTTTTAGGATCATTCGATGATGCTTGTTTTGGTATAGCAATTCCGTTAAAAGGGCCCTTGATGGTTACAGTAACACCGTCTGTACGGATCACTGTCAATCTTTCCCCTTCAGCTAATTGAATCGGTTTATCCCCATCAATTGTCGCACCTGACTTGAAATTAGTTCCTCTTGCTTCCATTACGATCAAAGGATCTGCTAAAGCTGGCGTGCTGACACTGCTTAAGAAAAGAATAGCAACGGACAGCAATATATTTTTGGTTAATAAGAATTGCCGCCATTTTTTTTGAACATTAAATGCCTTAGAGCGTAACAAAAATATGAAGAACATCATTTATTTAACACTCGAAAAGATAGGCTTTGAGCCGACACCTTCAACTGCCCCATCTCCCATGAGAACAAAGGCACCCCAAAACACGGGGTGTGAGGTTGATGGAGACTTCAGCATGTTGAGTTGAGCTTGTTGTAAGGAAGAAGCCGTACCATTTGCCAGTTTTGGCCCCAGGTTAACGAATAATTGAGACATTAGTTGTGATGTGGCTTTCGATGGAACACTCCAGTGACTTACTAGAAGATTATGTGCACCTGCAAAGAAAAACGCTTCAACAAGGCCAGTAAGAGATTCTCCACCAAAGGTATTTTTATCCCCAGCGGTATTACACGCTGAAAGAACTACTAGATCTGCATTTAATTTTAGTTCAATAATTTCACTAACCCCTAACAGCCCATCCTCATATTTTGTTTTAGCGGCTTTTGGCGGAGGAGTTAAAACTAAGCCTGGCTCTAATTGGCATTTAACCTCACCAGGTAAGAGTCCATGGGTTGCAAAATAAATGACTCTATAGTCAGTGAGAGTTAAGTTTCTTAGATTAGGTTCAAGAGCATTTTTACCCAAATAAATATCCTTTGTATCTGTAATACCTAAAGAACGCATGACATTTTCAATTTCAGTCCTGGTGTCAGGTAGCGAAGGAAGCGCATTTAAGATCTCTGCAGGAATTGGGCCCTTTTCAAGACAAATAATCTTACCAGTTGGGGTTGAAAGAATTTTATCTTCTTCTGAGGTTTTTAAAAGCTTAATAGGAGACTTGATTGATGATTTACTGTTTGCTACAGTTTTGATTAAATTAGCAGTTTTATTATCAAGATTTTTAGAATTTGACAAAGAATTTGCTAAGATAGGATCCCCAAAAGCTAAAAAAGTTTTTGTTGGTTGCGTGCCTGGGACGGTAGATCGCTTCTCATAAAATGATTTGAGAGACGGTGTATGCGTAATAGCAACTTCGTTGATGAGCCATTTGGCTTGAGCATAATCCTGATTTGCATTGATCTGCGTCACTAAGACACTAAAGGGCAAGCTAGAAAGAGGGCCAGAGGGGACAACAATTAAATGATCAATCTTTTTAATTTCTTGCTCTAACTTACTAAACAAATTCATGTAAATAGAGTTTGATTTTACTAAATCAAACTCCTTTACTTTACCACTTTCAATTTCCAGTCCTTTTCTTAGGCTAAGAATGTCCTTGTAAAAATCCTGATCGCCCTGCGCAATTTCATGAAGAAAAGTTTGTTTACTTGTAATCATTTGGATATAACTTTTTTGACTACCCAACAAGAATAAAACAATTGCTTCTTTCGAGCTTAAATAACTTTGTAGATCATTCAGTTGTATTGTTTTATTTGCGGTCTTAGCTAAAAAATCCGGAAAGTCATTCTTCAGCTGTTCATTAAAAACGATAAGCTGCTTATTATTTTTTTCTAACTTGTCAATTAATTGATCCTCAACAATCTTACTTCGTTGCCCATCTAATAATGATGCTTCATAGGCCAATTGATTTTTATCAACTTGAATGATTCTTTCCAGCGAATAAATGTCATCCATCAAAGCTAATAGCTTCTTGTCGTTAGTCAATATTTTGGAAGAAATTTTAGATAAAGTTTTATCTACATTACTTGATTTTTGCAATTGAAAAGCATCAAAAATTTCAGCTTGTAGCCCTAAAATATCATTTTTATTTTCTAAAGTATTTGCAAGCGATATGACGGCACTTGCATAATTTGCAAGTTGATCCGAACTTAATTTTCCAGATTTATTTGGTAGACTTTTAGCAATTTTTATTGCTTCACGAAACGAAATAATAGCGTTGGTAAATAGCCCCTCTTTTTGTCGAGCAGATCCAATTTTCATTAAGATATCGATTGTATTGGATGAATCTCCAGATAATGACTTATATATTTTTAAAGCTTTGTTATAGGAGTCATCTGCGTCAGATATTTTCCCTTGTGCAATTGAAATATCCCCAAATGTTATTAAAATTTCTGCTGACCAAAAAGCTGGGAAATTATTTTTTTTAATAATGATTTGCACTGCTTCTAAAATCTTCGTTTGCGCACTTACTAAGTCATTGTTTCGAAGCAACATCTTTGCTTCGAAATTGAGCGCCATTGCGCGTTCCCCTTCATCTATTTCTGCGAACGCAGCTTCTTGACTATCTTGATCCGCAATCATTCCGAGAAAAGGATTATTGACAATTTGCTCATTGATTTTACGCCAAGCCATACTTGCATCTTGAGCATACTCAAGGGCTGTTTTATATTCACGACGATTTGCTGCGTCATAACCTAAATAAGTTAAGTATTTTGCTTTTAATTTCACATCGGTAGATTTTTGTATGAGTTGTTCTGCCCTGGTAAATTTTCCGGTAGATACATCAAAATTCCCATTATTACTTGCGCTTAAGGCAAGGTCTAAAAGAATATTGACAAGTTCCTCAGCATCGTCACCTAATAATTGGGATTGTATTTGAAGAGCTTTAGAAAACAATACTTCACTTTCTTGATCTTGATTAATTGAGTTAGCAACTTTAGCCTGTTCAATTAACTGATTGACATAAATTTGGTCACTACTCGATAAAAATTTGATTGGTTTGCCCCAAATTGTTTTTAGCATGGCGCTATAACTATTTAAGGTGATATTGAGTGCGGCATCAACTTTTTTGTTTTCATATAACGCATTGATCAAAACCGGCATAAGACTAGGTGACCCATGGGCGATAAACATCTTATCACCCTCTGACCGAATCAAAATCAGCTCTTGCCATCCGCCATTATTTAATGAACAAGGCAAAGCAATAATATTCTTATCAATTAGTTCATTTAACTCGCTTAACAAACTTGGCTTTGAACACTTCATTTTTTGACTAAGTTGGTTAAATGCAGATGATCGAGAAAATTGTTCAAGTACCGTAGGGATTAAGTCATTAGGAAACAAGGCAGTATTTATTGGAATTTTGCTCTCAGCAAAGGCAGTTCCAATCATGCTTTTGTTACAACTAATGTATTTGACTTGATTAGAACTTGTTTGTTCAAAGTCCTCGGCAAATGACAAAGTACAATCCTCCCCAATTAGAGATTTGCCAATAGGAAGATCTTTTACAAGCGCGGTTGATAAGTATTCTTCACCCATATTTTTGTTGGTATTGATTACACTATCCAATGTAACTTGATTAGGATTACGCGCTTGAGCATTGACAAGAATCTCTTTAGAGATGAGAGAAGAATTACCCATTCTTTGAAGCTCTGGTGATGGCGCCGCATCTACAAGCTTAATAAAGCTTATAAAAAAGCCTAATAAAAAGAATATTTTTCTTGAATGAAATGTTTTTACCAATTTGAACTATTTCCTTTAATGCTGAGATTGCTACTTAAAGTTGAACCACTACTTGGAGTTGATTTACTTGGCCTTTGAATACTTAGACCAGAAGTAACTACTTGAGTTGTGGTTTTATTCAATTGACGAACATTTTGTTTCGGTGAACTGTAGCTAGGAAGAGCCACAGTATTCGTCGAAATTTGATTTGTACCCGAATCTGCAGCATCCTTTGGAGTATTTTTAGCACTCAGGAGTGGGGGTGGCGGGGGAGCATCTACTTTGTTCGCAGGCTCTACAACTTGGAAAGTAGCTACACCTTGATTTGATGGAGGTGGCGGCGGAGGAGATTGTGCGTCAACAAAATTGATGGTAATTGGATTTGCGAATTGATTATTGGTCCCTAGCGGTTGATTACCTGGGCCACCTGGAGGCGGAGGTGGAGGTGGGGGTAAATTACTCAAAGTTTGCGGACCGGGGATCGGGCCACCTGTATTTGAAGGCGGTGGCGGCGGTGGCGGTGCCGGTGCCGTTTGATTGTTGCCTGATGAGCTTGTCATCATGGGCGGGGGAGCATTGACATTAGGCGGGGGAAGAGCAGGCCCCATGATTGGATTGCCTGTAAATATCATAGGGGGTGGTTGTATGACCGCAGTTAATGTACTTTTAATTTGATTTGTGGTCGTTGTAGCAAAGTTAAATGCAGTAGCATTTGTAGTAAAGGTTTTATTAAGAGATTGTAAATAAACGCTACCGCCAGTAACCGTGGTACCTCCTGTGTAGCTGATATTACCGGAAAGAGTCAGTTTTCCGCAATCTGAAGCTGAGCATCCAGTACTATCTTTAATTAATTGACCAGTCCCAGAAATAGATCCTGTAAATACGCCATCATAGCTTTGATCGAAGACTAATTTGCTGGCATTATTAATGATGTCTCCATAGAGTGAAAAAGTATTACCTTTTAATACGCCATTATCATTAATGATCGTACCACCGGTATAGGAATTATTGCCAGAAAGTATTAATGTTCCAGTATTTTGTTTGATGAGTTGACCAGATCCAGAAATATCCCCACTGAATATACTTCCGAGGGTAGTTAAATCAAAAACTAAAGTGCCATAATTGGCTACATTTCCAGTTAGTGACTGAGTATTACCAATGAGAGTCCCACCGCTAATGGTGGTGCCCCCAGTATAGTTATTCATCCCAGTTAAGGTAAGAGTCCCTGCACCAAGCGATAGGACTGAACCATTGCCTGAGATATTGCCGGCAAAAATGCCATTATTGATTTGATTAAATATTAAGGATGGGCTACTGCTAGAAACATTCGCATTAGCATTATTTGGTGAATTAACAATTGCACTAGAGAGTGGCGATAAAACAAAATTTCCAGTAAGTGATCGAGCGTCACCCATGAGAGTCCCATTGGTGATTGTGGTGCCCCCGGTATAACTATTTACCCCAGTGAAAGAGAGAGTTCCTGCGCCTCGGGATTTGACAGCACCATTGCCTGAGATATTGCCAGCAAATATGCCACTATTGGATTCCTCAAATATGAGGGCAGCGTTATTAAAAATATTCCCAGTTAGTGATCGGGAATTACCAATGAGAAATCCAGTTGATATGGTGGTACCACCAGAATAAGTATTATTCCCCGACAAGGTAAGATTTCCTTGACCAAGTTTTGTCAATGATCCTGTGCCAGAAATTACACCACTATAAGTAAGGTCACTAGAAATGTCTAAGGTTAAGCTGCCGTTGTTAACTACGTCGCCAAGACGGGTAAAGACCGCAGTGTTTTTTACATTTACGATACCTGAATTAATTGTGGATGTACCTGCAATATCCAATTCCCCTAATAGATTAAGTATTCCAGGCCCTGATTTTATTAATCCAGATTGGGAATAACCATTAACCTTACCGCTGATATTAAAAGTTTTATCTTGATCTACATAAATGGTAGGGGTTGCACCAACATAAGTGTAAGTAGTCGGGTCAAAATTTAACTTGCTTAGGTAAAAGTTTCGAGCTATGTTCCCACTCGTTAAAGCGTTTAGTGTGGCACTGTCTAAATAAATATCTGAAACTGACGGATTGCCAAAAGAGCTACCCGTATTATTAAGGGTACTTAAATTAAAGACACCATTTTGAAGAACTGTGTAACCAGTGTAGGTATTATTTCCCGTGAAGTTTTGTTGATAGTTGGGGTTGAAAGAACCAATAGAGGCATTTGTGGCCGCATTATTCAGGTATACATAACCAGCACCTGAGATGATCCCTTCATAGGTGTAATTCCCAGCTGATGTAGTGGCTTGAACACTGAGGTAGCCGCCCGAGTTAATTACAATATTTCCTTGACCCAGTAAGCCGCCGTTAACACTAGCACGATTGACGGTCATCGTTGTCCCTGAGGCCAACTTAACGCCGCTACCATTGCTAGAATTTAGAAATAAAGCACCTGCAAAATTTAGGTCACTATTAATATTAATAAAGCCATTAATGGCAGTTAAAGTCAGACTATTATTCGTTGTAGACGTTAATGGAGTAGTGATGTCAATACTGTTATTAGCTACATATGTTTGGTTTGTACTACTTAATTGCGCGACTAAATAGCTACTACTAAAATAAGTAGTGGTAGCAGTACTAGTGCCCGATCCAAAAATGATATTATCAGGATCAATTAACCAATTCCCGGTCTTGCCAAACGGGGCAGTCGTGTTCACTCGAATGCCATTTAAATCAAGACTGTAACTAGATGTTTCGATAAAACCACCATTGCCACCTATTAGGCCACCAGTACTAATGAGATTGCCATGAATAGAAGCAAATGAGGGTAATTTGGGATCTGACCAAACCATAATTTCCCCGCCATTGCCTTGATTGAGCGCGGAGGCATTGATGGTTGCAGTTTCTGCAATCGTCATATTTACATTATTAATTAAACTCGTATCTGCAGTTGCTTGGCCAGAACCAATTCGTATATTGCCTCCGCCCGAATCTCCAGAAACATTGACTAGACTATTGGCTTGGATTTGGATGTTATTACCCAATATCTGAACATTCCCACCCGTTTGCTGCGCATTTTTTCCGCTAGCATCAACGACACCGCCGACTGTTATTTGACCGGAATTACCACCATCCAGAATGATCGAGCCATTTTGCAAAGATGCTGAAGTTGCCGAAATAACTCCGGAGGTATTAATAACTTGCCCAATAACACCTGCAGCTGCCCTGGTGGTTAAAAGAATTCGACCACCTTGAGCTTGAAGACTTCCTTGATTATCAACAACTGCTTTTCCATCTAGGGGGATAAAATCCAAGGGATCTTTAATGGCAAAAGAAATTAATTTATCCGAGTTTAGGTCAATCGTAAATGTTTTTGCACCGGCTAAAACAACTTGACCAAGATTGGCTTGAATATAACCATCATTACGAACTGTTTCCCCGGCTAAGATGGCATACCCACCATCTTTAATAATGATATTGCCTTGATTTTGTATGCTTGTACCTGACAAAGGATTAGCACTAAAGGCATAGTTACCTGAAGAAAATTGTTGATTTGACAGGTACTGATTCGTAGTTAAAAAATTACCTACAGAAATTTGTCCGGAAGGACCAATCAGTACCCCATTTGGATTAAGAAGCCAAACACTGCCATTTGCAGTTAATGCGCCATCAATTAAACTAATTTGATTTCCAGTTACCCGATTCAGAGTGATAGCAGAAGAACTGGGTTGAATAAAATTGACTCTATCATTTTTTCCGATTGAAAATGAATTCCAATCAATGGCAGCTTTGGAACTACTTTGCGTGATGGTGGTTAGATTGTTCGATTGAGTAATAGAAGCATTTCCAAAACTGACCTGCCCATTTTGGGGGCCAATTGCATGACTAGAAAAACTTGCAGCCTCTAATAAGATCGAAAATATAACAATGGAGGAATTTGAGGACCGAGCAAAGCGAAAGGGTATAGATCTCCTCATCGGAGAGCTATTAATTGAATTAAATTGGAAATTTATCAATTGGCTTAAATTCATAAAATTTCAAAGAAATTGATGTATCTCATTTATCGTCCATTACCCAAACGCCTTGCCAATCTTTCGGCGAATTTGCCTGTAATTTTTCACAACGCTTGATATACATGCTTGATAAATGATCATTAGCATTTAATTGCAGCGTTTTATTAAAGGCTTGAATTGCTTTTTGCCAATGCCCGTCTCGATAATGCTCCATACCATCCTTAAACTGATTGATCACATCAGGAAGGTTAGGGAAGGATGATTTGTCATGATAATCTAATATTTCATAAACAGTAACCGGTTTGGTTTTACCCTTCACGATCACTAAATCAACTTCCCTCGTGCGATAAGTACCCTTTAACTTACCAAATGTAGATTCACTTAACAAGATTGAGGCAGAGTATTGTTTGCAAGCTGACTCCAGTCGTGCCGCGAGGTTAACACCATCACCTATGATGGTGTAGTCCATTCTTTTTTTAGAACCAATATTGCCAGAAACAACCGTATCCGTATTTAATCCAATTCCAATATGAATTGGAATTTTTCCTTCTGAACTTCGTATTTTGTTCCATTCATTTAATCTTTTTATCATGGCTATTGAGGTACGAACTGCGCGATCCTCGTCGTCTTCATGACCAAGTGGAATACCAAACGCCGCCATAATAGCATCCCCAATAAACTTGTCGAGAACACCGCCTTCTTTCGTAATGCAATCCACCATTAATTCAAAGTATTCATTCAGCATGCTCACGGTAGCCTGAGGGCCAAGACTTTCCGAAATGGTAGTAAACCCTCTGATATCTGAAAAAAGAATGGTGGTGGGAAGACTTTGCCCCCCCATCATATCTCCACCAGCTTCAAGTAATTGATTGGCAATTGATGGATCAATATAGCGCGACATGGTCGATTTCATTCTTTTTTCACTTGAAATATCTTCGATCATTACCATTGAACCCATATTTTTTTGGTTTATATCGATTAAAGACATTAGTGTCAAATTAACTGAGTGAGCTTTTCCTGAAAAATCAATTTCTGAATCCATAATAAGTTCAATTTGGCCACTTGATTGAACTTCTTTTATTTTCTCTACTACCCAATGATTTTCATCATGAAAAAATTCATGGATACCCTTACCTAGAATTTCTTTAGATTCCAAGCCTAATATTTTGGCACCAGCTTTATTGCAAGTAACAATAATTTGATCTTCATTCAGGGTAATGACACCATTTGTCATTGACTCTAGCATGCTGGAATTGTAGTTTTTTAGATTCTGTTCTTTTGCGAATAAGTCAGCATTTTGTAGAGAAGAGGCTATTTTTGCACTGAAAGCTTTTAAACGAAATTCATCATCGTCTGTAAAAACACCATTGTGTTTATTGAGAACCTGAGTTACACCTATCGTTTCCCCATGCTGATTGATGATTGGAACACACAAGATGGAGCGTGTAAAAAACCCTGTTTTTCGATCAAAATCAGGATTGAAGCGCAAATCTGCATAGGCATAAGGAATATTGATTGCCTGACCACTTTGGAAAACTGCACCCGCTATACCTAAATGACTAGGAAAGCGAATTTCAGAGGTGCTAAGTCCTTGAGCAACCTCTGACCAAAGCTGTTTATTTTTCTCATCATATAAAAAGAGGGTAGAGCGATCTGCATTAAGCATTCGGGTCACTTCACTCATCACTTTTTGTAAAAGAGAACTAATTTTAATTTCTGAAGACATTTCAGAAACTATGTTCAGTAATTCAATTTTCTTTTGTTGCTCTATATTAATTGCTTCCACAAATTGATGGCTTTGAAGAATGTGCGATGAATAATAAAAGACACTAGATAAAATTTCTAAATCCTTTTTGACAAAGCGACCTTTGAGTTTATTTAGTACTTCAACAACTCCAATAATCTGATTTTTTGGATTAATAATTGGAATACACAAAATATTTTTTGTGGTGTACCCGGTTTCACTATCAACACTTGAGAGAAACCTTGAGTCTTTTTTAACATCATGAATAATCATTGGCTCTTTATTTGTAAAACAGTAGCCTGCTATTCCTTGCGTGTTTAAAATTCTGATTTCATGCTTTAAATCACCTTTAGCCACACGTGTATAAAGCTCATTGGTAGAAGGGTCATTTAAGAAAATACTACAACGGTCGGCACCCATGAGTTCTAAAACCATATCTAAAAGGGCGTCTAGTACATCGTCCAAAGTATCTAAAACACATAATTTAGAGGGTATTTTTAATAAAAATTCTGCCTTAGTAAAAGTTGGTGAACTATGGACTATATTTTTCATCATTGCCTTAGGTTTTAACTTTTTTTTGCTGAAGTAGCACAATAGTTTGTCTTAGTTGCTTGATTTCATCATCGTAACGCAACAGTTCTTGATGTTTTTCTCGCTGGTGAGTTATTTGTTCAGTTTTAATCAAGTCTCTTAAAGCTTGAATAGTACTTTTTAACTCATTAATGTCATTTTCTTTTTCTAAATGAAGGGCTTGAATTTCTTTTCGTTGAGTTATTTTTTGTAATTCTATAGAGTCTCTAAGTGCAATAATTTGATTTCGTAACAGTATATTTTCTTCTTGAATTTCTAAAAGTTGCTTTTTAAGAGCCACAGAAACGAATGTAGTCGATTTTTCTAATGCAGTACGAAGAGCAAAGATAGTTTCCTTGAGAGATGCAATCTCTTTTGAAGAAGAAGTTTCAACTGAGAAATTTTGCTTATTAATTAAACTTCGCATTTTCTTTAGCTAGGGTAAGGGATTTTTCTAATAATTTATCTAAACCCAAAAGATGGGAATGGCCACTAAGATACCGGATACTATTTAAAAAATTTACTCTACCCATAGGACTCTTCACTTGTTCCGATAGAGCTAGGTTTTGTGCTGCGAATTCTTTACTCAGTTGAAAGCCAAGAAACACACCCCGTTTAGGAAGTACGCTAGGCGTTAAGTCTGCCTCTATTAGCAGCATACTCAGTTTATCAATTGTGCTTAGAGCTTGATTCTGGATGGATGCTATGCGTTGATTCAGTGAAGCTCGATTAACTGGATCTGTCGCAACAATGACAGCATTATTAATTTCATTAAATGTAGATAACGATGGAAGTTTTTGATGTTGCAAAAAGTTTTGTAAAAGATGGATGGATCTTCTTTCCTGCTCATTTTTTTCAACATTGGTTCTGCCATTATGGCCGTAATCGTGGGCAATACCACAAATTAAAAGAAACCAACATTCCTCTGAGCTCAATAACCAATTGGCTAAACCATTTTTATGGAGTAGTTCGTTTTGAGAAACTAGTAGATGTATCGTTAGGGTAACATCTATAAAGTGCTTCCTTGAGTGATAAGGGGGCTCGCTCACTAATTGGGCGTTAAAACCTTCAATTTCTTGACTCAAGCCAAGTGCGATTTGATACAAATGCTCATTATTTAATAATAGGTTTTGCCAAGTTTGAGTTTGTAAAAGAGTTTTTATAAACTCCAAAAATGATGGCGCAAGTTCATCAATCCCATCAAAAAGATCTTCTAGAGAGCAAGAATCACCACGACTTTTTTGCAAAAGGGCATCAAGGTTGCCAAGATTAAGGGAATTAATCATCAGCATAAATAGTTTATGTTCATGAGCTTAGGGTACGTCTCTTGATAATGAGGAACGTACCCCAATTTCTCTATAAATGGTTAAGTTAAATAGTCATGCAATAAATGACCATAGGGTAAGGTCATACTAGTGACTAAATGTACCCCCCCTGAAACTTTTTCAACTGGTAAATCAGCTAGCGTGCAGTTAACAGAAGGGTGCAAGTCAAGTCGGGCATCTCCAATCCAGGCTCCAGATACATTAACGTCTTCAAAAGTAATTCCGATGAGTTGAGCAATTTCAGGAGTTCCATCGATGCCAGGAATAATTTTAAGAGTGACTTGTTTTCTGGAAAGAATGATATTTTCCCGGTTCAAAATTTCTGGATGAACCTGATGTTTGTATGTCATCGTACCTTGTGCAGTTAATTGGGAAGCATACTCCAGAGTGCCAGTGAGAGTATCACCGTTAGTAGCTAATTTTGCATGACCAAATTTCATTGGATAACCCCAAATCTCCCTCCCGCCAGCTAATGGAGAAGTATTATTAACATACATTTGAGAGATAAAGTTACAAGGCTCACCTTTGAATTTGCAAGGGATTACTTGAGCCGCTGCTGAATAGGCACCAAACCCTTCCCCATCTGGAAGATCTAACCACTGTACTGAAACTTGATCACCATCCAACTCTAAGGGTTCAGGAAGCGCCTCACGAATGGCGTCAGTATCAGTTTTGTAATTAATAATAAGATATTTACGATCAAAGAATCTAAAAGGCCCAGTTGGGTATGTTGGACTCTGCAGTGGCATTGAAGGTAGTTGTAATACATCTTCTTTTCTCATGAAAAGACTCCTAAAGTAAATTAATTTTTTTGATCTTTAACATAATCGAACATGACTCGACCATGCGGTAAAGTTAAGTCCCCTATGTAATGTTTTCCGCCGATCACTTTTTTAATCGGTAAGTCAGCGACAGGCGCATTAACGTGAGGAATTAGCTGTAATCTAGCTGGTGAAATCCACGAGCCCTTGATCGAAATATCGATGAGATTAAAAGCTACCAATTGACAAATTTTTGGTTTCCCATCGTAGTTAGGAATGACCTTTAACACACAAGTTGTCTTCGTCATTGCTTTATTCATGGCTTCCAATCCCCCAGGAGACGGCTGATGCTTATAAGCCATGGTTCCCATTGCAACCAATTGATTTGCGTAGCTTAAGGTACCAGTCAAGGTATCAGAATTTACCGCAAGCTTTGGGAAAGCAAATTTTTTGGGGAATCCCCATATTTCACGACCAGCTGAAATTGGGGGCTCGTCATCCAGATACATTTGCGCCGTGTAGTTAACCGGCTCTCCTTCGAAAGTACATGGAATCACAATACCGCTTTCGGTATAGTCACCAAATCCAGAACTGTCTGGCATTTTAATCCACTCATACAGGACATGGCCTTCTGCATTTGGTATCAGAGGTTCAGGCACTGCTGCACGAAGTAATTCATGGTCAGTTTCATACGTGATAATCATGTATTCACGATTAATAAAACGGTATGGACCTAAAGGGTAACTTGGGCATGCCGCAGGCATGGATGGTAGTTTTAGAATTTGATCAATCTTCATAATTTGCCTATAAGGTTATAGAAATTCTTTTTCTAGATCAACGGATGATCTATTGTTCAGGTGTTTAAAGTTCTCATTCAGCCAATCAGCCGCATATACTCTGCCCCTATCCCGCAGCATTTGTAAAAATTCCCAATCGGAATGAAGTTTCGAAGAAACAGACAAGTCTGACATAGCATTGTCAGCGCGAATGGAGTGCATTAGAACGTTTTTAAAGTTCTTTTTGTACTCATCTTTGAGCATATTACTATCGAGCATTTTTTGCACAAAATGAATTGCGCGCAGTTCTTTAATTAACGACGTATTAAAAGTAATTTCGTTAACACGGTTTGCAATTTCATCCGCTGTCTTAGGTAAATTCAATCTTTCAATTGGGTTAATGTGAACAATAACAATATCTTTTGAGACGGTGTTATAAATCAACGGGTACAGGACTGGGTTACCCATGTAGCCACCATCCCAGTAGTTCTCTCCATCGATTTGAACAGCTTTGAATAAAAATGGCAGGCAAGCGGATGCCAAAATAACATCAGAAGTGACTTCTGATGAATTAAATACCCTAGCTTTTCCTGTACGAACATTGGTCGTAGCAATAAACAACTTTGTAACTGCATGTTTTTCTAGCTCTTCAAAATCTACGCATGATTCAAGAACATCTTTTAGAGGGTTGAAATCCATCGGATTCAATTCATAAGGAGAAAAATTATGAATTACTGTCTTAAAAAATTGGTTTAAAAAAGAGTCTTCAATTTTTTTACCCATCATTTTTTCGAGCGGAGTTAATTTCACCAAGCTGTACTTTTCGCCAGCCTCGGATATTTTTTTCCAAAAATTGTGTAATGCCTCACGCGCTCCTTCAGGACCCTTGATCATTCCTGAAGCATAGACTACAGCGTTCATTGAGCCAGCGCTAGTTCCTGAAATACCTTCAATTTCGACCCTGCCATCTTCTAAAAATTTATCAAGAATACCCCAAGCAAAGGCACCATGAGCACCGCCTCCTTGAAGAGCAATATTAATTTTTTTCTTAGAATTAGTTGCCGTTGCAGTAGTTGCAGCTGGTCTTGTAGTCCTTGGGCTTCTCGTCGTTTTTTTCGCAGCCTGTGTTCCTTTTAGTGCGCTCATAGTTGTACCTAGTTTTTAGTGTTAAAGGAAATGTCTCAGCTTACATCATACGCATGGGAGTTTAATTAAGCTTAATTGAACTCCCATGAAATATATTAATGCGCTACCCAACCGCCCTCAACATTAATTGAGCCGCCAGTAATAGAAGCAGCGGAATCTGAGCAAAGAAATATTGCCGTACCAGCCACTTGCTCGACCGTTACGAATTGTTTTGTAGGCTGTGCATACAGTAAAACATCTTTCTTGACTTGTTCTTCAGTCATTCCTCTAGCTTTTGCTGTGTCAGGAATTTGCTTAAGAACCAGGGGAGTTAAAACATAACCAGGATTAATTGCATTACAAGTAATGCCGAATTCAGCAACTTCCAAGGCAACCGTTTTTGACAATCCCATAACGCCATGTTTTGCTGCCACATAGGCTGATTTATAAGGGGAGGCAACTAACGCATGTGCAGAGGCTATATTAATAATACGGCCCCATTTTTTTGATTTCATATAAGGAATCGCTAAGCGTGAGGTATGAAATGCAGAAGAAAGATTAATCGCAATGATTGCGTCCCATTTATTGATAGGAAATTCTTCTATAGGACTTACGTGCTGGATACCTGCATTATTGATTAGAACATCTACGCCGCCAAACTCTTTGGCCGCATGGTTCATCATTTGTTCAATAGAATCAGCTTTACTCATGTCCGCGCCATCATATATGACGCGAATATTAAATTCTTTTTCAAGACCGCTACGAATTGTTTCGATTTCTGCGGCATCTCCGAAACCATTGAGAATCAAATTACAACCCTCTTTTGCAAAACCTTGAGCAATACCCAAACCAATACCACTTGTTGAGCCTGTAATTAAAACCGTTTTATTTTTTAACATAAATTTACCTTGAACCTGTTGTTTTAGCCTACTTGGATTTGAAAAACTTGTCTTAATAACTAAATTATTAGAAACAAAACATCATACTAAAGTATTAATACTACAATTTCGTAACAATTTTGAGTTAATATACTAAATTATTGTATATTTCTTCAACTTTTTTAAAAAAACCGCACCAAAATGAGTCATAAAAATAATAATGCGGAATTACAGATGATTTTATTACCATGCTCGACTGTATGATTAATTATTCCTTAAGATACTAGAAATATGAAAGAAAATATACTTAACCTGTCAAATTATTTGTATTTAAAGCTAGTAGGATTGTTGTGTATTTTTGCAATCGGATTTTATGCTATTGACACCCCTCGTGTAGCACCTAATGGCGGAACTTGGCTGGGGTATACCCTCGGAACTCTAGGCGCGTTGATTATTATTTTCTTAACACTCTTCGGCGTTCGCAAGAGAAGTTATAAGAGCAATTTAGGCGATTTAAAGTATTGGCTCTCAGCACATGTTTGGTTAGGCTTGAGTTTAATTATTATCGCCACATTACATACAGGATTTCAGTTTGGTTTCAATATCCATACCTTAGCCTATGTATTAACCATGTTAGTGGTTTTATCTGGTATTTGGGGTGTCTATATGTACATGAGTTACCCATCATTAATGAGTGAGTTATTAAATAGTAAGACGCTTTTACAACATGGTCAATTGCTCATTGAGATTGATGAAAGCGCTTCTCAAATGTTAGAAGCTCTTCCCGACGGTAATGCCATTAAAGTTTCAGCCAAGAAAATGATTGAAGCTGCAGCTGGCGAATCAATTATTCACTCTTGGCGGGACAAATATCATGTGGATGTATCTGGAACTAAAACTTCCAAAGCAATGGATCAGTTGGAGGCATTATTTTTAAATGGTGAATCCTCCGCAAGAGGCTTATATCTTTTGATGACGAAACGACTGAATCAATTGAAGATCATTCGAGAATTCATAAGGTTAAAAACTTTAGTTGGTATATGGCTTTTATTTCATGTGCCACTTTCTATCGGGCTTTTAGTGTGTTTAACTGCCCATATTTTTTCTGTATTTTTTTATTGGTAATTTGCTATGGAAAATCATCAGTCAGATTTACCGATCATTGCAGAGTTAAAGAAGTTAGAGACTATTTCAGCAGGAAGAAGGTTTTGGTCCTGGATTTTATTTAGTGTTATAGCTATTGCTTGTTTTATATTGCCGCTTGTTGCTAGTATTGTGGGCGACGATTCTTCCTATTTGCTTCAAAAAAGAGCTACCCAAAATATCTCTCAACAGCCTAGCCCTTCTCTGTGGTCATTAGATCAAATCTGGAACCCAGGGCCATTATCTAATTCTCATAAAGCATGGGCAAATGATTGTAAGGTATGTCATTCGGCAAGTTTTCAACGTGTAAAAGATCAGGATTGTTTGACATGTCATCAAAAGATTGGCGATCATGTTTTGACAAAACATCCTCAAATGGATGGCTTAAATGTTCGCTGCGCAACTTGTCACCAAGACCATAATGGTTCATTTAGTTTGGTTGAGCAAAATAAACACTTTACTCAAAAAGAATGCGCTTCTTGCCATCAAAATTTGAAAGCAAATGTTAAAGATACATTAGTAGAAAATGTAAGTGATTTTTCTGAGATGCATCCAAACTTTAAAGTTCAAATTGCTGATAACTCCTTTACTACCTCACAATTCAAGCGCGTTCGTCTAAAAGAGAATGAAGTATTAAATGAAAATTCAGGATTGAAATTTCCGCATGATGTTCATTTAACTAAGGAGGGTGTGAGTAGCCCCAAAGGTAAGGTACAAGTAGGATGTGCTAATTGCCATGAGCCAACCACCGATCAACTCAGCTTTAAACCTGTTAGCTTCGAAAAAAATTGCCAAAGTTGTCACGCGCTAAAATTTGAGCCAACCTTATTTAATAGGGAAGTTCCGCATGGACCTGTAGACGCCGTCTTATCTACCCTTAGAGAGTTTTATAGTTACACCAAATTGCATGGCATGCCTTCGCAAACGGAGCCATTAATGCCGCTCATTACGATTGGTCGTCCCGGAGAAAGAGACCCATCTAAAGTTTCATTTACTAAAATGGGGATGGACGATAAAGCTCAAGCCAGTGCCGCTGCTGTAGAGTTATTTGAAAAAACATCCTGTAATGTTTGTCATGACGTAAAACGCCTGACTGGCCCTGGAAAAGTGGGTACATCTGGCGCAGATCTTCCCCAATGGAGTATTGCGGCAGTATCCCCTCAACACAATTGGATGCCCCAAGCCAACTTTAGTCATTCAGCCCATGCTGTTTCTGAATGTTCGACTTGTCACAAAGCAACGAGTTCTAAAAAATCATCCGAAGTGCTGATGCCTGATATTAAAGTGTGTAAGGACTGTCATGCTACTTCGGCACCCCCTCAACAAAGGGTTTCGGCTGATTGTGGGACTTGTCATAGTTTTCATATGAAGCCTGAGCAGTTAAGCCTTCAAAAAAAGCTCCCAGGGGAATTAAAGAGCAGTAGCACGCAAATCCCTCATCTTTTGAACGCAGAGAAGAGCAAATAATGCTCAGAATTTTTTTAGTTATCCTTTTTACTTGCACGCTATATGGCTGTGGAGGTGGTGGGGGTGGTGGTGATGATGGAACTAGTTATAGCGGGGGTTGTACAACTTATCCATTTTCACAGCAAAGCCTCTCTTCTGCAGATGTTTCTACCATTGTTCAGCAGGCGGTTAATGTTACAAAAACACTTAACGAGAGTTCAACGATAGCTGTCGTGGATCGTGTAGGAAACGTTTTAGCTGTCTATCAAATGAATACTACGGGTAGTGGATATTTAACTGCCGCAGATTACAACGTTACTATTACCTCCAATACCGCAATTCCTTCCGGTAACGGTCTCGAACAAGTGAGTGTAGATTCAAAATTAGCTGCAATTACTAAGGCAATTACCGGCGCTTATTTATCCTCTAGTGGGAATGCCTTCTCAACTAGAACTGCTGGATTTATTATTCAAGACCATTTCATTCCAACGATTTCAAACGCTTCATCAGGCCCTTTGTATGGCGTTCAATTTAGTCAATTGGCATGTGGTGACCTTGTGCAAAAGGGTACTACGATTGGAGCAGGTCCACGCGCTTCCCCTTTAGGTCTAGCCGCTGACCCAGGGGGCTTTCCACTGTATAAAAATGGTATGGTGGTTGGGGGTATTGGGGTTGTAACAAGAGGCAATCCTACTTATTCAATTGATTTAGACCCTACCAATATTGATTATAGTATTCCGGAAATTATTGCTCAATCGGCGTCTACTGGTTACACACCTCAGGATTGTATTCGCGCAGATAAAATTACGGCAGGTGGAGTGACTTTGAGATACTCCGATGCAGACAGCTATCTAAAAACTCCTTCCTCTACCGCTCTAAGTGGTGGAGCTTATGCAGCTGTTTCAAATTTTTATACAGGAGCAGGAGTATTCGCAGGCACTGCGTATGGAACTTCTTCTTCTGGTATCACAGCAGATCCTTCAAATACTTACACATCCCAAAATGGTTATGTTTTAGTTGATTCGTCTGGATCGCAATATCGCTTAAATAATACGAGTTCGCAAAGCCTGCCTTACATCACATCGCCCACATCCTCTTTAAGCGATACTCAAGTGAAAACTTTATTGCAACAAGGCCTCAATGTGGCAAATCAAACACGCGCTCAAATTAGGCGGCCACTCAACTCAGCAGCACAAGTTACGATTTCGGTTGTAGATGCTAAGGGAAATACCTTGGGAATTGCAAGAACTCAGGACGCACCTATTTTTGGTATCGATGTTTCTCTACAAAAGGCAAGAACTGCCGCCTTTTTTTCTTATGAAGCATCGACTGTTTATAGAAATGTAGGCGCTCTATCCGCCTACGATAATCTCAATGCCCTCAATTTACTCGCAAATTATATTTCAAGCTCGAGCGACAGTAGACATGCTTCGGTGTTCTTTTCACCGACATTTAGTTTTCAAAGTAATTATGCATTTTCCGCACGTGCGATTGGTAATATTCACCGACCATATTTTCCCGATGGCATTAATGCGAATTCGCGAGGACCGCTATCTGCAATGACACGTTGGTCACCCTTTAATGTGGGTTTACAGCTAGATCTTGTCAGTAGCAAAATCACTAATATTGCTGTTAATTCCTGTACAAGTACTTCGGTTGGCATTGATAATGGCATACAAATTTTCCCGGGCGGAATGCCAATTTATAACTCAGCTGGCGTTCTACTTGGCGCGATTGGAGTTTCAGGCGATGGCGTTGATCAGGACGATATGATTGCTTTTTTAGCAATTGATAATTCATCTAGCGCATCTGTAATAAATGCTCCAATGGCAATTAGGTCGGACAATCTCGCCCAGATAGGCACAACTAACAATTTGAGATATGTTCAATGCCCTCAAGGAGCCTTTCTTAATAGTAATGTTGTGGATGCTTGCAATGGTAAATAAGCAAACTACATACACTTTTACATATCGTGCATTAGGGGCACAAGTTTTTATTTCTCTGATATTGAGTACGTCCCCTGTTTTAATTGAGGCTCAAACATTAGGTTCCCCCGCACCCCTAGCACAGTCTTCACAACAGTCAGTTCGCCTGTTACAAATTTCGGCGACTGAAGTTTTTGCGTACAGTTCACCCTCTAAAGAATCTAAAAAACTAGCCCAAATCGAAAGAGGAACCCTGGTTACTTTAGTAGCAACGAATGGTAATTGGTCTCAAATTGAATTAAACGAAACTGGAAAGTTGGGCTGGGTTTTACAAGAAAAAGGTAGCGACGGTATTTTTACGCTTCAGGAGTTGGCGGGGCCAGGCGTTGCTTTTTTGACGAATCCTATTTTGGGTGATATTGAGTCAAAAGAGCTTTTCCCCCCACTCGTTCGAGAGCAGTCTGTTCCAACATTGATTTCTGCACCACCAATTGACCCAAATCAAACAAGCCTACCGGAGGCTAGTTTTCCAAGAGAGACCATCTCAATACCCGATCGGTGGCGGTTGATGCAGTCATTGGGTTTTAAACACCCTATTTATGACCCTTACAATCAAAATGTAATTAAAGGCGATTTGCCGGTATTTCAGAATTTGGCACCTGACTTATTTTTTAATTTGGGAATAATTTCTGATAACTTGCTTGAGTTTAGAACTTTACCTACTCCGGTTTCTCAGACCACATCTTTTGGACCTGGTGCAAATGGTATTTTTGGCAGTAAAAATCAGTCTATTCAGGCAAGTACCTTGATTATGAACTTTGGTTTAACTAAGGGCAATACGACATTTAGGCCGCCTGATTTAGAATTTAGATTTGTCCCTGCTTTTCAATTTAACCATGTTGAAGTCGGTGAAGCGGGTGCGCTTTATGTAGATCCTACGTATGGGAAAAAAAGAAATGCTTCTTACGTGGGCGTTCAAGAACTATTTCTTGACTACCATTTAAGAAATGTGTCGACGAAGTACGATTTTGATAGCGTCAGAGTTGGTATTCAGCCATTCACATCTGATTTTAGAGGTTTTCTTTTCCAAGACACATCTTTTGGAGTTCGGTTATTTGGCAATCGAAATAGTAACTTGTATCAATATAACTTAGCCGCATTTCAGAGAATTGAAAAAGACACAAATACTGGACTGAACAATATTGGAAAACCCTTGCGGCAAGATTATGTTTTTGCAGCTAACCTGTATAGGCAAGATTTCCCTGTTCCTGGATTTACTTCTCAATTAACCGCGATTCACAATATCAATCGAGAAACATCTGCGCAATATGACGAAAATGGCTTTTTAGTTCGACCAGCTTTTCTAGGCGATTTAAGACCTAGAGACTATAACGTCACTTACCTTGGTTATAGTGGCGATGGAAGCTTGGGTTATCTGTCCGAATTTCTTAAATTAAATCTCAGTACCTCTACCTATTTTGCCAGTGGAAATGATACGCGTAGTCCTATTTCTGGCCAATCAGAAAGTATTCAGGCTTATTTTCATGCTTCTGAATTGTCGAGGGATTTTAATTGGGTAAGATTACGGGGGAATTTTTTAATTGCTTCGGGTGATAAAGATCCATACGATGGACAAGAAAACGGATTCGATGCCATCTATGAGAACCCGCAATTCGCAGGTTCTGATACAAGTTACTGGATAAGGCAATCGATTCCCTTGATTGGCGGGGGTGGCGTTGGTTTATCTGGACGTAACGGTCTTCTACCCAGCTTAAGATCCTCAAAGGATCAGGGGCAATCTAATTTTATTAATCCTGGCTTACGGTTAATTGGAATAGGAACAGATTTAGATGTTTTGCCTCAATTACGTGTTTTTGGAAATATTTCCCAATTAAGTTTTATGAATGTCTCGTCATTAGCCATTTTAAGAAATCAAATGATTACCTCAACGGATATTGGCGTTGACTATTCAATCGGATTTCATTGGCGCCCTTATTACAACCAAAACTTAGTGATTAATGGCTCAGTTGCACTCTTAAAGACCGGTGAAGCAATGAAACAACTTTACGGTCAAAATGTTGGAACCCTACGATCCGTTCTTTTCAATGCAATTTTAAATTTCTAACGCCATTCATGAGTAAAACATTAATTAAAAAATTCCAAATCCTAACTGCCTTATTAAGCTTAGGTATTTTTGGTGGAGTGCTTTATCCGGTCATGAATGCCGCTGCTAGTGATGGCCCTAAGTTAGATTACTCCATTAAATATATAACTGCTCCTCCTGCGCCAAAATCTCAAACTTGGGCAGAAGCTGATAAAAAATCTGCAGGTTGTATGACTTGCCACACGCAGACCGATCGCCACACAATGCATGCTAATCCTGGGGTTGTTTTAGGCTGTAGCGATTGCCATGGCGGAAACGCTGATATTAGATTACCAAAGGCAAATAGCGTCGTTGTCTTAAAAGATGGCTCAAGCTATCGAGCTGTTATGGATAAAGCTCATATCTTGCCAAGAGATAAACAGTTTTGGGCTTATCCTAAATCAGCGAATCCAGCTGATTCTTATGCTAGATTAAATAAAGAGTCTCCCGAGTTCATCCGCTTCGTTAATCCTGGAGATCTTCGAATCGCCCGTGAAGCTTGTGGGGCTTGTCACCTTCCTATCATTCAGGCGCAAGAGCGAAGTTTGATGGCTACTTCTACCATGTTATGGGGTGGCGCATCTTATAACAACGGAATCTTACCTTATAAGCAATATATGTTAGGTGAAGCTTATACAAGAGAAGGGTTGCCTGCGGCATTAAAAAATCCTGTGAAGCCTACACAAGATGAGATGAACAAAAAAGGTATTATTGAAATGATCTACCCTTTACCAGCTTGGGAAACCGTTCCACCTGGTGATAAATTTAGAGTTTTTGAAAATGGTGGACGCGTGATAAGTTCCGCATTCCCTGAGATTGGTTTACCCAACTCTTCAGGAACCCTTCAGAAATTAGATGAGCCGGGAAGGCCAGATATTAAGCAATCCAATCGTGGCCCTGGAACTGGAAATAGAATTTCTGTGCCTGTACTTAACCTGACTAAAACAAGATTAAATGATCCGCATTTATGGTTTTTAGGGACTAACGATAATCCAGGTGATTACCGTTCATCTGGATGTACTGGCTGCCATGTTATTTATTCAAATGATCGTGATCCTAAACATTCAGGACATTATGCAAAATTTGGTAATGAAGGATTTACACAAACTATAGATCCAACAATTCCGAAAAATGAATCAGGACATCCCATTAAACATGAGTTTACTCGGGCAATACCTTCATCGCAATGCATGGTCTGCCACATGCATCAACCAAATATTTACGTCAATTCGTTTTATGGGACCATTCAAAATGATTATGAAACAGACGCGCCATTCTTTTGGCCAAAAAAACAAAAATATCCAACTGATGCAGAGGCCCGTGAAATTAATGATCGCAATCCTGAGGGGGCGGCGGTTCGTGGAAATTGGTCTGATTCTAAATTCTTAAAAGATGTTTGGTTAAAAAATAATGTATATAAAGATGCACAGTATGCTGATTACCATGGACATGGCTGGAATTTTAGGTATGTTTTTAAACGCGACAGAAAAGGCACTTTACTCGACGCAAAGGGTGCGCCAGTGAGTGATGATGACCCTGAAAAATTCAGGAAGGCCGTTCACATGGCTGATATTCATCTTGACAAGGGACTGCATTGTGTGGACTGTCATTTCTCTCAAGATATGCATGGTAACGGACACATTTATGGCGAGGTTGCTGCTGCAATTGAGATCGATTGTGCAGATTGTCATGGAACTGCGAAGCAATATCCAACTCTTTATACAAGCGGCCCCGCAGCAAAAAAGGGTGGTATGAACATGCTATCGTTGAAAACTCAGGATGGTCGTGTGAGATTTGAATGGCGAGAAGGAAAGTTATACCAACGATCCGCTTTAGATCCTACTTTGGAATGGGATGTAAGCTTGGTAAAAGATTCAGTCACCCCAGGTAATCCAAACTATAACGAGAAAGCTGCAAGATCTAAATTAATGGCTGGTGGCGAAGAGGGTTATCAAGGAAAATGGGGTTTGGGTAGTAAGAGTCTTGCACATGATAATGAAAAAATGACCTGTTTTACTTGCCATACTTCATGGACAACAAGTTGTGCAGGTTGTCATTTGCCAGTTGAAGCAAATAACAAGACAGATAAATTGCATTATGAAGGCGGGGAGACTAGAAATTATGCTACCTATAATGTACAGGTGGCGAGGGACGATGCCTTTCAGATAGGCAAGCATGGTGCTGCTAAAAATTATCGAATAGCTCCAGTGAGATCCAGTTCCGCTTTAGTATTGTCATCCACCAATATTAATCGTGAAAAAATATACATACAACAACCACCTATTTCATCTAGTGGCTATTCTGCTCAGGCATTTGCGCCTCATTTTGCCCACACTGTGCGCACTACTGAAACCAAAACCTGTAACGATTGCCACGTTTCAAAAGACAATGACAACAATGCAATCATGGCTCAACTTTTATTACAAGGGACTAATTTTGTAAATTTTGTTGGTTATAACGCTTGGTTAGGTGGAGTAAAAAACCTTGAGGCTGTTAAGGTAACAGAGTGGGAAGAGCCACAAACAGTGATAGGTAGTTATTTACATAAATATGCTTACCCAGATTTTTTTGCAAAGCATCAAAGCAACAGTTTAGAGCTAGAGGAGTCTTATACGGCTTCTTCAAGTGGTCAAATTAATTGTTTGCAGTTGCGTGGAGAATATATGTTTGTCGCTGAAGGTGCCGGTGGTTTTAGGGTATACGATGTTGCAAGTATTGCTAATAAAGGTGTTAGTCAGAGAATTATCACTGCGCCATATTCTCCTTTAGGAAATAACTCGTACGTACCTTCTAAAAATGCAACATGTATGGCGTTGCCGACGAATCAACCTATTGCCCCAGAAAAAAATCAAGGCACTCTCATGAGGGATGTTAACTTAGAGCAACCTTTTCATCCGCTATATCACTATGCATATGTTGTGGATGCTGAGGAGGGTTTGATTGTTGTGAATGTGGATACATTTACTGATGGAGATCCAAAAAATAACTTCTTAAAAAGAGCCGTTACTTGGAATCCGAATAATCAATTACGTGGCGCAAGGCACATTACACTTGGAGGTTACCAAGCGTATATTACAACCCCTAAAGGAATTCAAATAGTTGATTTGAATAACCCTTTAAAGCCTAAGTTAGGGGCCTTTGTTCCAATAGAAGATGCGCGATCTTCAGCTTTGCAATTTAGATATTTATACGTAACAGGGGCAAAGGGATTACAAGTTATCGATGTTACGAATGCAGGAATGCCAAAACTCCTTGATACGATCACACCATTTGAGGACGCAAGAAAAGTTTATTTGGCAAGAACATATGCATACGTTGCCGCAGGAAAGCAAGGGTTAGCAATTGTTGATATTGAAAAAGCTGATCAACCTAAACTATTCAAACTATTTAATGCGGATGGAAAAATTCAAGATGCGTCTGATGTTATTGTGGCATCAACCAATGCTTCATTATTTGCTTACGTTGCAGATGGTGTGAATGGACTTAAAGTGATCCAACTGACATCTCCTGAGTTACAACCTAAGTTTTATGGATTTTCTCCAGAACCAAATCCAAGATTAATTGCTACTAGAAAAACCAGATCACCAGTAATTTCTCTTTCAAAGGGATTAGATCGCGATCGAGCTGTGGATGAAACTGGTAATCAAATTGCTGTTTTTGGCAGAATTGGTTCAAGACCTTTTAATCTTGCCGAGATGCAAAAATTATATTTAGACGGTAATGGTAAGCCTTGGACTGTTTCTAATACAGCAGACCCATTACTTTATTTACCACCCAAATCAGCAGTATCCAAAACTGACCTATTAAGGAAATGATGATGAGTACAAAGCTCTTTCGGCAATTCATTGTTTTTTGTTTGTATCTTACATTCTCAATCACTTGCTATTCCCAGGCGTTGCCCCATCAAGCAAAAGCAATGAGTCAGGGAAATATTACATGTTCAAGTAGCACTTGCCATGGCTCTGTGACACCTTGGAATAATACGAATGTTTTACAAAATGAATATACAACTTGGAAAACTTATGACAAGCATAGTCAGGCATATAAAGTTTTGTTTAATAAGCAATCTCAACAGATTGCGAAAAATTTAGGCCTTGGTCAACCCGCTCATGAATCTGCTCTTTGTTTAAATTGTCATTCCCATAACCCTGACCCGCAATTACGTGCGGAAAGGTTTAGTCATACGGATGGAGTTGGCTGTGAAGGTTGTCATGGTCCAGCAGAGAAATGGATTTCAAGCCACACTGTAAAAGGCGTATCTCACGCAGACAACGTTGCTAATGGGTTGTATCCAACTACGAATCCTGCTGCTTTGGCAAAGCTTTGTAATTCTTGCCACGTTGGCGATGAGTCACGTTTTGTGACACATCGAATTATGGGAGCTGGACATCCAAGAATGTCAATTGAGATCAATACATTTACTAAAATTGAGCCACCCCATTACAAAGTTGACAGTGACTATTTAGCTCGTAAAGGAGCAGAGCAACCTGTTAAATTATGGGCAGTTGGTCAAGCGACTACAGCCAAATCATTAGTAGATCTCTTGGCAGATGCAAAAAGAAATCATGACGGCATCTTTCCTGAGCTCGTAGCATTTGATTGTCACGCATGCCATCACCCTATGAGTAATAAACGTTGGACTCCAAGAAATGGAATGCCACCTGGTGTGATACGTTTAAATGATAGTAGCTTACTGATGTTAAGTGCAATCGTAAAGGTGATTGATCCAATGAGTTTAAGCCAATACAATCGGCTTTATGAGCAATTGAACCGTGCAACTTTTCAGAAAAGTACAAAATTAGAGTCAACAGAAGATCTGCAAGAAACCGCAAAGAAGTTTGCAAAATATATAGAGCAATTAATTGTCAAGCTCCAAACATCATCTTATGACGAAGCCAAAATCCGCGATATATTTTTAGCTCTTGTTCAAGGCCAACAATACTATGATTACGCCAGTGCTGAGCAGGCTTATATGGCATTAACCAGTGTTGCGAATATAGTCGTTACCAATGGCTCATCGAGTATTCGACCGAACATTAAGGCGAGTATTGAGCAACTTCGAAAAGAGCTGTCGAATGAAGATAAGTTTCAGTATCAAAATTTCAACAAAGAATATGGCAAGTTAGTGCAAATACTTCAATTGAATAATGGGGTGAAGTAATGGAAAATGGACAAAGTATTAGCAAAATATTATTTGACAATATTGACGCTGATTATGACGTAATTATTGTTGGCTCAGGTCCAGGTGGGTTAGCTGCTGCAGCTCGTGCTAAAGAGCTGGGTAATAGGCATGTTTTACTTGAAGCAGAGACCCATGCATCTGACACAATTTATAAGTATCAAAAGGGTAAGCATGTCATGGCCGAGCCAGGAGTGTTGCCTCTAAGATGTGGTTTGCCTTTTGCTGAAGGTAAAAGAGAAGATATTTTAGATACCTGGAATAAAGGTCTTTCGGATCAAGAAATAAATATCCAATACAAGAAAAAAGTGATTGCCATTTCCAAAGAAACGCCAAAAGATCCTTTTCTTGTTTCATGTGAAGATGGATCCTCATTTACTAGCCGGACAATTATTTTAGCTATTGGTTTACAGGGAAATGTTCGTAAAATGGGTGTGCCAGGTGAAAATTTACCCACTGTCCAGTACACGTTGGCAGACCCAGAGGAGTTTAAAGATGAAACAATTATCGTTATTGGTGCCGGTGATGCTGGAATAGAAAATGCATTAGGTTTGGCTAAACAAAATAATGTTTATCTAATGAATAGAGATGATGAATTTATCTATTGTAAGGATGGTAATAGAAATCTGATCCTGGCAGCGGAAAAGTCTGGCAAGATAAAGATTGGTTATAAGGCTTTTGCAGTTGAAGTAAAAGATACGGGTGTAAACCCCCCATTGGAATTTGTTTTTGATGGGAAAAATGGGCAAGAAAGGATTCCTTGCCACCGAATTATTGCGCGTTTAGGAGCAATTCCTCCGAGAAAACTTGTTGAAAGTTTTGGCGTACAGTTTCCCAATCAAAACCCTACTGCACTACCAGTTCTCTCAGAGGCTTATGAGTCGAATGTACCTGGATTATTTATTGTAGGTGCTTTAGGTGGATATCCCTTAATTAAGCAGGCTATGAATCAGGGCTATGAGGTTGTACAGACCATCAATCAACTACCGGTTGTGCAAGTTGATGAGCCAATTCTGCGTGAGCGATTGAATCAATGGAATAAAGAAAAGCCTATCTCAGAAATACTAGATAAGTTATTAGTTGACGTTGATTTGTTTAGTTCATTAACAAAATTACAAGTCCGTGAAATTTTGATGGAATCGCACCTTAAAAAATGTGAAAAAGGTGAAATTATTTTTGAAAAAAATGATTACACAAATACTTTTTATATTCTTTTAGAGGGTAGCATCGGTATTGAGACTCTAGACGAAGATGGCAAACAGCGAGTTTTTTCTCTAGCTAAAGGAAATTTTTTTGGAGAAATGGGATTAGTTTCAGGCAGGCGAAGAACGGCCACAGTCCGTGCTCAAGAGAGATGTAATATTTTAGAGGTATCCAGAAGAGCCATCTTAAAATTAATTGCATCAAACGATTCAGTTCGCAAAAAAATTGATTCCCGTTTTATATCTAATGCACTCGTTACCTATATAGGTAATGTATTTACCTTTGAAGAGTTACAAACCCTTACCAATAATGTTGAAATAAAACGTTTCAATGCTAAGACCCCTTTGTTTAAAGAAGGAGATTCCCCTGACGGTCTATATTTGATCAGAAGTGGCTCTGTTGCTGTTTCTAAAAACATCAATGGTAAAGAGGTGATTTTGGCTTATGTTTCTGCAGGAAACTATGTTGGTGAAATTGCCCTTTTAGATAATTCTGCAAGAACTGCAACTGTAACTTCAGTCGTTTTGACAGAAGTGATTATATTAAAATCAGACGACTTTAAAGTTATGATTGAAAAAAATCCTAAGCTTGCAGCATTGCTCCGCGGAAAAATGTTTGAGCGCTTAAGAAGTAATACTACTCATGAAACACTGAATGATGAGACATCAAATATCGCAAACTTTTTCTTTAGTCAGGGACTTGGCGAAAGTTCAGATGTTCTCGTAATCGATGAGAGCCTTTGCGTCCAATGTAATAATTGCGAAACAGCTTGCTCAGAAACTCATGAGGGCGTATCCCGTTTAAAGCGCTCGGCTGGAGCCACCTTTGCAAAATTACATATTCCTATAGCTTGTAGGCATTGTGAAAATCCTAGTTGTATGAAAGAGTGTCCTCCCGATGCGTTATCACGCGGTTCAAATGGAGAGGTTTTTGTTAATGACTCTTGTATTGGCTGTGGAAATTGTGAACGAAACTGTCCATATGGAGTAATACAAATTGTAGTTAATAAGCCCCCGAAACAAGGTGCTGATCTTTCATGGTTATTATTTGGTCTTGGAAGTGCCCCAGGTAAAAGAGCTCCAGATTACGACCCCAACTCTAGAAAGCATGCTGTGAAATGTGATATGTGTAAATCTATTTCCGCTGGACCTTCTTGTGTGAGAGCATGCCCTACCGGCGCCGCAATTCGCATATCTCCTGAGAAACTATTAAAAAATATTTTGAGTTGATCAACAGCGTGATAACCCCCGCCATTCACGGCGAGGGTTTTGTGTTATGCGGCTGACCAGCCTCCATCGAGCATCAAAGCACTGCCCGTCATCAGGCTAGAAGCTGGACTTGCTAAAAAAACAATTGCACCCATAATTTCTTCGAGTTGACCAAGTCGTCCAAGAGCAATTTTTTCAATTACCCATTTTTTAAAAGTCGCATCAGCAAACATTGGGGCCGTCATATCAGTCTCAATAAATGTAGGACAAATTGTATTCACACGAATATTTGCTTCTCCAAGCTCCCATGCTAAAGCTTTTGTCATGCCCTCTAAGGCATGTTTGCTAGCACAATATAAAGTGCGCCTTGGACTGCCTACCACACCCATTTGAGAAGAGATGTTAATAATGGAGCCCGGAAGTTTGACTGCCAAAAGCTGCTGAGTTACTTTACGGGTAACGTAAAAAGCGGCCTTGATATTGAGGTCAAAAACGGCGTCGATGTCCTCATTTTTAACATCGACGAGATGCTTCGGGCGATTCGTGCCTGCATTGTTGACCAAAATCTGAAAAGGTTCACGAGCCATTAGAGCTTGATCAACTGCTACAGGATCGGTGACATCGAGTTGCAAAATCTCGCTCGTAAAACCTGCAGACAGTAATTCTTGTTGAGAGGACTCAAGTGTGTCAAGCGATCTTGCAACTATCGTTACTTGCGCACCGGCTTGGGCAAGGGCAAGCGCAGCACAATATCCAATGCCACGACTACCCCCCGTAACCAGTGCACGCTGACCATCGACCCTAAAGTTAGGAGCTTGCATCGCCATTATTTTGCAGCAACCGGTTGATACCAAGCGAGGTCGGGACGGTTACCATAGCGACGTACACGAATATTTGCCTGTTCACCATGACCCGCAAAGTTTTCCATATGGCAAAGACGTGAGCAGTATTCACCCATCGTTGTACTTGCCTCATCAGTGAGAACTTTTTGATAAGTACAGGTTTTGAGAAATTTCCCAACCCAAAGTCCACCGGTATAACGTGCATTACGATTGGTTGGTAAAGTATGGTTGGTGCCAATCACCTTATCACCAAAACTCACATTCGTTCTTGGACCGAGGAAGAGGGCGCCAAAATTTGTCATGTTGTTAAGGAAATAATCAGGATCTTTCGTCATCACTTGAACGTGTTCAAAGGCTAACTCATCCGCTTTCTGAAGCATTTCTTCATACGTATCACAAACAATCACTTCACCATAGTCAGCCCAGCTTTGTTTGGCGATTGCTGCTGTTGGGATGATAGCTAATTGACGCTCAACTTCTGCCATAGTATCTTTAGCAAGCTTTTCACTATTGGTTAGAAGAATCGCTGGGGATGTTGGCCCATGTTCAGCTTGCCCTAAAAGATCTACAGCGCATAATTCGCCGTCAACAGAGTCATCAGCAATGACTAAAGTTTCGGTTGGACCTGCAAATAAATCGATACCCACGCGTCCGTAGAGTTGTCGCTTAGCTTCTGCAACAAACATATTTCCAGGACCAACGAGCATATCGACAGGAGCAATACTTTGAGTACCTACAGCCATTGCAACGACTGCTTGCACACCACCCAAAACATAGATTTCATCAGCACCAGCCATCGACATAGCGGTGACGATTGCTGGGTGAGGTACACCTTGGAACGGCGGAGCCGTAGAAATAACACGCTTGACCCCGGCAACTTTAGCTGTCAATACACTCATATGTGCAGAAGCTAGAAGTGGGTATTTACCTCCCGGGATATAGCATCCAACCGCATTAACTGGGATATGTTTGTGACCCAGTATGACGCCTGGGTAGGTTTCAACTTCAACATCTTTCATCGAGTCCCGTTGAATTTGTGCAAAGTTGCGAACCTGTTTTTGGGCGAAGATAATATCTTCGATTTCACGAGGAGAAAGAGCTTTACGTGCTTTTTCAATCTCAGCCTGACTTAATCTGAAATCAGAGGGATCCCAGTTATCGAATTTTTTACTGTACTCTTTGACAGCTTCGTCACCCCTGACTTCGACGTCTTTGATAATGTTCTCTACAGTTTGGCGAACTTTAGCATCTTCGTCTAAGCGAATTTGAACATCTTTACCACGCTTAAGATATTTGATCATTTTTTCTCCTGATAGCTTTAATATATTATTTGAATTTTGAATCTATATTGTAAATGGATATATTGAAGCTGTTTGATACCGAGAACAGATCTGGTTTTTAGCCAACCCCAAAGAGATGATTTTTTGAATATCAATTTGAAAAGAAATGAATAACTCATTAAATCCAAGGCTTTAAAACGGAATAATTCATGATACTAAATGCGTCAAAATCAATCTATGAAAGACTGACACTCCTAGCGTCAAAACCATAAACCCAATCTGAATCTGTGGGTTTACTCATCCATTGATTTTTATGGGAAGTTAGTTGAACTCTTGATGTTCTTTCCTTACGGAGTGTTTCAAATTGCTGAAAAGCTTCCGGAATGTTTGGTTGCTGATCTAAAACTCTAGAAAGGATTGCCGCATCTTCAATTGCCATAGCCGCACCTTGAGCCATGTAGGGCACCATAGGGTGACACGAGTCACCAAGTAATACAACCCTTTGATCACACCAGGTTGGCAGTGGATCGCGCTCATATAAAGACCACTTATGTACATCTGGACAAGCAGCTAAGACCTGTTGAACTTGTTCGTGAAACCCTTCAAAAGCTTTTCGAAGATCACCCAAGTCTCCTTTAGCAGACCAAGATTCATTATTCCATTCCGGCTCAGGAACACTTGTCACAAAATAAATTTCATCTTTTTTGGGAGTTACATAATAAATTACAATATGACGATCTATTCCCCACCATTTAGTACAGTCATCGATATCGTAACCATTCATTAAAGAGGCAGGGAAGGTGGTGCGATAGGCTACTCGTCCCGTAAAACGAGGTTTATCGGCACCTAACATTTGCTCCCGAATTTTTGAATGAATCCCATCTGCACCAATTAATGCATCTACCTCGTAAGCAGTGCCATCTTCAAATGCGAGTTCAACGTTTTCGCTATTGATCTTATAGCGCTTTAATTTTTTTTGTAGATAAATAGAATTTGGATTTACTTTAGACAAAATTGCTGCATGTAAATCGCCGCGATGTAATAAAAAATAAGGGGCCCCATATTTTTCCTCAAAGGTGGAGCCCAGAGATAATTCATATTTAACAGCACCAGTATCCCATTCCCTATTATTCCAAGTTTGCGGACAGAAGGCAATTGATCGAAGATGATCTTCTAAGTCAATATCACGTAATACTTTGATCGCATTCGCACTCTGTTGAATGCCGGCACCTACTCTTGCAAATTTAGTGGCTTGTTCAAAGACGGATACTTTAAATCCTCTTTTTTGTAAAAGTGCCGCTAATGTTAGCCCACCAATACCAGCCCCGATAATGCCAATATGATTTTTCAAAAAAAATCCTTAATCAATTTTGATTTTACCCAGCTTGACCATATCGGCCCATTTTGAAATTTCGGCATGTATAAAAGCACCATATTGTTGAGGACTACTTGGTTGGGGTTCAGCCCCAATTTTAGAGAACTGTTCTTTAACTTGAGGATCATTCAGTATCTTAACAATATCAAAGTTTAGTTTTTGAACGATATCAATCGGGGTGCCATTTTTTACCGAAATCCCACCCCAGGAATAGGCGTTATAGCTTGGTAATCCTACTTCCGTAAAATTAGGTAGGTTAGGCAATTGATTTAATCGACTAGGGCTGGAAATCGCAATAGGCTTTAATTTATTAGCAAGTATGTGCTGCATAGCCGTCGGGGCATCACTAAACATCATGTCGACATGACCACCAAGTAAATCTGCCATAGCAGGAGCACTACCTTTGTATGGAATATCGCGAATATCAACTTTTGCCTGCATTTTAAAAAGTTCACCAGCAAGATAGGTACCACCACCATAACCCGAATGTCCAAATGTTAATTTTCCTGGATTTTCCTTCACATATTTAATTAAATCAGGAACAGTTTTAGCTGGGAAATTATTATTTACGACCAAGATGATGGGATAAACGGCAACAGATGTGACAGGTAAAAAATCTTTTTCAATATTGTAACTAAGATTAGTTTTGAGGCTGGGTAGAACAGAATGATGGATGACAGAGAAAAGAAGTGAGTATCCGTCGGATGGTAGGCTCATAGCATATTCGGCTGAAACAACACCATTTGCACCTGTTTTATTTTCAACAATCACCGATTGCCCCCACAGCTCACCCATTTTTTGTGAAATAATACGTGCCGTTTGATCGATTGGACCACCAGGTGCAAATGGGACAATTAATTTGATGGGCTTGTTCGGATAGGTTTGTGCAAATGTATTCGAAGAGAATATACTAAAAAATAGCAAAACAAACCACAAAAAATGTTTCATGTTTTTAGTCTCCTAGTTTATATATTTATTTATATGAGTATATTAACTCAATTGTGCCCCAATACTTATTTGCGGATTTACAAAGTCTTGAGCAAATTTTTTTGAGATAAGTTAGGCCAAGTCTAAAAACCATAAAGTCGAGTGGGGTTATCAACCATTATTTTTTGTAAGCTCTGAGGGTTTGTAATCCATTGCCCAATTTGGTTGACTAACTCTCCATCATCCGGCATCGGAGTACCTGGCGCCATATTGACATGAGGCCAATCAAATCCCCAAACTAATTGATCTGGAACAGCCTCCACAAGAGCTTGGGCAAAAGGTACGATATCTCGATAGTGGAGAGGATCCTTAGAGGTTCTATAAGGGGCAGAAAGTTTAGACCATCCCTTACCCGTTTTTAAAAAAGTAATAAGACCTTGAAAGCCCTTCTCCTCAATTCCTTTTTCAATAACTGGTCGACCCATATGATCGATAACAACATCAATCGGGAAATCAGCAAAGGTTTCAATTAAGTTAGGAAACTTTTCGACATCAAGAAGAAACTGTGTGTGCCAATTATATTGTTTGACTCTTTGCGCTAATTTTTTTGCAGAGTCCAGAGATAAACCGATTTGATTCACCAAGTTACACCTAAACCCTCTGACTCCACCAAGATGAAGACGCTCAAGTTCCACATCTGTAATTGACTCATCGACTAAACCAATCGCCCTGAATCGATCAGGTGCACTGGCAATAACATCTAAAGCAAGAGAATTATCAAGACCGTATACATTGGCATGCACAATCACAGCACGTTCAATACCAATCGTATCGATCACTTTTAAATAGTCTTTAATAAAAACAGAAGGCGGAAGATAAGCTGGATTGTTTGTCAGAGGGTATTGGATAGGGTCATCGAATAGGTGGCAGTGACAATCTGTAGAATTCTTTGGCAAGACTATTTTGGGTTTTGATGTGTTGCTGTAGGGTTGGGGATTTTGAAAAACTTGAGCGTTAGACATAGCGGTTATCTTTTAAGTTGATTAGAGATTATTGAAAGCGGATTAGAAAAATTATTCAGCTTTAATCCCAGTAATTTTGATAACGTTTGCCCAGTAGGCACTATCTTTTTTTAATAATGCCGCTAATACCTCTGCAGACCCAGGGTCTGGGTCATAAGCTAATGCAATTAATTGCTGTTTAATTTCAGGGCTATTTAAACATTGTATAAAGGCTTGGTTTAGGCGAAGTGCAACGTTTTTAGACATTCCTGCAGGACCAAAAATTCCATACCAAGTATTAAGTTCATAACCAGGCACTGTTTCAGAAATACTAGGTAATGAGGATAGAACAGGCGATCGTTTCAAGGTTGTTGTGCCTAGAGGTGTAAGTTTGCCAGCTTGGATTTGGGCAAGTACGGTTGAAGTATTTGTAATAAGAATATCCACTTCATTCGCAAGTAAGGCAGATACTGCAGGCCCACCACCCTTATAGGGAATATGAGTAAACTGGGTTCCCGTTGCAATGCCGAGGACTTCCATACCTAAGTGTGGAGTGCTTCCAATTCCAGCAGAGGAGTAATTAATTTTTTTAGGATCTTCCTTTGCAATAGCAATTAATTCGGAAATGCTTTTTGCTTTAAATTTAGGATTTGCAACAAGTACACTTGGGGTGTTTACCATCATCGCTACAGGAGTTAAATCTTTAGCAGGGTCAAAACTCATTTGACTGTACAGAGCAGTACTAATTGGCAAGGAGCTATTACCTAAAAGTAATGTATAGCCATCCGGTAAGGATTTAGCAACAAAGTCGGCACCAATATTCCCATTAGCGCCAGGCTTATTATCTAAGATAATTGGCTGACCTAATAATTCCGATAATTTTTTACTCAAAGGTCGCATTAAAACATCAGCACCGCCGCCTGGAGGAAATGGAATGACGATTTTAATTGGTTTGGATGGAAACTCTTGAGCTAAAGAATTTTGGCTAACAAAAAATAAAGCATTAATTAATATAAATATAAATTTCGCAACAGTTTTTTTCATTACGTCTCCTTTTTATTAATCATATTAACAAAATAATTGAAGAGTCAAAAAAGATGGACTTGATAAGCCATTCTTCTAGGGTTAACCCCCGTAGAGAAATCGTTTAGAAAGTATATCTTCAGAATATAATCAAAATAAGATTTTATAAATTACAAAATTAAATTAGAGACTAAAAATGACAAATGTTAGATATCCTTCATCTTTTTTTCGTTTTCTTGTATTTGGTATTTTCTTAAATTGTTTTACAACGATTTTGGTTGTGCCAGTTTACGCAGCATACCCTGAAAAATCGGTATCTTTAGTCTCACCCTTCCAGCCGGGTGGTGCTAGTGATGTTTTAGCTCGAGTTATTGTAAAACCTCTTTCTGAGGCACTTGGACAGACAGTCATCATAGAGAATAAACCTGGTGCCGGGGGAAATATTGGGATTAATTATGTTGCAAGATCAAAGCCAGATGGCTATACCTTATTGATAACAACAAGTGTCTTAGTAATTAATCCTAGTCTTTATAAAAATGCGGGTTTTGATCCTTTTAAGGATTTTTTGCCAATATCTGATTGTGGAGCATCACCTAATGTAATTCTTACTAAAGCGAATTCAGGGATTAATTCTTTTAATGAGATGATTACCATTGCAAAGAATCAACCTGACACTTTAAATTATGCACATGCAGGAATTGGGGTATCGCCACACTTAGGTATGGAATTGTTTAAGTCTAGAGCAAAAATAAATATAACGCCTATTCCCTATCCTGGAGGAGGTCCAGCAATTCAAGCAGTTTTAGGTGGATCAACTCAAATAGGGTCAATCAATATATTAGGTTTGATGCCGCATCTTAAGTCTGGGGCTCTCATACCTCTCGCGCAGACTGGCCGTGAGCGTTCATCAGAAATTCCGAATGTACCAACCCTAACTGAGCTTGGCTACCCTAATACTGAAGCGGAGACCTTCGTTGCGATTCTTGCCCCAGCAGGTACACCATCAGCCATCATTGAAAGACTATCGAAAGAAATCAATTCAATATTACAAACTGCAGAGGTAAGTGAGCGACTAAAAAGTTATGGATTTAAAATCTTAGCCGGAGGGCCAGAAGTTTTACGAGGCCGAATTCAGCGCGAAGTACCAATGTGGAAAGATGTGATTGAAAAAGCAAAGGTAGTTGTTGACTGATGCGCTTCGCTATTGATGCTTTTGGGCATCCACTCGGATTTAAGATCAACAAAACTGCAGCAAACTCAAATTTAACACTCAACAAAATTGGGCGAGAGATTATCAAAGTTGAAGCATGTCATTTGATGGGTCATCAGAGGGAAGCAATTCTCACAGAAGGTGGAGGACATTCTTGGAGACTGACTTCAGATGAAGGAAAACATTTAAAAGGAACTGATTTAGCCCCATTTCCCTTTGGATATTTTAATGCGGGATTACAAGCTGATTTACTTAACCGAATTCGACATCATGCAACGTTATTAAACATACCTCTATCTGATTTGACTTTGAAATTAGAAAATGAATATTGGTTATTAGGATCTTTCATCACGGGGAATGGAAAAGGGGTAGCAAATTCTTCTGTTATTGAGATTGATCTGAAAAGCGAATTTTCTGAACATGAAATACTTCATCTTATCAATGGCGCTCTTCAAGCTTCGCCAAGTATAGCTTTTTTAAAGCGACAATTAAAAAGTACTTTTTCTCTAACAATTAATGGTAGAAGAAAGATGCTAAATGAGTTGACAGATCCAATGGTAGATATTCCAACGGATCCCTTCTTACTATATCCTGAGCCGTTGAAGCCGAACATATCTTCTAATTCTGACCTCAATATTATTCGTAAGCTTTCTTCACGAGAGCCTGGAAATATTTCCATAGCTCCTTCAGGAAGTAAGACAAAAATTATAAGAAATATTAAAGGACAAAGTAGTTTTTCTAATAATAATGGATTAACTGAAATTGAATCATGGTTAGCACTGCCAGGGATGAGCCATTTCTTATTTGTTACTGATGAGGGAGGTGCTTCTCATGCTCCTTCAGGACTTGGCCTTCTATCTGCGGGAGTTGCCTTTTGTTTTATTACACAGATTGCTAGATATATTGAAAATATGAAACTCAATGTAGATGCTATCAGATTAGTCCAATTCATCCCATTTTCACTAAGTTCAAGAGAAAGTACCGATTCGTATATTGGTGATGCTGAGCCTGTTCAAACACATTTATTTCTGAACGGCTCATTAAGTGAAGATATGTTTGAGAATCTTTTGAATATGTCAGCGAGGACTTGTTATCTGCATGCATCGGCCAATAATAGCCTCCCACCTAAAATTAAAGTAATACATAATTCAAGAGAGATTACTGTCACGAGCCAATGATTTACTTAGAAAGAAAAAATTTATCAGAAAAAAGAGTTAATCCATTCACCTGTTTTAAACGAAAATTTTTGTCCCCCTTGAATCTGTTGACGTAAAGAAATTACGGCTGACTCTAAATTTGGCGCGTAAGCTTTAGATAAATTATTGATTTTTTCTAAGACAGTTGGAAGCTCCAAAGGTCTTGAAGAACTTCCAAGAGCTGCCTCACAAAACTCTGAGAGTTTGTCTCCATTTTTTAATTCAATGGTTACTTTTGCAGGACGATCATAGGGCCAAGGACGAACATTACCTAGTTCTTGCATCACTACTTTACTTCTAATCGCAGCAATTTGAGTATTGGACATACTTTCGTGTAGAAAGTTTTCAGTAGCACTTGCGCCGTTAATAATGGTGGCTGCCACTGCGTGGGGGATTGAAAACTTTGCGGCTAAGGTTGTGGCGGGATTTGTATTATTGAAATTCATAGCCATTTTTGAAACTTCAATAAGAATAGACTTGATTGACTCCCCGCCACGAAGTATCGGACGTTCATTTAATATTTTTTCAATCGCCTCCATAGATGCATGAGCATGGTGGCATGATCCATAAAGTTTATGATACCCAGCTGTAATCGTCCACTCAGACCCTAAGTCCATGCATAGATGCTCGGCTTTTGAAGGTGCACCAAAACCAATTTGGTAAACATCATATGGACCACTTGGCGTACCAAAAATATTCGCTTGGGCCATTTCACATGAAAAGTAACCTAACCAAGCACCTGCGGCAGGCCATGCGTTTCGAATCAACGCACCTTGAATTGGATGACTATAAGGACCAGGCGAAACCATCGTACAGGCACCGGTCAAGGCATTCATGAACAGTGTTTTGTCAAACTTCATGAGACTGGCATATCCAGCTGCAGAACATACCGCGTTAAATACACCATGGGGATGAAGTCTAGGCAAAGTTTCAGGCCAAGATCTTGCAAAGCGTGTTCCAATCTCATAAGCAACAACAACGGCTTTTAGCGTCTCTTGAATGGATAAATCATTTGCTTGTGCCGTTGCCAAAATAAGGGGTTGACTAAGCGCTCCTGGATGAACAGCAGTTCTAGTATATCCATCATCCAACTCATTCCAGGTAATGGCTAAACCATTTGCAAGTGCGGCATTCATTAAAGAAGTCTTTGGCCCACCCTCGCGAAAAATCGTTGCAACCCCTCCAGTTTTTTGACTTAGCAATTGGCTATGATAAGTGTTTACTTCAGGCTCATTGGATGCTGATATCGTTGCCGCAATGTTATCACCCAGAATCAAAACCGCCTGTTGTAAGACGTGATTTGGAATATCATCGTAACGAAGACTTGTTGCCCAATCAGATAACTTTAATAAATTTTCTGCAACACCATGTTTAACATCTTGTTGATTAACCACATCCATAATTAGTCTTTTCTGAGAGCGTGCCAAATTTTATTCGAAGTGAATGGCATTTCAACACCTCTAATGCCAAGGGAACCCAGGGCATCAATCATGGCACTAGTGATTGCCGCGGGAGCGCCAATAGTCCCAGATTCACCGCAACCTTTAACCCCTAGAGGGTTATGCGTACACGGCTGAGATTCATCTGCTTCAGAAATAAAGTCTGGCAATATATCAGCTCTTGGCATCGCATAATCCATAAAAGATCCCGTCATAATCTGACCAGAGTCGGGTTCGTAAATAGCACTTTCAAATAAAGCTTGCCCAATCCCCTGAGCAATTGCACCATGAACCTGACCTTCTACAATCATAGGATTAATCACTGTACCTACATCATCAATAGCTATATAAGATAGTAATTTTGTAACACCAGTTTTCGGATCAATTTCTATTTCACAAGCTTGTGCGCCATTTGACCAGGTTAAATTTGGCGGATCAAAGAAAGCGTTTTCGTGGAGAACGGGCTCCATTCCAGGAGGCAAATCATGCGCATAAGTAGCAGCGCGGGCAACTTGATACCAGTCTAATTTTTCTTTTGTTTTTTGACAAACGAAATAGCCAAGGTTATCGATGATTTCATGCTTAACATCAGCAAGATCACAAGAAAGAAGATGCGCAGCAAGTAATTTTGATTTATCAATTATTTTGTTGCAAGCCATAGTGATAGCCCCACCAGCAATCACCATAGATCTTGAACCAAAGGTTCCAGTTCCGTAAGGAACTCTTCCCGTGTCTCCTTCAACCAACTCAATCATCGATAAAGGTAGACCTATGTGTGAAGCAATTACTTGAGGAAATGTTGTTGCATGTGCCTGACCATGACTGTGAGTACCGCACATCAAAAGAATACTGCCATCTGCGGATACACGAATATCTGCTGAATCAAAAAATCCTGCCCTTGCACCGAACATTCCAGCATATTTAGAAGGAGCTACTCCAGAGCTCTCTAGAAAATAACAAATACCAAACCCGCGTATCATCCCATTTTCTTTAGAAAGGGCGCGACGTTTTTCAAAACCAGCAAAGTCAGAAACCACAAGAGATCTCTCGAAAAGACGTTGAAAATCGCCACTGTCATATATTGGTCCTAATGGTGTTGAGTAGGGCATCTCACTCGATTTTATGAAATTTTTACGACGTAGATCCATTCGGTCCATACCAGTTTGAACGGCCGCTTCTTCAATTAATCTTTCTAATACGAAACACGCTTCTGGACGTCCTGCACCACGGTACGCATCCGTTGGGACTGTATTGGTGAACATCGCATCGACTTCAGCAAAAACTGCAGGAATCTTATAGGGGCCAGATAAAACAGCAGTGTAAACAGTCGTTGGAACTGCTGCCCCCACCGTTGATATATATGCTCCAACAGCAGCATAAGTTTTTACTCGAACTCCTAAAATATAACCATTTTCATCCAAAGCCATTTCAGCAGTGGTCATATGATCACGTGCTTGGTAATCACTAATAAATGCTTCACTGCGCGTTGAGGTCCACTTTACGGTAGCCTTTAATTTCTTACAAGCCCACGCTAAAATGGTTTCCTCTGGATATAACTTACCTTTCGTCCCAAAACCACCGCCCACATCTGGTGCAATGACGCGTATTGAGTTTTCCGGCAAATTCAATTGCTCTGAGGTTAGCTTGCGAATATGATGCGGCACTTGCGTGGCAGACCAAATAGTGAGCTCATGACCATCATCACCATGAGAGGGGGATACTTGGGCAACAACTGCTCTTGGTTCGATTGCGGCACATACAATTCTATGATTCTTAATCTCAACACGAATCTGATGAGCTGCCTTTGCAAAAGCTGCATCTACGGGGTCTTTAGAGCCACGATGAAACCTTACACAAAGATTATTCGGCGCTTGAGAATGAAGTTGCGGTGCAGAAGCATCCGCAGCTTTCTCAACGTTGACCACAGAATCTAGCACCTCATAGTCAACTTCAATTAATTCTGTAGCGTCAATTGCTTGATGGACTGTCTTTGCAATCACCATCGCAACTATTTCACCAACGTGACGCACACGATCTACTGTAATGGAATAACGCGGCGGCTCATTCATTTCAGTGCCATTTGCACCAGGAATCATCCACAGCGGCGTCATTTTACCGACGCCATCGTTTAATAAATCTTGTCCAGTAAATACAGTAATTACCCCTAAAGATTTTTGTGCAACAGAAACATCAATGCTCTTTATGAGTGCATGTGCATGAGGTGATCTCAAAAATGCACAGTAATATGTATTTTCAGGAAGAACGTCGGCGACGAACTGTCCCCGACCAGTTAATAAGCGATTATCTTCTCTTCGTAGTACCGATTGACCAATTCCTTGAGGATGCATGAAATTCTTTCAAATAATTATTTTAAAAAAGGAGTGTAAAAAATTTAAATTTAATAGCACAAGTCTCAAAATAATGTTATCTTACTTTTAAAACATGCACAAGAAATTCAAAAATTTAATAAATATGGAGATTGTATGAATATAAAAAAATATTGTTGTATACCTTTAGTTATTGTGTTGCTGGCTAGTTTTTCATCTTTGAGTATGGCTCAACAGAAGATGAAAATGGGGCTTTTTATTGCTTCTTCAGCATTACCTTATTTCATCGCAAAAGAGCGTGGTTATTTTGCTGCAGAGGGTCTTGATGTTGAGGGAATACCCTTAGCAACTCAACCCTTAGTTGTTCAAGGTATCGTAACTGGTGATTTAGATGCAGCTTCTAATTTACTTTCTCTTGAAGGCGCAAACATTAACGCCTTGAGACCGGATACTTTAAAGTATATTTCTTTAAATTGTCAAAATACCAAATATCAACTTGAGGCTTATGTTGTTCCTATCAATAGCCCAATTAAAACCTTAGCAGAATTAAAAGGTAAACGAATCATGTCTGCGCCAGGCCCAGGAAATCTTTTTGTCGCAAAAGGAGTTTTGAAGGGTGTTGGCTTAGATGAAAAAGATTATCAAATGCAAGAACAACAAATGAGCGTGCACATTGGCGGTATGCAGTCTGGTCAATTTGATGCTGCTTATACACTTGAGCCAATCGTAAGTATGATGGTTTCTCAAGGAGTTGGTCGTAAGCTTGAGAGTGGTGTTATTGCTAAATATATGTTGGGTAGACCTGATGCTTGTGCTGTTCTTGGCGGCGGTGTCCTTAGCTCTAAATTTATTAAAGAATACCCACAAGCAGCAGAGCGCTTTGCTAGAGCTTGGTCAAAGGCTTTGAATGATGGCAATAATGACCCTAAGGCTCGAGATCTATTGGTAAAACACATGAATACATCAGCTAGCATTGCTCAAACCGTGCCTTTATCGTATTACAAGATGGCCCGTGATTTATCTACCCAAGACATTGCCGACTTTCAGAACTTGATTGATCAGGCAACAACATACGGTTTAGTCAAACAAAAAATTGACGCCAAATCATTTTTAAAAGTATATTAATTTTTAATGAATGAAATACTTTATAAGAGACTTCTAGAGCCCCTGACCCCATTAATTGGGGCTTTAGCTTTTGTCTCAATTTGGTGGTTATGTACAACCCTAAGTTTGGTTGACCCTTTTTTATTGCCTTCTCCTTTTGCAGCTGGGCAAGCCATGTGGACGGGTATAACCAGTGGAACCTTATCCCTCGACATGCTTATTACTATCCGTCGAACAGTCTATGCATTTTTGATTGCGGTATTAATCTGCGTACCTCTAGGACTTATTTTAGGAAGTTCTGAACGTATTTATCGATCTTGCGAATTTGTGATTGATTTTTTCCGATCAACACCTGCGTCAGCTTTGTTCCCTCTTTTCTTGGTGATATTAGGAGTCGGGGAAAATACCAAAATTGCAGTCGCAGCATTCGGTGCAGGACTTTTAATTTTATTTAATACTGCATATGGCGTAATGAACGCCAGGAAAGTAAGACAGGCAGCTGCTCGGGTCATGGGAGCATCAAGTTTAAAGATTCTGTACGGGGTTACGCTCCTTGAATCACTTCCTCAAACTTTTGTTGGCATGCGTTCTGGGATTTCGTTTTCACTAGTGATTGTGATTGTTGCAGAGATGTTTATTGGCTCTACAGATGGATTGGGTCAACGCGTCATTAATGCTCAAATGATTTTTAATATGCCGGAGATGTACGCTACTATTTTTAGTGCTGGGGTATTAGGTTACGGATTAAATCTTCTTTTTATCCTTGCGGAAAGACACTTTGTCCATTGGGGTGGAAAATAAACATGTATTCCCCAATTTAATTAATTTATTATGACTGCACATATCCAAATTCGCGGGTTGAGTAAAACTTTTGCTGGACAGACACTCTATTCAAATTTTGACATTGATTTTTCCCATGGAAAAATAACCTCAATCTTTGGCCCAAATGGTTGTGGTAAATCTACGCTAATTAATATGATTTCTGGATTAACGCCCATGGATGCTGGAAAAGTGCTCTTCGACGGAAAAACTTTAGAACAAACCGTAATAGGCTATGTTTTTCAGAATTACCGCGACGCTCTTTTTCCATGGAAAAGGGCGATCGATAATATTAAATACCCCCTCCAAATTGCTAAAAAATCGCCAGGTGAGATCGAGGCTAGAACTCAGGAGTTAATTGAGTCTTTCGATGTCCGTTTTGATCTAAATAGATATCCCTATGAACTATCGGGAGGGCAACAGCAACTAATTTCTATCATGAGGGCCTTAGCCCCAAACCCTGAAGTACTTTTTTTGGATGAGCCATTTTCTGCGCTGGACTATGAAATGACCTTATTTATGCGCGACAAACTACAGGCAATTTTTGAAGCCACAAAAACAACAATGCTTCTTGTCTCTCACGATCTTGATGAAGCGGTGTATTTATCAGACCATATTTTGATGTTAACGCGTCGACCCACCAAAATCGCACGCGAAATTGAATTTATAGCGCCAAGACCACGGCAACCTAGTACCCTAACTTCAGAATTATTTAATCAAGTTAAAGGGCAGTGTCTTGAAATCTTCCAAAAAGAGATCAAAGTAATTGATTAGAATTTATTAATATTTTTTAAAAAAAGGAGATGATCTATGAGCATCCAAGTATCGATGATCATTAATGGCAAATCAGTACAGCATGAAGTTGAAGAGCGAACACTCTTAGTCAATTTTATTCGAGATACTTGTCGTCTAACAGGTACCCATATTGGATGCGATACAGCACAGTGTGGCGCTTGTACGATTCATTTAAATGGTCGTGCAATCAAGAGTTGTAGCATTCTTGCAATGCAAGCAGAAGGTGCAACTGTTACGACCATTGAGGGAGTTTCAGCGGATGATCAGTTACACCCTATGCAAGAAGCCTTTAAAACACATCATGGTTTGCAATGCGGCTATTGCACTCCAGGAATGATTATGAGTGCGATTGATCTTGTAAATAACCATCCCAACCCCAGTAAAGAACTCATCCGCGAACAACTTGATGGGAACTTATGTCGGTGTACTGGCTATCACAATATCGTTATAGCGATTCAAGAGGCGGCCAAAGTGATGAGCCCTTCTAACTAAATTTACGGAGCGATTTATGTACCCATTTTCGTTTCATCAGACAACAAATGTTGCTCAATCGGTATCATTGAAAAAAGAACACACGGAAGCAAAATTTATCGCAGGCGGCCAAAGTTTGATTGGTGTAATGAAGCTCCGGCTTGATAAACCAGCGCAAATAATTAATTTAGGGGCGATTCCTGAACTCTCCGGTATCTGCGTCGAAGGTAAGACACTAACGATTGGAGCAATGACTAGGCATGCTCAAGTTGCTGCATCAGAAGATGTGAAAAATTGCATCCCAGGTATTTCCCAACTCGCAGGGCTTATTGCGGATCGAATGGTGCGTAATATGGGAACCATTGGTGGATCTGTCGCAAATAACGATCCTGCTGCAGATTACCCTGCTGGTTTACTCGGTTTAAATGCAACCATCATTACCAATCAACGAGAAATTAAGGCCGACGATTTTTTTCTTGGTATGTTTGAAACAGCCCTTGAGGCAAGTGAGTTAATCCAATCAATACGTTTTACAGCCCCCATTAAATCAGCCTACGCTAAATTCAAACACCCAGCCTCAAGATATGCTGTTGTTGGAGTATTTGTTGCGCAATTTCCTGGTGAGGCAAGAGTTGCCGTGACAGGTGCTGGTTCATCCGTATTTCGACTCACAGAAGTTGAGAAGGCTCTTGCTAGTAATTTTTCGGCTGATGCATTAGAAACAATTCGTATTTCTGCTGATGGACTTAACTCTGACTTTTTTGCAGACTCAGAATACCGAGCCCATTTAATTAAATTAATGGCAATTCAAGCAGTGAATCAAGCAAAATAAACTTAACTAGGACCTACCATGTCAATTGATGTCGTTAAAGTTGAAATTAAAAGTGTTTCGGACGCCTCAGGGCTTTTGCATCATATTGAGTCTGGAAGATTCAAG
>CANHPL010000002.1 GCA_947462685.1 Burkholderiaceae bacterium | reverse complement strand
GACTTTGATCCACCCTCAAGGTGTATTTTAATTTGTTTTACTACCTCGTTTTGAGGTGATTGTATAAGCCTAAAAAAAGATGCAATATCAACCATGTTGCTCTCGAGAAATGATTTTTTTGATGGGACCGAAAGTTAAACGATATCCTGGAATGACTCCTAATTCTGTCAATTTTTTTAAATGATGAACTGTCGGGTAACCCATATGTTGATCAAATCCATATTCTGGATACTCTTGATGTAATGCCATCATTTCTTTATCTCTAGTCACCTTAGCCAGAATGGATGCCGCAGAAATACAAGGCTGCGTCACATCGCCTTTCACAATCGTTTGAGTTTGGATATCTATTCTTGGGGCACGATTTCCGTCAATTAAAAGTAATGAAGGCATTATTTGATATTGCAAAGTCAAGTGTTCTACAGCTCGTTTCATCGCTAACATTGTCGCTTGTAAGATATTGAGTTGATCAATTTCTTTCGGACTTGCATGTCCAATTCCCCAAGCTAAAGCATGATTCAAAATTTCTTGATATAAGAACTCTCTTTTTTGTGAGGAGAGTTTTTTTGAATCTTTCAACCCATCGATCGGATGGGCGGGATTTAAAATCACGGCACCAGCTAAAACATTACCAATCAATGGCCCCCTTCCTGCTTCGTCAACACCACATATCAGGTCCATAGGGATATTTAATGAGATTTTGAATGTATCGTTTGCGCGATTGCTTGGGCAACAAGCTCTTCAGTAGGTTGCTTCAGAAGGATGTGCAACTCCTCGAAAATAGATACTAAAGAAGCTACTTGATTCGGCCGATCTAACCATTCTAAGGTGCCTCTAGCCAGTACTTCAGGTTTAGCTTCCTCTTGCAACAACTCAGGCACGACAAAACTTTGACAAAGAATATTTGGTAATCCGACATAGGGTAAATAGCCTTGACGCTTCATCATTTGAGCAGTTAACCATGGTACAGAATAAGAGATAACCATCGGTTTCTTCCACAAAGCTGCTTCTAAAGTCGCTGTTCCACTAGCAATTAATACGGAGTCAGCTGCCTCAAGAATAAGGCTTGAGTTTTCTGTGATTAATTCAATTTGAATATCAGGACTTTGCTTTAAAGTTTCTTGTTTTAGTAATTCTAAGGCGGGACGTAATTTAGGCGTTGCTACAGGAGTTAAAAATCGTATTTTATTTCCATGGTATTGATGCATAATCGCCATGGCTTCAAAAAAGCCTTTTGCAATGTACTTTATTTCTGATTCTCGACTTCCGGGCAAAACAGCAATGATAGTTTCATTAGTGGCTATAGGACCATAACTTAATAAATCCTGATTGGATAATTTGATTCTTGCTTGCGCAGGATTAGGTTGCATGGGGATTTGATTGGCAAACGGATGGCCTACGTAAGTTGCTTGCATGCCAACATTATGATAAATTTTAGGTTCAAATGGAAATATACAAAGCATGTGATCTACAGATTTTTTGATACCATAGATACGGTTATATCGCCATGCCCAAATGGATGGGCTGATGTAATGCACCGTGGGGATTTTCATATAACGACATTTTTTTTCTACCGCTAAATTAAAATCAGGTGCGTCAATGCCTATATAAACATCTGGTCTCTCTTCGTGTATTCGTTGAGTTAGTTCGCGTCTTATTTTTAAGATCTTTGATAAGTTACCCAGAACCTCTACATAACCACGCACACTTAAGGTGTCCATCGGCCAGGAAGACTCAAATCCATAAGCTTGCATTTTTGGACCACCTATCCCAAAAAAGCGACTATTAGCCAACGCAGGATGTTGTTGTATACCATGTAATAACTGCCCAGCAAGCATATCACCCGAAGGCTCACCTGCTACGCAGGTAATCAGATAAGACATAAATTAACGGATAATTCCGCGCGTTGAAACACGAAGAAATTTTAAAAATTCATTAATTTTTTCAACGCCATCTGGCAATAATGAAGTGCCTTCAAAACCGGAATCAATCATCTCTTGAATCGCTAATTTGGCATCTTCAAAAGTTAATCCATCTTTGTATAAAAGACGATAAGCATGACGTAATGCCGTGATCGTTTCTGGTGCAAAACCACGGCGCTTAAGACCCTCTGCATTTAAACCATGTGGCTGCGCTTTATCACCAGCAGCAATAACAAAAGGCGGAATGTCTTGAACAAGAGCTGAAGCTCCACCCAACATAGAATGTTGACCAATACGAACAAATTGATGGACGCCAGACATGCCACCTAAAATGGCCCAGTCCTCAACCACCACATGACCAGCGATCTGGGCATTACTTGAAAAAATGGTATGGTTTCCAACTACACAATCATGTGCAATATGGACATAGGCCATGATCCAATTATCACTTCCAATACTTGTAACACCCTTATCTTGAACTGTGCCAGTATGTATTGTCGTGAATTCACGAATGGTATTTCGATCACCAATAATCAATTGCGTCGGCTCCCCACGATATTTCATATCCTGAGGAACTCCACCTAATGACGAAAAATGACTAATGACATTATCTTTACCAATTTGTGTATGGCCTTCAATGACCGTATGAGAACCAATAGATGTCCCTTCACCAATCTGTACATGTGCGCCAATAATTACGTAAGGTCCAATAATTGCTTGAGGATGAATGACCGCTTGTGGATCAATCACCGCTGTAGGATGAATCAACGACATCTTAATTTTCCCTTTTTCTTAAAGCGCACAATAAATCAGCTTGGCAAACGATATCCTCTCCCACCGTTGCAAAAGCTTTAAATTTCCAGATACCACTTTTATATCGCTCGACTTCAGCGTTAAGTATTAATTGATCACCTGGCAACACTGGTTTTTTAAAACGGGCGTTATCAATACCAGCAAAGAAGTATAAAGAATCATCATCTTTTTCTTCCGAGAAAGCTAACAAAGCTGAGGCTTGTGCAAGTGATTCAAGAATTAAAACGCCTGGCATTACGGGGTAGTCCGGAAAATGTCCTTGAAAAAATGGCTCATTTACCGATACATTTTTGAGGGCCTTGATTCGCTCTCTAGGATCAAGTTCTAGGACCCGATCAACTAAAAGAATCGGATAACGATGGGGTAAGAGTTTTAATATTTTATTGATATCTAAGTTGACTTCATTAACCATTTTTTTCTTTCTACTTCACTTTTTTTATTAAATCTTTAATTTGTTGACGTAATTTATCAATTCCACGAATGATTGCAGCATTTTTTTCCCATTGAGCATGGGATGAAAAAGGAAATACACCTGTGTAATGCCCCCCTGGTTCTTTAATGGATTTCGTAATAGAAGATCCTCCAGAAACAGTTGTCCGATCTGCAATTTTCAAATGACCTGAAAAATTAGAGTATCCACCAATGACGCATAGACTTCCAACCTCGGTGCTTCCGGCTATACCTGAGCAACCAGCCATAACAGTATGAGCACCAACCTTTGCATTATGCCCAATTTGTACTTGATTATCGAATTTGCATCCATCGCCAATGATTGTATCTGCCATAGCACCTCGATCTACGGTCATTGATGCGCCACATTCAACATCATTACCAATAATAACTCTTCCTGTTTGAGGAATTTTGACCCACTCACCCCCCTTAGCTGAAAAATCAGGAGCAAAACCAAAGCCATCTGAACCGATGACAACACCGCCGTGCAAAATACATCGTTTACCTATTTGGCAATGATCATAAATAACCGTCATAGGATGTATCGTTGTCCCTGAACCAATCTGAACATTTACACCTAACTTGACATGAGAAACTAAGTGAACTTTTTCACCAAGTATCACTCCAGAACCAATGGAGCAAAATGGGCCAATAGTACACGACTCAGGAATGATGGCCGAGGGGTCAACATCTGCCATTGGATGGATGCCTGACGGTAAATGGCCCAGATTTAATTTTTCAAAAAATTGACCAATTCTAGCGAATAAAGCATACGGATTTGGGGAGATTAAATATGAGTGGGTTTGTTCAGAGGCTTCTTTTACAAAAGCATAGTCACTTTGATTCAGTATTAAAACTCCAGCTTTACTAATCAAAGCCTGTTGACGATAAATAGGATTGACTAAGAAAGAGATTTGCTGACTTTCAGCAATATCCAAAGGGGCTAAGCCCGTTAAGGATAAATTGGAGTCACCATCCAAATCTACGCCAAAATGAGATGCAAGGTTACCTAGGGTGATGGGTTTATGCATGCTCGCTCACTTCCACATGACCAGCGGAATTATTTGGCGTTAAGAGCTGCTATAACTTCATTAGTGATATCAACCCTTGGGCTTACAAAAGCTGCTTCCTGCACAACTAGATCTAATTTTTTCTGTTCAACAATGGTTTTTAAGACTTGATTGGCTTTTTCGAAAATCTTGGCGCGCTCTTCAGCTCCTCTACGCTGAGTATCTTCAATTAGTTCACGTTGTTTACGTTGAATTTCACGATCGCTGTCTGCCAGCTCACGTTGTTTCCGAATTCGTTCTGATTCTGGCATGACTGCAGCATCTTTATCAAGTTGAGTTGCCTGAGTTTTAATTTTAGCAATAGCATCACGAACTTCTTTTTCACGGTTACCAAAATCACTCTGCATTTTAGCCTGTGCATCTTTTGCCATTTTTGACTCACTCAAAATACGCTCTAAGCTAACAAATGCTATTTTAGTTCCTGCCTCTTGAGCATGAACAGATTGAATAAAGAATGATAAGCCAATAAAACCAAACATTGATAGGTAGTAACGAATTTTTAACTGCTTCATGCCATTTTCCTTAAAGAATTAAAAAGTTGTTCCAATTTGAAATTGGAAGTTTTGAATTTTATCCAAACTAGTTGTATTAAGAGGAATACCATAACTGAATTTTAATGGGCCTAATGGAGAAATCCAAGTAATACCAGCACCATATGAATATCTCAAATCTCCCACATTTGGGGCACCATCATACACATTACCGGCGTCAAAAAACACAAAAAAGCGCAACGTTTTATCTGTTCCAGAACCAGGTACAGGGAATGCGTATTCTGCATTAAAGACTGCTTTGGATGATCCACCCGTCGGTTGAAAAATCGCTAAGTTGGGATTGTAAACCTGAGGTCCTAAAGAGCCTGGTGTATATCCACGAACCGAGCCAATACCACCTAAATAGTAATTTTTCGTGATTGGAAAAGGTTTATCGCCGTAAGCCATCCCGTAACCCACTTGTCCACTCAGCGCAATCACATTGGTTTTGGTCAAGGGATAATAGTATTGATGCTGATAGAACAAGCGATAGTATTGCATTTGATCTATTGGCATTGATACTTCAGCATTTGCTACTTGATAATTACCACTACTAGGCAGTAAAGCACTATCTCGGCCGTCTTTCGACCAACCTATAGACAACGGTATATTCCACGAACTTCCAGAGTAATATCCTCGGTTAGGGTCATTAACCCCATCGACAAGGGATGGGTCAAAGCCAGATATGCTAGCGGCATATTGCTGATAAGTTAACGGTGAATTTTGGGTGGTATTGAGCTCTAATCTCTCTACAGCACCGCCAACAAAATAACGACCTTTTTCTGAATAAGGAATACCAAAACGAACTGAGGTTCCTGTATTAATAATAGAGTAATCCGAGTCCCCAAGGTAATATAGTGGACGAGAAGTTCTGTAATAAACATCCGTGTATCGGCTAATACCATCTTCGGTAAAGTAAGGGTCAAATTGAGATAAGACCAAAGTTCGATTCACTTGACTCGTATTAATATTAAATCCAATACTGGTTCCAGTACCAAAGGCATTTTCTTGGTTAATACCCGCCGAGAGAACAACTCCCTCAGAAGATGAAAATCCAGCACCTAAACTAAGAGATCCAGAGGGTTTTTCAGCAACTTTCACATTTAAATCAACTTGATCATTCGTACCAGGTATTTCCTGAGTTCCTACATCTACTTCAGTGAAGTAACCTAAACGATTAATTCTGTCTTTAGATAATTTGATTTTTTCGCCATCATACCAAGAGCTTTCTAACTGCCGCATCTCTCGACGAATCACCGTATCTCTTGTTTTAGCATTCCCAGAAATACTTATATTCCTGACATAAGCCCTTTTTCCTGGGTCAACCACCAATAACATATCAACCAGTTTTTCCTCTTTCCTCAAATCTGGTTGAGGTGTAATAGTTGCAAATGCATACCCATAGGTACTTAACGCATCAGCTATTGCTTTTGTACCAAGATTTAACTTGGCCGAGGAAAAAATTTCGCCCGGTTTTAAAGGAATCAAAGCTTTAAACTCTTCCTCTTTACCAAACATTTCCCCACCCAACTTAATATCTTTCACTTTGTACTGTTCACCCTCGAAAATATTGATGGTGACATACATTCCCTTCTTATCTGGGGAGATGGATATTTGGGTAGAATCAATACGAAACTCTAGATAACCTTGATTCAAATAAAACGAACGAATGTTCTCTAAGTCGGCAGATAGTTTTTGCTTGGAATAACGATTATTTTTTGAATACCAAGAAAACCAACCTCCAACAGAAAGTTGCATTTGGTTTCTAAGTTCTTTTTCGCTAAAAGCTTTATTACCTATCAGATTGATTTCAGAGATTGTAGAAACGATACCTTCTTCAACATTAAAGTACACAGAAACTTGATTTCGCTCACCTGGAGTAACCGTGGTAACAATTTCAGCATCATAAAAACCTTTACCTACATACTGGCGCTTAATTTCTTGCTCAGCTTTATCAACAAGTGCTTTATCAAAATATCTTGCATCAGCTAATCCAATGGCTCTTAAAGCTTTTAAAATAGCCTCTTTCTCAAATTCTTTCATGCCAGTAAAGTCAACTTTTGAAATAGTTGGTCGTTCTTCAACCAGTACAATCAGTACATTACTTTCGACTTTAACTTGGACATCTTTAAAAAAACCAGTATTAAATAGGCTTCGAATCGCATCAGCACCCATGGACTCATCAAATGTCTCCCCGACTTTCACTGGCAAATAACTAAAAACAGTTCCAGGCTCGACACGTTGAAGGCCTTCAACACGGATATCTTTCACAACGAAGGGCTCAGCCGCAAGGCTCAGCTCACTGTGAATCATGGTTCCTAGGCTAAATGCTAGAGCAATTGCGAGATGTAATTTATTTTTCTTAATATTCAACTAAATGGCTCTTAAATTCAATGTAATTATTGTCAGATTAATGTATAAAATCCAATAACTTAGATTCTACACCCCATTATCCATGAAAAAGCCGGGATAAATCATTAAAAACAGCAATCCCTGTAAGGATAAGTATTCCAAGTACACCTAGCTTGGATGTAAATTCACGAACGTCATTAGATACTGCTTTTCCGCGAAGTAATTCAAAGAAATCAAAAACTAATTGGCCACCATCCAGCATAGGTAAAGGTAATAAATTCATGAGGCCTAAACTTATACTAATAAGCACTAAAAAGCCAATATAGGCAGTAAAGCCCGAATTAGCTGATTGACCAGCCATACTAGCAATTCCAATTGGACCACTAATCTGATTTAGAGAGGCCTTACCGGTGACTAACGACCACATACTCAGGGCTGAAACAACTATTATATCTTGAACTCTTTCAAATGAACGAGAGATTGATTCCGTAAAACCAAGCTCTAAGCGAAAAGTGGGTAAGGGATTATCTTTACTTAAAATCAAACCTAATTGGGAAAACATATCGTTTTTGAGTTGAAGAGATCGTATTTCATCATGCGTAAAAGCGACTCTTGTATCACCACTGCCTTCATGAGCCACTTGTAATACAAACCCTTGCTCACCGATCATTGCTCTTAAAAGTTTCCAACGTAATCGATTCCAACTATCGATGGGGGTAAACTCAACACTTAGGTCAACACCATCAGAATCATTTGGCAGGAAGGTAAATCCCCTAACCTCATCACCATCTACTAATCCTACTTTTGCTGCGATTGAATTTGCCGGTGGCTCATCCAAAACTGCTTTTACTTGTAAAGGTCCACTCAAATACAAAATGAATAAAAAGATAAACGCTAATAAAAAATTTGCAAAAGGACCAGCCGCAACAACGCTTGATCTCTTCCACAAGGCTTGCTGATCAAATGCGTGTGCAATTTGTTCAGCATTTAAGTTGCTATGCGTTCTTGTATCAATCATCTTGACATAACCGCCTAGGGGAATAGCGGACAAAACGAACTCCGTACCTAAGGGTTTGCTTGATTTTTTTCTAAGTAATACAGGCCCAAATCCAATAGAAAATCGCTCTACAGCAATACCACACCACTTCGCAACGATGTAGTGTCCAAATTCATGAAATCCTACCAAGATGACGATTGCCATTAAAAAAGAAATCAGGGTCATTTGAGTGTCTCCAAAATATATTGTTTTGTTTTATCTCTAGAAAGTTGATCCACTGATAAAACCAACTCTAATGAACTAGCTGGTTCGGATGGGATATTTTCTAATACTTGAGTAATAATTTGGACAATTTGTGGATAGGTAATCTGACGATTTAAAAAACTATCTACAGCAACTTCATTGGCGGCGTTCATTATAGCTGGTGCTGTTCCTTTTAATCTGGCAGCTTCACGGGCTAAAGTGATTGCAGGAAATCGTTTGACATCTGCAGGCATAAAATGAAGTTGGCCAAGCTGCATCATATCTAATGGCTTCACTCCAGATGAAATTCTTTGAGGCCAGCCTAAACCAAATGCAATTGGCGTTCGCATATCTGGCTCACCTAACTGTGCAAGTAATGAACCATCTACATATCTTACCAAAGAGTGTATGACGCTTTGTGGATGTATCACAATCTGAATTTTTTCTTGAGGCATTTGAAAAAGCCACATAGCTTCAATCAATTCAAGGCCTTTATTCATCATCGTCGATGAGTCAACTGAAATTTTTCTACCCATCACCCAATTAGGATGCGCGCAAGCTTCTTCAGGAGTGACGTGAATCAAAGTGTCGATAAGACGATTTAAAAATGGTCCACCTGAGGCCGTAAGAAGAAGCTCTTCAATTTCTAAGGGGTTATTTTTTTTGTTGTGGGGTAAACACTGGTAGATGGCATTATGCTCACTGTCGATGGGTAATAATTCTGCACCACTATGCTTCACCGCATCCATCAAGATCTGACCAGACATCACCAATGCTTCTTTGTTAGCTAGCAAAATTCTTTTCCCAGCTCTCGCCGCTTCGATGGTCGGCAATAAACCAGCTGCACCAACAATAGCCGCCATCACAGTATTCACTTGATGATGCATAACGGCTTCAATCAAGCCATCTGGCCCAAATAGCACTTGAGTAGAAGCATTTGGTAAAAGTGATTTTAATTTTTTGGCTAATTCAGAATTACCCACAACTGCAATTTCTGGTTGAAATTGCACGCACTGTTTCGCTAATTTTTCTATTTGCGTGTTAGCGGTCAACGTTTTCACTTTAAATAAATCTGGGTGACGAGCTACGACATCAAGGGTATTTTCTCCTATTGATCCAGTAGAACCCAAGATACATAAACCTCTCATGATATTCCTTGAATACATAATGCCGCAATTGGTAAGACTGGCAATAGTGCGTCCAAACGATCCAAAACCCCGCCATGACCGGGCAATAATCCACTACTATCCTTCATGCCAGATAATCTTTTGAGCTGGGATTCAAACAAATCTCCGACAACACTCATTCCAGCTAAAAATATGCTTAGGGGTATTAAAACCATCCAACTATAGTGATGCCCAATGACATTAAAAAAGTTCATAGAAGAAATATTAAAGGAAAAGAAGACGAATCCCAATATACAAACCGCAAGCATTCCTCCAATTGCTCCTTCAATAGATTTTCCAGGGCTTAATTGAGGTGCTAATTTATGTTTACCTATTTTTTTCCCAGTAAAATAAGCACCTATGTCAGCAGTCCAAACAATCATGAGCACAGCAAGTAATACCCATAATCCTTTATCTCGCAAAAGAATAAAGGCATACAAATTACTTGTGAAAATAACCAATCCAGCAATTGCGAGCAGGGGAGTATTGTTTTTTATCGAAAATTGTAATTTCTTGCTCAAAATAATTGGTACAACAACCAGCCAAAAAATAATACTTACCCACAAAATGAGCATCATGAAATCACTGAAACTAGTAATAAGTTTCGGATTGTTACCTTGCAGACAATAAATTAATATGACTAGTAATATTTGAATCATGAGACTGTAAAAAATCGGGTATCGTGATTGCACACCCCAGATGAATCTGCCCCACTCCCAAGAAGCCAAAGAAATAATAATAGAAACCGCTAAAGAAAGAATAACGGTTGAACTAAAAAATAGAATAGGCATAAATAAAGCTAATAAAACAACAGCGGTAATAACACGCATTTTAAGCATTTTTAGCGATAGTTTTTTCTAGGATCTGCAAACCTGTTTGTCCGAATCGACGTTCACGTTTTCTAAACCAATGCAGACTATCTGCAAACGCTTCGGCATCAAAGTCTGGCCAGAATATATTTGTAAAATACATTTCTGTATAGGCTAATTGCCACAACACAAAATTACTGATGCGCTGTTCTCCACCAGTGCGGATAAATAAGTCAGGCTCTGGGGCATATGACATGGCAAGATGCGGATGAAGCCATGCTTCATTGATCAGTGTAGGATCGATATTGGGATTATGAGCAAGTGCTTTACGGGTAGCATTCAAAATATCCCAGCGGCCACCATAGTTGGCGGCAATCGTCAAAACTAAACCGGTATTATTTTCGGTTAGACGCTCGGCTATATCAACACGTTTTCGGATATTTTCAGGAAATCCACTCATATCTCCAATCAATCTTAAGCGGATATTATTTTCATGAAGACGAGCAACTTCCTTATCTAAGGCTTTAAAAAATAATTTCATTAAAAAATTAACTTCATCTTTTGGACGACGCCAATTCTCAGAACTAAAAGCAAATAATGTTAAGTACTCAACGCCTTGTAAAGTACATTGCTCAACGATATTCCGAACGGTCTCTAAGCCTTTAGAGTGTCCGGCTACTCGGGGTAAAAAACGTTGATTGGCCCAACGACCATTACCGTCCATAATGATCGCAATATGTCGAGGTATAACACTAGTTGTAGGCACTTCTATGGTGGAGCTATTAATATAAGAATCCATTGTTTTAATTATTTAAATGGCTAAACAGTCATGATTTCTTTTTCTTTTTCTTGCACAATCTTATCAATTTCTGTAACAAAACGATCTGTACGCTTTTGAACATCATCTTGTGAACGACGCTCATCATCCTCTGAAATTAACTTATCCTTAGTTAATTTTTTGAAAGATTCATTTGCATCACGTCTTAAATTACGGATAGCAATCTTCGCATCTTCACCTTCTGATTTGACTACTTTTACCAAGTCACGACGACGTTCTTCAGTTAAAGCAGGCATTGGAATACGTATTACATTTCCTTGAGTCGCAGGGTTTAGACCTAAATCAGAATCCCGAATGGCTTTTTCTACAACTGCAATCATATTTTTTTCCCAAGGGGTTGCAGTCAGTGTTCTCGCATCAGCTAAACCCAAAGCAGCAACCTGAGAAATTGGGGTTGGATTTCCATAATAATCGACTTGGATGTGCTCTAGTAACCCAGTACTAGCTCTTCCTGTACGAATTTTCGCTAACGCATTTTTTAAAGCCTCTAAGGATTTATTCATGCGTTGATCTACATTAGATATAACTTCATTTGCTGACATAACAGTTCCTTAATTAAACATGTACTAAAGTGCCTTCTTGTTCGCCATTAACTACTCTGAGCAAAGACCCTTGTTTAAATATTGAAAATACCTTAATCGGTAGTTGGCGATCTCGACATAAGGCAAATGCTGTTGCATCCATTACTTGCAAGTTTTTAATAATCGCCTCATCAAAACTAATCGATTCATACAAAGTAGCATTTGGATCTTTATTTGGATCACTGGAGTAAATACCGTCAACTTTGGTTGCCTTTAAAACAATATCCACACCCATTTCAGCGCCGCGAAGAGCAGCTGCTGTATCAGTCGTAAAAAAAGGATTTCCTGTGCCAGCAGCAAAAATAACTACCTTGCCCTCATTCATGTGTCGAATGGCCTTCGGTCGGATGTAGGGCTCGACTACTTGATCCATTCTTAAAGCAGACTGAACTCGCGCTTCAACTCCTTTTTTACGCAAGGCATCCTGTAGCGCTAAAGAATTCATCATGGTTGCAAGCATTCCCATATAGTCTGCTGTCGCGCGGTCCATTCCAGCTGCGCCACCTGCAACACCTCTAAAAATATTACCACCTCCAATTACAATGGCCAGTTTGATACCTTGCTGAACTACCTTAGCGATTTCAGTCACCATCTGGTTGATTGTCGTCGGATTGATTCCGTAGGAATCATTACCCATTAAAGCTTCACCAGATAATTTAAGAAGTACACTCTTATAGGCCGGCATATGGGTTCTTTCTGTTTACGATATTAATACTATTATAAGGGCTAAAAAAGAGGCGCCTAAAAAGCGCCTTTTTTTAATAAAAACAAACGCTTAGGAACCACCTTTTGCTGCCGCAACCTGAGCTGCAACTTCTGCCGCAAAATCGTCTTGACGCTTTTCAATTCCTTCACCAACAATGTACATGGTGAAAGATTGAATACTAGTATTGTTTTCTTTCAGCATTTGCTCCACTGTCTGCTTGTCATTTTTTACAAACGATTGATTTAAAAGAGAAACTTCTTTTAAATATTTTTGTATTGAACCCTCAACCATTTTTGCAACGATTTCCGGTGGTTTACCAGATTCCGCAGCTTTTTGTTCGGCAACGCTCTTTTCAGCTGCAATTTTCTCTGCTGGAACATCAGCAGTTGATAAAGATACTGGCTTCATTGCAGCTATATGCATCGCCACATCTTTAGCCGCTGTCTCATTACCGGTAAACTCGACCATGACACCAATACGAGTTCCATGCAAATAGGAAACCAATGCGGCACCTTGATGGAATACTTTGAAACGACGAATTGAAATGTTTTCACCAATACGCCCAATCAACTCGGTGCGAATTTGCTCAACTGTCTTTCCGTCTAATGGCAATGCCGATAGAGCAGCAACATTATCATTTGCAATTTGATGTTGAACTGCTAACTTGGCACAATCTTGGGTGAACTTTAAGAAATCATCATTTTTAGAAACGAAATCAGTTTCACAATTAATTTCAATCAATGTACCTTGTGTACCATTGATATAAGAAGCAATGACTCCCTCAGCAGTAACTCGAGATGCGGCTTTACTCGCTTTACTGCCTAATTTAACGCGCAATATTTCTTCTGCACGGACCATATCTCCTTGTGCTTCGGTTAACGCTTTTTTACATTCCATCATGGGAGCATCGGTCTTGGCCCGAAGCTCTCCCACCATTCCAGCTGTTATTGCTACCATTAACCTTCCCGCCCTTCTTCGACTTGAACTTCCTCAGTTGTTTCTTTGATTGACTCTAATACTTGGTTAACTGCATTTGCCTTACCTTCTAGGATGGCATCTACCATTCCACGCACGTATAGAGTAACCGCTTTACTTGAGTCATCATTTCCAGGAATAATGAAATCAACACCCTCTGGTGAGTGATTTGTATCAACCACTGCTATGACAGGAATGCCAAGTTTTTTGGCTTCTGTTAAGGCAATCTTATGATACCCAATGTCTATGACAAAAATCGCTTCAGGAATACCGCCCATGTCCTGAATCCCACCTAAAGATTTTTGTAATTTATCTATTTCACGCTCATACATCAAAGCTTCTTTTTTGGATAAACGCTCCCACTCGCCATTCTCCTGAGCGGCAGTCATTTCTTTTAAACGCTTAATCGAACCTTTGACTGTTTTAAAGTTGGTTAAAGTACCACCCAACCACCTTGCGTCTACGTATGGCATACCAGCACGAGTAGCTTCTTCAGCAATAATTTCTTTTGATTGGCGTTTTGTGCCCACAAACAAAATCGTGCCACGCTTAGAAGCAATATTTTTGGCAAACTTAATCGCCTCTTCGTACATCGGAAGAGTCTTTTCCAAGTTAATAATATGAATTTTATTGCGATGGCCATATATAAATGGAGCCATCTTGGGGGACCAGAATCTGGTTTGGTGGCCAAAATGGCAACCAGCTTCGAGCATTTGACGCATTGTCACAGACATAATTTCTCCTTAGGGTTTAAACTAAAGTCAAATCCTGATTACGCTAAAAAGCGGCACCCCGGATGGTTTGACTCGTAATTCTTTGTTGATCAATAAGAGTATTCATCTAAACAAAGTTATGACATTATAGCTGACTTTGAGTCATAATTCCACTATGAAATCTATATTTAAAGATGAATCTGACCTGAATGGCATGCGGCTTGCTGGAAAATTAGCCAGTGAAGTGTTGGATTTTATTACCCCACAGATTCAAGAAGGCGTCAGTACCGAAACGATCGATCGTTTATGTCATGAATTTATGCGGGACGTTCAACACACCATCCCCGCACCACTGAACTACCAACCTCCAGGATATCCGCCTTTCCCCAAATCCATTTGCACTTCCGTGAATGATGTGATTTGCCATGGTATACCTGGGGAGAGAATCTTAAAATCTGGAGATATTGTAAATCTTGATATTACGGTCATTACTTCAGAGGGTTATTACGGAGATACTAGTCGCATGTTCTTGGTTGGTGATGCTTCGATTATGGCAAATCGATTATGCCAAATTACCTTTGAATGTATGTGGTTAGGCATTGCACAAGTAAAGCCGGGCACTCGCTTGGGAGATATTGGTTATGTGATTCAAACCCATGCTGAAAAAGCGGGTTACTCTATTGTGCGTGAGTATTGTGGGCATGGCATCGGCAAGGTTTTTCACCAAGACCCTCAAATTTTGCATTACGGAAAGCCTGGAACTGGCGATTCTTTAGTGGAGGGCATGACTTTCACGATTGAACCAATGATTAATGCAGGTCGTCGTGAAATTCGGACAATGCCTGATTTATGGACTGTTAAAACAAAAGATCGTAGTTTATCTGCACAATGGGAACATACCGTGCTCGTAACCGCTTCTGGAGTAGAAGTTTTAACTGTATCTGAACACTCTCCTTCTCCGCCGGAAATAGTCAGACCATTGTTTGGCAATTCCTTTCCGCCAAAATCTTAAGCCATGAATTATTTTCTCGAAATGAAGACGGAACTCTTCAAGTCTTTTGAGGAAAACCATCAAGTACATACATTAACAAAAGGTTTGAGCACCGCGGCTGGTAAAGTTTTAGAAAAAGCATGGATTGACTGCGGAATGGATACCTTGCCAGCAGAAGAATCTCCAAGCTTAATCGCAGTTGGAGGATTTGGTCGTAACGAGTTATTTCCATTTTCTGATGTTGATATTTTGCTCTTACTCCAATCATCTCCGAGCAATGAGCCCAATTCACTTCTTACCCAAAAAATTGAAAAATTTATCACTCTTTGCTGGGATTTTGGTCTAGAAATTGGCTCCTCAGTTCGAAGTATTGATGAGTGTATTGAAGAATCCAGTAAGGATGTGACGGTTCGTACTTCCTTATTAGAGGCTAGATTTTTGTTTGGAAACAAGAAATTATTCCAACGATTTGAGTCTAAATTTAATGAAATTTTAGATCCTAAATCTTTCTTTTTAGAAAAACTATTAGAACTTCGTCAGCGACATCAGAAATATCAAAATACACCTTACTCACTTGAGCCGAATGTAAAAGAAAGTCCCGGTGGACTTAGAGATATTCAAGTTATTTTGTGGATAACTAAAGCAGCAAAGTTTGGCCATACATTTCGTGATTTAAATAAAAGAGGCATTATCACAGGTCGTGAAGCAACCGAGTTAGCAAAAAACCATAAACTTCTTCAAACCATTCGTGCGCATATTCATTTAATTAGCCATCGCCGTCAAGATCAACTTGCCTTTGAAATTCAAAACCCATTAGCTGAAAAGTTTGGTCTAGTGAGCACTGCTGAAAAAAGAGCGAGCGAACAGATTATGCGCCGATATTACTGGGCGGCAAAAGCAGTTTCTCAACTGAATGAAGTCCTGATTCAAAACATTGAGGCCTTATTGTTCCCGAAAGAGGCACAAAATATTCGGACTATTTCCGAAAATTTCATTGAACGTCAAGGTCAGTTAGACATCATTGATCCTTTGTTATATAACAAAAGATCTGATCAAATTTTGGCAACTTTTGTTGTGCTAGCGAACACAACTGATTTAACAGGGCTTTCGTCCCAAGTCCTTAGGGCTCTTTATAATGCTCGTGAGCTGATGGATGCAAAGTGGCGCAATAACCCGGTGAACCGCGCCCAATTTATGACGATTATTCAATCATCTAAAGGAGTTTTTCGGTCTCTGAGCATCATGAATCAAACAAGTGTTTTAGGTAGATATCTTCCACCATTTAGAAAAATTGTGGGTCAAATGCAGCATGATTTATTTCATGTTTATACGGTAGATCAACATATTCTGACTGTATTGAAAAATGTTCGCCGATTTTTTGTTCCTGAACTATCTCATGAGTTTCCATTCTGTAGTGAGCTAGCCGCCAACTTTGATAAACCGTGGTTGATTATTCTTGGTGCTTTATTTCATGATATTGCTAAAGGACGTGGTGGCGATCACTCGGAACTGGGTAAAAAGGATGTCAAATTATTCGCTACTCAACATGGTCTTTCAAAAGAAGATACTGCCCTTGTGATTTTTCTTGTGGCGGAACATTTGAGTATGAGTCAAATCGCCCAAAAAATGGATACCTCAGATCAAGAGGTCATTGCGATGTTCGCTAAAAAAGTGGTGGACGAGAGGCATTTAACTGCTCTTTATTTGCTAACTGTTGCAGATATTCGTGGTACTAGTCCCAAAGTTTGGAATGCCTGGAAGGGTAAATTATTAGAGGATTTGTATCGTCTTACCCTTAATTATCTTGGTGGAGCCAAGTTTGATACTTCCTCGCAATTAAAAATCCGTCAGCAAGAAGCGATCGATCAATTACGATTTCATGGGCTTGCACAAAATGCTCACCTTGAATTATGGCAAAAGATTGATATCGGTTTTTTCTTAAAGCATGATGCCCAAGATATTGCTTGGATAACCAGACATCTTTACGATGTCATCGATTCCAAAATCCCTATCGTGCAAGCACGCTTGTCGCCTATTGGAGAAGGTTTACAAATTGTCGTTTACGTGAAGGATCAGTCTGATCTTTTTGCTAAGATATGTTCCTACTTTGATCACAATGGGTTTTCAATTCAAGATGCCATTATTCATACGACTAGACATGGCTATGCATTAGATACATTTCAAGTATCTTATTTGCGAGATATTCAAATATCCGAATATCGTCCAATAATTCAAATGGTGGAACATGAATTAGTTGAAATGCTAAAGCAGGATGGTCCTCTGCCAGCTGCGCAAAAAGGCCGAATCTCAAGACAATCGCGAACATTTCCCATGCAACCAAGAGTCCAGCTAATCCCTGATGAAAAAGGTGATTTATTCATCCTCTCTCTCACGGCAAATGATCGGGCAGGTCTTTTATATAGCATTTCGAAAATTTTAGCGAGTCATCAAATTTCTTTAAGAAATGCAAAAATTAATACTCTTGGCGAACGCGTTGAAGACATTTTGTTGCTAGATGGTGACAAGTTAAAACTCAACCCGAAACTGCAAATTCAAATCGAAACTGAATTAATCGAAGCACTATCTAACTAAAGATCTGTATTTAAAAGCTTAAAAAATTCAGTTTCATCAATGATGGTAATACCCAATGTTTGTGCTTTTTCTAATTTACTGCCAGCATCTACGCCAGCTAATAAATAATCTGTTTTACTAGAAACAGAACTAGATACTTTTGCACCAGCTCCCTCTAAGAGTTCTTTTGCTTGGTCTCTGGAGAGCGCTGCTAGAGTACCAGTTATAACGACCGTTTTGCCAATGAATTCGGTGACTTTTATTTCCTCAGAAATTTTTTCAATTGGGTTAATGCCACAAGCCATCAATTGCTCAATGACCTCAATATTATGCCCCTCAGATAAGAAGTCTCGAATCGACTCAGCAACTACAGGGCCAACGTCTCGCACCTTCAATAAGGTAATATCATCAGCGAGAATAAATGCATTTAAAGATCCAAAATATTTGGCCAAATCTTTTGCTGTTGTTTCACCTACGTGCCTAATACCAAGAGCAAAGATTACTCGTGCCAATGAACATTGCTTTGATTGTTCAATTGCTGTCAATAAATTAGAGGCTAACTTTTCCCCCATTCGATTTAAGCGTAATAAGCCATTCAAACCCAAACGATATAAATCAGAAGGGTTTCTAATTAACTGTTCAGCAATTAATTGTTCAATTATTTTTTCACCCAATCCATCAATATTCATTGCTCGACGATGCGCAAAATGGATAATTGATTGAAGTTTTTGCGCATTACAAAATAATCCGCCAGAACACCTAGCAATTGCTTCACCTGGTAGCTTTGAAATTTGTGAATCGCAAATAGGACAATGCGTTGGCATACGAAAGACTGCAGCATCTATCGGCCGTTTATCTTGAACAACCATCACAACCTCAGGGATGACATCCCCTGCCCTTCTAACGACTACGGTATCGCCGATGCGAACATCTTTTCGAATAATCTCATCCTCATTATGTAAGGTGGCGTTAGTCAGAGTAACGCCACCGACAAGTACGGGCTCAAGACGTGCAACAGGGGTAATTGCTCCCGTTCTACCTACTTGAACTTCAATGGCTAAAACTCTTGTAAATGCTTCTTGTGGAGGAAATTTATGAGCAATAGCAAACCTTGGTGCACGAGACACATATCCTAATTGTTGCTGTAAACGATATGCATTAACTTTATATACAACGCCGTCAATATCAAAAGGAAGTTGCTCACGACGGCTTTCAATTTTCTGAAAAAAGTGTATTAATTCCATATAACCATGTGCAATATATCGATCTTCACAAACAGGTAATCCAAGAGCCCTCATTTGATCCATTAAGTCTGAATGTCGCTCAGGCAACCATTGCTGTGGCACAAGTTCACCTACACCATACGCATAAAACGATAGTGCTCTTTGCGCGGTAACCTTAGAATCAAGCTGTCTTAAACTACCGGCAGCTGCATTTCTAGGATTGGCAAATTCTTTTTCACCTAAATTTCGTTGATCTTCATTTAAATGTCGAAAATGTTCATGTGTCATAAAAACTTCACCGCGAATTTCAATTCTTTGGGGCAAGTCCACTCCTTTTAAACGATGTGGAATTTGCGAAATTGTCTTGATATTGGCAGTTACATTTTCGCCTACAGTGCCATCCCCGCGTGTCGCAGCTCTTACTAAAAATGAGTTTTCATAAAGTAAAGAAATAGCCAACCCATCAAATTTAAGTTCACAGGCGTATTCAACAGTTGAAGACTCTAAAGCCTCTCGGCAACGCTTATCAAATGCAATTAATTCGGTTTCTGAAAGGGCATTATTAAGCGACAACATGGGGCTTCCATGGACGACCTCAGAGAATACTTGGTTGACATATCCACTGACTTTCTGTGTCGGGGAATCAATAGTTATCCATTCAGGATATTTTTTTTCAATTGCCTGTAGTTCGCGAAACAACTCATCATACTGAGCATCTGAAATCAGCGGACTATCATTAAGGTAATATGCCTGATCGAAATGGCTTATCTGCTCTTTTAGCCAAGCGTAACGTTGGTCGAGTTGCTCTAACATCCAAAAATTAACTGAATAATCTTGCCGCAGATGGTGATCCTGCAGGTATCTGGCGTTCTTCCATCATCGCGTAAATTGGGTGAAGTTGCGCCACAATCAGATCAATAGAACTTAACTCTAAGACTTGGCCATTATCATCCAAGACCCGACCATCAAGTTCTTCTGCAATCAGTTTTGAGGATTCAAACATCTTGGAAAATGGATTAAATTCTTGCGGCACTAAAGGCACGTCTAGAGCAAATAGAACGCTTTTGACCCGAAGGATTTGTAAATCATCAGTCAAGAGATTTACACCTGGAATTTGTGCTTTAAAGATAATTCGATTATTTAACACGTAGTTAAAAAATAAACCATCCCTTGATAGCGAGAAGCCATTTTTGATCAAAACGGCTTTGACATCTTTGGTTGACCAACTAATCATGTTGGGCACAATGTTAAAACTCAATTGAATATCAGACTGAACTGCAAATTGATCCAAATCCTGGGCTTGAGATAAGACCTGAGGTATCGGCGGTAAATCAATTTCCGCATCAAAATCCTGAGCCAATTGTGATGCAAATCCGACAAACTCTGCCAAATCTTCTTTATTAATAGGGCCGCGGCGATTAGCTAATTGAATGCTTAGTTGTAATTCACTATAAGCATGATCGGTTTGTGTTGACTCCCAAATTGGATGGTTATCTTTTTCACTTAAGCCTTCACAAACAATACGATATGTTGGATTGATTGGCCAATGCGACATCTTCTCGATGACTTCTTGTCCATGAATCAATAATGAAAATTTAAGCGCAACAACGCAATCAATATTAGGATCCATCCGCGAATTAAATTGTTCCTCAGGATTTTCATCTTCAATAAAAGGCACTAAAGAAACATTACCAACAGGTAAATTAGCCAGATTTTGTGTCGAGGATTGGGAATTTTCTGACTGCCCTCTAGCCGTTTGTTGATCAAAATGAGTGGCTTCGGAACCAAAATGTGGTTCAAGCATCTTTTCAGGATTGACTGACTCTTGCATAGCGGCCTGGGCAAAGTTGCTCATCAAGCGCTTTTTGAGTCGCAGTGAACGAAAGATGTTGTTAATAATCAAGGCAAATACAATCAAAACACTAATCATTAATAGTGCTTTTTGTAGATCTAACTGTTCAATTAATTGCAAAACACTTTCAGGCATTTTTACTCACTCTGGGTCAATGCAGTGGCAGCTTGTAAATCTACAGCAACTACTCTAGACACGCCCTGCTCTTGCATCGTAACACCAATCAATTGATTAGCAATTTCCATCGTTATTTTGTTGTGAGAAATAAACAAAAATTGTGTTTTTTGCGACATTTTGGCAACAATATCAGAGTACCTTGCCGTATTTGCATCATCCAAAGGCGCATCTACTTCATCTAGTAAACAAAATGGTGCTGGATTTAACTGAAATAATGAAAATACGAGAGCAATTGCTGTAAGTGCCTTTTCTCCACCGGATAGTAAGTGAATTGTTGTATTTTTCTTTCCAGGTGGCTGCGCCATGACTTGGACCCCAGAATCCAGAATTTCTTCACCGGTCATCATCAACTTGGCATTACCGCCACCAAATAAGGCAGGGAAAATTTGTGAGAAATGGAGATTCACTTGATCAAAGGTATCTTGCAAGAGACTTCTTGTTTCAGCATCAATCCGCATTATGGCATCAGTTAATGTGCTCATGGCTTCATTTAAGTCGGCGCACTGGGCATCTAAGAAGCCTTTTCTTTCACTAGATGACTTTAACTCATCTAACGCTGCCATATTGACTGGGCCAAGCCCTTGAATTTGATTTTGTAATTGATTCACTTCTGTTTGCAATTGCGATACACGATGATCTGGTGTTATTTTTGATTTAATACTTTCTATGTCAGCATTCTGTTCCATGAGTAAAGTGTTAAATTGCTCAACGGTGAGTCTAGATGCTTGTTCTTTTAATTGAGCGGCAGTAATTTTTTCACGTATTGGTTCAATAAATTTTTCAAAACCCATACGATTTTCATCGGTTGACTTAATGTCGAAGACTAAGTCATCAAAGATAGTTCTAGCTTGCGCAAGGGCATTTTCTCTATCTGAGCGGAAGCCCAATTGTTCCTGCAATTGTTCTTGTAGCGATGCATCAGAAAATTGTTGTAAATCTTGATGAATATTTTGTTCTGAGTTTTTAATTTGCTCAATCTGCTCATTAGACATCTTTATTTCACTATTTAAATCATTTTGTCTCTGGAGAAAAGTTCTTAATTGATAAGATGCCTCTTGAGCTTTTGAGATTAAACTTTGATGATTTTTCAGAGCGTCATCTCGTGCTTTTTGTAATTCTTGATGATCTACCTGTGACTTTTCAAAATGGGTGCGAGACTCAATAATTTCTTGTTCAAGCTGATGGATATCAACTTTACTCTGCGTTAAAGTGGCTTTTAAATGAGTAATCGATTGTTCTGTTTCAGCAATATCATTGTTTACTTGATTTGCTTTAGTGGCATATTCTTGCTCAGCTTGCTTGAGCTGCAAAGTTTCCATTTCAAAACGATGTGCATCTTTTACAGTTTGTTCAGCAGCTAAGCGATCATTAATAGCTTGCTGGTGGGCCGTCTGATATTGCGATTGCATTTTGGAATGTTCACTTTGAGACTCATCAAGAATGATCTGTTCAGATTTAATTTGCAACTCTAAACTTTCAATTTCTTTAGCTCGGGCGATTAAACCTGACTGTTCATTATCTTCAGCATACAACTGAATACCAACGCGTGAAATGATGTGGCCTGACTTCGCCACGAAGACTCCACCAATTGGTAAATCTTGTCTTCTAGATAAACCATCTACTACAGAATCAATTACAAATACATTGACTAACCATTCTTGTAATACACCCACTAATGCCAAATCTTTAACCACAATTCGACTGAATAATGGCGTTAAGTTACCGACATTCGCTGGTTTTGAAATAGCTTGATCACTGGAAGCCTCAAACCAAGCAACTCGGCCTGGAGGGGTCATTTCAACAAACTTAACTGAATCATTTAAATCGCTTGACGGGATTGCGCCAGTTCTTTCTCGGAGGATAGACTCAACTGCAGATTCCCAACCATTTTCAACTTGAATTTTTTGCCATAATCTTGGCAACTGATGTAACTGATGCTGCTCTAACCAAGGGCGCAATTTACCTTGAGCCTGAACTCTCTCTTGAATACCCTTTAATGCCGATAATTTTGCTTGCGTTTGACCCACCAATTGATTTGCGTGCTGAAGAACTTGTTGGGACTCTTGTCTTGCTTTATCGGCTATTGGAACTGCCTGTTCAGAAGCTTGTAATTTAATCTGGGCTTCGTCTCTTTTCTTTAAGGCACTTTGACTACGATCAATTGCTGTATTTAAAGCATCTTCATTGGGTTTAATTAGTTTATCAAAATCAATTTGTAAACGCGCTAAGCGTTGCTCTGATTGTTGAATTTGAGTACTAATCCCTTGTATAGAAGCTTTCCTACTAACGACTTGCTTATCTAATTCGTTATAGGTGTTTCTTAATCGGTTGACAAGTTGCTCGGAGTTTAACCACCGATCATCAAGTTCAGGCAAACCTGCTTCGTGAAGTTTCACCTCCGTTTGACAGATCTCATCAAGATCTTGAGCCTGCTCAATTTCAACCTGAATTTTAGTTTGCTGATCAGATGCATGATCAAATTGCGCTTGCCAGCGTAATAGTTGCGTTTGTAGACTTTCTAATTGATTTTCTAGGCGTTGTTTTGAGTCATTTGCAAATTTAATCTCAGACTCAATTCTCGAAATCTGAGCATTTACTTCGTATAAATCACCTTGCGCCTTGGATACATTATTTTGAAGCTCATATTGCTGATTACGTTTTATTTCTAAATCAGATTCGATTGATCTCACCGATGCAATTTTTTCCTCTAAATCAATTTGCGCTTGACGAATGATTTGTTGTTGTTGATTCTGATTTTGTTCACCTTCAATGTATCGCATAACCCACAACATTTGTTGCTGCTCGTACATTGCTTGTTGGTATCCCGTATATTTTTGGGCAACTTCTGCTTGGGATTGTAATTTAATTAATTGGGCATCTAATTCTCGCAAAATATCTTGCACACGTGTCAGGTTTTCATGGGTGTCTTCGAGCCGAGCTTCAGTCTCTTTTCGTCGCTCTTTGTATTTTGAAACACCCGCAGCTTCCTCTAAAAAGACACGTAACTCTTCTGGCTTTGATTCAATAATCCTTGAGATAGTTCCTTGGCCAATAATTGCATACGCCCTTGGACCAAGACCTGTGCCTAAGAACATATCTTGAATATCTTTACGCCGGACAACTTGCTGATTAATTAAATAATTGGAGGCGCCGTCTCTCGTTAATACACGTTTAACAGAAATTTCACCAAACTGAGCCCACTGCCCTTGAGCGCGCCCATCGGTATTGTCAAAAACCAATTCAACACTCGCTCTGCCAGCTGGCTTTCGCAAACCAGATCCATTAAAAATGACATCTTGCATTGATTCGCCACGCAATTCACTTGCGCGTGATTCCCCAAGAACCCATCTGACCGCGTCGATAATATTAGATTTTCCACAACCATTTGGCCCTACAACGCCAATAAGTTGTCCGGGCAAATCAAAAATGGTTGGGTCAACGAAGGATTTGAACCCCGCTAGTTTGATTGATTTCAGTCTCACAACGATCTACATTTTTTCACCGTTAAAACATGATGATATCAATTTTTGTAAATGATTCTGTGTTTTTACAACATTTGCCAACAAAGATATAAAATAATCACATTAAATTGCCCTAACATCTGAAAACTCTCTTATGACAAATACAAACAAAGATCAACTTCAATCAATTATTGACCAAGCTTGGGATAACCGAGCTCAAATATCGAATCAAAATGCCACCCCCGAATTGCGCGCCAGTATTGCTGAGGTTATTGAAGGGCTTAATTATGGAGAAATTCGTGTGGCTTCGAGGGAGTCTGTTGGGGTATGGACGGTCCATCAATGGGTTAAAAAGGCGGTTTTACTGTCATTTAAACTCCAAGATAACGTATTAATGAGTGCTGGAGGTTACACACAGTTTTTTGATAAGGTGCCTTCGAAATTTGAAAAATATACCCAAGAAGATTTTGTAAAAGGTGGCTTTCGTGTGGTCCCACCAGCAGTCGCAAGACGTGGCTCATTTATCGGAAAAAATGTCGTTTTGATGCCCTCTTACGTCAATATTGGTGCATATGTCGATGAAGGAAGTATGGTTGACACTTGGGCAACTGTTGGATCTTGTGCCCAGATAGGTAAGAATGTTCATTTATCAGGCGGTGTTGGTATTGGTGGAGTTTTGGAACCGGTTCAAGCTGGCCCTGTAATTATTGAAGATAACTGCTTTATTGGGGCGCGTTCTGAAGTTGTGGAAGGTGTAGTCATCGAAGAAAATAGTGTTTTATCGATGGGCGTATATATAGGTCAAAGTACAAAAATTTATGACCGAGAAACGGGCGAGGTTCATTATGGACGTGTGCCTGCAGGCTCTGTAGTTGTCCCAGGATCTCTTCCTTCTAAAGATGGTAAATATAGCCTTTATGCTGCAGTGATTGTTAAAAAAGTGGACGCTCAGACAAGGGCTAAAACAGCCATTAATGAACTTTTACGAGATTAATGTCTCTGATGGCCATTACCCTTTACGGCATACCCAACTGCCAGACCGTTAAAAAGGCACGAGTTTGGCTTGAAAGTCATCAAATTGATTACCATTTTTACGACTTTAAAAAACAGGGCGTGAGTGAGGAACTGATCCATCAATGGCTAAAACATGTTGAATGGACTCAATTAATAAACCGCTCAGGCATGACTTATCGAAATTTGACTGATCAACAAAAAGAACAATCTCAAACTCAATCTGGGGCGATTCAATTAATGATGCAGAACACTTCTATGATCAAACGTCCTATTATGGCTAATTCGAAAATGCTTTGTCTTGGCTTCAAAGAAGCGGATTATCAATCCATATTTGGAGCTATATGAAACCTTCTTTAACTACTACCCAGATTCTAGCTCAAGAGTTTATTGCTCAGCCGTCAGTTACGCCTCAAGACGGTGGGATCCAAGCTCTAATTGCAAGCCGACTGCGTTCATTGGATTTTAGTTGCGAAACTATCTTAAGCGGCCCAGTAGATTTTCGTGTAACTAATTTATGGGCTATTCGTTCCGGAAGTGGTTCTAGTGATGCACCCTGCTTAGTTTTTGCAGGCCATACTGACGTTGTCCCACCTGGACCTCTTGAAAAATGGACTTCTGATCCTTTTATTCCGCAAATTCGGGATGGTCATCTATTTGGTCGTGGTGCAGCTGATATGAAAAGCTCTTTAGCTGCTTTTGTAGTTGCTACCGAAGAATTTGTTGCGCAATATCCTAAACACTTTGGCTCCATCGCTTTTTTATTAACTAGCGATGAGGAGGGTCCAAAAAATACTGACGGCACTGTGGTCGTTGTCAATAAGTTGCAAGAACGTCAAGTTCGGCTAGATTATTGTATTGTTGGTGAACCAACAAGCTCAAACAAGTTCGGCGATATGATTAAAAATGGCCGAAGAGGTTCTTTGTCCGCGAAATTAACCATTAAGGGTATTCAAGGTCATGTGGCTTATCCACATCTTGCAATGAATCCCATCCACCTCGCAGCGCCTGTTTTATCTGAATTAGCAGCTATCGAATGGGATCAAGGGAATGAATACTTTCCTGCGACCACTTGGCAAACCTCGAATTTCCATTCTGGAACAGGGGCGCTCAATGTCATCCCTGGAGAAGCTATTATTGATTTCAATTTCCGCTTTGCCACTTCGAGTACTGCCAAAGGATTAATGACTCAGGTGGAAGATATCTTAAAAAAGCATCAACTCAATTACGATATCTCCTGGAATCAAGCTGGCGAACCCTTCTTAACTCCTCAAGGTACTTTATGCAAAGCATTAAGTCAGGCAATTGTTGGAGAAGTTGGTGTCGAGCCCCAACTCTCCACAACTGGTGGGACAAGTGATGGACGATTTATCGCTAAAATTTGTCCACAGGTGGTCGAGTTTGGCCCTATCAATGCCTCTATTCATCAAGTGAACGAAAACGTGAACTTAGCGGATATTGAGTCCTTGAAAAATATTTATCGCCGCACCCTCGAAGAATTAGTACGTTCATAGTGCAAAACTCTGAATTGTCTTTTAACACCGCCTGTGACGTTTTAAGTGAGCGACTTGCTAAAGCCAATTTATCCTTTGGACATGGTGCCCCCGATGCTGATAGTGAAGCTTTCTGGATACTATCGCATTGTGTTCATATTGCGCCGATCGATGCTCTGGAACGTTTAGATGAGCCCTATCCTAGCCTAGCATTTGACAGAGCGAAAGCTATTGCTCAGGAACGAATTATCTCACGCAAACCGCTCGCCTATGTATTAGGTGAAGCTTGGTTGATGGGGTACGATTTTGTTTGTGATGAACGTAGTATCGTCCCACGATCCTTTATTGCTGAACTTATTTCTGATGTAGTGTTGGAGCCCTGGTTGCCGCCTGGAGGGCGCGCCCTTGATTTATGCGCGGGAAATGGCTCTCTAGCCATTCTTTTAGCGATCAATTGTCCAGATATAATCGTGAGCGCTACTGACATTAGTTCAGATGCTCTGCAGCTTGCCGCTTTAAATATAGAAAAATATCAACTCGAAGAATCGATTGAACTCTTTTGTGGGGATCTTTTTGACGGTTTACCCCCTCTTTCAGTAAATGACAAGTTTGACCTCATTTTGTGTAATCCACCCTACGTCAACACAAGTTCCATGGCACAATTACCAGATGAGTACCTGCAAGAACCTTCTATAGCATTGGCTGGAGGCTTAGATGGAATGCTTATTATTCGCAAAATAATTGAGCAAGCTAAAGATTATTTAAACGACTCGGGTGCTTTAGTTCTAGAAATTGGCAATGAGTATGAACATTTCAAAAAAGCATTCCCGCAGTTAAATGTAACTTGGTTGTCCGTGTCTGCAGGAGAACAGCAAGTTTTACTGATTACTTATAAGGATTTACCATAGTTATCTTAAATCATAATTAAGATTACAATCAGATCTTAATAACTTTATTAAATCACACTATATGAACATCATGAAACCTCTCAAAAATTTAGTTTCTTTTGTTGGATTAGCCATTTTTTCTATTTCAATAACCGCACATGCGGATGAATACCCGACTAAACCAGTTACTCTCGTTGTGCCATTTGCGGCTGGCGGTCCTACGGATGCTGTTGCTCGCTTGTTATCGATTCCAATGACTAAATTTTTAGGACAGACGGTGATTGTTGAAAATACTGCTGGCGCCGGAGGCACGATTGCCGCCAACCGTGTGGCAAAGTCCCCCAAAGATGGCTATTTGGTACTTTTACACCACATCGGCATATCAACCGCTCCAGCGTTGTATTCAAAATTACCTTATGACACCTTAAATGACTTTGAATATATAGGTCAGGTTGTTAATGCGCCAATGACATTGATAGGTCGCAAGAATTTACCAGCGACTAACTATAAAGATTTATTAGCCTACATTCAAAAAAATCGCGATAAAGTTACCCTTGCTAATGCAGGTCCTGGAGCAGTTTCTCAGCTTTGCGGCATGTTATTTACAAGCCAACTAGGTATCCCGTTGACTCAAGTTCCTTATAAAGGGACTGGTCCTGCGATTACAGATATTTTAGGTGGTCAGGTTGACTTACTATGTGACCAAACAACAAATACTCTTTCACATATCAAAGCAGATAAAGTGAACCTTTATGGCACAACCACTTTAAAACGCTTGTCTAGCCTACCAAATGTTCCCACGCTTAATGAGCAAGGACTGAAAGGCTTCCAAGTCGTTGCATGGCATGGCATGTATACCTCTAAAGGTACTCCTACTCTAGTGACAGATAAACTCAATGCAGCACTAAAGTTTGCATTAGCGGATTCTGAAGTTAAAGCTCGTCTTGCCGAATTAAACGTTGAGATTGCAGCTCCAGAAGATGTAACTCCTGCAGGTCTTAAACGTCAGGTTGAGTCTGAGATCAAAAAGTGGGCACCTATCATCAAAGCATCAGGTTCTTATATTGATTAATTTGCTTTGACCTTCAATAAAAAGGAAGCATTGCTTCCTTTTTATTTGACCAGCATAGTCTCAAATAGAGATCTGGTTTTTTCTGGTATAGAGACTGGTCGATGGGTTTGCCGATCTACATATACATGTGTATAAGAACCCAATGCCGATAAAGTATTCTCTTGGTTTTTAAATATTCCCAAACGATAAGTGACACTCGAGTTTCCAATTTTTTCGACAGCGACTCCAACATAAACCACATCTGGAAAAGCGATCGATGCAAAAAATTGACATTGGTTATTCACCACCAAACCAATTACATCACTATTTTCAATTTCTAACACACCATATTCCAAAAGGTTTTGATTGACTGCTGTATCAAAATAAGAAAAATAAATAACATTGTTTACATGTAAATAAATATCATTATCAGACCACCTAGTGGAGATGGTAACTAACTTCGGAAAATCTTCTCTTTTATATTCTGGAATACTTGGCATATTACAAATCTCTCACGATTTGAAGCGCAGTCTCGATTCTTTCAACACTGATCAATTCCATGCTATCAAATTGAGATTTCTTAGGTAAGTTTGCTTTAGGAATAATAGCCCTTTTAAATCCTAGTTTCGCGGCTTCTTTTAATCGCTCTTGACCGCGTGGACACGCTCTAATTTCTCCAGCTAAACCAACCTCGCCAAAAACAACCAAGTCTCTTGGCAAAGGTTTATTTTTTAATGAGGATTGTATGGCTAGAAGCACTGCAAGATCAGCCGCAGGTTCAGTAATTTTTACGCCACCTACCGCATTTAAAAATACATCCTGATCAAAACAAGCTATACCCGCATGACGATGCATGACTGCAAGTAACATCGCTAATCGATTTTGTTCTAATCCTACGGCTAATCTTCTTGGATTAGGTACATGTGATTGATCCACTAACGCTTGAATTTCAACTAATAAAGGTCTTGTTCCTTCTTGGGTAACTAGCACGCAGGTTCCTGGCACACTTGCGTTACTTTGCGATAAAAATAAAGCGGATGGATTACTCACACCTTTCAGACCCTTATCCGTCATTGCAAATACGCCAAGCTCATTGACAGCACCGAAACGATTTTTAATAGCCCGGACTAAACGAAATGAAGATTGAGGATCGCCTTCAAAATAGAGAACCGTATCGACAATATGTTCTAGGACACGTGGCCCCGCAATATTGCCTTCTTTGGTCACATGCCCTACGAGGAGTATCGATATTCCTGAAGATTTTGCGAGGCGCGTTAACTGCGAAGCGCATTCACGCACTTGTGCTACTGATCCTGGTGCCGAACTTAAAGCTTCAGAATAAATGGTTTGGATTGAATCGATGACTGCAACTCGAGGCCGAATAGCCTCTAAAGTAGGGATGATTTTTTCTAATAAAATTTCTGGATAAATATCTAAATCAGGCGCAAATGACCCTATTCTTTGTGCGCGCAGAGCAATCTGTGCAGATGATTCCTCGCCACTGATATACATGACAGACTCACCTGCCTGACTTAAACTGGCTAATGTCTGAAGAAGCAAGGTGGATTTTCCAATACCAGGATCTCCACCAATGAGAACCACCCCAGCATCTACAAGCCCCCCACCCAACACACGATCAAATTCCGGGATGAAGGTTGATATTCGACCGTAATCTTCTAAAGTGATTTGAGATAATTTTTGGGACGGTGCAGTCTTCGTTAATCCAATAAAACGTTGGTTCGCAGACTTCTCTAAAAACTCTTCGAGTGTGTTCCACTCCTGGCAAGCAGCACACTGGCCACTCCATTTGGGAAAGCTTGCCCCACAACTTTGACAAACATATTGAGATTTAACTTTAGACACGTTTAATCGAGAGGTGAAGTTTTACGGTTTTCTTTTGCACGCTTGTCCGCATCTTTCCGTCGTTCTTCCAATTCAGCTTCGCGTTCAGCGCGCAGGCGCTGTTTTTCTTCATAATTTGCCCTATTATCAGCACGTTCTTTTACCTTTTTAGGATCTTGATACTCGGCAATACGTTGCTGATCTTTTTCATCCTTAATGACTTCATTCACGACCCTTTGTCGGGCGTGTAAAGCAATTTCTTGATCACGCACAATCTTTTTTTCTTTTAAAAATTCCAGCCGTGCTTTATCAAGGCAACGTTGCATCCAAAATTTGCTATAACAATCAGATACTGCCTGATCATACCGATACTGAATCCATTCAGACTGAGTATTTAAATTATTTTGAATGAGATCCATTTCCTTTAATTCTTTATCTTGAGCAACACCTGCAAATGTTTGCGAATGTGTGACAAGTATCATCAAAATACTTGCAAAAAATAAAGAACGATTGGGCATTAACTTCGACTCATTGCTAAATGATACAAGTTAGTAGAACGAGCGCCACTGCGACAAAAAGCCAAGATAGGCTTAGGCAAAGAATCAATTAATTCAGCCATTTGGTGAATTTGATCTGTTGTGATCGCGCCGCTAATGACTGGCAAATAGGCAAACTGCATACCACTAGCAATAACTAATTTTTCAATATCGGCGTGCAGTGGCTGATCATGCCCCCCCTCAAAGTCTGGGCGATTATCAATCACACTTTTGAAACCTAGGGAAGCTACTTCCTTAACTTGTTCGGGACTAATCTGTCCCGTCGTAGAAAATTCCGGATTGTGAGTGGTAATATCAACGGTCATGATTTATCCTTTCGATGAATTAATGAGAGATAAGCCTCGTAAGAGGTCATTTTTTAAATCGCTAACATGCTCTAAGCCAATGGATAGTCGAATTAGACCTTCGACCAATCCTACTTTTTCACGATCGGCAACTGGCATGCGTCCATGGGTCGTTGTGGCTGGGTGCGTAATTGTTGTTCTGGTGTCACCTAAATTCGCAGTGATTGAACAGAGCTTTGTTGAGTCGATGACTTTCCAGGCATTTTCTCTACCACCTTTAACTACAAATGAAACGATCGCGCCACCTTTTGATTGTTGACGCATCGCTAATGCATGTTGAGGATGTGACGGTAATTGCGGATGATAAACTCGTTCAACCATCTCACAGGTCTCTAACCAAGAAGCGATCTCAAGGGCATTATCACTTTGCTTTTCAACTCTTAAAGAAAGTGTTTCAAGTCCCTTCAGTAGAACCCAGGCATTAAAGGCAGATAAAGTTGGGCCTGTAATACGGTTAAATCCAAATATCTTTGAGATGAGTTCTTTCGAGCCAAGCACTGCTCCACCTAAAACCCTCCCCTGACCATCCAAAAATTTGGTTGCTGAATGAATAATGACATCAGCACCTAACAATAACGGCTTCTGTAATACAGGTGTACAAAAGCAATTATCAACAACAAAAAGAGCATTTGCCGCCTTGCAAATAGAACTAATAGCACTAATATCAGCAATTTCAGTTAAAGGGTTCGAAGGGCTTTCTATATAAACCATCCGTGTATTTGGACGCATTGCTACGGAGAATTCTTCTACGGAAGTTGGGTCAACATAAGTCGTTGTTATTTCAAATTTAGACAAAATATTGCTAAACATTTGTATGGTTGAACCAAAGACCGCTCGTGAACAAATAATGTGATCACCGGCTTTGAGAACGGTTAAGGATAAGGCAAAAATTGCCGCCATGCCAGATGCTGTTGCAATACAAGCTTGCGCACCCTCAAGAGCAGCTAAACGCTCTTGAAACATTGAGACAGAAGGATTAGTGAACCGCGAATAAATGAATCCTGTCTCAGCATTAGCAAATCGATCTGCTGCTACTTGTGAATTTTCATAGACAAAACTAGATGTCAAAAACATCGCTTCAGAATGCTCGTTAAACTGGGAACGCATAGTACCTGAACGAACCGCTAAGGTATCAGGATGCAAACCTTCGAATTGATCTTGATCTGACATGTATTTTATTTCCTAATCAAGCCCAGTGAGCTGTAAATTTAATTGTGAACGAGAAAAATCACCTATTTCTGAACCACGATCCTCCATCGCATTTGGGGACATTCGTGAAGCTTCTAATGCATCTAAATAGGAATTAGTGATATTACCAGTGATGTAAATGCCATCAAAACATGAGGCCTCAAACCCGCTAATAATTGGATTGATATCTCGGATCGCCTGTTTCAAGTCTTCCACATCCTGATAAATGAGCTGATCAGAACCAATTAACTCATTGATTTCCTCTACAGTTCTGCCATAAGCGACTAACTCACCGCGTGTTGGCATATCAATCCCGTAAACATTCGGAAAACAAACGGGTGGCGCCGCAGAAGCAAATATAACTTTTCTTGCGCCAGCACTTCTTGCCATTTGAACTATTTCGTATGAGGTTGTTCCCCGCACAATCGAGTCATCTACAATCAATACGGATTTATTCAGAAATTCAACATGCATTGCATTTAACTTTTGACGTACTGATTTTTTACGGACTGCCTGTCCTGGCATAATAAATGTGCGTCCAATATAGCGGTTTTTGAAAAAACCTTCCCGATATTCTATGCCTAATAACTTAGCTACCTGCATCGCTGCAGGCCTGCTAGAGTCAGGAATAGGCATTACGACATCAATATCAGTGATATCCGTTTCTCGTCTAATTTTATTCGCTAGGTAATCACCCATTTTCATGCGCACATCAAAAATAGAGATGCCATCCATGAAAGAATCTGGTCGAGCTAAATACACATACTCAAATACACAAGGGTTAAGACAGGCATCTGCCACAATTTGTCGACTTGCAAAATTACCATCAAGATCTACAAAGATAGCTTCTCCTGGAGCAACATCTCTTACAAATTCATAGCCAATACCCTCAATAGCAACAGACTCTGAACTTACCATCCACTGTGATTTACCTTGACCGACATCCATTCTGCCAATACATAAGGGGCGTATGCCATGTGCATCACGAAATGCCAGTAAACCATGCCCAGCAATCATTGATACGACCGCAAAAGATCCCTCTAAACGTTCATAAACGCTCTCTAATGCATGAAAAGCTGATGAAGCATCCATGATGATGCCATTCGTAGAGCGTTGAATCTCATCAGCAAGTACATTTAATAAAACTTCGGTATCTGAACTTGTATTAATGTGACGTCGATCGCGGTGAAACATTTCATCACGCAACTTAGGTGCATTCGTTAAATTGCCATTATGAGCAAGAACAATCCCAAAAGGAGCATTCACATAAAAAGGCTGCGCTTCCTCTTCACTACTCGCAGAACCTGCGGTAGGATACCTGACTTGACCAATCCCTGAATTTCCAACTAAACCTCGCATATTACGCGTTCTAAAAACGTCTCTAACTAAACCATTCGCTTTGTGCATGTGAAAAGTAAAACCGTTATGAGTAGCAATACCTGCTGCATCTTGACCACGATGTTGTAATAGCAATAACGCATCATATATCAGTTGATTGACCGGTTCATTAGCAATAACCCCAACAATTCCGCACATAAGATAACTTTCGAAGATTTAAGGTAATTGACGAATATCAGTAGCATTTTTTAATTGAGTCGCCCAATCTTCAGGCAACCAACTACGAATCAATCCTACCGCCATTTCTATTCCAGGTTTTGTTAAAGCATCTTTCCATTCAGAACTTTTAGGTATATCAGTTAAAGCGAATAACGTTGACAATACAACGACAATAAGCCCACCTCGAATCGTTCCAAAAAAGGCACCGAGTAAACGATCAAAAAAAGATAAACCAATTTTATTAACTAAACCACTAAATAAATTTGAAATAATTTTTGACAAAATTAAGATTGCTACAAAAACTCCAATAAAGGCTAAAGCATTCTGACCCGTCATGCCACCTGGAACGGCAGTTAACCATTTTGTCGCAATGACACCTGAGAAATGATAAGCAACATACATAGCAATAGCAAAACCAACAAATGAAAAAGATTCACGAATAAATCCACGAATCAAACCCAATATTGCTGAAAAGGCAATAATTCCTATCACAATGAAATCAATCGTTGTAAAGGCGAAGGTATTCATTATTGAGGGGTTTTCATTTCAATAATTTTGGGGGCAACTTCAAGTTCAGCCATTTTTTTAACCGCGGCTTGAGCATCCTCTCGACTGTTATATGGTCCTGACCGCAGAAGATATAAAGTCGTATCCTCCGCCTCTTTTTTTCTTTCTACAACATACGAAGATATTTTTAACTCTTTCAGCTTGGCTGACATTTTCTTTACTCGATCATTCGTCGAGAATGTTGCAACTTGAATATAAAATTTCGCCTTACTTTTATCTGTTTCTTTAGGGACAGACTCTGAAATAATAACCTCATTATTATCTAAAAACGTATTAGAGCTAGATTTTGTATCCTGAATTTTCGTGTTATTAACAGCAGGAATTTTCTCATCCAGGGGGGAAGGTAATACGAATGCGTTATCAACCCGTGGTTTTTCTTCATTGGTACTAACAGAATCACTAACAGAACTTAGAACCTTAATCACCACATCATTTTTAATTATTTTTGGTTCGGCATCAAAAATTCTTGGCAGTCCAATGATAGCAATCAATAATAGAAAAACCGCGCCCAATAATCGATGTCTAGCTCTCTGAACTTCTGGGTTTTCTGACATCGATTCTTGATTATCATCATCGAGAACTTGACGACGAGATTTCATCGTTGGCTCAGTGCGAACAGGACTATCTTCTGAATTTTTATTATTTTTAAATTTAAAAAATGAGATCATTACTATTTATTTGCACTTGTAGAGGTATTTCAATGTTTTTGTAATTTCTGCAAAACCATCACTGCACTTACCGTTAAGAAAGATCCAAACACCACCATTCTATCATTTTGACCAATCAGCTCAAAGGTTTTTTGATATGCTTCATCTACCGTTAAATGACTTGTAATGCCCGATTCGTTGGTGTTTTTTACACCAAGACTTTCTAAAGTCTGTTGAATTTTTAGAGCGGTTGCAGCTCTTGGAGTGGGTAGATTGACACAATGCCAATAATCCACAATCCCCAACATGGGTCGAATCACCCCTTCTATGTCTTTATCAGACATAACACCGAAAATAGCATGCGTAAAAGGGAAATACCCCATCTTATCTAAACTAGCCGCCAATGCACTACTTGCATGGGGATTATGCGCAACGTCCAGCACCATTGTAGGTTGTCCTGCGAGCACTTGAAACCTTCCCGGCAGATCGACCATGGCGAAGCCGTTTCGAATTGCCTGAACGCCGACTGGCAATACGTCTCTTAAACTCATTAAAGCAGCAATTACCGCTGCTGCATTGATTAATTGATTAGCCCCTCTAAGCGCGGGATATGCCAAGCCATTAACTCGTCTTGTTCTTCCCGACCATCCCCACTGCTGTTGGTCACCGGAAACATTAAAATCCCGACCATGTAGCCATAAGTCAACACCCAATTGATCTGCATACTCAACTAAGGTGGAAGGTGGCAAAGGATCTGCACAGATAGCAATTTTTCCAGGCCTCATGATTCCAGCTTTTTCAACGGCGATTAACTCGCGGGTATTACCTAACAATGCCGTATGATCAAGATCAATACTAGCGATAATTGCACAATCAGCGTCGATGATATTAACTGCATCTAACCGTCCCCCTAGTCCAACTTCTAAGATCACGACATCCAACTCCATGGAAACGAATAAATGCAAAATGGCTAACGTTGTGAACTCAAAATAGGTAAGACTTACTAACTCATCCAGGGAGGATCGTGCCATCTCAACAGCATGAAAGTGTTGCAATAATCGTTCTTCAGAAACACTTTGACGACCAATACGTGCTCTTTCTGTAAAGTCTAAAAAATGCGGCGATGTATGGCAAGCAACCCGATATCCAGCCTCTGAAAAGATCGACTCTAAAAATGCACAAATGGAACCTTTGCCATTAGTACCAGCAACAGTAATAACAGGACACTGAAACTTTAAATTGAGAGCTTCTTGAACTTTTTTGATGCGTGTCAAACCCATATCAATGCCGACAGGGTGAGCAGTCTCCAGAAAAGCTAACCAGCTTTGTAGATCTGAAAAATAATGAGGCTCTTTAGAAAACACTAGGATATTAAGCGATAGAGTCTGTCGGTTGTTTTTGTAACAAAGCTAACAATTGAGCAATTTCAGTTCTCATTTGGCGACGATCAACAATCATGTCGATACCCCCCTTTTGCATTAAAAATTCTGATCTCTGAAATCCTTCAGGCAACTTCTCCCTGACCGTTTGTTCGATCACTCTCGGGCCAGCAAAACCAATTAAAGCTTTTGGTTCTGCAATAACAATATCACCCATAAATGCAAAACTTGCAGATATTCCACCCATTGTGGGGTCTGTTAAAACGCTAATATAGGGTAACTTTGCTTTTGATAGTTTGGTTAACATAGAGTTCGTTTTAGCCATTTGCATTAGTGATAATAGGCTTTCTTGCATTCGAGCACCGCCTGTAGCACTGATGCAGATAAAGGGGACTTTTTGATCTAAAGCCGTTTGGGCACCTCTTGTAAAACGCTCGCCAACAACTGACCCCATTGAACCACCCATAAACTCAAATTCAAAACAGGCAATAACAACTGGTAGTGTATGAATCGATCCACCTAAAACCACCATCGCATCTGTTTCACCAGTACTGTCCATGGCTTCTTGTAAGCGATCGGTATATTTTTTCGTATCCTTGAACTTTAAAGGATCAATAGGCACAATTTCTTGGCCAATTTCATAACGCCCCTCTTTGTCCAACAAAAAGTCCAAGCGCTGTCTGGCGCGTATGCGCATATGATGGTTACACTTTGAACAGACATATTGATTGGCCTCAACGTCAGTTCGATATAAAACCGCTTCACAAGATACGCATTTTACCCACAAGCCTTCGGGAACAGATTTACGTAAACTAGGATCAGTTTGCTGAATCTGGGGAGGTAATAATTTATCAATCCAACTCATATCATTCCTCTAGTTATCTATTCAAAATGCTCTACTTATTACTATCTAACGCTGTACGAATGTCACGAATAAAGCTTTTCAATGATTGTAACCTTGTATCAGAAGAGGACTCCTCTAATATCTGTACCAACTTACTACCAATAATGACGGCATCTGCACTTTGACTTAATTTTTTAGCGGATTCTGCATCACGAATACCAAAGCCAATAGCAAGAGGTGTCGAAGTTTGCGCTCGTATCTGATCTGTGATGGTCGCAACTTCTGCGATATTAACGTTACTTGCCCCAGTAACACCTTTTAAGGATACGTAATATATGTACCCACTTGAGGCTAGTGAAACATGGTTAATACGTTCTTGTGTTGATGTCGGTGCTAATAAAAATATGGGACTTAAACCGGCTTTTTTTAAGATACTTGCAAATTCAGTACATTCTTCAGGTGGATAATCAACCACCAAGACCCCATCAACGCCAGCTTCTTTTGCTTTTTGAGTAAAGATTTCAATCCCCATACGCTCAATTGGATTGGCATATCCCATTAATACGATTGGGGTTAATTGATTTGTCGACCGAAAGTCTTGTACGATTTTTAAGCACTTTAAAAGAGTAGTGCCATTGGCAAGTGATCTTTCTGATGCCCTTTGAATTACAGGGCCATCTGCCATTGGATCTGAGAAAGGGATACCAAGCTCAATAATATCTGCGCCAGATTCGACCAAGGCATGCAAAATAAGTAAGGTACTTGCTAAATCAGGATCTCCAGCAGTTACGAAGGGAATTAAACCTTTTTTACCAACCGTTTTAAGCTCTTGAAATACTGCTTCAATACGTCCCATAAATAAATTAACCCTTATGCTGGTGAAAGTTTAATTTTGTCAGCCTGGGCAACTGTGTGCATATCTTTGTCACCTCGACCGGACAGATTAACAAGAATCGTTTTATCTTTAGGTAGTGTTTTCGCTAACCGAAAGGCATATGCAATCGCATGACTAGTTTCTAATGCTGGAATAATCCCTTCAATCTCACAACAGGTATGAAATGCAGCAAGCGCTTCTTCATCGGTAACTGCGGTGTAAGTGGCTCTATTGATATCTTTTAACCAGGCATGCTCTGGGCCAACTCCCGGGTAATCAAGGCCTGCAGAGATAGAATGGGTATCCATGATTTGTCCATCCGCATTCTGAATCAAGTAGGTTCTATTACCGTGTAAAACTCCTGGTGTACCTGCACACAAAGCTGCAGCATGCATACCGGTTTCAATTCCAGAACCAGCAGCTTCAACACCAATTAATTTCACATCAGGATAGTTAATGTAGGGATAAAAAATTCCCATTGCATTCGACCCGCCACCAACACATGCTAGTACATAGTCTGGTTGTGCTCCAGTCATCTCTGGCATTTGATCAATACATTCTAGTCCAATCACACTTTGAAAATCTCGCACCATCATTGGGTAAGGATGTGGGCCGGCAACTGTACCAATGATATAAAAGGTATTTTCGACATTGGTAACCCAATCACGCATCGCTTCATTCAAAGCATCTTTCAATGTTTTAGAACCAGACTCAACGGGAACTACTTTTGCACCGAGCAACTTCATACGGTAGATATTTTGAGCTTGTCTCTCGACATCAACACTACCCATGTAGATCACACACTCTAATCCAAATCTTGCACAAATCGTTGCGGTCGCAACGCCATGCTGCCCCGCTCCTGTCTCTGCAATTACTCGTGGCTTACCCATTCTTTTGGCGAGTAATGCCTGACCAATTACATTATTAATTTTGTGAGCTCCAGTATGATTTAAGTCTTCCCTTTTAAAGTAAACCTGTGCCCCACCAACCTGCTCGCTCCATCGTTTTGCATGATAAATCGGGCTTGGTCGACCCACAAAGTGCTTTAACTCACTGTGAAATTCTGCTTGAAATTCAGGGTCATGTTGGTATTTGGCGTATATTTGCTTGAGTTCTTCAAGGGCAAACATGAGCGTCTCAGATACAAATACCCCTCCATAAGGGCCAAAATGCCCACGTGTATCTGGAAAATCGTACATAAGCTATCCTTTTTTATACTAGTAAGAAGATTGATCAATCGTCCTGACTTGCATTACAAATTGTTTCATTAATTCGGGGTCTTTTTTTCCTTTAGAAATCTCAACCCCACTGGATACATCTACTCCTAATGGTCGAAAATGTGCAATTGCCTCTGCAACGTTGCTTATTTTCAATCCACCACTCAAAACGACCCGATGCGCGTTTTCTTTTATCCATGACTTCGGTATTAAATCCCAATTAAACGTTTTTCCACCACCACCGTAACCTTCAACCACAGCATCTAATATCCAAGCAGATGCATCCCTATATTGTAGGCAAAAATCGTCAAGTTGGAATTTTTCATCAACCCTTGCCGCTTTTAGCCATGGTAAGTCCCCGGCGATTTCAGAACAACGCTGTGGAGTTTCATTCCCATGAAACTGCCATATATCTATTTTGCAATGGTCTTTGATACTTTTAATCAAATGATCATCGGCATCGACCACTAAGACCACGTTTTGCAAAGTGCCCTCGTGCAAACGCGATAATGTCGCCCCTTGTGTCATCTCTAAACATCTTGGACTCGGCGGATAAAAAACCAGTCCAATCGCATCAACTCCTAGATTCATCGCTGTATGAATATCTATTGCAGTGCTCAAACCACAAATTTTAATTCGTGTGTGAAGGGAATCATTATTTAATAAACTCATTCTTTAGATCCTCCAGTGCCTATGGACGGAATGCTTTGTGTAAATATGCTGAGGGGATCACACTAAAATCAAAATGAGGTAAAGGTATTTCAAATTGATCGGGATAGCCAACCTGAGCTAAATATAACCCATCTGCGGAAAACGTGGGCGCAGCCAAAGATCGATCTTTTTTTAATAAAAGCTCGCCAAACCAGCCCGCTGATTCTTTCCCAAAACCTACGTGTAGCAAACTTCCCATGATATTGCGTACCATGTGATGTAAGAATGCATTCGCTCTAAAAAAAAAGAATACCTTTACCCCTTCTTCAATGATATCAATTTGATATAAATTTTTCACAGGAGTTTTACTTTGACACTCTGATGATCTAAAACAAGAAAAATCGTGTTCACCAAGCAAATAAGTAGCTGCACGACGCATTTCATCAACGCGCAAGGACTTATTCAATGGCAACATATGAAAACCAGCTTTTCGATGTAAAAGAGGTGTTTTGACTGGTGATGTAATTAAATAGTAGGCGTAGGATCTTTCATAAGCACTAAATCTCGCATCGAATTCGAATGGCACTTCTTTTGCCCATTGAATGGATATCGATGGTGGTAAAAAACTATTTAAACCTCTGACCCATGACCAATCGGGTCGTTCAACAACCGTGTCAAAATGAGCCACTTGACCCAATGCATGTACCCCAGTATCCGTTCTTCCAGCAGCAGTTAAGCGAATGATAGGCTCTTTAATTCCGCCAATAAAGTGACTAATCGCAGACTCAATATGGTCTTGTATTGTCGCTTGTTGAACTTGGCTTTGCCAACCGCAATATGGAGAACCATCATATTGGACCCCAATGGCAATTCGTCTTAATTCGTGGTTATTATCTGATGGCGCTTGAAAAATCACGAAATTTCCACAAGTAACTCAGAGGCTTGGATCAAGATCTCTCTATCAGCATTGTCACCAAGCTCTACCAGATCAGTCAATAAAATTCTAGCTGTCTCAAAATCTTTAATTTTTAGATATGAACGAGCAAGATTAAATCTAACTTTCTGTTCATCTGAATTAAGTAATATCTTGGAAACCTCTGATGAACTTGAATTAGGAAGAGTACTGCCCCCTAAGTCTTGAGAATAAGGAATTGGCGATGTTATTACAGCTGCCGATGCAATGGGTGTGGCTTGGTTTTCCATCTCAGGACTTATCCTTACTTCTGATTTGACAGGATCAGATGACAAGTTCAAATCAATACTAGAAAATAACTCTTTAATATGCTTTGGAACTTCATGATGATCCGCATGAGTGTCTGATTGATGAATCACAACCGCAGAATCATCCTCCGGCTCTTCATTATTGGTATTTGCCTCCATGACCGGCATCATCTTGGGAATAATATGTGTTGGTACATTAGATGATAAATTGGAAGAACTATCTAGAGCAACTTGATAAGAAGAGTTGCGTAATACACCAAATAAAAATATCCCTGTTAAAGACAAGATACCCACAATAATTCCGTATTGTTCAAAATCAAACGACTTAAAAACAATTGGCACAGTCGATTTTTTCTCATTCATTTCTTTTAAATCTGCAATATTACGTTCCAACTCAGCAATACGCTGTTGTGCCTCTTCCAACATTTTTTTTTGGGCAATCATTTCTTCATTTAATTTGGCTTGAGTAATCGCTTGTTCAGAATCGATTTGTGAAGATCCAATCTTTAAACGATCTTTAAAACTCTCTGGAAGTTGAGTTTGTTGATAGGTGCGATTATTGCTTTTTAAACTTTCCTCAGTAGACCTATTTAATTGACGTTCACGATAGTCTTTAGCGGCTGTGGCAGCAAATTCTCGCGCCTCTTCTGCTGGAATTGATGCTGCCATAATTTCAGTCGGTACATTTAATTTCTCACCCTGCTTTAAGCGATTGATGTTACCTGCATAAAATGCTTTAGGATTTAATCGATATAAAGCAACCAATACTTGATTGAGCTCAACACCACTTAATTGTGGCATTATTTGACTTGCAATATTCACCAGGTTATCGCCCGCTTGTACTTGAATCTCTTTAGATTGGGTATTTAATATTGTGTAGACGCGAGTAATTTTCCCAGAGGACCAACTGAGTTCAATTACTACATCATTAAAAGCTTTCTTTAGCTCAACAGTTTTTTGAGAAAACTTGATAACGATGGCAATCGGTTTACCCACGTTATCTTTTTGAATAGATATATTGGGAGAAAATGTGTCACTCGGTTTCTGTATTCCAAATTTTTCAAAGAGGCTTTGGTCAGCTAAGCGAGCTTCAAATTGACCAAGAGTCTTAGACTCCTTGGTACTCATCAGAATCAAAATTTTTGCTTCAAACGGCTCGTCTTGAGAAGATTGGGTACTCAATGCGCCTAAAGACAAGGCAAATGTAATTTGACAGAAAAAAAGACTCCAAGCCATAAAAAGACATTTTGTATGGCGTCTTATATTCATTACTTCGATTCCAATAGGATACGTAATATTCTTCTCAGAGGTTCTGCTGCACCCCACAACAACTGATCACCTACTGTAAACGCTCCAATGTATTCTGGCCCCATCGCTAAATGGTGCATACGACCCACTGGTATTTGCAATGTTCCAGTAACCGCAGCCGGGGTTAAATATTGTTCCGTCATTTCACGCTCATTAGGCACAAACTTGACCCATTCATTGGCATTTGCGATTAATTGTTCTAAATCACCAATCGAGACATGTTTTTTTAACTTAATAGTCAATCCCTGAGAATGGCATCTCATTGCACCGACCCTGACACAAATACCATCAATGGGAATACTTCCAGGTTCTCTAAATGGCGGCAATCCAAGTATTTTGTTACATTCAGCGCCACCCTTCCATTCTTCTTTGGTCTGACCATGCTCAACAGGTACATCAATCCATGGAATTAAACTTCCAGCTAAAGGCGTATTTCTGAAGTTGGTTTTCGGGTATTCACTACTTTGAAGTGATTTCGTTACTTGGCGATCAATATCTAAAATAGAAGAGCTGGGGTTAGCAAGGTCAGCTTGCACACTATTGTATAAATAACCCATTTGTTGCAATAACTCCCTCATATTCTGGGCACCAGCGCCAGAAGCAGCCTGATAAGTCATTGCGCTCATCCATTCAACCAATCCCGCCTTAAATAGTCCATGCAAACCAAGTAACATCAGGCTAACCGTGCAGTTTCCACCGATCCAGTTCAAATTTCCACTGGAGAATGCTTGATCGATTACGTGACGATTCACAGGATCAAGCACAATAACTGCTTCCGAATTCATTCTTAAACTACTAGCTGCATCAATCCAATGCCCTTTCCAACCACTAGCTCTTAAGGGCTCAAAAATGGCTTTGGTGTAATCCCCACCTTGTGTTGAGATGATGTAATCACATTTTTTTAATGCGTGAATGTCATTCGCATCCTGCAATAACTCTTCATTTTTAGTTAAAGTCTGACCAGAAAATAAAGGCACCTTTGCTCCAGGGTTACTGGTACTAAAAAATATCGGTTCAATCAATTGAAAGTCATTCTCGGCCAGCATCCTTTCCATAAGAACGCTGCCAACCATACCACGCCACCCTACCAAACCTACTACAGGAAGTGCCATTACTAAACCTTATTTAAAAAATATGAATAAGGCTCTATTTTATTACTTCTGAGCCCTATATGGAAAAATTACCTGAATTTAAACTAGTGCAGATAATACCGCTTGGCCCATTTCAACGGTACCAACTTTTTGTGTGCCAGCGGTGTAAATATCAGCAGTTCGATATCCCTTGGCAAGAACATGTTGCACCGCTTTTTCAATGCGCAAGGCCTGCTCTTCTTTACCAAGAGAATATCTCAGCATCATAGCTGCAGATAAAATGGTTGCAAGTGGGTTAGCGATACCTTTTCCTGCAATGTCGGGAGCTGAACCATGACTAGGCTCGTATAAACCTTTATTGTTGATATCGAGTGATGCAGATGGCAACATTCCAATTGAGCCTGTGAGCATCGCTGCCTCATCCGACAAAATATCACCAAATAAATTACCCGTAACTACCACGTCAAAAGCTTTTGGCGCTTTTACCAACTGCATTGCCGCATTATCTACATACATATGCGTTAGTTCAACATCTGGAAATGATTTACCTAAGTCAATCATCACATCTCGCCAAAGCTGAGAAGTTTCTAGGACATTTGATTTATCAACGCTACAGATTTTTTTATTTCTTTTTCTAGCAGCTGTAAATGCTACTTGCCCAATCCGACGCACCTCTGGTTCGCTATAGCGCATTGTGTCAAAGCCCTCTCGTGCACCAGGGAAAAGACCATCGGTTGCTGTGCGGATGCCTTTCGGTGAGCCAAAGTACACATCACCGTTAAGTTCACGCACAATCAAAATATCTAAACCTGAAACAATTTCTGGCTTTAAGGATGAGGCTGCCGTTAATTCAGGGTAACAAATCGCCGGTCTTAAATTCGCAAATAAAGCTAAATGCTTACGCAACCCCAAAATAGCCTGCTCCGGACGTAACTCTCTTGGCAAATTGTCATATTTAAAATCACCAACTGAGCCAAATAAAATGGCGTCGGCTTCTTTAGCTAAGGATAATGTTTTGTCTGGTAAAGGATGACCTTCAGCCTCATATCCAGATCCTCCCACTGGTGCCTCTTCGATTTCAAAGGACTCACCCAAGGCATCTAAAACTAATCTTGCTTGTGCAATGATTTCTGGACCAATGCCGTCCCCAGGTAAAACTGCAATTTTCATAATTAATCCAAACTTAAGGTAGCTTTGTATCCAACCAAGGCATTTTTAATAAACGCTGTGTTTCAAAATTCTTGATTTTATCTGAATGACGTAAAGTCAAACCAATATCATCTAATCCATTAAAGAGACAGTACTTTCGGAATGGTGTGATATCAAAGTCATAAGAATTACCATCTGCAGCGATGACAATCTGCTTTTCTAAGTCAATGGTTACTTGATAACCATTAAAAGAAAATGTCTCATTGAATAAATGATCCACTTGTGTGTTTGAGAGAACAATCGGTAATAAACCATTTTTATAGCAGTTATTCATAAAAATATCTGCAAAGCTTGGTGCAATGACTGCTCGAAAACCATACTGCACAAGCGCCCAAGGGGCATGCTCACGAGAACTACCACAACCAAAATTCTTTCTCGCAAGTAAAATACTGCCGCCTTTGTACTGTGGTTGATTTAATACAAAGTCTGGATTAATGGGGCGCTTCGAACAATCCACCCCAGGCTCGCCGGCATCTAAATAACGCCAAGCATCAAAGAGATTTTGTCCAAAACCCGTCCTAGCAATTGACTTTAAAAACTGCTTAGGAATGATCGCATCGGTATCGACATTTTCACGATCTAACGGCACAACTAAACCTTGATGTACATTAAAAGCTTGCATAGTTATTCATCTATTTAATTGGGGTTACAACAGCACCCGATGGCTGTTCGATCGGCTTTGATTCTTCCAGCTTTACTGATGGTCCTGCAGTTTTTTCAATCGACTTACCTAAACTTTGTAAATCACGGCCCATACCCTCAAGGGTTGAGCAAGCGATTAATACATGAGATATAACCAGAAAAAAAATACATTGAATAATTTTCATCGATAGACCTTTTATTAATAATTATGCAATTTTACGCACATCCACAAAATGACCTTCAATCGCAGCAGCAGCAGCCATCGCAGGGCTGACTAAATGAGTCCGGCCCCCGGCTCCTTGGCGCCCTTCAAAATTACGATTTGAAGTAGAAGCACACCGCTCCTGTGGCTCCAGTCGATCGGCATTCATAGCTAAGCACATAGAACATCCTGGTTCACGCCACTCGAATCCCGCCGCAATAAAGAGTTTATCTAACCCCTCTTTTTCTGCCTGTGCTTTGACCAAACCAGAACCAGGAACCACTAGTGCCAACCTCACATTCGGTGCAACTTTTTTACCTAAGCGCTCAACAACTTTCGCTGCCGCACGCATATCTTCAATACGGCTATTGGTACAAGAGCCAATAAATACTTTATCAATCATGATGGAGTCAATTGGCGTATTAGGTGTTAAGCCCATGTAAACCAATGCATGCTCAATCGCAGACCGCTTATTTGGGTCTTTTTCTTTTTCAGGATCAGGTATACGATCTTCAATCGATAAAACCATTTCTGGGGAAGTACCCCAAGTGACCTGAGGTTTGATCTCTTCGGCACGTAATTGAATCACTTGATCAAATACAGCATCTGGGTCTGAATGCAGTCCACGCCAATACTGTATTGCCAAACTCCAAGCTTGGCCTGTGGGTGCATATGGACGATTTTGTACGTATTCGATGGTTTTTTCATCTACTGCAATTAAACCTGACCTTGCCCCTGCTTCAATCGCCATATTACAAACCGTCATACGACCTTCAATCGATAACTGTTGAATCGCCTCACCAGCAAACTCAATAGTATGGCCAGTTCCACCTGCAGTGCCAATCTTTCCAATAATTGCAAGAACAATATCTTTGGCCGTACAGCCTGAGGATAATCTACCATCAACACGAATTAACATGTTTTTACTTTTTTTCATGAGCAATGTTTGGGTTGCTAAAACATGCTCGACTTCTGAAGTTCCGATACCAAAAGCCAATGCCCCAAAGGCACCATGTGTACTTGTGTGAGAATCACCACAAACAATCGTCATACCGGGTAGCGTAGCCCCCTGCTCTGGACCAATGACATGGACAATCCCTTGACGTAAGTCATGCATTTTATATTGAGTAATACCTAATCGATCACAATTGGTATCTAAAGTATCAACTTGTAATTTAGAAATGGGATCGGTGATGCCAACTGATCGATCCGTAGTCGGAACATTGTGGTCTGAAACAGCCAAATTCGCTGAATTACGCCATAAAGCTCGTTTAGCAAGTGATAAGCCTTCAAAAGCCTGAGGGCTAGTTACCTCATGCAAAAGATGACGGTCGATATATAAAACCGCAGTACCGTCTTCTTCCGCATAGACCACATGGTCGTCCCAAAGCTTGTCATATAAGGTACGAGCCATGCAATCTCCTTGATTATCGTTTGTTAATAGATGGAACTGACCGAGTCTGATAGCCATTAAATAATTGACGCGGACGCCCTATTTTATACTCAGGATCTGTAATCATCTCTTCCCACTGCGCGATCCAACCAACTGTTCTAGCTAATGAGAATATGCAAGTGAACATTTCTGTTGGAATCCCTAATGCACGCTGGACAATTCCTGAGTAAAAATCGACGTTTGGATAAAGTTTACGGCTAACAAAGTACTCATCTTCTAATGCAATTTTCTCTAATGTCATGGCTAATTTGAACAATGGGTCATCTTGCAAACCAAGCTCATTCAGAACTTCGTAACATGTTTCACGCATTAACTTGGCACGTGGGTCAAAGTTTTTATAAACCCGATGACCAAAGCCCATCAAACGAACACCTGATTCTTTATCTTTCACTTGAGCGATGAATTCACCGATTTTCTCTACCCCGCCCATGGCTTGGATATTTTCAAGCATTTGTAAACAAGCTTCATTGGCACCACCATGCGCAGGACCCCATAAACAAGCAACTCCAGAAGCAATTGCTGCAAATGGGTTAGTGCCAGAGGAACCAGCCAATCGGACCGTTGACGTGGAAGCATTTTGCTCATGATCAGCATGTAAAATGAAGATTCGGTCCAAAGCACGAACCAAAACATCATTGATTTGATATTCTTCACAAGGATTAGCAAACATCATTCGCATGAAGTTTGCTGTGTAAGATAAATCATTCTTTGGATAAATAAATGGTTGCCCAATCGAATATTTATAAGACATAGCTACCAAGGTTGGCATTTTTGCAATTAAGCGAATTTGAGCGATTTCTCTAATTTTTTGATTACTATAATCGAGACCATCGTGATAAAAAGCTGCCATTCCACCAACTAAGCCTGTTAATACAGCCATCGGATGTGCATCTCGACGGAAACCTCTCAGAAAGAACTGCATCTGCTCATGAACCATTGTATGTTGCATGACGAGCCTGTCAAATGACTTTTTCTCATCTGCATTCGGTAATTCGCCATTAATAAGCAAATAACAGCTTTCTAGAAAATCACAATTTTGAGCTAATTCTTGAATAGGGTATCCACGATATAGCAACTCACCTTTGTCACCGTCAATAAAGGTAATCTTTGAGTTACAAGAAGCTGTAGACATAAAACCAGGGTCATAGGTAAATTTACCTGTTTGTCCATACAATTTACGAATATCTATTACATCGGGACCAACTGTTCCTTTGTAAATTGGCATGTCGATAGCTGGTGAGCCGTCAGAAAAAGATAGTGTGGCTTTAATGTCAGAGGGGGTCATTGCAGGATTTCCTTCCATTCAAATTATTATATTAATAGAACACAGCTCGTTACTTTTTCATTTTCAACACCAAATTTTACATTTGACGCAACATTTGTAATATTTTAATCACATCTGGTTTGTCTAGAGCCCCTTTAGGCTCAATCCTTTTCAGGAGCAAATCTAACAAATCGTTATCACTAAGATCAAGCAACTGATCCATCGCAAACACATCTTCTACCGTCAATGTATTGATATATCGATTAAAAAATCGCTCAATAATCAAATCATTTTCAAGTAAACCTCTTCTAGCACTCCAGCGAAGTCTAGAAAGGGTTTGTGCATCAGCAATCATACTGAGCGACGTACCATCAATTCCTTAATTTTGCCAATTGCTTTAGTTGGGTTTAGGCCTTTTGGACATACGTCTACACAATTCATAATGGTGTGACAACGGAATAATCGATATGGATCTTCCAAATTATCTAAACGCTCACTCGTGACTTGATCGCGACTATCAGCAATGAAGCGGTAGGCCTGTAATAAACCTGCAGGACCTACAAATTTATCGGGGTTCCACCAAAAAGATGGGCAAGCTGTAGAGCAAGATGCGCACAAAATACATTCGTACAGGCCATTCAACTCGTCACGTTCTTCAGGAGACTGTAAACGCTCTTTTTCAGGAGGCGGTGTATCGTTGACCAAATAGGGGCGAATCGAGTGGTATTGCTTGAAAAAATTCGTCATATCAACAATCATATCTCGCACAACAGGCAAACCTGGTAATGGTCGTAATGTAATTTTGTTGGGCAAAGTCAACATATTCGTCAAGCAAGCCAAGCCATTTTTACCGTTAATGTTCATGGCATCAGAACCGCAAACACCTTCGCGGCATGAGCGACGGAATGATAAGGTCTCATCCAATTTCTTAAGCTTTATTAAAGCATCCAATAACATTCTTTCACTGCCATCTAGCTCTAACTCATAGGTCTGCATACGTGGGGCAGCGTCCTGATCAGGGTCGTAGCGGTAGACTTCAAATATTCTCTTTTGACTCATGATAAACCTCTTAGAAAGTACGAACTTTAGGTGGAATGGACTCAGCAGTTAATGGCTGCAGGTTGACTGGCTTGTACTCCAATCGGTTATTTTCTTTAAACCAAAGAGAATGTTTCATCCAGTTTTCATCATCTCGATTTGGACAGTCATCGTGAGCATGAGCGCCACGACTTTCCTGTCTAGCTGCTGCTGAGTACATGGTTGAATTAGCCGCTTCGACTAAATTAGCTAACTCTAAGGCTTCAACACGTGCGGTATTAAAAGTCTTTGATTTATCTTTTAAATGGATGTGTTTGGCTTTTTCAGTCAACTCTGCCATTTTGGCAACACCTTCATCCATGATTTTTTGCGTTCTAAATACGCCACAATGTTTTTGCATAGCATTACGTATTTCATTCGCTACATCTTGGGTGTATTCACCCGAACTTGAGTTATCCAAAGCAGCAACCCGTGATAAAGAGTAATCGGCGGCATCAGCAGGTAAAGGCTTATGTTCTTTTTGCTTTAAAGAGGTTGAAACAACATGATTGCCCGCTGCACGACCAAATACCAACAAGTCAAGCAATGAGTTTGTTCCAAGTCGATTTGCTCCATGAACAGACACACAAGAACATTCTCCTACAGCATAAAATCCATTAACAACAGCATTGGGATTGCCATTCTTGGGAGCTACCACTTGACCATGAATATTTGTCGGAATGCCACCCATTTGATAATGAATGGTTGGCACTACAGGAATTGGCTCTTTCGTAACATCAACGTTAGCAAAGTTAATACCAATTTCAAAAACAGACGGCAAACGCTTATGAATGGTCTCTGCACCAATATGTGTTAAATCTAATACAACGTAATCGCCATTAGGTCCACAGCCACGACCCTCTTTGATTTCTTGATCCATTGCGCGTGACACAAAATCGCGGGGCGCTAAATCTTTGAGCGTAGGTGCGTAACGCTCCATGAAACGCTCGCCATCTTTATTACGCAAAATACCACCCTCGCCACGGCAACCTTCGGTTAATAAGACACCAGCGCCTGCAACTCCGGTTGGGTGAAATTGCCAAAATTCCATATCCTCTAAAGGAACTCCTGCGCGAGCAGTCATGCCCATACCGTCACCGGTATTGATAAATGCATTAGTAGAAGCTTGCCAAATACGGCCAGCACCGCCAGTTGCAAACATCGTACATTTAGCTTCAAGGATGTGGATATCACCCGTTTCCATTTCCATGGCAGTAACACCAAGAACATCTCCATCTGCATCACGAATTAAATCCAAGGCCATCCACTCGACAAAAAACTGCGTACGAGCTCGGACGTTTCTTTGATATAGCGTATGTAACATCGCGTGACCAGTTCTATCCGCCGCAGCACATGCTCTTTGGACAGCTTTTTCGCCATAATTTGCTGTATGGCCACCAAATGGACGCTGATAAATGGTGCCATCTGGATTGCGATCAAATGGCATACCAAAATGCTCTAACTCATACACCACCTTAGGAGCTTCACGGCACATAAATTCAATGGCATCTTGATCACCTAACCAGTCTGAACCTTTGATCGTGTCGTAAAAGTGATAGTGCCAATTATCTTCACTCATGTTCCCAAGAGATGCGCCAATCCCACCCTGAGCTGCAACAGTGTGCGAACGAGTTGGAAAAACTTTTGATAGCACAGCGACATTCAGGCCCGCTTCTGCCAACTGCAAAGATGCACGCATCCCAGCACCACCTGCCCCAACAATCACCACGTCAAAACGTCTGCGCGGAATAGCTGATTTTATAGCTGCCATTTAAACCCTCCAAAGAATTTGAGCAGTGTAACCAGCACAACCGACTAGCCACAACACAGTAAAAGTTTGTAATGCTAGACGCAGTCCAGCAGAAGCAATGTAATCCATCCAAATATCACGGATTCCAACCCATGCGTGATAAAAAAGGCTTAATAGAGTAAGAAATGTGACAATCTTGATGAACTGATTGGCAAATAAACTAGCCCAACCTTCATAACTGGCGTTGCCATAAACTAAATAAACACCTAAAAACAGAACCGTAAAAATAACCATAATCACAGCTGTAATACGTTGTAATAGCCATTCTGTTAAACCGTAATGAGCACCGACAACAAGTCGATTTACACCAATATTATTTTTTGACATGTTGACCTCAGAATAAGTTAAAAAGTTTTGCCCCAAGAACCGCTGTAAGAGATAAGCTCACAACTAGGACAGTGACTGCGGTTTTTTGGATTTGTGTTTTCTCAATACCCTTGTGCAGATCTAACAACAAAAAACGGATCCCAGCACAAAAGTGATGTAAAAAAGCCCAAATTAAGGCGAGTAAAAATAATTTAATGAGAGGGTGACCTATAACTTCTGAAAAAGTTATAAAACTCAGTTCAGAAGTCAAACTCTGATCAAAGAGATAAAGGATAAATGGTAAGGATAAAAAAAGTAATGCACCGCTAGCGCGATGCAAAATAGATACTTTTCCAGACCAGGGTAATTTATAGGAAGTTAAAATTTGCCCGTATCCAATATTTTTGAATTCTCGGCGGGCTGGCTTAGGGCTCGTGTCAACAGTTTCAGACATGTTGTTCCTTTTAAATTGTATGTGCTGTAAAAATCTTATTACTACTCTTCTTATTTTCACAAACTTTTATGTAATTTCATTACATAAATAAATTTGTATTTCGTAATTTTGTCATATCCTGAGATTTCATGATTTTTTTTTGTCAAAACTTGAGTTATTTCATCAGTTAAGCTTAACCAATTCGATTAAAATAATGGTGTTCTGTCGTGATGTATTGGGCCTGACGAACCTCTACCGGCCTATCCCCATAGGTATAAGCAACCCGAAAAACATCTAAAACGGGAACTAATGCATCAATTCCTAGATATTCTGCAGCCATATCGCTTGGTAAAACTGCATGTATTCGCTCTTCGGCATGGGTCATATGCACCCCAAAATGACTTTCAAATAAGCCATACATCGATCCCGACCATGAAGCTAATAGTTCTAGAGATATATCCCCAAATAGCGGACAGGGTAACCAAATATCTTCAAAAACAATAGGTTTACCATTAAAGCTCATTAACCTGCGTATATGAACGAAGATATCCTCCGCTTGCATTTTGAATGACACATAAACGATTTTTGGAGCCTTTTGATGAGTGCAGAGCAAAATTTTGTTCTGGGAATCCTCAATGACCCCAGCAGAATTGGCTAAATGCAAAAACCTATATTTACTTTGCTCTTCCTGATGCGTCGCCACAAACGTCCCACTCCCTTGACGACGAATCAGTAACTGTTGCTGGACTAGTTCATCAAGTGCCTTGCGAATAGTACCTTGGCTAACCTCATAAGTGGTAGCTAAGTCAGATTCACTGGGTATGAGATCCCCAGATTTCCAGAGACCTTGCTCAAGAGCCAGCAAAATTTTGTGCTTTATTTGTACATAAAGTGGTAAATCTATATATTTTTTTGATGAATTGTCTTGTTTGGTTTGCATAATAGATATCATATATACACTGTGCGATAAAAAATATGAAAAATTTTTCATCAAATAGCCTTTATTTTTAATTATTTTGGAGCTAGTTATGTCAAAAGCACCCCTGCGCGTAGCAGTCACCGGAGCGGCCGGTCAAATTGGATACTCTCTTTTATTCCGTATCGCAAATGGCGATATGTTAGGAAAAGATCAACCAGTTATTTTGCAATTATTAGAAATTCCTGATGAAAAAGCTCAAAATGCTTTAAAAGGCGTCATGATGGAACTCGACGATTGCGCTTTTCCATTGCTACAAAGTATGACTGCTCACGGCGATCCAATGACCGCATTTAAAGATATTGACTATGCGGTCCTCGTCGGTGCCCGTCCTCGTGGTCCAGGCATGGAAAGAAAAGATTTACTTTCTGCCAATGCCCAAATCTTTACGGCTCAAGGCAAAGCCCTAAATGCAGTGGCAAAAAGAACTGTTAAAACTTTAGTCGTTGGCAACCCAGCAAACACCAATGCTTACATTGCAATGAAGTCTGCCCCTGACTTGCCAGCAAAAAACTTTACTGCCATGTTACGTTTAGATCACAACCGTGCTTTATCTCAGCTTGCAGCTAAATCTCGTACAGCAGTAGCAGATATCGAAAAATTAGTCGTTTGGGGTAACCACAGCCCTACGATGTATCCAGATTATCGTTTCGCCACAGTTGCCGGAAAATCCATTAAAGAAGTAATTAATGACGAAGATTGGAATAAAAATACCTTCTTGCCTACTGTGGGTAAACGTGGTGGAGCAATTATTGAAGCTCGTGGCTTATCCTCTGCAGCTTCTGCTGCAAATGCTGCGGTTGACCATATCCACGATTGGCATCTTGGAACCAACGGTAAATGGGTGACGATGGGTGTGCCCTCCGATGGTTCTTACGGCATCCCTGCTGAAGTGATGTATGGCTTCCCAGTCATTTGTGAGAATGGTGAGTACACGATGATTAAAGATCTTCCTGTTGATGCGTTTTCTCGCGAACGGATGGACTTTACATTAAAGGAACTTCTTGAAGAGCAAGATGGGGTTAAGCATCTCTTGTAATTCAAGGTAAATCAATGAATCCATCGGAAGTTCTCTTCGAAGGTAAGGCCCCTAAGGCCTTACCCGTCTGTGATCACTATTGTGGTACCGAAGTTCGTATGAAAAAGGCCCTCGCCTTGCAACAAGAGCTTGGGCCTTGTTTTGATATAACTTTTGACTGTGAGGATGGCGCTCCTATTGGCGCGGAAGTGAATCATGCTTATTTGGTTGCTCGTCTAATGAATAGTCCAGAAAACCAATTTGGTCGAGTTGGGGTTCGAGTTCATGATCCACAAAGCCCACACTTCATTCAAGATATAGAAATACTGATAAAAGAATGTGGTAATCGTCTCGCCTACATCACTATTCCAAAAGTAGAATCGGCTGTCCAAGTAAGCCATTTAATTGAACAAATTAACTCGAGAGCAGTTCAACATGGAGTTACCATTCAGATTCCGATTCACGTATTAATTGAAACACATGCATCGTTAGCAGATGCAATGCAGATCGCGTCTTTATCGCAAATTGAATGTCTTAGTTTCGGTTTAATGGATTTCGTATCCGCTCATTGTGGCGCTATTCCAGCAAGTGCCATGAATATAGACCAATTTAAACACCCTTTAATTCAACGCGCTATGCTAGAAATATCTGCAGCCTGCCACCGTTTTGCGATTGTTCCTTCGCATAATGTCTGTACAGAGATTAATGATGTCGCTCGAATTCGAGATGATTGTCTGAATGCTAAGAATTTTTTTGGATATACACGTAAGTGGAGCATCCACCCAAACCAAATACCTGTTATTGTTGAAGCATTCAGTCCGCAGAATAATCAAGTGGAACAAGCAATACAGATTCTTCAAGCAGCACAAGATGCGCATTGGGGGCCTATACAGTTTGATGGAAAGCTTCATGACAGAGCAAGTTATCGTTTTTATTGGATGGTTTTACAACGTGCGCAAAACTCTGGGAAAAATTTCTCTCAGTTGAACTCTTTAGATTGGTTTAATTAATGATGGTTCAAAATTTATCTGCTGCAGAAAATTACAATAATTACCACTTCTTTCAATTCATACGTTTATTTATTGCGAGTACATTTTTATGCGCCATCTTGTTGGCATATCAGTCAAATGCATATGCCCAAAAGAAAAATACTAATCAAACTGCTTCTAAAGTTAGCTCATCCGAAGATGAAAAGAAGTTTGATATGCTTAAATCTAGTAATGAGACTGTTTGGACTTGTGAGAATAATGTCAAAGTAAAAACGGCGCAAGCTGGAGGTCAATATTTATTTTTGCATAATAAGAAACTTTACACAATGAACGGTATAGAAGCGCTGAATGGCGTTTCTCGATTCTCAGACATGGTGCATCGTATCGATTGGATTATTATTCCAGGAAAAGCAATGCTATTTGATAGTAAGGCAGGGCAACGCCTACTCGACTACTGTAATCACCCTGATTTAGCTTTTGTAGATAAATCAAAGGAAATTGATTTAATGAAATAAAAGTTGTTGTGCTGGCGTATCTTCTGGCATTTCAGCATGTACTACTTCAGCAGATCGGTTCGGGAACAAGGGCACTCCGCAATCTTCACACATTTCTGGCGCGAATAACATGGCATGTTTAAAGACATCTCCTACGCCTGCCAAATGAAGTGTATCTGAAATCAGTTCAATCGTCGTGTTTCCACTTCCCCCATTTTCTATATCATCCATAGAAACTGTTTCTCGGTCATACAAGGGCCAAACCACCCCATAAATAATATCGGGATGCCCCTTAATTGCAAAAGAAATACGAAATTCATCGGTAATCTCATGACCAAATGGAGCAACAACACAGGATAGCTCCTGTGGAGTAACGTCGAGTGTTGACTCTAAATAATTTACAGCAGCCATTAAACTAAGTGGTCGGACACGCTTATCCGCCTCACGACAATTGGTAAAAAAAGCATCTGGCAATAAAATATCAAACTCGCAACCAGGCAACAACTCTGACATAACAGAATGCATCGACTCTTGCCACTGTTTGAGCGCCAAACTCCTCTCAAGGCGAATGGGCTCTTCTGCTTGCCAAATAAACAGGGGTTGACCAATTTCTGAAGCTACGGCACACAAAATAAATCGAGGATCTGCTAAGACAGGGACCGTTTCTGGCATTTCTTTTAATTGGTAAACAACGTCCGCTTGTTCAACGGCTGATTTAGCCATTTTTTCCAACAACATTCTGGTTTGACTATAAGACTGTGGAATTTGGTCAATGCTATATAACCAAGGAACAATGGATAGATGAATTTGTTTGGTGAAAATAAATTCTTTTAAATATTCAACAGTTTCTGCAATTAAACCGGTTCTTATCGAGCCAGATGGAATTGCATAACGTGTTTGTGCAATCATTGGTATTGCCAAAAGCAACACTTCGTAATATTTTCCCTCGAATTCATAAACCAAGGATTCAGATGCTGTTTCAATTGCATCTGCAAGTATTTCAAATGCGGCCGTTTGAGATTTAAATGTTTGATCTAATGCAGCATCCAAGACCGCTTGATTTTGATTACTAAGAAGGCGATTTAATCGTTCAAATATTTTTTTTTCCCAAAAATTATCTTCCACCTTACTTCCCGACGCAGCAAGTGCTAACGACTCAGCAACCAACTTTTCAACCTCAGGAGAATTTCTTGATTTCGTCGGTATCCGTGTCGACAAAACTGGTTTTATAGCAGGTTTTGAGATGGACATTATTTTTGTTGCTTTCTCTGAAAAACAGGTTGATGAGCCTGAGATTGTGATTCAACATAATGATATCCCTCAAGATCAAAATCTTGTAATCTAATTGGTTCTTGAATGGCATTTTGTATAACATAACGTGCCATTAACCCCCTAGCACGTTTTGCATAAAATGAAATGATCTTAAACTTTCCATCTTTTTCATCTTGGAATACGGGTGAAATAATCGGATATCCTAATGCATTCGCTTGGATGACTTTAAAATACTCTTCTGATGCCAAGTTGAGTAACATAGGCTTTTTTTGAGTAGCCAATTCTGCTTGAATAAGTTTCGTTATTTTTGAACCCCAAAAACTATACAAATCAGTACCATGTTGATGTTCTATGCGAGTTCCCATTTCCAAACGGTATGCCTGCATCAAATCAAGGGGTTTTAATACACCATATAAACCTGAAAGGATGCGGAGATACTTTTGAGCAAAATCTAATTGCTTTTTATTCAAAGTTTTAGCATCCAATCCTTCGTAAACATCACCGTTAAAGGCGAACAAGGCAGCTTTACTGTTTTGATTGGTAAATGTCTTACTCCAACTAGAATATCTAGCGGCATTTAATCCAGCCAATTTATCAGATAAAGACATCATGGAAGCAATTTCTTGGGTCGAGAGTTTTTTTAAATCAGAAATTAACTGACTCGCCTCAGGTATGAACTGAGGTAAGGTATTTGGCAAAGGCAACTCAAGCTCATCAAAATCTAAAGTCTTTGCTGGAGATAAGATGATCAACATACCTAGAATAATAATGTAATTGAGTGAATTATATTTATACCAATAATTTTGCATCATTCATAGAGAAAAATGATTCGCCATGCTAATGCCCTATCAGTTTACAATTAATCAATTGACATGAGGGGAATTTAGTGGATTTTACATATTCAAGCAAAGTAGAAGAATTAAGACAACGCTTATTAAGTTTCATGGATGAACATATCTATCCTAATGAGCATCGTTTTTATGAAGAGGTAGCTGCAAACCGTCAAGCTGGAAACGCCTGGATACCAACCCAATTGATTGAGGAATTAAAACCTAAAGCCCAAGCCGCAGGACTATGGAATTTATTTCTACCCCGCTCTAATCGCGCTCCTGAAGGACTTAATAATCTTGAATATGCACCTCTGTGTGAAATCATGGGTCGCTCCCATATTGCTCCAGAAGTTTTTAATTGCAATGCACCAGATACCGGCAATATGGAAACCATTGAACGTTATGGCTCCGAAATGCAAAAAGATATGTGGCTCGAGCCGCTTTTAAAAGGCACCATAAGATCAGCTTTTTTAATGACAGAACCTGATGTTGCATCTAGTGATGCCACAAATATCCAATGTAGTATTCAAAAAAATGGTGACGAATATATTATTAATGGCCGGAAATGGTGGTCCTCTGGCGCTGGTGATCCACGCTGTGCAATCTACATCGTCATGGGTAAAACAGATCCCGATGCGCCACGCCATACTCAACAGTCCATGATCCTCGTGCCGTCCAATACTCCTGGAATTCGTGTAGTTCGTCCTTTATCTATTTTTGGTTATGATGATGCTCCTCATGGACATATGGAAGTGATTCTTGATCAAGTACGTGTTCCTGCAAGTAGCATCCTTCTTGGTGAAGGTCGTGGTTTTGAAATCGCACAGGGTCGTTTAGGCCCCGGTCGAATCCATCACTGCATGCGTTCTATTGGTGCTGCAGAACGAGCTTTAGAATCCATGTGCAAGCGTTTAAAAGAACGTGTGGCCTTTGGCAAACCAATTTCTGAACAAGGTGTTTGGCATGAGCGCATTGCTGAATCAAGGTGCATGATTGATCAAGCGCGTCTATTAACTCTTAAAGCAGCTTACACGATGGACACTGCTGGTAATAAAGTAGCGAAAGCAGAAATTGCTATGATTAAAGTGGTTGCCCCCAATATGGCTGCCCAAATTATTGATTGGGCTATCCAAGCCCATGGTGGTGCTGGTGTCAGTCAAGACTTTGAACTTGCATATCAATATGCCTGGCAACGTATTCTGCGTTTAGCAGATGGGCCAGATGAAGTTCACCGTGCAGCAATCGCTAAAATTGAGCTTGGCAAATCGTTGTAATTGGCCCTGCTATTGGAAGATCACCGTGCTTTTGCCGTTTAATAAAATACGGTGCTCTGCATGCCACTGAATCGCTCTCGCTAACGCCATTGACTCAACATCCCGACCAATTGCAGTGAGCTGATCTGGTGTCATTGAGTGACTTACACGAGAAATCTCCTGCTCAATGATAGGCCCTTCATCTAAATCTGTTGTGACGTAATGTGCGGTTGCGCCAATTAATTTAACGCCACGTTGATGAGCCTGTAAATAAGGTTTTGCACCCTTAAAACTGGGCAAAAAAGAATGGTGAATATTAATGACTTTTCCTGCTAAAGCTTCACATAACCGGGGTGATAAGATTTGCATATAACGTGCAAGCACAACTAAATCAATATTTTCTTTTTCAATCAGATCCAACAACTGCTGTTCAACATCATTTTTACGCCCATCTGTAGCAGAAGTAATTGGGAAAAAATGATAGGGAATTTGATAGGACTTTGCTAAATCATTGAAATCATGATGGTTTGATCCAATTCCAGTAATCTCAATCGGTAAACTACCCGATTTAGTTCGAAATAAAAGATCATTGAGGCAATGACCAAATTTAGAAACCATAATTAACACACGTGGGTGTTGCTGCAAATTATAAAATTTTGCATCCATCTGAAAGCGGTTCTGAATACTCGAAAAACTCTCCTTAACTAAATCTAGCAGTAATGGTTTTTCTATCTGCTCAAAATGAATACGCATAAAAAAACGACCAGAGAAATGATCAGTATATTGAGCAGAATCGGCAATATTACATTGCTGCTCAAATAAAAACTGACTTACTGCATAAACAATCCCAGGGCGATCTGGACAAATGATTGTCAAAATATAACCTAGATGAGGCGAAGTTGAAGGGTTTGTGGATAATGTATTCATGACACTATTATCTTTCAATTTTCAATATCAATAAATAATTCACTATGCTGAATCTTTCAAAAGAACTTTGGCCTCACAAACCTTTAGCTGAAGTAATGCGACCTATTCGAATTGAGGATGTTGTAGGACAAGAGCATATTTTAGGATTCAATAAGTCATTACAAATGGCATTCCATGCTAAAAAAATGCATTCCATGATTTTATGGGGGCCACCGGGTGTTGGTAAAACTAGCCTAGCACGACTGATGGCCACAGCGTTTGATTACCATTTTATTGCTTTATCGGCTGTTCTTGCAGGTGTTAAAGATATTCGTCAAGCTGTCGAAGATGCATTGCAAGTAGAACAACAAACGAGTAAAAAAACTATTCTCTTTGTTGATGAAATCCATCGTTTTAATAAAAGTCAGCAAGATGCTCTCTTGCCTTATGTGGAGTCCGGACTGCTCACTTTTATCGGTGCAACCACAGAAAATCCTTCCTTCGAGGTCAATTCAGCACTTTTGTCTCGAGCTCATATTTATGTATTAAAACCTTTAGAAGAAAAGCATTTGAGAGCTTTACTCGTGCGTATCCCTGAAGTAACAAAACGACCTTTAGATATTACAGAGGAAGCAATTCAAACGTTAATTCACTTTGCAGATGGTGATGGTCGAAGATTTTTAAACGCAATCGATCAAGCCCTAGCTAATCAAATCTCCAACGATTATTTTTTAATTGATCAAACCTTATTAGAACAAGTGCTTCAATCTCAAGGGCGACGTTTTGACAAGGGTGGAGAACACTTTTATGATCAAATCTCTGCCCTTCATAAATCTGTCCGTGGCTCCCATCCAGATGCCGCTCTATATTGGCTGTGTCGCATGCTAGATGGTGGCGCTGACCCATTATATTTATGTCGCAGAATCATTCGAATGGCTTGGGAAGATATTGGTCTTGCTGATCCAAGAGCTATTCAAATATGTTTAGATGCCATACAAACTTATGAACGTTTGGGCTCACCTGAAGGTGAGTTAGCCTTAGGTGAAGCAGTTATTTATTTAGCTTTGGCCGCAAAAAGTAACTCGGCCTATAATGCTTATAACGCCGCAAAAGCCTATGTAGCTAAGGACACAAGTCAGGAAGTTCCTTTGCACCTGCGCAATGCTCCAACTCAGTTAATGAAAAATTTAGCTTATGGGCAGCGATATCGGTATGCCCATGATGAACCTCATGCGTATGCCGCAGGAGAATCTTATTTACCTAGTGGTATGAAAAATCCACAATGGTACTTACCTACAGACCGTGGTTTAGAAATTCAAATTAAAGAAAAAATGGCTTTATTAAAAGGTCTTGACGAACAGGCTTTAAAAAAGAAATAACTTAATTTTGCACAAATCGAACAAAATCCTGAACAGGAATGCGTTCCGTGAGGAGTTGATTTTCTGGAGCCTTTGTATTTTCATAGCCTAATGAAATACAACACACCAATTGTTCATCTTCAGCAAAGCCAAGATGCTCAGCTACAATTTTGTGGTAAGAAATAAAAGCGGCTTGAGGGCATGAACCAATACCCCTGCCATTAGCTGCAATCATAATATTTTGTAAAAACATTCCGTAATCCAACCAACTTCCCTGCTCCATTATTCTTGGTATAGAGAAAAATAATACGGTTGGAGCGCCAAAAAAATCAAAATTTTTCGCCTGTTGTTCATGCATTTTTTGATTTTCACCGCGAGCAATACCTGCTAATTTATATAAATCAAAACCTACTTTACGACGTCTTGATAAAAATGGTTCAACCCAGTTTATTGGATAATAAATATATTCTGGCAGATGCAAAGATCGTAAAGCAGGGTCATTAAATACTGCCTTCACGGAATTAGACAAGCGTTCTTTTGCAGCACCTTCTAAAACATAAACTTTCCACGGTTGAATGTTCGATCCCGAGGGTGCTCTTCCAGCAACTTCGATAACATCTAAAACAGTTTGATTAGGTATCGGTGTTGATAAAAATGATCGGACAGATTTTCTGGTTCGAATTACATCATCAACAATCTCGCTAACATGCTGTTTAGTCATGAGTCTTACTATCTACACGCGTTCAATCATCATGGCAATTCCCTGCCCTACACCTATACACATGGTACAAAGTGCATAACGGCCCTGACGATGCTCCAATTCATAGAGAGCCGTGGTGATGAGTCTAGCGCCACTCATACCTAAAGGATGTCCAAGTGCAATAGCACCTCCATTGGGATTTACTCTAGGATCATCATCAGCTACACCGAGCTCACGAAGAGTTGCAATTCCTTGCGCAGCAAAGGCCTCATTGAGTTCAATAACATCCACTTGATCAATAGTCATTCCTAATTGCGCTAAAAGTTTTTTACTTGCGGGTGCAGGTCCAATCCCCATAATTCTTGGGGCCACACCAGCGGTTGCCATTCCTAAAATTTTCGCACGTGGTTTTAATTGATATTGATTCATTGCTTGTTCGGAAGCAATCAATACAGCACAAGCACCATCATTCACACCAGAAGAATTACCAGCGGTCACACTTCCATCAGGTCTGACAATCGGCTTTAATTTTTGTAAGGCCTCAATTGTGGTTGAACGTGGATGTTCATCCAAAAGAACAGTAGAGACATCACCTTTTTTAGATGTAATATTGACGGGCACAATTTCTTTACCTAAACGTCCATTATTCTGTGCAATGAGTGCTTTTTCCTGACTTCTCAAAGCAAATGCATCTTGATCTGCGCGAGATACTGCATAATCATCAGCCACGTTTTGTGCAGTCTCAGGCATCGAGTCAACACCGTACATTTGTTTCATCAATGGATTCACAAAACGCCAACCGATAGTCGTGTCATAAACAGCATTATTTCTAGAAAACGGCGTTTCAGCTTTTGGCATCACAAATGGGGCACGACTCATACTCTCGACACCGCCTGCTATACCTATCTGGATTTGACCAGAAGCAATTGCCCGCGCTACTACGCCAATCGCATCCATACCAGAGCCGCATAAACGATTGACAGTTGAGCCCGGAACATCGATGGGCAATCCGGCAAGTAACGAACTCATGTGGGCTACATTACGATTATCTTCACCAGCTTGATTGGCATTTCCATACACCACTTCATCTAACTTGGGCCAGTCAACAGTGGGATTTCTAGACATCAAGGCTTTTATCGGTATAGCACCTAAATCGTCAGTTCTGATGCTGGATAAGCTACCGCCATAACGACCTATCGGAGTTCTAACGGCATCACATATATACGCAACAGGTATTGCATTCGACATGTTAATTTCCTTTAATTAATTTGGCTTGAGTAACTGCTTGGACAGTTTCGATACTCATGCCATTAAACAGTTCTTTGACTACAAAACCTTGAGGCGTTATCTCAAAAATACCTAGATCCGTAAATACCATCGCTACACAAGCCACTCCGGTTAAAGGATAGGTGCATTTCTCGACTAACTTACTCACGCCATCTTTCGTCTGATGTTCCATCATGACAAAGGTTTTTTTTGCTCCGACTGCAAGATCCATTGCACCACCAACTGCAGGTATTGCATCTACTTCACCAGTATGCCAACTTGCTAAGTCACCAGTTTGTGATACTTGAAACGCTCCTAAAACACAGATGTCTAAGTGGCCACCGCGCATCATTGCAAAGGAGTCCGCTTGATGAAAAAATGCCCCACCAGGTTCGAGGGTCACAGGTTGCTTACCCGCATTGATTAAATCCCAATCCTCCAGTCCTTTTTCCGGAGCAGGGCCCATCCCTAAAATACCATTTTCAGAATGCAAAAAGATATCTTTATCTTCAGGCAAATAATTAGCTACCAATGTTGGCATACCAATGCCAAGATTGACATAAGAACCCTCATCGATATGAACAGCAATTTTCTGTGCAATTTCATTTCTTGTAATGGGCTTTAAATTAGTTTGACTCATGCCTAACCTCTTACTAGTGCGACGTGTTTCACAAAAATTCCAGGAGTAACCACAGTCTCAGGATCAATCTCGCCAATCTCAACAATCTCACTCACCTGAACTATAGTTGTTTTGGCAGCCGTCGCCATAACTGGACCAAAATTACGGGCGGCTTTACGATAAATCAAGTTACCATACCGATCAGCCCGCAAAGCTCTAATGAGAGCAAAGTCAGCTGCCAAAGGCGTCTCAAAAACATAATGTTTGCCATTAATGAGTCGTGTTTCCTTACCATGTGCTAATAAAGTTCCATAAGCAGTTTGAGTAAAGAACCCCCCCAAACCAGCTCCTTGAGCTCGAATCCGTTCTGCCAGATTACCTTGTGGGACCAACTCTAGTTCAATTTGCTTTGATCGATAAAGTGTTTCAAAGTGATGAGAATCAGCCATTCTAGGATAAGAACATATAATTTTTCTGACTCGACGCGCTTTTAGTAAGGCAGCGATGCCAGTCTCACCACTACCAGCATTATTGGTAATAATGACAAGATCTTTGGCGTCTTGCTGAACGAGACAATCTATCAAATCATGGGGGATACCAGATCCCCCAAAGCCACCAACCATAATCGTTGCGCCATCCTTTAAACCACTAAAGGCGTCTTCCATCTTAGTTAAAATTTTATTAATCATTTAATATCCGCACTTTTTATTCCGCAGGACCAATATACAAATCTAAACTTCCTAAGTGATCAATATTGCCGACCAAATGATCTCCGGTTACAACAGGACCGACACCCTCTGGAGTTCCGGTATAAATCAAATCACCCGTATTTAAATGGTAGTACTCAGATAAGTTCGCAATAATTTCCGCTACACTCCAAATCATATCTTTTAAGTCTGCCTTTTGTTTCATTACACCATTGACCAATAAATCAATATTTCCATGATTGAGCTCACCAATTTCTGATTTAGGTACTAACGGTGTAATCACAGCCGAATTTTCAAATGCCTTACCAAAGTCCCAGGGACGTCCAATTTCGCGACTTTTAATTTGTAAATCTCTTCTGGTCATATCCAAACCACAGGCGTAACCATAAATATAATCCTGCGCATTTTCAACAGACACTCTAAATGCAGGTTTACTAATCGCAATCACTAATTCCATTTCGTAATGAAAATTCTTGGTTCCAAGTGAGTAAGGAATTGTTGCACCACTTAAAACTAAAGCATTGGCTGGCTTTGTAAAATAAAACGGTGGTTCACGATCCGGATCAAAGCCCATTTCTCGTGCGTGAGCAGCATAATTTCTGCCAACACAGAAGATGCGAGAAACAGCATATTGTAATTGTGAGCCACGAACTGGCACACTTGGAATAGGTTCTGGAACATATACATAATCCATGATTCGTCACTTTTCAAGTTGTTTTCATTAATCTTGTTAAGATGATAAACCAAAAAAAAGTATCTATACACATGACGGCTTTTATGCCTCGTAACTCATTGAATTGGTCGTATTGTTTAGTAACTCCAATTGCTTTTTGAAAATTTTCGCCAATGATGTCCGGCTCAGAATCGATCTGAAGCGTCAATTGAATTCAATTCATCTCAAAAATTTTTAACAGCTATCTACGTAAATATTGGTAGAATTTATTAATCTGATAATTCTATTAAAAATATACGACAAACCTCATCTTTTTTGTCATAACAACAACCTATGTCGACAATCAATTACCTGACTCAAATTCATATCGAATTCGGAGCCTTAAACAAATTACTCGCAGAGTGTGAGCGAATTGGTATCAAGCGCCCACTTATAGTAACTGATCAAGGCATTAGACAGGCGGGAATTCTATCTCAAGCGCTCCTTCAATTAAAAGATCTACCCGTCACAGTCTTTGATCAAACTCCCTCGAATCCGACGGAAGCCGCTGCTCAAGAAGCTGCTAAGATTTATAACCTGTCTCAGTGTGATGGACTAATTGCTCTAGGGGGAGGGTCATCCATCGATTGCGCTAAAGCCGTAGCGATCCTAGCGACTCACCCTGGACCCTTAAAAAATTATGCAACGATAGAAGGTGGCTCCTCCAAAATTACTGTAAATACTGCTCCACTGATCGCAATACCGACCACGAGTGGGACTGGTAGCGAAGTAGCAAGAGGTGCAATTATTATCTTAATTGATGGTAGAAAAGTAGGGTTACATTCATGGTTTTTAATGCCTAAGGCAGCGATTTGCGATCCCCTACTGACTCTCGGCTTGCCTCCTCAATTAACAGCAGCTACAGGTATGGATGCCATTGCACATTGTATGGAAACTTTTATGGCTGCACCCTTTAATCCACCAGCAGATGGTATTGCATTAGATGGGTTAAGAAGAGCTTGGGCACATATAGAGAAAGCCACTAATGATGGTCAGGATCGACATGCCCGTCTGCAAATGATGTCTGCTTCCATGCAAGGAGCGATGGCTTTTCAAAAAGGCTTAGGCTGTGTCCACAGTCTCAGTCATAGCTTAGGAGGAGTTAATCCCAAATTACATCACGGTACCCTCAATGCTATTTTTCTTCCAAGTGTAATTCGCTTTAACCAAGACGCTCAATCCGTCATTGCTGAATCGAGAATCTTGCGAATGGCGCAGGCTATGGGTTTATCCTCTGCAACAGATGTTATTCCAGCAATTGTTGATTTAAATCAACGCCTGGGACTACCGAAGGGTTTAAAAGAACTTGGTGTGAACCATGAACTATTTCCTAATATCATCAAAGGGGCAATCAAGGATCACTGCCATTTAATGAATCCGAAAATTGCAACTTCTGATGATTACGAAATAATGCTTCAAGAGTCGATGTAAGATATATCAGTTAAAATAATTTTGTTGTTTATGTCTTGTTAACTAATTGTGAATCATTAATAAGTTATTTTTCAAATAATTAGGGAATAATGAATATTATAAAAAAACTCTTAATTTTTTCCTTGGTAAGTCTTCTCAGTTTTATTCACCTATCATCTGCCGAGAACTTACCTAAATCAACTGGAACTATTACTGGTAAAGTAATTGGTATTTCAGACGGTGATACCATCACCATCCTCAACGACAAACAAGAGCAAATCAAAATTCGTCTTGCCGGTATCGATTGCCCAGAAAAATCACAAGCATTTGGCAATCGTGCAAAAATTACGCTTAGTGATAAAGTTTTTTCCCATAATGTCAAAGTAGAAACCCGTGACAAAGATAAATATGGCAGAACTTTAGGTATCGTTAAAGTCGGTGATGAAGATATTAACGAATATATGATCTCTCAAGGAGTTGCTTGGCATTATAAAAAATATGCAAAAACCCAACCGGTAGAGGAAGCAAATCGCTACGCTAAAGCGCAAGAACTAGCTAGTCAAAATAAACGTGGCTTGTGGATTCAAGATAACCCAATGCCACCTTGGGAATTTCGTGATCAAGCCAAAAAATCTAAAAAAAGTAATTAACCTCTTAACTAAATAAGTCATTCATGCCTACATTTTCAGCAAATCTTACAATGATGTATCAAGAGGTTGATTTTCTTGACCGTTTTGGTTTTGCCGCTGCAGATGGTTTTGAGTACGTTGAATTTTTATTTCCGTACACCTATCCAGCTCAAGCCATTGTTGATCAACTGACGACTCACGGCCTTAAATTACAGTTATTTAACTTACCACCAGGTGACTATCAAGCGGGTGAAAGAGGTTTAGCAATTCTGGCTGATCGTCAAAAAGAATTTGATGACGGCTTAGCTCTTGCTATCGAATATGCCCAAGCCATGGATTGCCCCAACTTGCATCTGATGGCTGGTATTATTCCCAAAGGTATTTCTCATCAAGAACTCAGAGCTTGTTATTTAAAACGTATTGAACAAGCGGCAATTGCCTGCGAACCTTGCAATATTGATGTGGTTATTGAGCCAATTAATTCCACCACTATGCCAGGATATTTCCTTAACTATCAAGAGCAAGCCATCGAAATCATCCAAGAACTTCTTTTACCTAATGTCAAGCTAATGATGGATTTTTTCCATGCGCAAATGATGCAAGGTAATTTGGAAAATCTCCTCACAAAAAATTTACCTCATATTGGCCACATTCAAATTGCTGGCGTGCCTCATCGCAACGAGCCCAATCTCGGTGAAGTCAATTATGAGTATCTATTGCATCTTTTAGATACTTTGGATTATGAAGGTATTGTTGGCTGTGAATATAAACCACTTAAAGGTACTTCTGATGGTTTAAAGTGGTTAAGCTTTTATCGTTGATTCGTATGTATTTGAATGACGTCTTCAACAGTAACTGGCACAACGGTTGTGTATCTTGTAGTTAAGTCTCTTTGTGGAATTTTTTCCAGCTGATAATCTTGACAAACACGTTTTCCATCAATGATGTTATAGAGTTTGCAGTCTTGATCAGCCACCCCGGATATCAAATGTTCTGATACGCCCTTACCTGTCGTCAAATAACTCGCACCATTAATTGCGGCACTTTCTACGAATGTCGCCGATGTGACCGCAGAAAAGGCCGAACCTGCAAACGGCGCCAAAGCACAGCCGGATAAACTCCCGCAAGTAATCAGGAGGCAAATATATATGCGCATAACAATGTCTTGCCTTAAATACCTAAAATATTAATTGTCTTTAAAGTTAATTTAATACTCTATAGCCACGACCGGCTAAACAACGCCTAATAATAGTCTCTTGTTCTGCATTACCAGAATATAGCCCTGAAGCAACGCCAATAACCCCACCAACTCCGGCCGCTTGAGCAATATTTGTACTATTACCGCCACCAACCAAACCAATCAAAGCGCCTATTGCTGCTCCACCTACTGCTTTTTTAGCGCCATCTTTACCAGCTCCTTGGGCTCCAGTAGATATGCTTTGACATTCAGTTAAATCTCGCTGGTACTTGACCTCATCAATACCCTGCTTATCTATGATGGGAGAGAAGTTCGAACCTGTATTAGAGCAACCCATTAAAGCTACCAAAAGTAGCAAACTCATTAATTTATTTTGATTTGACATCGATGCTTCTCCCCAAATGAAATAATACCTATTAATATACATAGTACATCTTATATTTGTTAAAAAAATCAATCTTTTAAAATGCACAATCCAGTTACTGTATGCGCCGACTGCGGTAATCCAAGAAACCTTATGGCACTTGATTGCCCTTTCTGTGGCTCTAGTGAGTCATTTATGGATGTTCATTCTAAATGGCAATGCCATGTGATGAACCTTGAATCTAACATGCCCTTAGTTGAGGAGGCTTTTGAGCGTATACACCACCATTTAGAAAAATTACGTGGTAAAGGTCTGCGTGCAATTAAAGTCATTCATGGTCATGGATCTTCTGGTAGGGGTGGGAAAATTCGTCGTGAATTTCGTCAGGCCATGGAATATGGCCTTTGGGGTGAGGCGATTATTGAAGTATATTTCGGGGAAATGCTTCTCCCCCACCTTCCCCAATATCAAGATTTACTCAAGACGTATCCGGCACTTAAAAACTCGATCACCAAAGACATGCAAGGTAATCCTGGGATTACCTTGTTAATCCTTGATAAAAACTATTAAATTTTCACTACAATTCGGCCAGTAACTTGACCAGCCATCAGGGCAGTTGCATACTCAGTAACTTGATCGAAGGTAATGTCTTCAATCATAGCCTCTAATTTTGTGATATCTAAGTCGCGACCTAATCTTTCCCAAGCAAGTTGTCTTTTAACTAGCGGTGCCATCACGGAATCAATTCCTAAAAGTTGAACTCCACGCAAAATAAAGGGCATCACCGTCAACGACAAATTTGCACCCTGCGCTAATCCACAAGCAGCAACAGGCGCTCCATATTGCATTTGAGCACAAAGGTTTGTTAGGGTATGTGAACCGGCAGTATCAATCGCTGCCGCCCAACGCTCTTTCTGCAAGGGTTTGCCAGCTGCCACAAACTCTTGGCGGTCAATGACCCTGCTCGCCCCTAATGCTTTTAGGTAACTTTCTTCTGTCATTTTTCCTGTGACGGCTACCACTTCAAAGCCTAAGCCACTTAACAGAGCGATGGCTACACTTCCTACACCCCCTGTCGCCCCAGTAACTACTACTTCACCTTGCCCAGGCGCGGCTCCTGCATTTTCGATGGCCATCACACACAACATCGCAGTATAACCAGCGGTTCCAATACCCATCGCCTGTCTAGGAGTAAATGCAGATGGCAATCTCACCAACCATTCACTTTTCAAATGGGCTTTTTGCGCTAAGCATCCCCATTGGGTTTCACCAACGCCCCAACCGTTGTGAATAAATAACTCCCCCATCTTCCAATCCGGATGACTAGAATGAGATATAGACCCAGCACCATCAATTCCTGGAATCATGGGCCATTGTCTAACGACTGGTCCTTTATTCGTAATGGCTAATCCATCTTTAAAGTTTAAGGTAGAGTATTGCACTTCAACCGCAATATCTGTGACAGGTAAACGCGCTTCAACGACCTCTTCGATTTGTGCTAAAAATTGGGGTTCTTTATGTAATACAAATGCTTTAAACGTCATGATAAATTTCCTTTTAAACTAAATTTTCAATACAAGTATTCAATTGATTACCCATGACCACTTATGACTCATCTAATGGCAACAATCGTTCGTCATCCTGTTCATCAGAAAATATGCGTAACTCACGACTGGCTTTATTAAAGAAGTTTTCAATATCCTGATGCGTTTTAATGGTCGATAGGATGCGATGATCAGACATTTGTTGTCGCCATATTCTTGCGCCACCTAAACCATGAGCTAACCCAAGTATATGACGTGTGATAGCCGCAATATAAAAAGATTCACCATTTTTTTGACACTGTGTTAACCATGATTGAGCATACTCAATGATTTTTTTCTGGATCTCTAACCAGGTTTGATCATTTAGAAAATACCCAAACTCAAGACCTTCGCTCTCTAGCATCCGATCCCATCCAAGCATGATTGCAGGCGTATGGTATGCGGCGCGTCCAACCATCACTCCATCAAAATCATGCCAATGATTTGCCAACAATTGATTCTGATCTAAGCCACCGTTGAGCAAAACCTTTGTTTTAGGAAACTGCTTTTGCAGATCTTGTCTTAGGCGCTTAGCGACGTCATATCGCAGCGCTGGGATCGATCGATTTTCCTTTGGTGATAACCCCTTGAGTACAGCATTTCGTGCATGAATGGTTAGTTGACTGGCACCCGCATCTGCAACACCAGCCATAAAATCCAAAACAAATTGATAATCCGTATCTAATCTAGGATCCATATCATCTAAACCCAAACGATGTTTGACCGAGACAGGGATAGATACTGCATCTTTCATAGCTTTTATACAGTCGGCGACAAGGGCTGGCTCGGACATTAAGCAGGCCCCAAAAGATCCTTTTTGAACGCGCTCAGAAGGACAGCCGCAATTAAGATCAATTTGATCATAGCCCCAGTCTTGCGCCTTTTTAGCTGCTATCGCTAAATCAGATGGATCACTTCCACCTAACTGAAGCACGACATAATGCTCACTCGTATTAAAGTCTAAATGACGATGAGCATCTCCATAAATAATCGCACCCGTATTAATCATTTCTGTATACAGATGAGATTTTTTAGAGAGCATACGATGAAAGGATCGGCAGTGTCGATCAGTCCAGTCCATCATAGGTGCAACAGCTAATATTTTTTGTGATGTATCCATTCTCATATTGTCTCAAAACCTGTTCTCATGATCTTTTTTATCTGTAAGGTGTTAATACAAATGATGGATAATCAAATTTTACTTTTAAATACTCTCTATGAAAAATATTGTTGATAATGTCGGCGCTTTGATTGATGCAACTTGTGTAATTACAGGTGAGCCTTTCGGTTCGTTGCAGGGAAAATCATTTGTTTTAAAGGATATTTTTGACGTAAAAGATTTTAAAACAGGCTTTGGTAATCCGGCCTGGATGAATACACATCCAAGCGCAACCCACACCAACTCATCAGTTGAACGACTTCTTCGTGCTGGTGGGTCTTTACAGGGCAAATCTCATTGTGATGAACTAACCTACAATCTCTTTGGAAATAATTTTCATTACGGAACTCCAATCAATAGCGCAAGCCCCTTGCGCATGACAGGCGGATCTTCTAGTGGTTCTGCCGCAGCTGTTTCTGCTGACCTTGTTGATTTTTCTATTGGATCAGATACCGGTGGCTCGGTTCGCGCCCCAGCTTCTTTTTGTGGCCTGTTTGGGATTCGTCCTACTCATGGGAGTATTTCCTTAGACCATTCACGTGGTTTAGCTCCGAGTTTTGATACCTTGGGGTGGTTAACCAAAGATGCTTCTTTACTTCGTCAAATTGGCACTCTTTTACTACCAAATGATTCCATTGCAACACCCTCTGATTCATCAAGTCCAAAACTTCTTTATCTCAAAGAGGCATTTGATGTGATTAATCCAGAAACTGCAGCTGTACTTCATCAACAATTCGCTAAATTTGGTAACTTTACTGAAGTCTCTTTAGGCAATGAATCTCTTATGGAATGGGCTGATCAATTCCGTATTTTGCAAGGCACAGAAGTTTGGAAAAATCTTGGGGCTTGGGTCAGTCAACATTGGGAAGATGTTAGTCCAGCCATTCGTGCGCGCTTTGAAATGGCAAGTAATTTAAGTTCTGGACAACAAGTTCAAGCACAAAAAAGGTGGCCTGAAATTCAATTAAAGATGAATGATTTGTTGCAAAATAATTCAGTTCTCATTCTACCCACGGTTGCTGGCATAGCGCCTCTTCTCAACGCCCCGAATAATGAGCTAGAGATCTATCGCAAACAATGCTTTCAGCTACTTTGTATTTCTGGCTTATCAGGAACACCACAAATCAACTTACCAATTTGCACCCTCGCAGGAGCACCCCTAGGAATTTCTATATTAGGAGCTAAAGGGAGCGATTTACAATTACTGCAAATCGCCGAGGAGCTTTTTAAGCAATAACAGGATTATCTTCTGATTGACCAATGGCTTCATTTACTTTTGGCATCACTTCTTTAGCCATCAGCTCCATCGAGCGTTTGGCTAGGGGAATATTTTTCCAGTCATGGCAAGCATATAGTAAGTTACCAAAATCACCGACTTCTTCTCTGAACTTTAGCAATTGATCAACAACTGAATTGACTGTTCCAGCGAGAACTAAACGATTTGTAACAAATTCTGGAGTGACCTCAGAGTCCGGCATGTTGGGGTCTACTTTAAATAGATTACTACGACCACCATTGACTAATTTACGACTCAAAGACTTGAAATAAGAATAATAAGGGCCATCTGGGCCACGACCATAATTTTCTGCAGTTGCTGCATCATCAGCAACGAATATACTTTTTGCAACACGCCATTCACTAGCGTGTGGAACTGCACCGATTGCTTCACGACCTTCGACATATTTAGGCCAATGAGTTTTGACCCATTCCGGCATTAAAAAGTTTGCTGAAATTGGTTGCCATCCACGTTTTGCCATTTCCGTAACACCTTTAGAAAATGGCGCTACGGCTGTCCCGACGATTAAGGGATGCGGTTGTTGGAAAGGTTTCATAATATAACCCTGACCAATATCGGGAATCATCGTGTTTTGTGTAGAGATTTTCCAGTACTCTCCATCGATGTTGTAAGGTGCCTCCCCCTCCCAAATTTTCAGAATAGTGTTAATACTTTCAACAAACATTGCGTTACGATCACTCTTGAAATTTCCAAACACTTCTGCATCAGACATTAATCCACCTGGGCTAATACCCATGATGAATCGACCTTCAAGCATATGGTCCATCATCGCGGCTTGAGCTGCAATAGCTGCTGGATGTGAATTCGGTAGATTAATAGTGCCAGTTCCTAACTTAATACGCTTCGTGTGATAAATCAAACTGGATAAAAAAATCATCGAGTTAGTAATTGTCTCAGCAGCGTCGGTAACATGCTCACCAACATATGCTTCACTGTAGCCCAAATGATCAGCAAAAATAACAGCCTCACGGTCCTCATTAAATGTTTCAGTGAGATTTCTGCCTGGTGGATGAATCGGCATCATAAATGTACTTAATTTCATAGCATGTCCCCGTTAGGATTCGGTCAATATAAAGAATTAATTTATTATAAACAAAAAGTAATCAATTGATCATTTATAAGAGTGAAAATAGGTCTAATCAATAGGTAAAAACCCTAAATAATGAGTAGCATAAACTTTCATTGGCTTACTTAGATGACCAAGAAAAAATGAATAATACTTTATAAAACAGTTATTTAATCTTGTTTGATTAACATTGGAACGACGGTTTTAGCACCTGATAAATAGGTAATGATCGTATGTTCAATAATTAAGTCAATATCGATATCAAGAGGCACATTGAAAATCCATTTTCTTTGCCCTAGATAAAAAATTCGAGAGTTGATCCCCCATGCCAGTTCTACTTCACTCATTTTGAGCGGAATCTCATCCGGCGAAGGTAAGCCCAGTTCTGCTCGAACCTCAATCGCAATGGGCTCTAAAATACGACTTCGCAGAAATTTTAAATAACGGGTATTGATGTCCTCGCCCTTCAGACCAGAAAACATAAAGATTCTTACCCAATCATAGGTTAACGAGATCCTGGAGTAATCTTTATATAAACGCACTAAACGGTCTTGTAAGGGTACGCTGCGATCCGCAATGATGGTCTCCCAATAAGGGTTCCAGCGACCGACATAGACCTCTTGATAAACCCGCTCAATTAAAGCAGCTTTATTAGGAAAATATCGAAAGATTAAAGACTGGGTAACACCGAGTCGCCTGGCTAACTCACGTGTGTCCCCATCAAAACCAACCTCTGCAAAAAAAGCAACTGCTGCCGCCGCAATCTCACGATCGCGATCTTCACGCTTCATACGCTTGCGAGGCTGAACTTCGACAGACCCTGCTTCAGTGAAATTATTTTCTGCAGACATATTATTTTTTTAAATTCATATATTCATTTTAACTAATCACATGGTCAATTATAAATACTTGTTTTATAGAGAATTACCCTTGAATTAACTCAATTTTTTCTGAAGCTGCAGATCGCATGATCGCTTCTAATGCACCAACATTAGCTAACATTTCTTGGTGAGAGACTGGATAAGGAGTAACTCCCCTGACTCCATTGGCGAAAGCCTCTAAGTTAAAGCGTACTGTGGGAGCTGGTGGCATAAAGTTCGTTTTCTTCTCTTCGCCTCGTAACTGGGTGGTGACATTCCAACCGGTTGGATGCTCTGGGTGGGTATTATCTCTGATCTCCATCCAACCTTTCGAACCATATACACAAAAGCGCCCGTCAAAAGGCGTTGCCAAAATAGCGCTAATCAGTGCATTCGCTCCACCCGGAAATGCCAACATAATGCCTAAGGTGTCACCATTTTCAAACTGACTTCCTCTGGTTGAAAGTCTCGCCCAAACCGATTCTGCAGGCCCCAATATAGCAATCGCTAAATCAACTAAGTGAATTCCTGTAGCAGTTAATGGACCAACGGGGGCAAACTTATTAGACAATCGCCAGTTATCTGGAGGCAGTGCAAAGAATTTATCTTGTGAAAAATTAGCCTCAATTTGTAAAACAACCCCTAAAGTTCCTTTAGCAATCTCTTCACGCATCGCCACAACAGCTGGCTCAAAACGTCTTTCATGACCAATACCCAACTTTACCCCCGCGGCATTACATGCAGCAATAGATGCTTGTGCATCTTCATAAGTTAAACATAAGGGTTTTTCACAAAAGACATGCTTACCCGCTTTCGCCGCTAACTGAATTTGCTGAGCGTGGAACTGATGGGGTGTACAAAGAACAATTGCCTCAACTTCAGGATGAACCAAGGCTTCTGAAAAATCTTTACCAACAGCAAAATGCATTTTTTTAGCAGATTCTTGAGCGATTTCATTGACCTTGGGATCACTCTCAATGACTAATACGACATTTAGTAATGGACTAGCTTCTAAGGTGGCGGTAATAATCTTTCCCCACCAACCATAACCAATCACAGCAACATTCAAAGGTTTAACAGTCACAAAGATCTCCTTACTAATGCGCAAGCATAAATGTATTGACAATACGAGTGAACTCAGTAGCACACTCCAAATTGGCGATATGCGCGCCAGGAAGTTCCGCATATTCACTATTCTGAATCACCGTACGTAAATTGCTAACCTCAGTTGCAGGCGCTCCCCCATCGAATTGACCACCAATTAACAGCACAGGGCAACTGACTTTGCCAACATACGGCCTTAGGTCATAGTCTTTAACTGCATGACCACAAGCCATATAACCATCTGGTTCATTGTTACCAATCATGACGCGCAATGCTTGATCAATGCTTGGATTGGCTTCTCGAAATCCTTCTGTTAACCAACGATCTGCTGTACCGGCAACAATTGCCCCAACACCTTGCTCGGCAACCGTCTTGATTCTGGCTTCCCACATTGCAAAGGACTCTGGTGTTTGATAAGGCCTAAAACAAGCAGAAGCTAATGCTTTGACTTTTTGCGGGTAATGAGCTGCAAAATAAAGTCCCAACATAGCACCGAGTGACAATCCTACCCAGTAGATTTCTTTGATATTAAGGGCGTCCAAAAGCTCATTGACATCATCTGCTAAATCTTGTGAGGTGGCAAAATTACCAACAGATGTTGTACCACCATGACCTCGATAGTTATATCTCAATACTTGAAAGCTCTTTTTCCATTCCTCAATCTGTGGATCCCACATTGAATAATTTGCACCCAAGGAATTAGCTACTAATAATACAGGGGCGCCTAATTTTCCCTCAAGAACGTATGCAGTTTTTGTCATGTTTGTCTCACCTTTTTATGTATGAATGAAATAGCCTCAATTAAAGAGATCGTTCGATCACTTTATAATATGTTTTTTGTTTTGACAAGTGATATGAATTAGGATTTTATGAATTATTATTTCCCAAGGGTTTTCCCTAGATGCTTAATTATTAACATTATTTACTATTGTTTTCAATTAATTATGTTTCACAATTAAGATTGTTTTGTAAAATAACATTCATTGACAACTAATGATCAAGCGATTACTATTTATGTTATTAAGGCGAGATGACCCAATGACAAATCCAAATAACGCAAAAGACACACCTGAACAATCTCCTGAATTTGACCAACGAGATTTTAGAAATGCCTTAGGACATTTCGGTACCGGGGTGACCGTGATTACCACCAAAGATGCCTCCGGCCAGTTGTATGGTGTTACTGTCAGCTCCTTTAACTCCGTCTCACTCTCCCCTCCTCTAGTGCTTTGGTCACAAGTGCGAGGCGCGCCAAGTCATCAAGCATTTGTAGACTCACCTTATTTCATTGTGAATATTTTGTCTGAATCGCAAAAAGATATTTCCAACCACTTTGCTAAACCAAGCGAAGATAAGTTTAAAGACATTGCCCACCACCTAAGCCCAGAAGGTATCCCTATTCTTGAAAATACCCTGGGGCACTTTATTTGCAAAAAAGAACGTGATGTAGATGGCGGTGACCATCTGATCTTTATTGGTCTCGTCATGAGTTATTCTTACAATACTGCTGAAGATACTGCCCCTTTATTTTTCTGGAAGGGTAAGTACCACTGCGCAGCAGACCACACTTCATAATTTTAATAAAGGATTCGTATGTCAAACGTGAATTTAGAACAAGCAATTACCATCGCTCAGACAGCTTTAAAAAAAGGGCGTGAAATGAATTTTCATCCACTTACAATTGTTGTTCTTGATGCAGGCGGCCAAATGAAAGCCCTCCTTCGCGAAGATCATTGCAGTATTTTGCGTGAAGATATTGCCCGCGGTAAAGCATGGGGTGTCTTAGGAATGGGCTTTGGTGGTCGTGAAATCGCCCGTCGAGCTGAAAAAATGCCGGGCTTTTTTACGGCTTTAAATGCCATGTCCGAAGGTAAAATGGTGCCCGTAGCTGGAGGTGTTTTAATTCGTGATGCCAATAATCACATTATTGGCTCCGTAGGAGTTACTGGCGATACTTCAGATAATGATGAAATTTGCGCTGTAGCGGGTATTCAGTCCGCTGGACTTACCGCCGATACCGGAGATAAGTAATCCCTCCATCAATTAAGCATTAGCTCATCAACTCTGCTAATCGATCAGGAGTCAAGGGCAGGTGTCTTGCCCTAACTCCTAATGCTTGCTCGAGAGCATTGGCAATTGCCGCAGCAGTCGGTCCAGCTGATGCTTCTCCACCCCCTAAACTCTGAACACGCGGTTGATTCAACAGTTTGACCTCTACTTTTGGAACTTCGTCAAAGTTTAATATAGGATAAGTGTCCCATGTTGCTGAAGTTACTCCCTCGGTATCCCATGTGACCATCTCTTTTAAGGTCCAGCTAATCGACTGAATAATACCGCCTTCAATTTGATTTATGAGCCCATCCGGATTAATGACCTCGCCAGCGTCACAGACTGACCAGACATGATCGATGTAGATTTTTTCTTCTGCACGTAATTGAACCATCACTCCGCAGTAAGCACCACTGTTTTTATACCGAGCAAAACCCATGCCTAAACCTGTGCCTTCTGGTAAGTTTGCTCTATTTGACCAACTGGCCATTTGTGCAAGTGTCTCAAGCAAGGTAATCGATCTTGGATCTGATAGGTGTTTTTTTCTGAACTCAAGACTATCTTGTCCCAATGCTTGCGCAACTTCATCCATAAAAGATTCCATGGCAAAAATATTTAAATAAGCTCCAAGGCCTCTTAATGCAGAGGTTCTTAAAGGTGCTTGCGGAATCATGTGATGTTTTACTTGTTGATAGTCAACGTTGTACAAAGTGATTGCATTGCGCAATCCCCCCCCCTGAGGCAAGGGATTGTCTTTTGTTTCGTCGATGGGGTGGGGCGGATCAATCATCCAAGCGCCTAATAAATTAAGCTTCCCCGCCCATCCTGGACGATGAATATGGGTTGGTGACCAAACCTCCGACTGCCAATTAATGATTCTGCCTGATTCATCAACACCGACTTCAAATTCAACGACGCCAGGTGAACCAAATGGTGAGGCCGTTAACTCTTCTTCACGACTCCACTGCACCCGAATGGGTAGCCCAGTCATTTTGGCAATGAATGCTGCATCAAAAGCAACATCATCGGCACTGTTATGGCCGTAACATCCAGCACCATGGAGATGAATGACTTTGACGGTACTTGGATCTTGACGCAATCCAACTGCAATTTGATTTTTAACTAAATGAGATCCTTGCGTATGCGACCAAACAGTTAAGATCCCATCGCTTTCCTGAGCAATTGCACAAGCAGGACCAATTGAGGCATGGGCAATAAAGGGTCTTGAGTATCTTGCCTTCACCGTTGTATGAGCTGTGTCAGCTGTGCCTTGTTGAAATGCAATTTCATCACTCGCTTGAAGTGCGGTAATCATCTCTTCCGTAGGGGTTTGAGTTTGCACATATGCTGGTGTCTGCCAGGAAACAAAGGCTTGGGCTTTTTCTTGTGCAAGCACTATTAAAGCTTCGTTACTCCCCACAACAGCAAGGAAGCTACCGCTATGAACCACCTGTTCAACACCAGGTAATTGTTGAATTTTCGGAATATCTACGTGAGTCATGGTGGATTGAACATGCTTGGCTCTAATCATGCGCGCATGGCGCATATGGGGCAATGTAAAGTCGTGGATAAATGCTGCCCCAGATAACTTACTATGCAAGTCGTCGCGTGCAATACTTCTGCCTACCCACTTGGTCATGACCTGTTGTTTACTAGTGATAATCTGCTCATTCGAAGTGATTTCAACATCAAGATCCAAATGATTGGCAAGCTGTGCATAAGTGATCTGTTGCTGGGAGTCTTTACTACTAAAAATACCATGCTCAATGGTGATTGAATTGGCGGTTACACCTAATTTTTTTGCAGCAGCTTCTATGGACAAGTATCTTGCATACCCCAATGCAGTCCTGAGTGCGGCGCCACCATTTTCAATCGATAAACTTCCGGCGGTATACCATTCATCAGGAGATAAATGCGTATCGCCAGCAATCCAATTGATTTGCTGTAAATCAACGCCTATTTCGTCAGCAGCAATTTGCTGTAAGGCGGTTTGTATACCTTGCCCTAGCTCAACTTTACCGGTACATACCGTCACCAAGGGAAGCTGATCTAAACGAAACCATTGTGATAATTTGGGGTTCGAAACAATATTTGCTGGAAGAGTGAGATTGCTCATGCTGCCCTCTTTTCATTTAGCTGTTCAATCACGCGGTCGATTGCACGCAAAATACGTACATGGGTCCCGCAACGACACAGATGTCGATTTAAAGACTCCATTAATACTTCTTTGTTGGGTTGAGGATATTTCTTCAATAAGGCCACAACACTCATCAAAATTCCGTTAATGCAATAGCCACACTGAGCTGCTTGTTCATCAATAAACGCTTTTTGTACTAACTGACCAATTGCATCGGCGGCTAGACCTTCTGCAGTAATGACCTCTTTACCACTAGCGGCCCATAGTTGCATATCGCAAGATTGCATCGCCTGACCATCAACGATGACAGTACAAGCTCCACAATTACCAGAACCACAACCAAAACGGGTTCCTTTGTGTTCAAGGTCATTGCGTAAAACATAAAGTAAAGGGGTATTTTCTGGAGCGTTGACTGTCACGCTTTGTCCATTGAGAAATAGTTGAATAGGGGTTGTCATTGTTCTTTTTGAGAGTTTATTTACAGTAAGTTTGAATGAACCAAGCCGGCACAGCAGTACCATCTTTATCGCCAAGGCCCGCAGCAGAAGTTTTATCTAGCTCAGCAAGGGCTGCTTGGGTAACCGGAATACTCCAACCGTTCGACTGAGCTTCCTCAATCATGGTTCTCAAATCTTTACGAATGTTATCCAAAGTAAATGCCGCAGGCGCTTGAGGCTCACCTTTGAGTGTGGAGACCAATACAGGCGTTCGCGCTTTCATCATGCTGGGTGCACCTGAAGTGTCAGACAAAATATCAATCAACCGCTCAGGTGAGATATTTAATTGGGATGATAAGGACAAAGCTTCACTAAATGATTGCCAAAACACTAATAATGGTAAGTTTACGGTTAATTTCAAACGAACGCCAGAACCGCTAGGTCCCACATGCTCTACCCGACGACATAATTGTTCCAAAATCGGTCTTGCACGTTCAACATCTTGATCTTCACCACCAACTAAACCTAATAATTTTCCTTCTCTAGCAGGACCCACTGTCCCCCCCACTGGACAGTCGACCACGGCCCCACCCTTGGCTTTAATATCTGCAGCAATTGCTATGGCAGTAACAGGTCGGACAGTACTCATCTCAATAAATAATTTGCCAGCCACTGAAGTAGTCAAAACTCCACCTGAAGCTCGAAAACAAGCATCGATTGCTTGTGCATCGGTCAATATGGAGATAATGATCTCTGCTTGATCCACTAACTGTGCCGGGGAAGGAGCCACCGTGGCACCTTTAGCCACTAACGGGACAGTTTTTTCAACAGATCGATTCCAAATAACCAACTCATGGCCACAATTGATTAAACGCTCCACCATGGCACCACCCATTTTTCCTGTACCAAGAAGTCCAATTTTCATACACGTCCCCTTCAATTGTTGAATGTTTACTTCATTTTAAATAGGCTAATCAACCAATATTATAGTAATGATCAAACAATCATTAAAAATCCTTTTGGTGATCAATCAAAATACATTTACTTTCTGAATATTATGTTAATTCACATTCCCTCGTTTTGTCACATGACAGTAGCTAAGTAATAACCCTTATGTATTATCTAAGCATATTCGATTAATCTTGTAAAAAGATGAACTTCTGTAATTGAAAAACTTAAGTAAATCACTCAAAATTCTAAATGATCAAATAATCATTTAGAATAAATGAATATTTAAATTTAACCCATTTGGAGACAATATGACTTTAGATCGTCGCTCGTTTATTCAGGGCTCTGCCGCTGCCGGACTTGGACTCGCAGTACCTAATCTATTTGCACAAAGCAATGAACCAGTTCGTGTTGGCTTACTAACCGTTAAAACGGGTCCTCTCGCATCTGGTGGGATCGATATGGAACTAGGGTTAAAGCAATGGTTGGCAGAAAACGGCAACATGTTAGGTGGACGTAAAGTTGAACTTACCGTCGCTGATACGGGCGGCGTTCCTGCAAATACAAAAACCAAAATTTCTGAATTAAATGAAAGAAACAAAGTTCATGTCATCATGGGTCCCCTCGCTGCCTTTGAAGCTTTAGCGGTCGATGACTATATTCGTGACAATAAGATTCCAACACTTTCAGTTGCTGCCGCTGAGGACATGACTCAACGTAAAGCAAACCCTTGGTTTGTCCGCCCTACATCCACGTCTTCACAATGCGCCCATCCAATGGCTGAATATTGTGCGAACATCAAAAAATATAAGCGTATGGTCGTAGTTGCTGACGATATTGCGTATGGTCACGAAATGGTTGCTGGTTTCCAACGCGTTTTTGAAGAGAATGGTGGCAAGATTGTCCAGCGTTTATTCCCACCTCTTACAGTTCCTGATTATGGTAGTTATCTTGCCCAACTGAAAACGAATGCTGATGCAGTCTTTTTAGGTTTTGCAGGATCAAATGGATTCCGTTTCATTCGTCAAATGAATGAGTACGGCCTTAAAGGCAAAATTGCTATTGTTGGTGGTATGACCGCTCTTGATGAAGCTGTTCTAAAGAATATGGGTGATGAAGCGCTTGGTATTGAAACGGCTTGTTGGTATTCAGCTGAATTAAATAATCCAATTAATAATAAATTTGCCCCAGCATTCCGCAAGGCACAAGGCTATGATCCAGGCTTCTATGCAGCTGCAACATTTACCAATGCTGCTGTTCTTGATGCTGCACTCAAGTCGATTAATGGCAATGCCAGCAATAGGGAAGCTCTGATGGCAGCTCTGAAAAAGACGAACGTTCCAACAGCAAGAGGTCCAGTAACCTTTGATACTTATGGTAACGTGGTTGGTGATGTCTACATTCGTAAAGTTGAACGTAAAGAAGGCCGTTTAGTGAACGTAGTTACAAAAACTTATACTAATGTGAGCCAATTCTGGAAATATGATCCTAAGGCATTTTTAGCAAACCCTGTTTACTCCAAAGACTGGCCACCAGCTAGAAACTTAGAATAATCATTTTTACAGAAATTATTATATGCAATTTTGGGTCATTCAAACCCTGAATAGTCTTGCGCTCGGAGGACTACTGTTTATGTTGTCCTCCGGTTTTGCATTGATATTCGGGCTTATGCGCATCGCTAATTTAACGCATGGTTCTCTATTCATGATTGGCGCTTACGTTGCAGCCTCGGTCTTACGTGGAGGCTATAGTTTGGTCTTTGCCGCTTTTGTAGCAATGGCTGTAGTCGGTCTTTTGGGTGCCATCATCGAACGCTTCATTTTGCGCAGTCTTTCAAATAACTCGCAAGGTCAAGTATTAGCAACTTTAGGACTTTCATTTATTGCAGCTGATGCTTGCCTCATGATCTGGGGGGGAGATCCAATTCCAATAAATGCCCCAGAAATGTTACGTGCCCCGATGGAAATGTTTGGCTTTATGTTTCCAACCTATCGTTTAGTTGTCCTTTTAATTTCAATGATCTGTGCCGTTTTACTCTATCTCTTGATGGAAAGAACCCGCTTAGGCGCCATGATTCGCGCGGGTGTTGATGATATGCAAATGGCACGTGCTGTAGGTATTCCTGCTTCACGATTATTTACTATTGTTTTTAGTCTTGGCGCACTTATGGCTGGACTTGGAGGAACAGTCGGTGGTCCAATGTTAAATGCCTATCCAGGCCTAGATGCGGATATGTTACCTCTAGCATTGATTGTTGTTATTTTGGGCGGTGTCGGTAGTCTGGTAGGCACTTTCGTTGCTAGTTTTATCATTGGCTTCATCTATACCTTCGGTATTGCGTTAGTGCCTGATTTAGCCTATGTGATTTTGTTTTTACCCATGGTATTTGTGATTGCATTCCGTCCATCGGGTCTTTTTGGAACAATGCGCGCATGATGAAAAAATATGTAGTTTACTTATTGCTCGTTGCCATTCTCATCATCTTGCCATTATTTTTTGGTGAATATTATGTGAATCTGGGAAGCCAAATTATGGTCGCTGTCGTTTTTGCTGCGAGTTTAAATTTACTAGTTGGTTATGGTGGTCTAACCTCTCTAGGTCATGCCACCTATTTAGGCTTGTCTGCCTACACCTCGGCGTGGTTATTCCAAAATTTTGGTATGACGCATGACTATACTGCTCTCATTGCTCTGGTATTTACGACCTTTGTAGGAGCTATTTTTGGTTGGATTTCACTGCGTGCTTCTGGTCTGAGTTTTTTAATGCTGACCTTGGCGTTGTCTCAAATCATTTGGGGTATTGGTTATCGCTGGGTTGGTCTAACCAATGGCGATAACGGGATCGCAGGTCTGACACGCCCAACACCATTTGGAGTCAATCTCGAGAATTCAAATAATTTTTATTGGTTCTGCCTCATCATCACTATCGTCAGTTTATTCTTTATTGCTCGTATTGTGAACTCACCTTTTGGTTCAACTCTCAAAGGCACTCGCGATCAAGAAAAAAGAATGAGTGCTCTTGGCTATAACGTCTGGATGATCCGTTGGGTGACTTTTGTGATGGCAAGTTTTTTTGGTGCAGTTTCAGGTCTTATGTATATCTACCTTAATAAATACATTCACCCTAGTGTGATTTCCATTACATCGTCTGCAGAGGCTCTTCTTTGTGTGATTGCTGGTGGTGCTGGCACACTTGCTGGCCCAATTCTAGGATCGATTCTGATTGTTCTTCTGAAAAATTATGTATCTGGCTTTGTGGAGCGATGGAATATGTTACTTGGAATCATTTTTGTCTTTATTGTGATCTTTATGCCGGCAGGTATGGCGCCAGGTTTTACACAACTAAAGAATCGTTTGTTTGGGGGTAAGAAGCCATGACACTCGCTCTTGAAGTGAAAGACCTTAAAAAGAGTTTTGGTGGAATTGCTGTAACCCAAAATGTTTCCTTGAAAGTAAATCCTGGTGAACGCCGTTTAATTATTGGACCGAATGGCGCAGGAAAGACGACTCTTTTTGCTCAAATTACTGGAGATTTAAAACCTGATTCAGGCTCAGTAAGTATCTTCGGTAATGAGGTGATTAAAAAACCTGTCCATGCAAGAGCCCATATGGGTATGAGCAGAACTTATCAAATTATTACTCTCTTTAAACAAGATACTTTGGCGCACAACGTGGTCTTATCGTTGCTGGGGATACATCAGCGTAAGAAAAATATTTTTAATTCTCTGACCACTGAAGATGATTTATATAACCAGGCCACTGAATTCTTGGATAGCGTTGGTTTGAAGCAGCAAGCATTTAGGAAAGTTTCTGAAATTTCATATGGTGAGCAACGTCGTGTCGAAATAGCTCTGGCCTTAGCCCAAAAACCTAAATTGCTGCTTTTAGATGAGCCTTTAGCAGGTTTATCCCAAGATGAACGCATTGTAGTAGCAGACTTAATTAACAATATCTCAAAAGAAGTGACAATAGTCATGATTGAACATGATATGGAAATGGCGTTAGCTTTCGCTGAAAAAATTCTTGTTTTGCAATACGGTAAGGTCATTGTCGATGGCGACCGTGATGCAGTAGTCAATGACCCAAAAACACAGGAGGTCTATCTTGGCCACTGATGCATTAGTTATCGATAAAATCAATTCTTACTATGGAGATAGCCATGTCCTTCATGATGTATCTCTGACTCTTAGGAAATCCTCTTTACTTGCCCTTCTTGGCAGAAATGGCGCTGGTAAAACAACGACGATGATGACAGTTGCCGGTTTGGTAACCCCTAAAACTGGAGACATTACTTTGTTTGGTAAGCCGGTTGCTCGTCAAAAACCAGAAAATATCGCTCGCGCTGGCATTCGATTAGTACCCCAGGGTAGAAGAATTTTTCCGAGCCTTTCAGTAGAAGAAAATTTAAAAGTAGCGGCGCAAAATAGAGCAATTCAAAACCCTTGGAACATTGCTCGTGTCTTTGATCTCTTCCCTCAATTAAAAGATCGCATTAAACAACGCGCTGGAACGCTATCTGGTGGTGAACAACAAATGCTAGCGATTGGGCGTGCCCTCATGGGTAATCCTGATGTTCTCTTGCTTGATGAGCCCTCAGAGGGTCTAGCACCTCTAATTGTTGCTGAAGTTGCTCGGGGCATTAAAGAAATTAAGAGTGAAGGCTTGTCAATTATTTTAGTTGAACAAAATTTCCAACTAGCAATGTCCGTTGCCGATGATGTGGCTGTTCTCAATACAGGCAGACTAGCTTATTATGGAAGTGCCTCAGAAGTTCATGCCAACCCAGAGCTAGCAACGAAACATCTTGGTGTGTTTTAAAAAACCAGTCATCTAATCTACTTACAATTCATTTTTCATCCCTACTTTAAAAGGCTTTTATGTTCTATACCTGTTCCGCACAATGCTCAGATCCAAGTCATCATCATGGCTCTTATGAATCTCCTCAAATGCTTGCTGGCAAAGCAGTCGCAAAAGCTGCAAGCAAAAAAAGTGCCGCCACTGTCACTCCAAAATCTACAGCAAAAAAATTAACAAGCCCCACTCAACGTGTTGTTAAAAACCGTAAGGGTCAACATGTAGTAGTCGATATTCATTGCCATTATTTGAATCCCGAAGTAAATACCAAAACTATTCATCTAAATGCAGCATCATATGATCCAACGGTGATCTTTGCTACTGAATTGACCAATCAAACGAATGTATTGCAAATGAAAACGCGTGCTCCCAAATTAATGGGGGTCGAAGAGCGTTTAAAGGATATGGACAAAATGGGCGTAGATATCCAAGCTGTTGCGCCAGCTCCTTATCATTATTTTTATTTTACAGAACCTGAACTCGGCGCAAGTCTTGCTCGTGAAGTAAATCACGGGATTGCTAATGTAGTTGCTGGTAACCCTGATCGCTTCGTTGGCATGGGCTCTGTACCTTTGCAAAATGTGAATATGGCAGTAAAAGAATTAGAGTATTGTGTCAAAACTTTAGGTCTTAAGGGAGTGGAGATATGTACGAATGTGAATGGCAAAAACCTCACTGATCCGAGCTTAGGTTTAGAAAAGTTTTTTGCTAAAGCAAATGAACTCGGATGCGTGATTTTTATGCACCCATTAGGCTTTACTCAAGGCGAACGTTTAACCAATCACTACTTCAATAATGTGATTGGCAATCCTTTAGAAACGACTGTAGCCGTAAGTCATCTGATTTTCGATGGTGTCGTTGCACGTTATCCTAAAATTAAATTCATCTGTGCACACGGTGGTGGTTTCTTAGCTCACTACTGGGCACGCATGGACCATGCCTGGGGAGCTCGTAAAGACACCCGTACCGTGATTAAGAAAAAGCCCTCATCATATTTAGAAAAGTTCTATTTTGATACGATTACACATGATTCTGAAATGCTCGGTAATTTGATCCGTCGCTTCGGCGCAGATCACGTCATGCTTGGCACTGACTACCCATACGATATGGCAGATGATCATCCATTGCAAACCATCCGTGGAGTGAAAAAATTATCAGTTGCCGATCGTCAATTAATTGAAGGTGGTAATGCAGTCAAAATGATGAAAATTAAGCTGTAATTTTCATCATTAAGAAAAAGGGCTCATTGTATGAGCCCTTTTTTTATTTCTCTATATTATTTGAGGGTGGATAATCTCTGGAATATACCGGATTAGCTAAAAACTCTGAGCTCTTATATTTCCAAAATTGTGTCACTCCTGGGTAAGTTTTCAATATCGTGTTCGTCAATTTACCGTTTACACGCTCTACTTTACGAATATGAATATCCATTACAGGGTTACCAAGTGCATCAAGGGTAATTTTTCCTCGCGGATCATTCGCAACTTGTACATTACGCAGTGCATTCATAAATGATTTTTTATCTTCAATATTCGATTTATTGTCTTTTAAAGATTGTTCCAGCATCAACATCGCACCGTAAGCACCTACAGAATAATATCCTGGCGCTTGTTTGTAATTCGTGAGCATCCCTTGGTTGAACTTGTTATTGTTAGGATTATTAATCGTTTGAGCATACCAACCTGGTGAAATCACACCAATCGCCTCTTCTCCCATTGAACCTAAAATTCCCTCATCAACTGCGGTCATATTACCCAAAACCGGAATCTTTCCTTGCATGCCATACTCTTTGTATTGACGTAAAAATTTAACACCATTACTGCCAGCATAAGCAATATAAATCGCATCTACGTTAGATTTAATTTGACTAATATAAGCTCCGTAGTCAGCCGTATTAAGAGGTGACCAAAGCTTTTGTACAACCTTCCCACCGTTTTCTTCAAAAGTTCTTTGAAAGCCTGCAACATTCTCATGCCCAAAAGCAAAATCGTCGGCTAAGATTGCTATGCGTTTGTATTTAAGCTCTTTTGCAACATATTCACCAAAGGGATGATTAGGTTGCGCTGAACTACCAACAGCTCTAACAAACCATGGATTGGGCTTACGCTGTGTTAAATCTTCCGCACCAGCGGAGGGTGAAATGGTTGGGATTTCTGCTTTACGAATATAGTCATCTACTGCTAGGGCTTCAAATGCTGCCAATGGACCAATCACAACATTAACTTTATCTTTTTCAACTAATTCTTGAATTTTGGCTTTAGTAATGGCTGGCTGCCCACCTGTATCCGCTATAAAAAGTTCTACCTTACGACCTGCAATCATATTATTGCGCTCTTTCAAGTACAGCTTTAAACCATCCTCCATCTGTATTCCACCTGCAGCTAATGCACCTGATTTAATCGTCAAAAAGCCAACTCGAATCGGATCATTCGGACCTGCGAACGTTATATTAGTAGCAAAGAGAAAAAGAAATAGTGATATAAATCGATATAAAAAAGTACTTTGAATTGTCATTGAAGTCTCCAATTGTTTTTAATGTGTAATGCCTTGATTATGTTATATTACAACGAGTTAGTAATGCATGTATTTTTATCATTCACTCAACAAAAACAATACAAACATAGAGACAAATTCCCATGCAAACGCATTCTTTTGAAATACATCAAATTAGTAATCAAGGTAAAAATTTAAGTTTTAAATCTGCGGGTTCTGGACAAGCTATCATATTGTTCCACTCTCTATTAGCGGATCAATCCAGTTGGGATTTAATTACACCAACCCTACTCAAAACACATCAAGTCATTCAATTAAGCTTACCTGGTTTTGATCACTCTGATTTTGTTGGAGGTTCTTTAGATCTCATTTCCGATCAAATTGCGCATGTCATTCATTCATTAAATCTTTCTCAAACACCTATTTTTATGGGTAATGGTTACGGTGGATTTGTCGCCTTAAATACAGCTCTGAGACATCCTCAATTACCTGCTAAATTAATCTTGGCAGATTGTGGTGCTTGTTTTTCTGAACCAGGTCGCGCTGCTTTTAGAGGTATGTCTGAAAATGCCAAAAATAAAGGCTTGATTGCTATTGCTGATGTGGCTATGCGTCGTTTATTTGCTCCAGAATATCAAGAACAACATCCAAAGTTAATTGCTGATCGTAAAGAACGCTTTTTAAATATCCATATGGATACATTCCAAGGGGCTTGTGAGGCTTTATCAACGATGGACTTAAGACCTCTCGTTACCAATTTAGAAATACCTTCCTTGGTGGTCGTTGGTGAGCTTGATGAGGCAACTCCTGTCGCCATGTCAGAGGAACTGGCAAAATTACTTCCTAATGCGCAGTTAAAAATATTACCAGGACTTGCGCATGTTCCCCAACTCCAAGATCCTCAAGCATTTTTAGATGCAATTCATTCTTTTATCTAACTTTCGTTAACCCAATAGGAAATTTATGGCAACGACAAAAAAATCTACTTCAGCGCGTGTTCCTGCAACACATTTTTCAACGAAAAAAGATGATCAAACGCATGTGAAACCAGTCGTTGGATTTATCGGTCTAGGCATCATGGGTTCAGCAATGGCCTCTAATCTCAACCAAGCTGGATTTCATGTCTATGGCTTTGATCCAAGTCCTCATCAACAAAAGATAATGAAAAAAGAAGGTATTGATATACAAAAAACTGTGGCAGATGTTGCTGCTAAAGCTAATCATATTTTGCTATCCCTACCCTCTGTTGGCGCACTGATGAGTGTGGTGAATGAAATCGTCAGCACGGCAAAAAAAGGCACGATTGTTGCTGAATTAGGAACTCTGCCTATCGATGCCAAAGAGGCGGCTCGCGCTGAGCTTGCAAAAGCTGGCATGATTCTTTTAGATTGCCCATTGTCCGGCACTGGCGCACAAGCCAAAACTAAAGATCTAGTCGTCTATGCGAGTGGTGATAAAAAAGCTATCCAAAAAATGTCTCCTGTATTCGAAGGGTTTGCTCGCGCAATGTACAACATCGGCGAATTCGGCCAAGGTATGAAAATGAAGTTGGTCGCGAACCATTTGGTAGCTATTCACAATGTCGCTTCTGCTGAGGCAATTTTGTTGGGCGTGCAAATGGGACTAGATGCCCATCAAATCGTGGAAGTCATTGGCAATAGCGCTGGTAGTTCAAGAATGTTCCAAGTTAGAGGCCCTGCAATGGCCAATCGTACTTGGAGTGATGCCACCATGAAAATTGATGTCTGGAATAAAGATATGCATCTGATCAGTTCTGCTATTGAGTCGTATGCTGTGCCAGCACCAGTATTTGCTTCTTGTATTCCTGTCTATAACGCAGCAAATGCATTAGGACATGCCAAAGACGATACTGCAGTCGTTTATAAGGTTCTCGAAAACTGGTCTACACCAATGGCAAAAAAGGGAATGGCAAAGAAAAAATCGAAAAAATAATTAATTCAATTTACGATAAAACTCTTTGACGTGCGCATCAGTGCGCACGTCATTATTTTTTATGGGCTGGAGTAATTCAATACCCTCAAGAGTGGTGCACCGACTCAACGCAACATAAACCTGACCTGGAGCAAAGCTGCCGCCAGTTAAATCGACTCTGACCTTCTCTAAGGTTTTACCTTGGCTTTTATGGATCGTTACTGCCCATGCAAGCATTAAAGGAAACTGCTCAAACTTACCATTCACAACAGGTTTTATCTGCTGCTCTTTTTCATCAAACTCGTATTGATAAGACTCCCAAGCAAAAATAGGTACTTCCACAAGGTGTCTCAATTTCGATGATGCATGCACACTAACATCTAACTCAACCGTAATGGAATCTGTTTCAAATTGCACAACCTTTCCCAAGGTACCATTCATCCAACGTCGTGGAATATTTCGGTCATTCGCCGTAAACATTACTCGAGCACCGAGTTTTAATGTCAAATCAAGTGGTGATGGTAGGTTTCTTTCATCCACATTAAATTTGCCATCAATCCTACCTTTATAAATTCGTGTTTCTGTATCGAGCATACGCATTTCTTTAGTATTGATACTATCTGCACGCTGGTTGGTAGTGGTAAGTGTAATCGCCTGGTTGTCTACCCCCATGTTCGGTCGAAAACACGTTTCATTGATGATTTGTAATGCTGTACCCGCATCTTGATTCATCCGCACTTTATTCAGCAATTGTGTAAATGACTGATCTTTTTGACGAAAGATTTTAATGAGCTCAATATAGGTTAAATCAGAACGATGTAAGATGCTAGCATTAAAGAAATAAGCAGCATCATAACCTCTCTCTCGTAAAACTTCCATTTCTTCTTGTCGGACTACGGGTGGTAATTGAAATAAATCACCCACAAAAATAATTTGTATGCCTCCAAAGGGATGGCCCTCCCTGGGTCCATTCACGCGTAAAAACATATCTATCGCATCAATCATATCTGCTCGAACCATTGATATTTCATCAATGATAAGAACGCCTAATTTATTGTATAGACGCCGATCCTTTAATTTTTTAATATCATTTTCAGGAAAAATTAAACGTGGTGGAAAACGAAAAAAAGAATGGATAGTAACGCCCCGAACTTGCAGCGCAGCTACACCAGTTGGCGCTACAACAGCAACCTGCTCAGTCAGGTTATTTCGTAAATAATTAACGAGTGTTGTTTTGCCGGTTCCTGCTCTGCCACTAATAAAGATAAAGGGATCTTTTCTCGCAATCGCTGCTAATACCGCTTCATACTCAGGAGTAATTTCTATCAAGTGAATTCTTTATTCAATTTCATTAGTGGACTGTTCAGCCGCCATTTGCCGAAGCGCATTTGCAAATACTTCAGCGGGTTGACCACCTTGAATCAGGTATTTTCCTTCAACAATCACCGAAGGAACTGCACTGATACCCATTGTCTTGTAATACTCCAGTGCTTCGCGTACTTCACTGGTGAACTGATCGGATTCAAGAACTTCCCTAGCTTGAGAAATATTGAGTCCAGCTCGCTCTACTGCTCTTAAAATTACTTCAGGATCATCTAAATCTTCATTCAAAGTGAAGTATGAAGTGAGTAATTCGCGCTTTAATAAATATTGAGCGGCTAAGCTAATTTCGCTTTGCGCCCAATGAAGGAGACGATGACAATGGAAGGTGTTATAAACTCTTGGTCGAATTTGTTCGTTAAATGGAAATCCGACTGCATTAGCTCTTAATTGAATCTGCTTCTGATTTTTTCGAACATCTTCTTCAGAAGAGCCATATTTTTGGGTCAGATGCTCTAAAGTATCTTGACCACCCGGTGGCATATTCGGATTCAGTTCAAATGGATGAAATTGCAGTTCAACATGAATTTCATCTTTGACTTGATCAAGGGCTTGTTCCAAAGAACCTAATCCAATAGCACACCATGGACATGCAACATTTGAAACAAAATCGATACGGATATTTTTCATCTACATTTCTCTAATTTATACTGGTATGTATATAGAATAATCTAATTTATAAACATCGATTTACTTTCACTACAATTAGTCATTCGAGAGCCCACTTTTTATGTCAAATACAACATTCCCAACTGATCATCAATGGTCAGAATCAGGCTCTAGCAGAATCCCATTTTGGGCTTACACTGATAAAGATATTTACAAAAAAGAGTTAGATCGTATTTTTTATAACCAACATTGGTGTTACGTTGGATTAGAGGCTGAGATTCCGAATGCAGGTGATTTTAAACGCACCGTTATTGGTGAGCGGTCTGTTGTGGTCTCTAGAGATAATGACGGAGTAATCCATGTTCTTGAAAATGTCTGTGCTCATCGTGGTATGCAATTTTGCCGCGAAAGACATGGCAATAAAAAAGAATTTGTCTGTCCCTATCATCAATGGAACTACAGCTTAAAAGGCGATTTACAGGGAGTGCCTTTTCGCCGAGGTGTCAAAAAAGATGGGCAAATCCAAGGGGGTATGCCGAAAGATTTTAGCCCTGCAGATCATAGCCTGAATTGCCTAAAAGTCGCCATTCGAGGTGGGGTTATATTTGCTTCCTTTGATCATTCCGTAGAATCGCTGGAGGACTATTTGGGTCCAGACATGGTGCACTACTTTGATCGCTTGTTTAATGGTCGAGAATTAACTATTTTGGGCTATAACAGACAACGTATCCCAGGGAACTGGAAGTTAATGCAAGAAAACATTAAAGACCCCTACCACCCTGGTTTACTACATACTTGGTTTATTACCTATGGCCTATGGCGTGCCGATAATGAATCCAAACTTCGTATGGATCGTCATTTTCGTCATGCCGCAATGATCTCAACAAGAGGCAATGCTGGCGTTAAATCACAAGAAGTCACCTCTGGGGTAACAAGCTTTAAAGACGCGATGGAAATCAATGATAAAAGATTGATTGATATCGTCCAAGAAGACTGGTGGAACGGACCAACTGCGGTCATGCTAACGATTTTTCCATCAGTCATTATTCAGCAACAAGTGAATAGTGTTTCTACACGACATATTCAGCCAAATGGAAATGGCTCTTTTGACTTTGTTTGGACGCATTTTGGTTTTGTAAATGACACTCCAGAAATGACCGAACGACGTTTAATTCAGGCGAATCTATTTGGTCCAGCAGGATTTGTTTCTGCTGATGATGGTGAAGTAATTGAACTTTCTCAAAAGGGCTTTGAACAAAAACCCTCACACCAAGTGATTGCTCAGCTCGGTGGTGTTGAATGTGAAAATACGGAACATATGGTTACAGAAACTTTGATTCGAGGAATGTATAACTATTGGCGTAAAGTGATGGAGATTTAACATGATGAATGACTACCTTCAAAAAGCGATTCATCTAAATGCTATTTATGCTCACGTTGTCGATGAAAAACAATGGGATCAGTGGATTGACCTATTTATCGAAGACTGCACTTACAAAATTCAACCACGAGAAAACTTTGATCGAGGCTTTCCACTTTGCACATTAGCCATGCTATCCAAAGGTATGCTAAAAGATCGTGCTTACGGAATTTCCGAGACCTTGTTTCATGACCCATATTATCAACGTCATGTGATTGGCATGCCACTCATTCATAAAGTTGAGACTAATGTTATTTTTTGCGAATCTAATTATTCAGTGTTTAGAACAAAACTCAGCCAAGAAACAACTGTGTTCAATGTTGGTCGCTATATCGATGAGTTACTAATCACAGAAGATGGCTTAAAAATACGTTCTCGAATTTGTGTCTATGATTCAGAAATGATTCCAAACTCGATCATTTACCCAATTTAAATACCTAAATAATTCATAAGTTCAGGATGCTGTGCAATATCTATAGACTGTCCAGAGAGAACAATCTGACCTTTCTGTAAAACAATGGCTCTGTCAGTATGGCGCAGTACTTTACGCCAATCTCTATCCACAATCAAAGTAGCAATACCAGCTTCACGAATTTCTTGGATCACTCGCCAAATATCAGCAACAATGAGTGGCGCTAAACCTTCTGTTGCTTCATCCAAAATTAATAAATCAGGATGTGTCATCAAAGCACGACTAATCGATAACATTTGTTGCTCACCGCCAGAGAGTTGCTCTCCGAGATGATAAATACGCTCACCCAATCTTGGAAAAGTTGTTAATACTCGATCAAGGGTCCATTCCATTTGGCCTTTTCGACCTGGTCTAGCAGCCATGATCAGATTTTCTTTGACGGTAAGATTGCCAAACACCCCACGACCTTCAGGAACATATGCCACACCCAGTCTTGCAACTTGATATGGTTTCATCTCAAGAGCATCATGACCATTGATCATCATACTGCCAGAACGCTGCTCAACATGTCCCAATAAGGCACGAATCAAAGTACTTTTGCCCATGCCATTTCGACCTAATAAGCCAACGGTCTCATGGGAATTAATTTGTATATCAACACCATGTAAAACATGACTAGAGCCATACCAAGCATGAATATCTTTTGCTTCTAAAAAATAATTCATTCTGATTCACCTAAATAGGCCGTTTGAACCTCTGGATTATTTCTAACTTCTGATGGAGAACCTTTCGCAATGACAGATCCATTCACCATCACCGTAATTACATCAGCAACTTTAAACACAGCGTCCATATCATGCTCAACGAGCATGATGGCATGTTCTGCTCTTAAACTCAGTAAAAAATTCAACATACGGTCTGTTTCACCGGCCCCTATTCCAGCTAGTGGCTCATCTAATAGGAGTACCTTCGGTTCTGTAGCCAAGCACATTGCAACTTCTAATTGACGTTTTTGTCCATGTGAAAGAAACCCCGCTTGTCGGTTAATTACCGACGACAAACCTGTTTTCTCAAGTGTTTGAAGAGCTACTTGATTACTAAACTGACAACGCTGCCCATCCTGCCAAAAATGCCAGGGCTTTTGCAATCGAGACTGGGCTGATAACCGACAGTTTTCTAAAACGGTTAATTCTGGAAAAATAGTATTTCGTTGATAGCTTTTTCCTAACCCAAGGTGCGCTCGTGCAGGTTGTGATTTGTCTGTGACATCATTGCTAAGTAATTCAACATTTCCAGAGCTTAAAGGAATTTCACCAGATAACAAATTAATCAAAGTTGATTTTCCTGCACCATTGGTGCCAATCACAGCGTGAATTTGCCCCAGCTCTAAATCAATATCAACCTCATTTACAGCAACCAAACCTCCCCAACGCTTAGTGAGTTTTACCCCCCGCATGAGGATTGGCGCTTGCACTTGATTCATTTTATTTCCTCAATTTGCGATCCATTATCTGCACTTTTAGTGCCTAGTAGTTTCGATTGCAATATGAACGGTATACCAAATAAACCACGCGGTAAAAAAGCTACACATAAAATGATTGAGAGGCCTAAACCTAAATGCCAATATTTTGCAAAGGAGCCAAAAATCACTTCTGATCGAAAAAACTCTTCAAGTAGTGCAAATGCAAATGCTCCTATAAACGCACCTCGCAAATGCCCTAGCCCCCCTAAAATAATCATGATTAAGACGGCACCTGATAAATGCCAGCTTAATAACTCTGGATTAACAAAACCATCTTTGACGGCAAATAAGTAGCCGGCAAGTCCTGCAATCATTCCAGAGATAACAAATGCCATTAGCTTGTAATTGTAGGTTTCATATCCAATGGCTCGCATTCTTAATTCATTAATACGAATTCCTGACAAAGCTCTGCCAAATCGAGAGTGCGTAATAAGCCCCAATAAAGCAAAGACAAAAAATAGACAAGCTAATGTAAATAGATAAAACGCCAAGGATGAATTCAGTGACAAACCGAATAAAGAAGGTTTGTTATATAAATAAATACCATCCGTACCACCTCCAATTGGAGTGTCGTGGATCACATAATAAGCCATTTGCGCAAATGCTAAAGTGACCATAATGAAATATACGCCCTTCGTCCTTAGAGATAAAGCCCCAACAAATAGGGCATATAAACCAGCTAATAACATTGATATCGGCAAAAGATATACTGCATCTGGCGCACCAAGATCTGCTGAAATCTTGACTACCGCATAAGCACCAATGCCAAAAAAAGCCGCTTGACCAAAACAAACCAAACCCGTCGTTCCAACCAAGAGCTCCAAACTAAGTGCAAAAATACCATAAATCAAGGTCTTCGTCATCCAATCAATAGCGTACTCAGAACCTAAAAACGGCAGACCAGTCAATGCAATCAATAAAACCACAATAAATATTATTTGGGATTTTTTCATGATCCCGCCTTAAATAATCCGCTAGGCTTCCATAGCAAAATCACTGCCATAAAAACATACACCAAGACTCCTGCAACTTCAGGTAAAAGAACTTTGCCGAACGTGTCAATGAACCCAATCAAAAGCGATGCAATCAGCGCACCTTTGATGGACCCAATACCACCAATCACAACAATTACAAAACAAATGATCAACACGCCTTGCCCCATTCCAGGATATACGGAAGATACAGGAGCCGCTACCATCCCCGCAAAAGCGGCAATTGCTATCCCAGCAGCAAAAACAATACGATAGAGAAATTTAATATTTACGCCTAAAGATTGAATCATCTCGCGATTTACACTACCAGCTCGAATCATCATCCCTAGTTTAGTTTTGCTCAAGACCAAAAACATCGCTAGGGCTAACAAAATACAGACCCCAGAAATAAATAGTCGATAGACCGGATAGGTCATGACCTCGTTTAGCTTAATACTTGCGGATAACCAATCTGGGATAGGTACGCCATGAACATCATCACCAACTAATATACTTCGAATTTCTTCAATGACTAATATCAAGCCATAGGTCATTAGCACCTGCTGTAAATGGTCTCGTTCATATAAATAACTATAGAACATCCACTCCAATAGATAACCAAGGATGATAGCTATTACAACCCCAATGAAAAAGGTTGAAATTAATCCTCCGCCATATGCTTCTGCAACTATTGGAGATAGAGCAAAGGCTAAATAAGAACCCATCATATAAAAACTACCATGGGCTAGATTAATCACTCCCATAATGCCAAAAATGAGAGTAAGACCAGCGGCAACTAAAAATAACAACAGCCCATATTGAACAGAGTTCAACGTTTGTATTAAAAAAGTCGAGAAATCCATAGATGGGCTGGTGAAATTTTATTGCATCGAACAACCACGAGCTGGATCCGCGAGTGACTTACTTGCGATACCAATGACTTTATTCTCTTTACCAACAACTTGTCTTAAATAAAAGTCTTGTATTGGATTATTTGCTTTAGACATCGTGAATGATCCACGTGGACTATCAAATTTAGTGGCACTAATTGCTTTAGCAAAATCATCTTTTTTCGAGATATCACCTTTAGTTGCTTTCAAACCAACAGCTAACATTTGTGCAGCGTCATAACCTTGAACCGCATAAACATCAGGTTGCAATTTATATTGCTTAGCGTAAGCTAATCTAAATTCATTATCACGTTTGATATTTAAATTATCGCCATAATGAAGCGCAGTTAACATGCCTTGTGCAGCTTCACCCTGAGCCTCAAGGGTGCCATCAGTTAAAAATCCAGGGCCAACTAACGGGATTGTCTTATTTAAACCTGCAGCAGCATAATCTTTAACAAACTTGACTGCACCGCCGCCTGCGAAAAAGGAGTAAACAACATCTGGTTTAGCGGCTGCAACTTCAGTTAACAATGCTTGGAACTCAACCCCAGGGAAAGGCAAAGTTAATTCTTTAGTTACCTTGCCACCACCTTTTTCAAAACTCTCTTTAAAACCTTTGACAGATTCTTCACCAGCCGCATATTTCCAAGTAATAGTCATTGCATTCTTATAACCCTTCTTCGCTGCAACTTCGCCCATGGCAAAACCTGGTTGGCTATTGGAAAAAGAACTTCTAAAAATATTCTTGGCACACATCGGACCAGTAATGATATCTGCACCAGCGTTCGGAATAATTAAAGTGGTACCAGTTTCTTTTGCTACTTTAGCCATTGCCATTGCAACACCAGAGTGAACAGTTCCAATGACAACATCGACGTTGTCACGTTTGATAAGTTTATTAATATTATCTGTAGCTTTCGATGGCTCAGATTCATCATCTACTCTGACATAAGTAATTTCGCGGCCACCAATTTTGCCACCCTGCTCTTTGACATAGAGTTGAAAACCATTATCTATTGCATTACCTAATGCTGCAAAAGTTCCACTATATGGCAACATCATCCCAACTTTAAGGGGTGGTTGGTTTTGAGCAAACACAGATGGTACGACCATCGCTAATGCTACTAAACTATATTTAATACCTTTCATTGGAAATCTCCTTATATAAAAATTACGTATTTGAATTAGAAAAATAGCTAGATAAATTGTTTTAAAGAATCAGAAAGTATTATAGGACTTTCGCGATGTGGGGATTGACTACAATTTGGATTATCATGATGCTCTGTAGTAAGTACTCTAAAATCTTTCTTGCGTACCCCTAGAATTTTAAGAAATAATTACATTTTGGATATTGACACTTGGAACTAAAAAATAAACAGATATTAGTGATTGGCGCCGGCATCATGGGTGCTGGAATTGTTCAGATAGCAGCTCAATCTGGTCATTCCGTACTTTTGTTTGATCAAAAAGAGGGGGCTGCTGAACAAGCGATTGAAAATATCAAAAAAATATTCGCAAGTCTCATCAAAAAAGAAAAATTAACCGAAACTAATGCTCAGGATACCCTTTCCAGAATACAAACGATTACGACGATAAACCAAGCTTCTCAGGTCAAGTTGGTGATTGAAGCAATAATCGAAAAACTCGATATAAAAAGAACTTTATTCAAAGAACTAGAATCGATTGTCGCAAAAGATTGTGTTTTAGCAACGAATACTTCTTCAATTTCAGTAACGGCGATCGCCAATGGCCTGCAAAATCCAGAGCGACTCGTAGGAATGCATTTTTTTAACCCAGTACCCCTTATGAAACTGGTCGAAGTAGTCTCTGGTTTACAAACTTCCAGTGAGGTTGCTTCAGATATTTATGATTTATCAACCCACTGGGGTAAAACACCAGTGCACGCTAAATCAACACCTGGTTTTATCGTCAATCGTATTGCTCGCCCATTTTATGCGGAAGCCTTAGCACTCATTCAAGAGCAGGTAAGCTCCATTCAAGTGATTGATGCATGTATCAAGTCTGTTGGTTTCAGAATGGGCCCTTTTGAACTGATGGACCTGATTGGTCATGATACCAATTTCGCGGTAACTTCAAGTGTCTTTGAAGCCTTTTTTTATGATCGAAGGTTCACGCCATCCATTGTTCAAAAAGAACTCGTCGACGGGGGATTGTTAGGCCGTAAATCAGGACGAGGATTTTATGATTATGCCGAAGGTGCAATTACTCCCAAACTCCCCGAATTTCATCCGAGTCCCTTAAACAATACAAGGACTGTAATTATTCATGGTGACAATCATTTAACTGCCTACTTTAGTAATCAATTACACCAGTTAGAAGTACCTTTCACTCAAGAAAAAGAGAGTGCGTGGTTAGGTTTAGAGGTGGATGGCTTTCAATTAAGACAAACGGATGGTCAAACTGCTACTTCACTAGGCTCACATGTTGCTGTATTTGATGTGTGTTTACAAGATCAAAATAAAACAGTCATCGCTTGGGCAATTGCGGAAAATTCTTCTACTGAATGGGCTCAAGAAGCACCCTCTTGGTTACATCATCTTGGATTTAAACCTATACGTATTCAAGATAGTCCCGCACTTATTGTTGCAAGAACACTTGCTATGCTGATTAATGAAGCCTGTGATGCAGTTACTCAAGGGGTATGCTCAAAGGATGCGACCAATCAAGCGATGAAGCTCGGAGTAAATTACCCAGCTGGACCTTTTGAGTGGCTAGACAAATGGCGCTCAACCCAAGTTCTACAAATCATCAATCAATTAGATTTGAACTACAAGGGTGAGCGGTATCGGTCTAGTCCTTTACTGCAAAGATTAAATCTTCTTTAAAGTTCGAAGAATTTTCTCAGGAGTAATCGGCTGATCAAAATTGCGAACGCCAAATGGCGCAATCGCATCATTGATCGCATTCACAACCGCACCAGGTGCGCCAGCAGTTCCTGCCTCCCCAGCCCCTTTTGCACCTAATAAAGATGATTTGGTGGGTGTTTGCACGTGTGCCACTTCAATGTCGGGCATCTCTGCAGCCATTGGTACCAAATAATCAGCCATATTACCGTTAATCATTTGCCCTTGCGAGTCATATAAGCACTCTTCAAATAAGGCCCCACCAATGCCTTGAACAATCGCTCCACGCATTTGTTCGTCTACCAACATCGGATTAATCACCCGACCACAATCTTCTACAGCCCAATGTTTTAGGAGTTTAATAAAGCCTGTATTGATATCAACCTCGACATAGGATGCTTGAACACCATTTGTGAAAATAAATGGAAAATCTTTTTGTGAGTAATGCCTTGTAACGGTTAACTCTGGATGAAAACCTGGTGGCAATAAGTCTGTTCTGTAATAACCAACGCGACCCACTTCACTTAATGGAATCTTTTCTTGATTACTTAAACGATCAAATATTTTGCCATTTTTAACGGTTAACTGACTTTCGTCCATCTGCAACATATTTGCGGCAATTTTTAAAATATTTTCACGCAAAGCCATTCCAGCTAGTAACACAGCTTCGCCACCGATTCCAGCTCCTCGTGAGGCCCAGGTTCCACCACCATAAGGAATCGTTTCCGTATCACCCGTCTTTAAGCGCACATTTTCAATCGACACGCCAACCGCATCAGCCGCAATTTGCGCAAAAATTCCTTCGGCTCCTTGACCCTGTTCACCAACGCTCACCGAAACAGTAATTACTCCAGTTGGATCCATTCTGATAGTTGCACCGTCCTGAGATGCAATCCGAGCGCCGCCAACTCCATAGAATGCAGGACTTGGATTAGTCAGTTCAATCAAAGTAGCAAAACCAATGCCACGATAAATCCCCTTCTCTCGTAAAGCTTTTTGTTCAGCTAATAAGCTAGGATAATCCATTAACTCTTCAATTTTGGCTAAGCACTGTTCGTGAGAAAGTACCTCTAATTTAATTCCAGAAACGCCTGTATAAGGATAAGCATCATCCGGTATAACATTACGTTTTCTAAACTCGAGTGGATCCATGCCTAATTTTCTGGCGGCTAAATCAACTAAGCCTTCTGTGACAGCACAAGCAATTGGATGTCCTACACCTCGATATTGACATGTCGGGGTTTTGTTCTGAAATACGACATTTAAATTCGCACGATATTGTTGATGTTTATATGGGCCACCGACTAAATTAACGACCTGATTCCCTTCAATCGCACTCGTTCTAGGAAACATGGAGTAAGGACCAATGCCAGTTAAGTCATCAATCTCAAAAGCTAAAATATCGCCTTCTTTCGAGGCCGCAATGCGACCTTTAATGACGTGCTCTCTAGCGTGGATATCACTGAGGTAGGATTCTAAGCGGTCAGCTACATATTTCACTGGACGCTTGAGTAATATAGAAATCCCAACGGTTGCAAAATCATCAGGATACGCATGAACTTTGATACCAAAAGACCCTCCTACGTCATAACAAACCACTCTAACGTCAGATTCACTTAAATCAAACTGTCGACAATATAAATCTTGCATCATATGCGGTGCCTGTTGGCAGTGGTATACCGTCAAACGACCATCTGGTGTGTAATGCGCAATTTGCGATCTTGGTTCGAGCGTTACTCCGGTATGTCTGCCAAATGTAAAGGTCGCCTCTTCGACAACTGCAGCCTTGGCGAATTGCGCATCGACATCTCCCGTATCAAGGGATCGCTTAAAGCAGATGTTATCACCTAATTCAGGATGTATCACCATCGCCTTCGGATCAAGGGCTTGATGCATGTCTAATAAGGCTGGAAGCTCATCCCACTCAACCTCCAAATAAGCAAGGGCATCTTCCGCTTGAGCACGCGTTAACGCCACGACAGCTGCCACAGGTTCACCTTGCCAACAGGCACGATCGATCGCTAATGCATATTGTGGGGCAGATTTCATGCCTGCTAAATGGCTTAATGTTGCCACCCACGGTTTACAAACCGTGGCTAAATCATGCCCGTCAATCACCGCTACTACACCTGGCAAATCAAGAACCGGAGCTTTGTTAATTTTTTTAATTTTCATGTGAGCTACTGGAGAGCGCCAATAAACAACATGAACCATTTTTGGTAATTGCACATCGTCAATGTATTTCCCCAGACCTTCAGTTAAACGTTTCGCTCCATGTCTAGGTTCGCTCATACCAATATAGCGTTGCTCATTGGTTACTGGTGAGAGTGCTGGGAGTTCTTTAGGTTTATTCACAATGTCTCCTTATTTTTTAGCTAATTGACGTTCTTCAAGAACATATGCAATTGCATCTACGATTGCATGGTACCCGGTGCAACGACAATAATTACCAGAGATCCATTCTCTGATTTCAGTTCGTGTTGCGGTAGGTTGTGTCTCGATTAATTCTGCTGCGGCCATTAACATGCCTGAGGTACAAAAGCCACACTGTAAGGCATTCATTTTTAAAAACGCTTGTTGAAGATCTTTATAAGCTCCTGATGCGCTCATACCCTCAATCGTTTCTACTATCGAACCATTTGCTTGAACAGCTAAGACTAAACAACCACGGACAATTTTACCGTCCAACTTCACTGTACATGCGCCACATGCACCTTGCTCACACCCTAAATGTGAACCAGTAAGCGCTTGATCTTCTCGCAAAAAATCGACTAAATGTTGACGTGGTTCAACTTCAGCATGTATTTTCTGACCATTTAATGTCATCGTGATAGATTTTTTTTGCATATATTTATCTCTTGTGTATTTTGTTTTAACTTGCCAATTTTTTCATTGCTCTTTCTAATAAAACTCCAAGCAAATGTTTTTTCATCTCTGCAGAATTAGTTAAATCAGATAATGTTTGAATTTCTGCTTGAACACTTTGTTGCGCTTGCGCAATCAGGGGCGGATTCGATAAGTCGCCTATCAATTGATTCTGTAAGACACTTTGAAGACCATGCGCTAACAATGGAACAGAGGCTACCGAAAAATACACAAAACGACTTTGTGTAATTTTGTTTTGCTCTAACTGCAAACTACATACCAAACCTGTAACAGCATAATCTCCATGGCGACGAGATAATTCCTCAAAATAATGAACCCTTTTGCCTGGTGTCATCGTAAACTCTGATGCAATTAATAGCTCATCCGCCTGTAACGCAGTCGTATATAAGTCGAGGAAAAAATCCTTTGCTGCAACTTTTCGCAGCCCTTTCGGACCAGCAATAACCATGACGGCATCTAGCGCTAAGGCACAAGCAGGCCATTCTGCAGCAGGATCCCCCAAGACACATGAACCACCCCAAGTACCTAAATTACGAATTGCACGGTGCGCAATGTGCGGCACAACCTCAGTAAGAAGTGGTAATTGTTTCTCTATGATGCTTGAATGTTGTATCTCCGTATGGGTAGTCATCGCTCCAATGCGCACGATATTACCTTCAAAAGTGATGCCTTTTAATTCTGCAACACCTTGCAAATCAATTAATATCTCAGGATTAGATAAACGCATATTTAAGCTAGGAAGTAAACTTTGACCCCCAGCAATCAATTTGGCATTATCACCATGATCGGCGAGAAGTGCCAAGGCTTCTTGAATAGAGTGAACTTTTTGATAATTAAATGCAGCTGCTTTCACGCCTGCCTCCTAACGTATAAGTAAATGTACTTTTATTGATATTTTGAAATTTTATTTTACTCAATAATACTGCTATTATTTAAACATTGTAGATGAAAAAAATCTAATTAAATATCAATTAAAAGAGGATGGAATTATGGGTGAATTAGCCATCAATCATGTAGCGATTCGTAGTCCAGATGCTGAAATGACGCGCGAATTTTTCATGAAAACCTTGGATTTAGTTCCAGGACCTAGGCCCAACTTTCCGTTTCCTGGTTATTGGCTCTATAAATCAGACTCTGACCACTCAAGTTATCTCAATGCCGTAGTTCATATCGTAGGTATAGACCCTAATGACAAAGAAGGCTTAGTCCAATATTTGGGTGATCGTGAGCTTCCAGATCTTTATGGTACTGGTGCGATTGATCACATAGCCTTCTTCGCAACTGGTTTGGAAAAGATGTTAGACCATTTATCAAGTATAGGAATTCCTTGTCGTGAACGACTAGTGCCAACAATTGGACTCCATCAGCTTTTCTTAGATGACCCTAATGGTATTGTTATCGAACTTAACTATCCAGCGCATGAGAGAACTGACTTAGATCTAAAAATTCAACAAACGGCAAAAGCTTAAAGTCTCAAATCAAATTATGGCAAAAATTATTGTTGTTGGCGGGTCACTTGGTGGTCTGCTTGTAGGAAATTTACTTCGTAGCAAAGGTCATGAGGTTGATATTTTAGAAAAAGTCCCTGGATCTCTTGACGGTCGCGGCGCTGGTATTGTGCCTCATCCTATTTTGATCAAAGCTCTAGAAATGTGCGGCATTACCATTGATCATAATCTTGGAGTTCCTGTAGAACGCCGAGTAACCTTGGATCAACATGGAAATACGATTGCGGATATGGAACTTCCGCAAATCTTCACCTCTTGGGGTCGCCTTTACCATCTTCTGAAAGAAAATTTTCCGGAAAAAAATTATCATTCGGGTAAAAATGTCGTTTCATTTGGCGAAAATAGCCAGGAAGTCATGGTCCATTGTGATGATGGATCTTCCTACAATGGTGAACTATTAATCGCCTCCGATGGACTTCGCTCAGTAATACGTGCCATCGTGGCTCCACAAATTAAACCTGTCTATACAGGCTATGTTGCTTGGCGTGGTGTTTGTGAAGAAGCTGCCTTAAGTAAATACATGAAAGATACACTCTTTCCTTATTTTAGCTTTGGCCTACCTGAAGGGGAGCAAATGTTAGGCTACCCTGTTGCAGGGAACAATAATGATTTAAGTATTGGGCACCGTAAATATAACTTTGTTTGGTATCGTCAAGCACCGGAGGATACTGTTCTTAAAGAACTTCTGACAGATGCTGATGGTGTTTTCCACCCTCAGGGTATTTCTCCTATACAAGTCAATTGGAAACATATCGCCGCAGTAAGGCAAGCGGCTAAAAATAATCTAGCACCTCAATTTGCAGAGGTTCTTGAAAAAACTGGAATGGTGTTTTTCCAACCGATTTATGATGTGTATTCTGAAAAAGTAGCATTTGGTCGAGTTGCTCTGATGGGTGATGCGAGTTTTGTTGCAAGACCACACGTCGGTATGGGTGTCTCTAAAGCAGCGGAAGATGCTCTATCGATTGTGACTAATATTGAATTGCATGGTGCAACTCCAAAAGCCATTGAACAATATCAAAGTGAGCGTCTGATTCCTTGCCAACGAGTGATTGCTCGTGCCCAATATCTCGGTAAATTTATGACGGCCCAAGGTCAAGAAGAACTGAAAAATAATCATATCGGTATTGCCAACCGCGTCATGGAAGAAACCGCCGTTGATATTTCAGACATCATCATGAGCGATGAACTCATTCCAGAAGAGCTATAAAAAAACCGCATCAGAGATGCGGTTGAAATTAATTTGAGGCGTTGTAGTTATTTATTGTTGTTATTTCTTGCTTACCGGCGCAGGGAATTGGGCACGATATAAATCATTAATCTGTTCACCCGTTCTTATCGAAACGCCTTTTTTGGATTGTATGTAATCTAGAAGTTGCTCAAAATAACCAATACGATGAGGGGCTCCGGTAATGTAAGGATGAACACTGATTGCCATCACTCGAGGAATCGTTTGACTATCAGCGAGTAGACGATCAAATTGTTCTCGGCCTCGCAACAACATTTCCTCACCTCGATGTTGTTGTAACAACATCATTGGTATGTCATTCGTTTCAACTGTATAAGGCACAGATAATACTGGCTTGGGTGAAGCCTCAATCCATGTCGGCTGATCATCTAAGGGCCAGTCAGCAACATACTGAATGCCTGCTTTTGATAAATGATCAATCGTTTCTTCATTTTCTGTGAGTCCCGGACTTTCCCAACCAATCGGCGCTTGACCCGTAAAATTTTTAATCGTCTCAATTGTTTTTTCAATGGACTCTAATTGATTAGGCAATTTATGCATTGGGCCTTGCACATAAGAGTGGCCCATCATTTCCCAACCGTGCTTTAAAGTTGACTCAACCACGCGAGGATAAGATTCACAAACAATACCGTTGGTTGCTAAGGTCGGTACGATACTTCTTTGCACCAATGCATCAAAAATACGCCAAAAGCCGACGCGCATCCCATATTCATGCCATGACCAGTTCGGCACATCTGGCAATAAGGGCTGACCCATTGGCGGGCTTAAAACCATTCTTGGCATAGCATTGGCCATAGTCCAATGTTCTACATTCACAATAATCCAAACGAGCAAATTATTACCGTTGGGCAAATTCCATTGTGGGCGATCCACGATAGGAATAAATGGAACACGTTCACTTGGTAAAGAATATTTCACAATATAGCCTTTGTCTTAAACACCCATATATAACTTACGAACAATATCATTACTAGCAAGCTCTGCGGCACTACCTTCAATTTTAATTTCTCCATGTACAATCACGTAACCTCGATCTGCAATCCGCATGGCTTGTGTAAAGTTTTGTTCCGCCATCAGTACAGTCAAGCCTTTTTGTACTTTTAACTCACCAATTTTATCGATCATTTGTTTCACGATAATGGGCGCTAAACCAACGGATGGCTCATCAATCAACAAAATTTTCGGCATACTCATCAAAGCACGTGCTAAGGCAACCATTTGTTGCTCTCCACCACTCATACTCCCTGCGCGTTGACTTGCACGTTCACGTAACTTCGGAAAAACCTCAAAACAATATTCCATCGTTTCGTTAACATGAGCTCTAGCATATGACCTTGAGGCTCCTAGTAAAAGATTTTCTTTCACACTCAACAGTGGAAATAATCTTCTTCCCTCTGGGACCATTGCCACACCTAAATTAACAATCTCTTCAGGGGCTAGCTTTCTTAAATCATGCGTGACATCATCAATTACTACCTCAGCACGACCCGCAGTAGGTTTTACTAGTCCGGCGACACATTTAATTAAAGTCGATTTACCATTACCATTCGTACCAAGTAATGCAACCGTCTCTCCATTAGAAACTTCCATGGAAATACCATGCAAGACCTGTACCGCTCCATATGCGGCATTAATGTCTTTAAGAATAATTTTATTCGCCAAGATATGCCTTTATCACTTCGGGATTGTTGATTACATCTTGTGGGTTACCATCTGCAACTTTTGTACCCGCGACCAAGACCATTAAACGCTCTGAAAACTGCATGACTGCGCTCATGATGTGCTCAATCATTAATACAGAGATACCTTTTTGTTTCATACTCATAATGAGTTCGAGTACTTCATCAACCTCAGCTCCCGATAAACCTGCTAAGGCTTCATCAGCAATCAATAACTGTGGGTTCGCAGACATTGCACGCGCTAACTCTAATTTACGTAATTCCACCTGCGTTAAGCCCGCTGAAATCGCATGTGCCTTATTGCTTAAACCAACACTTTGAACTATCGCTAAAGCTTTTTCATCAATACTCCGTTGATCATTTGCATCCGCCCGTAGGTTTCCAGAAAAATTAATCACTACCTTAATATTTTCTAAAACTGTCATCGATTTAAAAGGCTTAGGAATCTGAAAACTACGGGCAATTCCTGCATGAACACGCTGATGCGGAGCTAAATGACTAATATCATTACCTCGCAGTGAGACTTGACCGCCGTCAATTTTTAACATGCCTGAGATGCAGTTCACTAAGGTGCTTTTACCGGAACCATTAGGTCCAATTAAACCTAAACGCTCTCCAGGGTAAATGATCAGTTCTACGTTATTTAATGCCGTAAACCCACCAAACCGTTTGATAATCCCTGAGGCTTTTACAAGGGGTTCTTGTGTATTATTTGTCATATTGAATTATTTCTTTTTAAAAATACCCATAATCCCATTTGGGGCCAAGGTGACAAAAAAGACCAACATACCACCAACAATCAGTAAATTCCAAGTTGATGACAAGGTTACGGATGCAACCTGTTGAATGGTTCCGAGCAGTAAGGCGCCAATCAAGGGACCTAACCACGTTCCTAAACCACCCACAATCGGCATCGCAATACTGTTGACTGCAAAGGATAAATTAAATACCGCCGTAGGCTCCATATATGTGATCAGATAAGGGAATGTCGTTCCTGCAAGTCCCATCATGGCACCACTAATGGTGGTAGCAATTAATTTCAGTCTCAAAGTCGGCACTCCTAATCCCTCAGCGGCTAACTCATCATCTCGAATCGCCATCAAACCCCGACCAAGAGATGAGAACTGAATCATGCGTGCAATGACTACAGAGACAATTGCCATCCCTAAAATCATAAAATATAACCAATGAATGTAATAACCAACTCCAATTGGCGACTCTCGTGGCACGATAACATACACTCCCCGAGCACCACCTAAGAATGGCGTGTTGATGACAATCGTCAACAACACAACGGACAATGCTAAAGTGGCAATGGAGAAAAATACCCCCTTGAGTCTGAGAGTTAAATATCCCATTCCCAAACCAATTAAACCCGCTACAAATGTGCCTAGCAGAATATTAACTCCTTGTGGAAGCTGCAACTTAAACCCTGCAACACTAGCATAAGCCCCGATTGCAAAAAAGGCAGCTGACCCAAAATTAACATAACCTGCATACCCACCAAGAATATTCCAGGCGGTTGCTAAGATGACAAATTGCAAGACCGAGTAAGCGGCAAAGAAAAAGTATTCGGAATTAATCAGAAACGGTAACGAACCTAATGCGACGCTAACAACCAATAACCCAAAAAGAAATTTTGAATGATTTTTCATTTTCCAAAAATTCCTTGTGGTCTAAATGCCAAAGTTAATAAGAGTAAGCCAAAAGACACCGCAGGTGCCCATGAAGGACCGGCAAACGTGGATGTCATACTTTCAGCAATACCTAAAACCATCGCCGCAAATAGTGTTCCCATGAGATTACCCATTCCCCCTAAAACGCACACGGCAAATACGAGTCCTATGTACTCTCGTCCAGCAGCAGGTTGAACACTTTGAATGATGATTAACATCGCACCACTAAATCCCGCTACCGCAAGTGACAAACCAAAAGCATAACCTTTGACCTTAACTGGATCAACACCCATTAATTGCAAAGCTAACGGATCTTGGGCGACTGCACTAACAGCCCTACCAAAATAAGTTCTTCTAAAGAACTCACGAATAAGTAACAACAAAGTGGTGGAGAGTAAAAATGGAATTAATAAACGGTAAGGTAAGTTAACAAAACCTAAGTTCAAAGATACATCGGTATAAGGCGTATTAACATTACGGTAATCAACACCAAATGCCAAGATTAAGATCATTTCAACAATAAAGAGTAGTCCAAAGAAGAAAGCTAATCCCCTCAGTGAATCACCGCCCCCTGCATCTCTCTCAAAACGATCATAATAAAGTCGGTAAACAGCGATCCCCAAAACCACAAATAAAGGCGCCATTAAAAAGGCCGCAACAATTGGATCGATCCCATAAGCCCCATGTAACCACCACGCCAAATAAGCCCCAAGTACAATGATGGCAGGATGCGTAATATTCACAATATCTAACATACCAAATGAAATCGATAGCCCCAAGCTCATCGCAGCGTAAAAACCACCAAGCAATAACCCGGAGACGATCGCATTAAATAGCAAATCTAAAGACATATCTATGACTCAATTCTGTAAATAGATCCCCAACCAGAAAGGTTGGGGATTGATTAAAAATGAAGAATTACTTCATTGCATCTTGATACGGAGTAATCAACTCACCAGACTGAAGTGATTTTGGCGAAATAATCACACTAGGACCTGGCTTACGGAACTGATCAAGATCATTACCTTTAACACCCTGGTACTGAACATACATTGGACGTCCAACTTCCCATTCGCCGTTTGAAGCAAACTTGACATCACCAACAACTGTTTTAAAGCTCGTTGCACGGACATAATCTATCAGTTTCTTCTGATCGATACTGCCGACCTTCTCAACTGCTTGACCTAAGATTTCCATCTGAGCATATGCAAAGGGTGGTAAGTAAAAACCGAGTTCATCGACACCCTCTTTTACAGCGCGTGATTGATAAGTCTTCAAGAAGGCATCAACACCTGGGAAAGTAACTGTCTTTTCAGCAGCATATAATTCATAGCCAACAACACCATTGAGTAATGGGCCTAGCTGCTTCTTGATAGAAGCAAAACCAAGACCAATCATCGTGCCACCAAATACTTCCGTTTTTAAACCAATTTCGCGCGCTGCACGAATAATACCTGCGGTTTCATTTGGATAGGACGCGAAAAATACCAAGTCAGGATTAGTAGCTTGAACTGCACGCAAAATAGGCGTGTAATCAGTAGTATTCGGTGGATATGTTTTGTCATAAACAATCTTCAAACCTTTACGCTTAACAACTTCACGAGCACCCTCATTGGTCAGCGCAGCAAATTCGTTATCACCCCCAATAATTGCTACAGTCGTTGGTTTCTTTTTCGCTGTCATAGCTGCGTCAAAGAATCCACCCGCTAAACCAACTGCTGGTTCCTTACCATTTGGCATCATCTGAAAATAACCTGGATAGTTAAATTTCGCATTGACGTTTGTACCAAACAAAGTCATAAAAAACATGTTTCTTTGCATTGCAATTGGCATCGCTGGAGCAATAAAGTTCGTACCGTATCCTGAAACAATCAGGTCAACTTTGTCTACGTCTAATAATTTTGTGTAAATACCTGGCACTAAAGAGGCATTGCTTTGATCATCATAGTAAACAAATTCAACTTGTCGACCTAATAAACCACCTTTTTTATTTATTTCTTCACGCCAAATTTCCATGGCGACTAATGCGGCTTTACCGTTAGCTGCCATGCCACCTGTTAAACCCATACCAAAACCAATTTTGATTGGCGCCTTATTTTGCGCTACAGCAACAGTTGCCATACCAAGAGAAGCCACTACTGCAACTGCAGTCGCTAAAACGCGACGACGTAAATTAGAAATAATCATCATTTTCTCCGTATTAAACTAATGATCAAATGCTAATCTATTTTCAAAAAAATACTATCTATGGAAAACCCTTATAGACAAGTAAACGGATGATTACAAATCATCATCTAGGAAATTATTTATGTTTTAAAAACTCATAAGCTATTGATTTATATTAGTTAGATTTAAAAAATAATCTTTTATCGAACACAGTGATTTCTTTACCCATCTACTAGGCCCTATAGATTTATTTATATCTCACTTTGATCAATTAGATCAATCTTAGGCCACTGTAGTTTTAATTGAGATTCAAAATAATGCCCATGACCTGTCATCGGATCTATAAATGCCAAGCTTTTCGCTAATAGCTGCATTGGCTTACTGTAATTTCTCACTTGTGGTTCGACATAGGCTTTCATACTGGGATAGATCTGATCATGCAAAATCGGTATTCCCAAGGCATTCATATGAACTCTGAGTTGATGCTTTTTCCCGGTCAATGGCTTTAATTGATATAAGGCTTGATTGCCACTTCTTTCGATAAGATGGATTCGGGTAATTGCATTTTCATCTCCTTCCATATCTTGCATTTTCATAAACTGTTGGGAGTTTGCAATACGACTTTTATATTCCATTGGCCATGTATGTAAATCCGTATAAGACGCAACCGCTAAATATGTTTTATCTACCAAGCGGTTTCGAAATAATCCAGCGTAAACATTTCTCATGTTTGCTTGTTTCGTGAACATCACTAAACCTGCGGTTTCAAGATCTAAACGATGCACTGCACTTAGCTCATCTATACCAGTTCGCTGTCGCAGTCGCACCAATAAAGTTTCTTGTAAATAGGGCCCTACTGGTGTTACAGGTAAATAATGTGGCTTATCTGCCACCAATAAATATTCATCTTCATAAATAATATTTTCTTGAAAAGGGATCACAAAGTTCTCAACTACTTCACGGTAGTAATAAACAATAGAATTTGGCAAATAGCCAGTATTAGGGTGAAGTACCAGACCGTCTTGATTTAAGACGCGACCTGCCTGCATACGCTTTTCCCATCCTATTCTTGTGCCTCTGGGGAAGCGTCTTTCTAAAAAATCTAGCACAGTTAAGTAAGGTCCTTCTGGAAGAAAAACCTTACTTGGCCCAACGCCATTCAAATTTTTTAGATTCTTATTCACAATAGAAGAACCTAATTCATCTAAATTAATCTCTAGAGGCTTTTTTACGCTCGTGCTCTTTGAGATAACGTTTACGCAATCGAATGCTTTTTGGAGTGACCTCAACTAGCTCGTCATCCGCAATAAATTCAACAGCGTACTCTAAGGACATCTGAATCGGTGTAACCAAACGAACTGCCTCATCTGTTCCAGATGCTCGAACGTTCGTTAATTGCTTTCCTTTAATTGGATTCACAACCAAGTCATTATCGCGGCTATGGATACCAATGATCATTCCTTCATATAAAGGATCACCAGGCACCACAAACATACGGCCACGATCTTGTAACTTCCATAAGGCATAAGCTACGGCTTCACCATTATCTTGACTAATGAGAACACCGTTATGACGCTCTCCTAAAATCCCATCTCTAACTTGATCATAAGCATCAAAGGTGTGACTCATCAAACCTGTTCCCCGAGTCATGGTTAAAAAGTCTCCCTGAAAACCAATGAGGCCCCTAGCCGGAATTCGGTATTCTAAACGGGTCCGCCCTTTACCATCACTAACCATGTCAAGTAATTCGCCCTTACGCTTACCTAACTCTTCCATCACAGAACCCTGGGTGTTATCTTCAACATCAACTGTAAGATTTTCATAAGGCTCTAACTTGTTACCGTTTTCATCTTCATGAAAAACCACTCTTGGGCGTGAAACTGCAAGTTCATAACCTTCACGACGCATGTTTTCAATCAAAATCGTTAAATGTAGTTCGCCACGACCAGACACTTCAAAAATAGTATCGTCGTCCGTGTCCTTAACTCGTAAAGCCATATTCGCTTTCAACTCACGATCTAAACGATCTCTTAATTGACGGCTTGTAACAAACTTACCTTCACGACCTGCCAATGGACTTGTATTGACCATAAAGTTCATTGTTAACGTAGGTTCATCTACTTTTAACATTGGTAATGGATCTGGATTGTCTACAGCACAAATCGTAGTACCAATCGCAATGTCTTCAATCCCGTTGATTAAAACAATATCCCCTGCAATAGCTTCAGAAACTTGTTCGCGTTCTAGACCTTTAAATTTAAGACATTGATTAATACGGCCTTTGAAGGGGGTACCTTCACTGCCATTCATACAAATCACATCCATACCTGGCTTAATGGTGCCACGTGAAATACGTCCAACACCAATCTTACCAACATAACTGTTGTAATCAATCGAAGAAATCTGTAATTGCAGTGGGCCATTTATGTCGTCGTCTCGTACCGGAACATGTTCGATAATAGTCTCAAATAGAGCACGCATATCACCCTCACGCACGTCGGGACTTAATCCCGAAAATCCATTTAAACCAGATGCGTAAACAATCGGGAAATCTAATTGTTCTTCTGTAGCACCTAATTTATCAAACAATTCAAATGTTGAATTCTCAACGTACTCAATACGAGCCCCTGGACGGTCGACCTTATTTACGACAACAATAGGACGAAGTCCTAAAGCCAAAGCTTTTTTGGTTACAAAACGCGTTTGCGGCATAGGACCTTCAACTGCGTCCACTAAGAGTAATACTCCATCAACCATGGACAATACTCGCTCAACCTCGCCACCGAAGTCCGCGTGGCCTGGCGTATCAACAATATTAATATGTGTGCCTTCATATTCAACAGCACAGTTTTTGGCCAAAATAGTAATACCACGTTCTTTTTCTAAATCATTTGAATCCATCACTCGTTCTGTAACAGCTTGATTCGATCTAAAGGTTCCAGATTGGCGAAGTAATTGATCAACTAAGGTTGTTTTACCGTGGTCGACGTGGGCAATAATTGCAATGTTTCTAATAGCGCGTTGTGTCATCGTAATACTTTCAAAAATAAAAACTAAAAATGAGAATTCTGTAAATGATGCTTGATTGGTATGTCAGTACTGAAATATTGTGAAATAAGTCCTTGTTCTAATATGTTCTCCAAACGATCGGTTGCTAGTAATCTTTTGGGATGTAATACTCCATTTTTTTGATCTACGAGCCCCATAAATTGCTTGGAGTTTTGCTGTAAATGATAAATTCGGAGTACTGGTTGACTCAAAAAATCTTCTGATTCTTGAGAAAGAAATTCTCGCACATTAATCCTCTGCCCCATTTTTAGGCGCAAAGCAAGATGATGTTCTAAAACAATGGCTGGTACATGGGTAATTAATGAATCAACTTCCATCAATTTGACATTACCTGTTATATCTTCCATTGATTGAGATTCTCTCAAGTGCAAATGTCCAATCCGAGTTCTCCGCAGTTCTGTCATATGTGCTCCACATCCTAAGGCATCCCCCATATCAGAGATTAAGCTACGGATATAAGTACCCTTACTACAACTCACTTTAATGACAGCAACTGGCCATGCACAAGATAAAACTTCTAATTCTGTTATCTGAATCTGTCTTGCTTCAAGTTCAAACATTTCTCCTTCTCTTGCATAAGCGTATAGAGGTCTGCCATCCCGCTTAATCGCTGAATACATAGGTGGTACTTGAGCAATTTTCCCCATAAATCGAGGTACTATTTGCTGTAATTGCTCAGCAAAACTTTCAATCCATAGATTCAAAGGCTCATCTGCACGAGCAATGATCTTTCCTTCGGCATCACCAGTATCTGTTTTTACGCCAAACAATATCGTGGCAACATATGATTTATCCGCATTGAATAAATCTTGGGAGTACTTAGTTGCCTCTCCCAAACAAACAGCTAACAAACCAGTTGCCAATGGATCTAAAGTTCCGGTATGACCTGCTTTATCTGCATGACAAGCATGCTTGACCATAGTCACTGCTTTTTGAGAGCTGATACCGCGGGGTTTGTCTAGTAGTACAACCCCATCAGTCCAGCGCAATGTTTCATTGCGCATTAAAGATCCTCTTTGGGGTTTTCCGGAACAGAGCTTTGTAAGGCACGATCAATTAAACGTGACATTTCAATACCGCGCTCTATAGATTGATCATGAAAAAAATGCAATGTAGGAACTGTGTGAATATGCAAACGTTTAAAAAGAATCGAATGCAATAAACCAGCTTTTTCTTTAAAAATACGCGCGGCAATTTCTGGATCTGCCCCTAAAACAGAGTAGTAAACTTTGGCATGTGCCATATCTGGAGTTAACTCAACCGATTGCAAGGTAACAAGGCCTATGGAGGAGTCACGAATCTCCTGTGGAATGATCTGTGCCAAATCCCTCTGGATTTGATCCGCAACGCGTTGGTTGCGGTGTTTAGGAGCTTTTGCCATGAAATTTTATAAAGTTCTTGCAACTTCCGTCACTTCAAAGATCTCTAATTGATCACCCTCTTTAATATCGTTGTAGTTTTTCAGAGAAAGTCCACATTCAAGACCTGCACGCACTTCTTTTGCATCATCTTTAAAACGTTTCAAGGAATCTAACTCACCCGACCAAACGACCACATTGTCACGAAGCAGTCTTGCTTTAGAAGTGCGTTTAACTACACCATCGATAACCAAGCAACCCGCAATGGAGCCAATTTTGGATACAGCAAAGACTTGACGAATCTCAACCATGCCGGTGATTTCTTCCTTCTTATCAGGTGTAAGCATGCCACTCATCGCCGCCTTGATTTCATCTACAGCATCATAAATAATGTTGTAATAACGAATATCAACACCGTTGGATTCGGCTAACTTACGAGCCAATGCATCCGCTCGCGAATTAAAGCCCATCACAACTGCTTTTGAGGCTACCGCTAAATTGATATCAGTCTCAGTAATACCACCTACAGCCGCATGCACGATTTGTACCCGAACTTCTGGTGTGGAAAGCTTCGTTAAGGATTGAGCTAAAGCTTCTTGTGAACCTTGAACGTCTGCTTTAATAATGATAGGTAAAAACTTAGTCTCAACACTGCCCTCCCCAACATTATCAAACATGTTCTCTAGTTTGACAGCTTGTTGCTTAGCAAGTTTGACATCTCTATATTTACCTTGACGGAAGAGCGCGATTTCTCGGGCTTTACGCTCATCTGATACCACTAAAACATCTTCTCCTGCAGCTGGTACTTCAGATAAACCTTGAATCTCAACAGGGATTGACGGACCAGCCTCATTACAAGGCTTACCATTTTCATCTAACATTGCTCTGACACGTCCAAAGGACTGTCCAACGAGCAACATATCGCCACGTTTTAATGTGCCACTTTGGACCAATATGGTTGCTACCGGTCCTTTACCTTTATCTAATCTTGCTTCAATAACCAAGCCTTTGGCTGGTGCACGAACTGGTGCTTTTAATTCCAAGACTTCGGCTTGTAAAAGAACGTTTTCTAACAAATTATCAATACCAATACCGGTCTTAGCGGATACTTCAATAAATGGAGAATCGCCGCCATACTCTTCCGGTACAACCTGTTCCGCAACAAGCTCTTGTTTGACTCGTTCAGCATTTGCTTCTGGCTTGTCAATCTTATTTACCGCAACCACAATCGGCACACCCGCTGCTTTGGCATGCGCAATTGCCTCTTTTGTTTGAGGCATTACACCATCATCTGCAGCCACGACCAAAATAACAATATCAGTCGCTTGAGCACCACGAGCACGCATCGCAGTAAATGCTTCGTGACCGGGAGTATCTAAGAAAGTAATCATGCCACGTGGAGTTTCAACGTGATACGCTCCAATATGTTGCGTAATACCGCCCGCCTCACCCGATGCAACTTTTGAAAACCGAATTTTATCGAGTAATGAAGTTTTACCGTGATCAACGTGACCCATGACAGTAACAACTGGAGGACGTGTAAATTGTTCTTGATCACCCTGAGCTTGCTGCTCTCCAAGATCTAACTCTGGGTCATCTAATTTAGCAGCATGTGCCACGTGACCCATCTCTTGAACAATGATCATCGCTGTATCTTGATCTAGAACTTGATTAATGGTTACCATTTGCCCCATACCCATCAAAAGCTTAATTACTTCAGCTGCTTTAACTGCCATTTTATGAGATAGATCAGCAACAGTGATAGTTTCAGGTATGTGTACATCTCGGATGACTGGCTCTGTCGGCGCTACGAAATTAGTAGCTACATCCGATTGAGATGCGTGTGATTTCTTTTTACTACCACCGCTTCTCCAACCGCCACCCAAACCACCAGTAGAGTCGCCGCGAGTTTTTAGAGTTGTTTTTTTCTTCACACCTTCTTCTTGCCATGTGGAAGAAGTCTCGGTAGTCTTAATTAATTTCCCAGTCGGCTTAAGGAGTGCTTTTTTCTTGTCATCCGCACCTTCAGCTTTGACTGGCTTGTGTAAGGTGCCTTTTTTATCTTCTGCGACAGGAGGCGCAGGTGGGGGGGGTGCCTTCAATACTTTTGAAGGGGTACTCATCATTTCACGTATTGCTAATGCCTCAGCCTCAGCGACTGCTCTTCTTGCTCGAATCGATTTTAAAGCCTCTTCAGCTGCGTCTTTTTCTTCAACAACTGGCGTTGTTGGTACTGCAGGTGATTTGGCAACTTCAGCATCAGCTTTTTTTACGGAATCGTTGCCTTCTGACTCCTCTGATTGCTTATTGGCAAGCTCTGCAGCCTCTTTAGCGGCTTGCTGCTTCATCTTTTTCTCTTCATTAGCCGCATGCAATTCAGCTTCTTGCCTAGCCAATAATTCCGCTTGACGATTTGCTTCAGCTTCACGCTTGGCTAATTCCTGCTCATCAAGAATTGGCTTAACCGTTTCAATGATTGCTGGCGATGGTGAAACTTCGACAATTGGAGTCTCATCCTGCTTAACCAAAACACGTTTTTTTCGAACTTCTACTTGAACTGTTCGAGTTCTTCCCGCAGAGTCTGATTGACGAATTTCACTCGTTTCACGCTTGGTTAACGTTATTTTTTTTCTACCACTAGCGTCTGTTGGTGCCGGTGTTTTTTCAATATGATCCAATAGTGCCTTCTTCTCTTTATCCGTAAGCGTATCTGTTACTTCTTGCTTTTCAATACCAATCAACCGCAATTGCTCAAGGACATTGTCGGTCGAACGCTTTAACTCTTCAGCCAATATCTTTACAGTTGTGGTCGACATGCGATCCCTCTTTTTTAATTAAACCAATGTGCTCGTGCCGTCATAATCAAAGTCTTGGCACTCTCTTCATCCATCTGTGTCATTTCAACTAACTCATCAACTGCGAGTTCAGCTAAATCATCACGAGTCGAGATTTGTTGCGCATTTAATTGCTCAATAATTTGAGGTGTAATGCCTTCGACAGAACTTAACTCTTGAGAAACTTCATCGCCAGCAGTATGATCAACCGCTTCAAGAGAATCTCTTGCTCGCGTACGTAACTCATTCACAGTATCCTCGTCAAATGCCTCTATTTCAAGCATTTCACTTAAGGGAACATAAGCAACTTCCTCTAAACTATTGAAACCTTCTTCGATCAAAATATCAGCAACTTCAGCATCAACGTCCAATTTCGCCATAAAAAGTTCACGCACTTTATGCACTTCATCTTCTAGTTTTTTCGCAGACTCCTCAGGAGTCATGATATTGATCTGCCAACCAGTTAACTCACTAGCTAAACGAACATTTTGACCACTTCGACCGATCGCAATCGCTAAATTATCTTCATCAACAACCACATCCATTACATGTTTTTCTTCGTCAACAACAATTGAAGATACTTGTGCAGGAGCTAATGCGCCGATGACAAACTGTGCCGGATCATCTGACCACAACACAATATCAACCGCTTCACCAGCAACTTCATTTCTGACGGCTGTTACACGTGTTCCGCGAACACCAACACAAGTCCCAATAGGATCGATACGTTTATCGTGAGTTACAACTGCAATTTTCGCGCGAATACCAGGATCTCTAGCAGCCCCTTTTAACTCTAATAATCCTTGCTCAATTTCCGGTACTTCGTTTTCAAATAATTTAAGCAAAAACTCAGGGCATGTTCTAGATAATTCAATTTGTGGCCCACGAGCTTCACGATCTACTTTCAAAATATAAGCGCGAACACGATCACCACTTCTTAAATTTTCCTTTGGAATCATTTGATCACGGCGTAATAAAGCTTCTACGCGTCCAGATTCAATAATTAGACCGTTTTTGTCAGCACGTTTAACCGTACCGTTCATAATTTTTTCACCACGCTCTAAGAAATCATTCAGAATTTGCTCACGCTCTGCATCACGAATACGTTGCAAAATTACTTGCTTAGCAGTTTGTGCGCCAATGCGGCCAAATGCTTCAGACTCAATTTGTTCTTCAATATATTCACCAGTCTCAATGTCCGGAATTTCTTCTTGAGCTTCGAATAACAAAATTTCTTTATCCGGTTCCTGTAAACCAGATTCACTTGGAACAACTAACCAACGTCGAAAAGATTCATACTCACCCGTCTGACGATCAATCGCAACGCGAATATCTACTTCTAGGTCATAACGCTTTTTAGTTGCAGAAGCCAATGCCATTTCCAAGGCTTCAAAAACAATTACACGATCAACGTTTTTTTCGTGTGCTAATGCATCCACTAAGAGGAGAACTTCACGACTCATGATTTTTTTCCTTTGAAATCAAGTACTGGAACTAACCGCGCTTTATCAACGTCGGCCAATGAAAACTCAAGCATTGCTGGCTCACCAGGCTTCGGCTCAATCAACAATCCCCAAACTGCATCCCGAGACTGCGGGTCACCACTCAACAGACCCTGCAAAACCCCAGTAAAATTTTTACGACTACCCATTGCGATGTGAAGCTTTAATGAAATCTCCAAACCCTGAAAACGCTCAAAGTCTTGCGAAGTTATCAAAATGCGGTCCACCCCTGGAGAAGAAACTTCTAATCTCTCAAATGGAATATTTTCGACAGGTAATGTGTAAGTTAATTGATGGCTAACTTTTTCACAATCACCCACATTAATTAAGATATTGAAGTCTTTATTTTCAATAGTAACGCGCAGTAAACCTCTCCCTTCTCGTTCAATATCAACGAGCTGGTACCCTAGGTTTTCTACTACTTCAGTAATCACTTGGTTTGGATTAACCATCATTATTCAACTTCAAAAAACCATTTTGTGCAAAAAAAAATGGGCAAATGCCCATTTCTTACTAAAACTTTTACAAATTCTAGCAAAATAGGATTATATACGAATTTATCCTAAATCACTAGATTTCTTTGTTCTAGGGCCTTTAAAGTTGGATTTTGGTCTATTGGTCGGATTTCTTGAATTCCGCGTGTTACGTGAATTTGGGTTGCCATTTCCAGCCGCTCCTGCAAATCCATGTTCGTGGGATACTCTTGCACCTGGTCGACCTGGATTACTTCGACCATTTTTCTTCGCACCAGAAGGCTGGTGTCCATTACCGCTTTGACCGTTTTGACCGTTTTTGTGCTGAGTTAGGCCTAAATGACCATCTGCCATCTTGAGAGCTTCTCGAGACCCCCAATAGGACACAGACGTTTGCATAGGATCTGGCTGTCCATGACTATCTTGCTGACGGTCATGACCACGTTGCTGTGGTTTGCCTGGGCCAGAAAGAGCTAGATTAGCAGTTTTTAAACCTGCCATTTTCATAAGTTGCACAACTTGATCTGCCGGCACTTCATCAAACTGCCCTCTTCTTAAACGAGGAGGAAGTACAAATATTCCATATCTTGTTCGAATTAACCTAGAAACCATATGACCTACTGCCTCAAACATTCTTCGAACTTCGCGATTTTTACCCTCAGTCAAAGCAACCTGATACCAGCGATTGGCACCATCACCACCTCCATCAGCCAGTCGTAAAAATTTAGCTACGCCATCTTCTAGAGTCACACCGTTTTTTAAGAGTTGTGCTTGTTCATGCTCTAACTCTCCCAAAATACGAACTGCATACTCCCTCTCAATACCATATCTTGGATGCATGAGTCGATTGGCTAACTCTCCGGACGTGGTAAATAGCAATAATCCTTCGGTATTAAAGTCTAGACGACCTACCGCGATCCATCGACCATTTTTAGCTTTCGGTAAACGATCAAATACGGTTGGACGTCCTTCAGGATCGGACTGACTCACAATTTCCCCCGTCGGTTTGTGATACATCAAAACCCTCGGTGGTTTAGTCTGAATTTTACGATGCACCAATTTACCATTAATGCGAACTTGATCAGTGGCACCGATGCGTTGACCAATATGCGCTGGCATACTATTCACCGAGACTCGCCCTTGAATAATTAAATCTTCCATTTCTCGACGTGATCCCATCCCAGCATCAGCTAGAACTTTATGTAATTTAACGGTATCTTCGTCTTCAACATCGTCATCTAAGCCATCGAGATCTGACCACACTTCATCTCGCATGGACATCGGTAATTCATTGACATTCGCGAATTGGTATTGGTGAATAGCTTCTTCGACTTCAGATAACTCACCATCCTGATCCTCTTTCCATTCACGCGATTGCGCATCTTCAAGCGCTTTTAAACTTGGATCAACAATTACAGATTGGGCATGATCATCATTCATATCGCCATTCAATGTAGCTTGCGGCTTTTCTGGGGTTTCTAGGATCGCATCAAACTCACCTGAGACTACCTGTGCAAACAACATCTCACTTTGCTCTTTAAGCGGGTTAGGTTTATTACTAGCAGAAGCTCTTACATGTGGCCCTCGACTAGCTGGGCGATGTCTGTTGGGTTTAGGTGTGGATGTGCCATCTTCAGATGTTTGTCCTAGTTCTTGAGGACCATCTTCAGACCGTGGTCTCTTTGGTCCAAATTTGCCGCCCTTGCGACCAAATCGAGGATTTCTTGGACGTCTAGGCTCTGACCCTACATTACCTTCTTTGGTTCCAACTGAAGCTTGATCTGTAACTACATTTTGTTCTGATGGCTCCGTTTTGGGCAACTTCGGTGCACTATCAGGTATATCGTTTTCAGTCATTATTCGGCTTCTTTTCTTCTAATTCAGGGTGTTGAACTTCTTCATCTTCACTTGGTTCATGCTCAGTACTTAAATTTTGTACCTCTTCTTCCATCGCTTTATCTATCGCAGACTCATCCAATAAATTTTGCTCAAAATTAATAACTTGTTGTGCAATCTGGTCGACCACAACACCATCTTCCAAGGAAGGCAATGATTGCAAGTTAGGTATGCTCATATCGTCCAAAAATTGCTTGGCCGTGGCATATAGTGCAGGCCTACCAATAGTATCTTTATGCCCAATGACTTCAATCCAATGACGATCTTCTAGTTGGCGAATAATCTGCGAACTCACTGTAACGCCGCGTATTTCTTCAATCTCACCACGTGTTACTGGTTGCCGATAGGCAATAATTGCCAAAGTCTCCATCACAGCACGTGAATATTTGGGCGGCTTTTCAACCGTCATTCGATCTAGATATTCACGCATCGATAACCGACTTTGAAAACGCCAACCTGTTGCAATATGGACGAGCTCCATGCCTTTTTGTGACCAATCACCTTGTAATTCGTGTAACCAAGTAATAATATTTTCTGGGGTAACCTCATCACCATAAAGGCGAGAGAGTTCATTAATCGATAACGGTTCTGGACTGCATAAAAGTGCTGTTTCAAGCACTTGCTTGTAATGGTTTTCAATCATAAGTGAGGTTTGAAATTGCTTTCAATAATAACTTTCTACTAACTCTATAAAGAGTGATGGAATTCAACGATCCACAATGGTTTTTATTTGCAACGATTTGACTTTTTTCTAACTGAAAAGGCCGAATGTATTAGTGTCAAAGGTGACCAATAAAATTAATTAGACGTACGTAATTAAACAAATTAGGATATGCTTTTTACTCGAATAAGCTATTATATCGAATTCCTGAGGATAATCCAAATAGTTAATGCCCTTCTTAAGAATTATTCACTTATCGATCACCGACAACCCATATCGCGCATGCAATTGATGTCTTTTAATGGCTTCTTTTTACATCTCTTACTCATTCTGAGTGTCCTGGTACTGAATGCTTGTTCGATGATGCATTCCGGCAAAGATACTTCTCAGGGTTCAGTCAGTAAATCTCCGCCCCTCATGAGGGATCCAGTCATTGGCCTGGCCTTGGGAAGCGGTGCTACTCGGGGCTTTGCTCATATTGGTGTGATTAAAGTCCTTGAAGCAAATGGCATCAAACCCAATATCATCGTTGGTACCAGCGCTGGCAGCGTGATCAGTGCTATTTACGCCTCAGGCATATCTGCGAATGAACTTCAACAAATTGCAATTGACTTAGATGAGGCGACAATTACAGATTGGACGAATCCATTCTCCGGAAAGATGGGGGGGATGATTAAGGGTGATGCCCTACAATCCAAAGTCAATCAGCTAGTCAAAAATCGCCTTATCGAGCAAATGAAAATTCCTCTTGGAATTGTTGCCACTGATTTAAAAACAGGTAATCCTATCTTATTTCAGCGAGGCGATACTGGACAAGCTGTGAGAGCGTCTAGTAGTGTTCCTGGGATATTTACGCCAACAGTCATTCAAGGTAAGGAATATGTTGATGGCGGTCTAACCTCTCCTGTGCCAATTAAATTCACTAAAAATTTAGGGGCAGATATTGTCATCGCCGTCAATATTTCCTCTGATCCATCAGATCAACAAGTGAGTGGCATATTGGGAACTTTATTACAAACAACAACAATTATGGGACGCAGCATCACCAATTGGGAATTACCTCTCGCTGAAGTAATAGTGGTTCCCCAACTCCCCCAAATGAAAAGTACTGACTTCAGATCTCGAAATGCCGCTATTTTGGCTGGAGAAATTGCCATGCAACAACAAATTAGTACATTGAAAAATAAAATTGAAGAATTCAAGAAAAAATAAAGGCAGCCAAGGCTGCCTTTATTTTTGAATAAAAAAAACTCACTTGATAATGCTATCCATTTGCATACTATCTTTGGTCGCTGGATTGACACGGCGAGCACCATCAAAACGCTTATCCCAATAGACAGTAGTCATATCGTCCACTCGCACGCCAGAACCACGAGCGGGTGCATGAATAAATTTATTTTCACCAACATAGATGCCAACGTGTGAATTCTCACGCTGTAAGGTATTAAAGAAAACCAAGTCACCCGGCTTTAAATTATCACGTGAAATTTGTAATCCAACTTTGCTCATTTCATCAGTCTTCGCTGGAAATAAAAAGCCCAAGTTATCTTTAAACACGTATTTTACAAAAGCACTTGCATCAAAACCGGTCTGAACTTTTTCACCCCAACGATAACGCACGCCAATTAACTGCATCGCATTGTTAATGAGGCCTGAAGTACTATCCGATACAGTTCCAGCTACCTTGCCATAAAAACTTTGTTTGGGTGTGGCAGGTGCAACTGCCTCTTCAGTGGACTGAGCAAAGGAAAAATGACTAAACATAGTCGCTAAAACTAAAGTAGTCGTTAAAGTGTATTTTGTATGTTGTTGAAATTTCATGTAAATATTAAAAGTTTTCATCAATTCATCATAGTCTAACCAAGTTTACAATTATTTTCAATAGTTATGTAGTATATTTATCAAAAAGCTTCTCGAATCAACTGTTCTGTGTATTTCGACTTTGGTGAACGGATCATCTCTTCTGTTTCTCCAAACTCCACAACGTCACCATGTTGCAAGACCATAATGCGGTGGGACATCGCTCTTACGACCGCAATATCATGACTAATAAAGATATACGCCAAATTATATTTATGTTGCAATTCAGTTAAAAGAGTTAGCACCTGTTTTTGAATAGTGACGTCTAAAGCGGAGGTTGGTTCGTCTAAGATTAAAATTTCAGGCTTTAAAATCAATGCTCTAGCAATGGCAATCCGTTGTCTTTGTCCTCCCGAAAACTCATGTGGGTAGCGCTCAATCGCACTTTTTTCGAGACCAACTTCTGCCAACACCTCTGAAACTTTCTGTAATTTCTGCTCTTTACTCAAATGCGACTGATGAACATCAAGTCCCTCCGCCACGATTTGACCAACCGACATTCTTGGTGAAAGAGATCCAAATGGATCCTGAAATATCACTTGAAACTTGGCGCGCAACTGGCGTTGTTCTTTTGCATCAATCTGCTTCCAATTCCGGCCCAATATCTCTACTTCACCCTCAACCTTGGCAGTTGTGCCACCGAGTAAATCTAATAAGGCCATCCCTAAAGTGGTTTTCCCAGAACCAGACTCACCGATGACACCTAATGTTTCACCTTGACGTAAATCAAGACTGACCTTTCTCAAAACGGATGTAAAAGATGGCTTTTTATAAAATTCAAGTATCTGACTCCACCCAGATTTTGGTGTTGGATATGAAACTCCTACATTATTCACTGTCAATAAATGAGTCGCTAAAGGAATGATGGGTAATAAATGTGATTCTGGATGACTATTGACCAAGGATTGTGTATAGGGCAATTTTGGTGCGTGAAATATTTCTTGAGTTGTCCCAGACTCCACTACTTTCCCCTGATGCATCACGACGACTTGCTGTGCAAACCTCTTTACTAAGTTAAGGTCATGTGTAATCAGCAAAACTGACATGGATTGATGCTCAGACTGTTGTTGCAACTCTTGTAATAAGTCCAAGATTTGCTTTCTTAAATTCACGTCAAGTGCTGTCGTTGGCTCATCTGCAATTAACAACTTCGGTTTAGTAGATAGGGCCATAGCAATCATCGCGCGCTGTCTCTGCCCACCAGATAACTGATGTGGATAGGCTTGCATTTTATTTTTAACGTCTGGCAAACCAACTTTTTCAAGCATTTCTTGCGCACGTTGGCGCGCGGTTTCTTTGCCTAAAAAGGGTTCATGAATCATGACAGCTTCGATGATCTGATAGCCAATCGTAAAAAGTGGATTAAGTGCTGTCATAGGTTCTTGAAAAATCATGGCGATATCACGTCCACGAATACTTCGCAACTCCTCAATCGGCACACGCAATAAATTTTTATCGCCCCAGTGAATATGCCCACTAACTTGCGCACCATCTGGCAATAAACCCAAAACAGACAATGCTGTTAATGACTTACCTGATCCAGATTCCCCCACAATCGCAACCCTTGCACCTGGTAGAACTTCCAAACTAAGTCCGTCAACGACCTTACGCTCTTTCCTTCCTTCACCAAATTGAATGGTTAACTGGTTAATTTTTAAATGTTCACTCACATGGATCCCCTTTTTCTAGGATCAAATGCGTTTCGCAAAGCTTCACCCATAAAGGTTAGCAATAACAAGGTACCTACGAGAACAATAAAAGTCGATAAAGAAATCCACCACGCATCTAAATTAGATTTTCCTTGGGAAAGCAATTCACCAAGGCTCGGGGTATCTGGTGGAACCCCCAGGCCTAAAAAATCTAAACTGGTTAATGACAAAATAGCCGCACTCATTTGAAATGGTAAAAAAGTAATCACTGGAATTAAACTATTGGGCAAAATATGTTTGACCATAATCTTCCAATTCGATAATCCAAGAGCACGAGCTGCCTTGACATACTCCAGTCCTCTATTTCTAAAAAACTCTACTCGTACATAATCTGACAAATTAATCCAACTAAATAATGAAAGTAGGATCACCAACAACCAAATACTTGGACTAAAGACGGAGGCTAAAATGATGAGAAGGTATAACTCGGGTAATGAACGCCAAATATCAATAACACGTTGTGAAATTAAATCAAAATTACCACCTAAATATCCCATTAAGCCACCAAGTAAAACCCCAATAATGACTCCAACAAGCGTAAGTGCCAAGCCAAATAAAGCAGAAATCCGAAATCCATAAATCAGTCGAGCAAGAACATCTCGTCCTCGGTCATCAGTCCCTATCCAGTTGTCTGCAGATGGCGCCGCAGGATTAGGTTGCTTGGAAAAATAGTTAAGGCTCAAATAGCTGTATTCAATTAAGGGATAAATTGCCCAATTCCCTTTTTGACGAAGATTATCTCGAATTAAAGGATCATGAAAATCAGTCGGCGTCTCAAAATCGCCTCCAAACACTGTCTCAGGATAGTCTTTGATGATTGGAAAATATATCTGGCCATCATACGAAGCAACTATGGGGCGATCATTAGCAACTAATTCCGCACATAAACTAATCCCAAAAACAATCATAAAAATCCACAAGCTGTAATAGCCCAAACGATTACTTTTGAAGCGCTGCCAAGAGGTATTTTTCTTCTTTATCAAAGCCATCTTAGGATCCTTGACTCTCGAACTGAATTCGTGGATCAACTAATACGTATGCCACATCAGATATTAATTTCGTGAATAAACCTATCAGAGTAAATATATACAGGGTCCCCAATACAACTGGATAGTCTCTTCGCATCACCGCTTCAAACGACATAAGGCCAAGTCCATCTAATGAAAACAAGGTTTCAATCAAAAGTGAGCCTGCAAAAAAAGCTCCAATAAACGCTGCCGGAAATCCAGTAACAAGCGGAATCATGGCATTACGAAAGATATGACGCCACATGACCAATCGTTCTGGCAAGCCTTTTGCTCTTGCAGTGATCACATATTGTTTACGAATTTCTTCAATAAAAGAATTTTTCGTCAACATCGTAATAACTGCGAAGCTACCCAGGACTGATGCAGTAATAGGTAATACCAAATGCCAGGCGTAATCTAAAATTCTTCCAGACCAGCTAAGAGACTCCCAATTATCTGAAACTAATCCGCGTAATGGAAAAATTTGTAGAAAAGTCCCCCCGCCAAACAGAACCAGCAACAAAATCCCCATCACAAATCCAGGAATGGCATATCCAACCAACACCAACATGCTCGTTGCAGTGTCAAACCTTGTGCCGTCTCGAATAGCCTTTGAAATACCTAAGGGAATAGATATCAAATAAGTAATAAAAAAAGTCCACAAACCTATACTGATAGATACTGGTAGTTTAGAAATCACTAATTGCCAGACACTTTGGTGCTGATAATAACTTTGTCCTAAATCAAATCTTGCAAACTTACCCAGCATGCTGAAATAACGTTCAATGGGTGGTTTATCAAAGCCATAAAGTGCTTTTATTTCAGCAAGATTTTTTTCATCAATTCCTTGCCGTCCTCGATAGGTACTTCCACCCCCTGTAGACTCCCCGGCGCCTACGCCAGCCCCACCACGTCCTTTTAATTCTAAAATCATTTGTTCAACAGGGCCACCCGGCACAAACTGGACCACGGCAAAGGTAATCGTTAACACCCCAATCAATGTAGGAATCATCAACAATAAGCGTTTGACAATGTAAGGTGCTAAACCATGTCTCATCTGGATTCTTTCTGAGTAGAAGTACTTGTATCTCGCCACCAATTGCCAATAATCCATGCCTCAGCAGTATAATAAAGCGGGGGCTTAGGAATTCCTAGTTGTGTACTGTAGGCAATGCGGTGTGTAGGGTTATACCAGTGAGGCACGACAAAATAATTGTGTATCAAAATACGGTCAAGAGCTTTGGTAGCAATATATAAATTCTCGCGCTCTTCTGCCCGAGTAATCATCGATATTAAATCGTCCACACTGCGCAGGCGAACTCCAATCTGATTATCAGTCCCTTTTTGCGTTGCAGCCTCACTCCCAAAGCGATCCCATAATTCATTACCAGGGCTTTGGGAATCTTGGTATCTGATCGTCGTCATTTCAAAATCATGCTCATCCAGTCGTTGTTGATACAGGGCATTATCTGTTGTGCGTACGTTCGCTTTAATCCCTAATTTTTCTAAATTACGGACGTAAGCAGTCAATATACGTAACAAGAATGGGCTATCTTCTAACATCTCGAACTCAAAAGCTTGGCCCGCAGCATTCCGTAAAGCACCATCTCGGTAGGTCCATCCCGCCTGCGCTAACAGTTCTTTTGCTTTAATCAAGTTGGACCTCAAGGAGTCCGGTGGAGCGGTGCTCACTGCAGATGGCATAGGTCCAAAAACACTTGCGGGTATTTCACCAGGGTATTTTTGTTGAAGATTTTTTAATAATTTAAGTTCATCTCCAATAGGAGTGCTATTTTTTTCATATGTAGCACCTAAAAGTGAGTTCGAAAAATAACTATCTAAGCGTTTATATTGACTGTAGAAAATTTGCCGATTAAGCCATTCGAAATCAAGTGCCAAGCCTAATGCTTGACGAACTCTAGGATCTTTGAATATTTCTTTACGCGTATTCATCGCAAAGCCTTGCATACCAGCACCGTTGTGATGTTCAAACTCTTTTTTAACGAGAAGCCCTTGATCAAATTTTCTGCCTACATAACTTTTCGCCCAAAGCTTCGCACGATATTCAACGATGGCATCAAACTCCCCTGCTTTAAAAGCTTCTAATCGAACTGTGTCATCACTAAATAACTTATAAACAATGCGGTCAAAGTTGAAGTTGCCCACGCGCACATTCAGATTTTTCCCCCAGTAATTAGGATTTTTTTTAAAGACAATATTTCTGCCCGCTTGATAGGAGTCAATGACATAAGGCCCACTTCCAACCGGCTTTTCAAATGCTAATTGATCAAATGGTGTTTTAGTACCATCAGGCTTCAATCCCCACCTCGGAGAAAAAATAGGCATCGTTCCAGCAAGTAATGGAGCTTCTCCAGTTCTACTCTTGAAGTCAAATCGCACGAGGCGTTCGGACAACACCACAACTTGTTTGATGTCTGCAAAGACATTTCGGTAACTAGGATGAGCCAACTTACTCATTAAAGTATCAAAGCTGTACTTCACATCGCTTGCCAATATAGGACTACCATCACTGAATTTTGCTTCTGACCGAATGTGAAACGTCATCGACAAATGATCACTCGACAAACTCATATCATCAGCAATTAATCCATAAATTGTCGAAGTTTCGTCTGCGCTGCCAATGGCTAATGATTCAAATAACAGTCCAGCAATCCCCGGTGCAGATACCCCTCTCAAGGTATAAGGGTTAAATTTATCAAAACTGGTCCGTCGATCGGGGTTGGCGAGAGTAAGTGTGCCACCCTGAGGAGCTTGAGGATTCACAAAATCAAAGTTAGGAAAATCTTTTGCATACTTGGGGTTGCCATATTGCGCAAATGCGTGGCCTGCCCAGGAAGATTGGGGTATTAATAGAAGACTTAAGCAAAAGATCAGTATTTTCATCAGATATGAATATTCTAACAACTTACAATTTAGTTCGATTTTGCACAATTGTAGTAGTGACTTCTCAATTTTGGGATAATTCCTATAAACCTCTCTATCAAAAGGATATTTATATGGGCTTTCTTACAGGTAAAAAAATTCTCATTACTGGCGTTTTATCTAATCGTTCAATTGCTTATGGTATCGCCAAAGCCTGCCATAGGGAAGGTGCAGAGCTTGCTTTTACCTACGTGAGTGAGCGTTTTAAAGAAAGAATTACTGATTTTGCGAAAGAATTTAATAGTGAACTCATTTTTGACTGTGATGTGGGAAGCGATGAACAAATTACCCAACTCTTCAGCGATTTGAGTAAATCATGGCCAAAATTTGATGGTTTTGTCCATTCCATCGGCTTTGCCCCAAAAGATGCCATCACGGGTGATTTTTTAGAAGGCTTAAACCGTGAGTCATTTCGGATTGCGCATGATATTTCCGCTTATAGTTTTCCTGCGATGGCAAAAGCTGCCCAAGAGATGCTCAATCCAAGTGCAGCTTTATTAACACTCACTTATTTAGGCTCTGTGCGCGTGGTGCCTAACTACAACACAATGGGCTTAGCTAAAGCATCTCTCGAAGCAAGTGTGCGTTATTTAGCTCAATCCCTTGGCTATCAGGGGATTCGTGTCAATGGAATTTCTGCTGGTCCAATTAAAACGCTTGCTGCGAGTGGCATTAAAGATTTCAGCAAAATTCTGAATAGTGTTGAGCAAAGTGCACCGCTTCGTCGCAATGTGACCATTGATGATGTCGGTAATGCCGCAGCATTCTTTATGTCTGACTTAGCAGGTGGTATTACAGGCGAGATTACTTATGTTGATGCTGGCTATAGTCAAGTTGTTGGCGGTATGAATGGGTAATCATTAACTACTTATGCAACATACAGTGAATGCCTCTTTTAAAGAGGCAATTCTATTTTGGCTGAAGCTAGGCTTTATTAGTTTTGGTGGTCCCGCAGGTCAGATTTCTACTGTACACCATGAACTTGTCGATAAAAAACACTGGATTTCCGAAAAACGATTCTTACATGCTCTGAACTATTGCATGATTTTGCCTGGTCCTGAGGCGTTACAACTAGTCATTTATATGGGCTGGTTACTGCACCGAACAATCGGCGGGATTGTCGCTGGTGTTTTATTTATTTTTCCAGCACTATTACTTTTAATCCTCTTATCCATCATTTATGTAACTTATGGTCAATCACCGATTATTGAAGGTATTTTTTTAGGAATCAAACCAGCAGTCACTGCAATTGTGATTGCTGCAGGCTATCGAATTAGTAAAAAAATTCTTAAAAAGCCCATTCATTTGGCCATTGCACTCACTTCATTTTCGGGCATGCAGTTCAATATTCCATACCCCATTATTATTATCGGTGCTGGGATCTTGGGATTTTTAGTCGCCAAAATCAAACCTGAATGGATGAACTCCAATGGTTCTGCCCACTCTTCAAAAGAGTCAAACAAACCTGATACTCCAGCACTCATCGATGATGACTCAGAACAACTTCCACACACGCATTTTGTACTCAAGAATTTTTTGATTATTTTATTTGTCTCTTTCTTGGCCTTTGCAATTCCATTTGGGGCTTTGTTAGCTTCCTTCGGTTCAGATCATTTATTTAGTCAATTGGCATGGTTTTTCACGAAGGCCGCTCTTCTTACTTTTGGTGGGGCTTATGCGGTTCTACCCTACGTTTTTCAAGCTGCGGTTGAAAACTTTCAATGGCTTACCACTGCACAAATGATGGATGGTTTAGCTTTAGGTGAAACGACTCCGGGTCCTCTGATCATTGTTGTGACATATATTGGATTTATTGCTTCTTACAGCCATACTTTAGTGATGGACTCTCCAATCCTTGCCGGAATTTTTGGTGGTCTAGTCGTAAGTTGGTTTACCTTTATGCCATCATTTTGTTTTATTTTTTTAGGTGGCCCATTTATTGAATCTACTCGCTCTGAACTCAGGTTAATGCCTATTCTCAATGGCATCACATGCGCCGTAGTCGGTGTCATTGCTAATTTAGCAATATTTTTTGCAATTCATACCTTATTTCCTGATGAGCTCAATCCCAATGTCAGGTACGAGCATCTCATCTTTGCCTTTTCCATCATGGTAGTGGCTAGTATCGCCCTGATCAAATACAGCCAAAGCATTTTGCGTGTCTTGATGGTTTGTGGCTTATTAGGAATCCTTGCACATTATTTCAATATGCATTAACGACGATTTACTCAGAATCTAGGCCTTGCTTTGCAATACCGACTGACATTTCTCTAGGTAGGGTGACGCCATTTTTCACTGCCAAAATTTCTGCCATAACACTGACTGCAATCTCAGATGGTGTTTTACTGCCAATATAAATGCCAATGGGACCTCGTAATTTTTCTAAGGATTTTTCAGAATGGCCAAAATGCTCAATGAGTCTTGATTTTCTAGAGGCATTGTTGCGTCTTGAGCCAATCGCTCCTACATAAAATGCCTCAGTTTCTAAAGCTTCAAGGAGTGCTAAATCATCTAATTTAGGGTCATGTGTAAGTGCCACGACACAGGTTCGTGAATCAGGCTTAAATTTAGTCACCATATCATCAGGCGACCCAAAATCAAGTGCAACATTAGGTACTGACCAACTCGACCGGTACTCATCTCTTGGATCACAGACGGTGACTGAAAAACCATTAAATAAAGCCATCGTGGCCAAATACTCACTCATTTGACCAGCGCCAATGATTAACATCCGATATTCTGGGCCAAAGGTATTGATTAAAGAGGCAGTTGTTATCTCCAGCTCAGCAGGCTGATTAGTAGTCCTTAAAGTCACATCTCCGCTTGTAAGGTCTAAGCAGCGTGCCACCAATTGACCTTGTCCTAAATACCCAATTAATTCCTTTAAAGGGTGTTCTTGGGGGTTGTACTCTAATAATAATTCTAAAGTTCCGCCACAAGGCAAACCAAATCGATGTGCTTCGTCAGCTGTAATACCATAGTGCATTAATCGCGGTAATTGATCTTTTAAAGCGCCTGGTTCGAGGTGTTGACGAATGAGATCATCCTCAATGCAACCACCAGAGACGCTTCCAACAACGCGACTGTCTTCACATAAAGCCATAATCGAACCAATTGGTCTTGGCGAAGATCCCCAAGTGCGAACTACGGTCACTAGCATTGCTTTTTTATCAGCACTGCGCCAAGTATGTAACTGCCGAAGTACTGTGACATCAATATTTTCCATACCTATTAACCTTATTTGTTATTGTTTTGCAGGTAGCTCTATTTTAAAGCCTGTCTTATTCTGAAAATCAATCACATCTTCAAAAGAGTCAATGTCAAAAATATAGTGATGATTGGCACTTTCCCAATGAATCACTTCATCAGGATGTTGATCCATATATTGTCGAACCGTCATCTCGGGTGCTTTTTCAATAATTCTCTTAAGTGCACTTCCAGACAGTATGACTGGATTGCCACGTTTACCCTGAACGATCGGTAATAAAAATTGTCCTAATTTACGTACTTTAAAGTTTTCAATCAATTGACGAATATCAGCTTCATTTAAAAATGGTTGATCACCCAGCATCATCAAAATCACATCCAGGCTTTGATTACTCTGATACAAGGTTTCTAAACCTAATCTGACAGAACCAGATTGACCAGCCTCTGCGGCTGGATTGTGAACCCACTGGACTTGCTTATGTTTGATCTTCTCTTTGATAGAGTCCGCATAAAAACCAGTTACCACAATCGGCGCTTGCGTCACAAATGTACTCAAAGTTTCGATATGTCTCTCGAGTAAAGTGACCCCATCAATTTTCATGAGTGATTTAGGAATATCACCCAATCGACTCCCCTGACCAGCTACCAACAAAATAGCGCCAATTTGAATTGGCTTTTCACGTAATTTTTTTTGAGCCATTTTGACACTCGGATCAGAATACACGGGCATGATATGTATGCCTGCAGGATCAAGTGATAGATAAATAGTTTTACCTTCTACTAAAACTAAATCCCGAACCATCCTTGTACTTATCTCGAGATGCATCATTTGTGGGAATGGCAACTCTAAAGACAGAGTTAAACTTGACACATCACCTAATTGCAAAATCTTACTGACACTTGCAGAAAAACTATTCACTTCTCGTTTTTTGGTTAAAGATAGATCGACGTACTCCCCTGATATGACCCATTTCACCTCAGTATGATTCGGTAATCGACCTTTATCGTTAATTTCCAATATGACTGAGTGGATTCCCTGTCCCCACTTTAAATGAGCGATTGACACTCCAGTTTCAGAATCAACCTGCTCTTTTTTGAAAAAAGTACCTGAAAAAATATCAGATAGTCCTACCAACTGGGCAACTCGTTCATTCCGTGGGCTAGAGAAAATATGTACTGGTGTAGCCTGCTGTAGGGATTTTCCTTGATCCAGAATACACATATTGTCGCTGAGTAACCTGGCCTCTCGAAGATCATGGGTTACCATCACGATCGGAATTTCGATCCGTTGCCGTAATTTGATTAACTCTTCATAAAGAATTTTTCGGGTTGGATGATCAACTGCTGAGAAGGCTTCATCGAGTAATAACACTTTTGGCTGGCGCGCAAAAGCTCTCGCTAATGCCACGCGCTGACGCTGTCCACCAGATAACTCATGGGGATAGCGCTTCTGTAAATCGATTAATCCCATATCTTTCAACAAACCTTCCACATACTCTTGGGTAAGATGACTAGGTAAAGCGAGTTGTACATTTTGATAAGCAGTAAGATGGGGAAATAGTGCATAGTTCTGAAACACCATACCTATTGATCTTTTTGTTGGTGGAATAAATAAGTTATTTTCTGTATCCAACCAAGTGGTATCACCGATACCAATTTTTCCACTCGCAACAGGAAGCAATCCAGCAATCGCACGTAACGCACTGGTTTTACCGCTTCCTGAAGGTCCTACGAGAGCGAGTAGCTGTCCATTTTGACACTCAAATGCCATGTCTAAATAAACAGGGTCTTGAGATTGAAGTTGAACTTGTAACATGAATTTATGCTTTATGACGGGACATACTCTGTTGACGTGCCAAAATCCATTGACTCGCCAATAAGCCTAAGAATGAAATAATCAGCAAGATTAAAGCCATCATGCCCGCCTCATCCATATGCAAGGTTTGCATTTGATCGTAAATAGAAATAGAGACAGTTCTTGTGTTACCAGGAATGTTACCGCCCACCATGAGAACTACCCCAAACTCCCCAAGCGTATGTGTAAAAGTCATGATGAGTGCCGTCACAATGCCCTTCCAAGCGAGCGGCAACTCTATTTTCCAAAATGCTTGCCACGGGTTTAATCCACATGTTTTATATGCATCTTTTAGATCTTGGGGAATACCTTCAAAGGCTCTACGAATGGGTAGCCAGGCAAATGGAATGTTAAAAATCAAGCTGGCCAGCCATATTCCGGCAAATGAAAATACAAATGATACCTGTGTCAATTGATATAACCAATCACCTAACCAACTCCCTTTGCCAAAACCAACTAACAAATAGTATCCAAGGACGGTGGGGGGGAGTACAAGCGGCAATGTGAACAGCGTTTCTAGTATTTGGTTGACCACTGTAGATTGTCTTTGCATCCAAAAAGATACAAAAATACCCAGCGGTATTAAGACAATACTCGTTAATAGTCCTAATTGAATCGAGAGATAAAGTGCTGACCAATCCATGTTTACGTGTTACTCATAACCATAATGACGCCAAATATTTTTTGCTTCTACAGATTGTAAGTAATTATAAAAACCTTTAGCAGAAGGATTTGCTTGTTTAAATATCATCATTTTTTGCAAAATCGGTTGGTGTTGTTTTTCAGGAATGAGTAAAAAAGATCCTTCTTTAATTGTTTTAGATTGTTTTACCATGGACCATGGCACCATACCTGCTTGAGCTGCTTCTGAATAAATAAATAGCATGGTTTGTCCAATATCACCCCCCATAACTAAGATAGGTTGAAACTTCTTCGTCAGTCCTAAAGACTCTAAAGTTTGAATCGCTGCGGCACCATAAGGAGCTAATCCAGGATTTGCAATTGCAAACTTGGAAAGTCGACCATCTTGAATGGCTTGCTTCAAATCGCTTAAATCTGAAGTAAGGTGAATCTTTGACTTGTTAGATACCAGCACGACTAACCTGCCTCGGGCATATACAACGCCAGCATCATTTGTGTAGCCTTGACTGACTAGACGGTCAACATAATCTTGATTGGCCGATAAAAAAATATCGTATTTTGCACCTTGCTGCATTTGTTGATAAAAATGTCCAGATGAGCCATAAACAACTTTGACCGGTGATGCACTTTGTTTTGTGTATTGCAGAATTAACTCATCAAGTACGCCGTTCAGGTTAGCTGCTGCTGCAATAGTAATAGACTCTCTCGTCTGGGCAAGAGAGTACTTCAAAGGAAAGTAAAAGATACTAGCGATAACCGCTACTAGAAAAAATCGTCTCATCATTAAGTCGAATAGAAATCCAACTACTAAGTTATGGTTAAAAATATATAAATGTCATTATAGGTAAAAAGCCCGCTAAAGCGGGCTTTTTGATGATACTGAAAAGATTACTTATTTGGTTGCGGTGTGATGCGTAAATAAGGTCTAGGTGATGTAACGCCTTTTGGATACTTAGCTTTAATAACTTCTGGATCTTGCACTGTCATTGGAATAATGACATCGTCACCATCTTTCCAGTTTCCCGGAGTAGCTACTGTATATGCATCGGTCAGTTGCAAGGCATCTACTACGCGCAAAACTTCGTCAAAGTTACGACCAGTACTCATTGGATACGTAATCATTAAGCGCACGACTTTTTTCGGATCAATTACGAATAGTGAACGCACCGTTGCTGTCGCAGATTGATTAGGGTGAATCATGTCGTATAAATTAGAGACCGATTTATCTTCATCGGCAATAATCGGGAAACCTACCACTGTTTTTTGGGTTTCTTCAATATCTTTAATCCAAGTAACATGCTTATCAGAAGGATCAACAGATAGTGCAATCGCTTTAACATGACGCTTATCAAACTCAGGCTTTAACTTGGCGGTTAAACCGAGTTCTGTTGTACATACAGGTGTAAAGTCAGCTGGGTGAGAAAATAAAATTACCCAAGAATCTCCAGCCCATTCATGGAACTTAATTTTACCGATAGATGAATCTTGCTCGAAGTCTGGGGCTTGGTCGCCAAGTCGTATTGTCATGATATTAGTCCTTTTAAAAAATTGTTAATAGATTATGCACCTAAATAACTACTTTTTAACTATATTAACTAAGGGCTCGCCTTTAAGCCAAGCCTCAATCGCCATCACCGCCCCTTGCGAGAGCCTTTGATATACAGGCTGTGCAACAAAACCCAAATGTGGGGTCATAAGTATATTATTTAATTGTCTAAACGAATCGTTCAAAGGTAAGGGTTCATCATCATAAACATCAAGGGCTGCCATGCCTGGTTTACCGACCTTCAAAGCAGCTACTAAATCAGCTGTATTAATTAATGTGGATCGTGAGGTGTTTACTAAAAGAGCATCATTCCTCATCAGAGAAAGGGTTTGCGCATTAATAATCCCGCGGGTTGTCTCTCCAGGCACTAAATGCAAAGTAACAATTTTGGATGTACTTAGTAACTCTTCTTTACTGACGGACTTAACGCCATGCTCAGTGGCTCTTTCTGGAGTCATATTTGGACTCCACGTCACCACATCCATGCCAAATGCAACCCCTACTTTGGCAACTTTAGCACCAATATTTCCTAAGCCAAGGACCCCTAAACGCTCTCCAATCAAGGCAGGCAATACCGAGTGTTCGTTGCGCCACTTGCCTGCTTGGATCAATTGACTTTGCTCACCAATCCTCTTGTAGGCAGCCAAAATAAGTGCCCAGGTTAATTCAACAGTGGTTTCTTTAGATGGTCCAAACTCTGTAAAACTAATTGGTATCTTGCGTTCTTCTAAAACATCATAATCAATCAGTAAATTACGACTTCCAGTAAAAACCACATATTGCAAATTAGGCAGTTGATCAAGTAAAGCTTTTCTAAGGGGTGTTCTGTCGCGATTCATCACAATGACATTCGCAAACTTTAGTGCCGTAACCAAAGCTTCTCCGACAAGACGATCTTGATAAAGATCAATCGTGGCTTTTTCTTTGACGGTGGGGTTATTCTTTAAAACGGCTAGTGCGTTTTCAAAATCGTCTAAAACAACAATATGCATTTGAGTCTCTCAGTTATTTAAATTAGATTAACGCAAAGGAATAAAGAATTCATTTTTTCTTTGCTCAGGTAATCCACAGGATAAAGCAATTTGATTAATTTGCTGAATCATTGCAGGAGTTATTCCTGCTGGATGATGGTAAACCTCCATCCATGTTTCATTACCATCACTACCAATTTCTGGGCGTTGCAAGACCTGAAATTGTAATAAGGTGTCAAATTTTTCAATTTCTTGTTGCAGGCGAGCGATACCATCTTTTAAAGCCGTATGATCGCCCGGCTGGAGCTTATAGTAAACATATAAAATAGCGTTGTTCATAGTTGTTTAAAAAGGGCTCTTCTTGGAGTTTTCCCATATTGAGTTGAGCTACTAATTTTTCTATTTTCCAATTTCATTCGCCAAAAGATCTTTCAAGTCTTCAGGGCTTCCTCCTTTTAGTTCAATACCAAATGATTGAAACTTAGCTTTGACTTCAGGATCCTTTAAAGCAAGGTTAACCTCTTTACTCAAGACTAAGCGCATCGGCTTATTTGGATAAACATCTGCAGCATTGGTAACTTGAGTAAATTGCAGAACTAGGCAACATACGTAAAAAACACTCGCTATTTTTTTTAATAAAAACTTTACGTTTTTCATCTTATTTACCAATTCCTTCCCAGCGTTTTGTTAGTTTTGTATCAATATCAAATAAATCTAAGCAACGACCAACCGTATGATCGACCATCTCATCAATTGTCGCTGGTTGAGCGTAAAAAGCGGGCACCGGCGGCATGATAATTGCCCCATTTTCGGTGGCTTGCAACATCGTTTTTAAATGCCCTGCATGAAGTGGCGTTTCACGAACCAACAATACTAAGCGACGACGCTCTTTTAAAACCACATCTGCTGCACGAGAAAGTAAACTCGTCGTCATCCCCCAGGAAATTTCAGATAAAGATCGAATCGAGCACGGTGCAATCACCATACCCATGGTTTTAAATGATCCAGAGGCTATAGTGGCACCAATATTTTTAATATGATGCACTTCACTTGCTAAAGCCTCCACGTCTTTCAAACTCATTGTTGATTCAGAGCTTAATGTCAAGCGCGCAGATTCAGACATGACTAAGTGTGTTTCTACTTCGGAGTCTGCCAAAGTTTGTAAAATACGAATACCATAGACGATGCCAGAGGCGCCACTAATACCAACAATCAATCTTTGCGGATTCGTCATTATTTTTTCCTATTAATTAATTTCATCTGGGCAAAATTTAGTTTCAGCGGCTACATCATTTCTGAATAGTACTCTAGCCTTGACCATTCTAGATCAACCAATCCCTCTATGACAATTTCAGCTTGTGCCGGAATAAGAGGATCTAACGAATGTGCAGTACTAATTTGGATGGTTGAACCTGTTAAACATCTAACACCATGAAACTCATCGACAACTAATGCAGGCAGTAAAGAAGATACAAAATCATTTCTTAATGACGTTAATACAACTTGAGATTTGGGGCGCGCAAATAAATCAATACCTAAGCACCGCTCTAAAATAGGAACTTGTTTGCTAATAGATCCGTGTACGACTTGTAATTCCTGAGCTCCTATAGTAAAACTCACATGCCTAGCCGCAGCTTCAAAAGCCCGAATTATATTTAAAGATGGTAATTTCCTCATAAGTTTGAATAAATAATTACTTTTAAACTGGAATTGTATGAGTTTTTAGAACAATAAATAGGTAATAATACACTTGTTAATCTATTCAAAAAAGAACCATTTAAAGGATTTGAATACTACCTCATGAAAGCCGCTCCTTTTGATTACCACCTTGCAGAAAATTTATCTCATACGAAAAATTTACTGAAAGAGTATGGTGATGATGTAAAACTTATTGCAGGTGGTCAAAGCCTTGTACCTATGATGGCGATGCGCCTGGCAAAACCTAGCCACCTGATTGATATCGCTCGAATTGATGAATTGCAATTGATTTCAGCTCTTGAAGAATCGATTCGCATTGGCGCGGGGGTCAAACAATGTATTTTAGAAAATCACTCTTTAACATCTCAAATCCCACTTTTATCAGCAGTAGTTCCTTGGATTGGGCATCATCAAACGCGCAATCGTGGCACTGTAGGGGGTAGTCTAGCCCATGCAGACCCTTCAGCAGAACTACCTCTCATTGCGGTCATGTTACAAGCCAAAATTCATTGCGAAAATGTAGATACCCAGCGAATTATTTCGGCAAAAGACTTTTTCTTAGGTCCTATGTGGACCATTCTGGAAGCTCAAGAATGCCTTACCCACATTGATTGGCCAATTTGGCATGGTACCGGCATTGGCTATGCATTTGAAGAGACCTCGATTCGTCAAGGTGATTTTGCGATGGCCTCAGCCGCGACACAATTACAAGTTGACGCTAGTGGCAAACTAATGCGCATACATTGCGGAGTTGGTGGCATGGGAGGCACACCTTATAGCTTTGAAGATATAACGTCGCCTTTGATCGGACAAACTCTGTCAAAAGAATTGATCCATGGATTTTCTGAACAGGCAATCCAACAAACCGAACCAGCAACTGATTTACACGCAAATGCTGCTTATCGTCGCAACCTTGCAAAAACTTTACTGCGCAGAACTATTGAACAATCTCTCGCAATGGCAACTAGTTCTTTTCAACATCATCTTCTCTAGACGGAAAGAAAACTGATGAAAAATATTTCTATTAATCTACAAGTCAATGGTAAACAAGTAAGTTCTAATGTAGAGCCTCGTACCAGCCTGGTTGATTTTTTACGTGACGAGCTTCGACTAACGGGCACTCACGTGGGTTGTGAACATGGTATTTGTGGGGCATGCACTGTCTTACTGAATGGTGACCCAGTTCGGTCTTGTTGTATGTTTGCCGTTCAAGCAAATGGTCTAGAAGTAACCACCGTAGAGGGCTTAGCTCCAGAACGAGGCCAACTATCAAAAATTCAGGATGCCTTTTGTGAGAAACATGGTTTGCAATGTGGCTTTTGTACACCAGGTATGTTGATTACTTGCCAAGCGCTGATCAATAAAAATCCGCACCCAAGTGAAGCGGAAATTAGGGATGCAATTAGTGGTAATTTGTGTCGTTGCACAGGCTATCAACAAATTATTGATGCAGTTGTTTTTGCCACTAAGGAAACTTTATGAGTCAATCCCCACATTATGATGAATTTACTTACATTGGCAAACACCGTCGCGCGGTAGAGCATCGCCGTTTTGTTGTTGGTAAAGGTAACTTTGCTGGTGATGTTCTTAAATCTGGAACGTTACACGTGGCGATTGTTGCTAGCCCTTATGCAAGTGCCAAAATTCTGAAGATTGATGCTGCAGCAGCTCTTGCAACATTAGGAGTTGAGGCTGTGGTAACTGGCGCTGAAATTAACTCGGCAGTTTTGCCCGTATTACCAGGAATAAACGCTCCTGCAGTCAAACGTTTTCCACTTGCGCATGAAGTTACTAGGTACTCTGGGGAGTGGGTCTGCGTAGTTGTCGCAACGTCTCGAGCCATTGCGGAGGATGCTGCGGAGCTGATTCAAGTGGATTATGAAGAATTACCTTATGTATTAGACCCAGAGATTGCTATCGCAGATCAGTCTCATCATGTCCACGCAGATGCCGGAACCAATTTAATTTTTAATCGACAATTTGTTTGGGGACCCGTTGAAGAGGATTTTTCTAAGAGTGACCACCAATTAAGTTATCGCGTGAAATGGGCGCGAAGCTCAACGGTTCCAATTGAAACCTTTGCCTTAACATGCGAATGGTCTGATGCCACAGGCATCTTAGATATTTGGGCATCTGTACAAATTCCAAAATACCCGGAACAAATTGCCAGTGCACTGCAACTTCCAACCAATTCTGTTCGTGTTCACTATGATGTAGATGTGGGTGGTAGTTATGGCGTAAAAAGAGGTCTAAAACATGCGATTTTGGTTGGCTACCTTGCCAAAAAATTAGGTAAGCCTATTCGCTTTATTGAAGATCGTCTTGAAAATATGCGTGGTGGTGATATGCAAGGCCCCGACCGTCTTTTTGAAGTGAGTTTAGGATTTCAACAAGATGGTGAAATCACTTGTATGAAAATGCGTGCCCTAGAGGATATTGGTGCATATGCTGGACGATCGCCTCTTCAGCTAGGCAAACCGATTGGCTCAATTAGTGGGCCCTATCGCATAAAAAGTGTTGCGTATCTAGCTCAGGCTGTTCTAACCAATAAAACTCCACAAGAGGCTGTAAGAGGTTTTGGTCAATCACCAACGAACTACGCTCTAGAGTCTGGAATTGATAAAGTTGCACGTTTTTTAAAGATGGATCCTATTGCGTTGCGCAAACGGAACCTGATTCAAAAAGATGAATTCCCCTACCTTATCCCTAGTGGCACAAGTTATGACTCCGGAGATTATTCAACCGTTCTAGATAAAGCTCTTACAGAGGCTAATTTAAGCCAACTGCTCGTCCAAAGAGATGCTCTTAGAGCTGAAGGTAAATTAGCGGGGATAGGAATCTCCACATGTCTAGAGCCATCAGGCGGTAACTCTTCATTTGAACTCTTATTTAACCCTAAAAATGAGACTACTACTTGGATGGAATCCTGTGTTGTAAAAATTGACTTAGATGGTCATGTGACAGCATTGATGGCTACTTCTAGTTCAGGTCAAGCTCACGAAACCCTAGTTTCGACAGTAGTCGGGGAGGTTTTATTACAACATCCAGACTCTGTGCGCGTTTTACATGCTGATTCATTAAATGCCCTCCCTTCCAATAGTCCTGTCGGTAGCCGTATGGCAATTATGTTGGGTGGTGCTGCTGCGGGAGCTGCCAAGAAACTAAAAATAAAACTTATCGCTATTGCAGCTAAACAACTTGGGGTTTCTTGTGAAGATATGACATTTAACGGAAGTCAAGTTTTTGTCAATAACGCGCCAGAAAAAAACATCACATGGGAAGATCTAGTCGCAATTGCACATCGCAAATTTCATCAACTCCCAAAAGACATGGAGCCTGGACTTCAAGAAAAATTTGTCTGGGAAGTTCCCACAGGAGGCGACCTACCTGATGAGCAAGAACGTGTGCAAATGTACCCATGTCATTCTTTTGAATCACATGTGGTACTCGTCAGTATTGACCCTGAAATTGGCAAAGTAAAGATTCATCGTTACGTTTGTGGCCATGATTGTGGTGTCATGATCAGTCCTGATGTTGTCCATGGCATGACCTACGGCGGAATCGCGCATGGTATCGGTGCAGCACTCATGGAAAAATTTTCCTATTCCCCGGAAGGACAATTTCTATCAGGAACATTTATGGACTATTTACTGCCTAGCTCATCAGAAGTACCTGCAATTACTATTATTGATCACTGTACGCCCTCACCACTAACGGAATTTGGTCAAAAAGGCTCAGGTGAGGGAGGCTATTTAGGAAGTCCAGCAGCAATTGCAAATGCGGTTAACGACGCTTTAGCTACACTCAATAAATCTATTGATTATTTACCCATGACACCAAACGCTATTTGGAACGCCATACAACAAGATACAACTATTTAAATGCAAAGAATACGCATGACAGTAGAAGTTCAAGTCCAGCAAGACGGTCGCATATTAAGAATTTACTTTAACCGACCTTTATACACCGCCGTTAGTGATCCAATGGCGCTCGCTCAGAGCCAAGCAATGAACGTAGCTCATGAACTTGGATTTATAAGTAAGGTTTATCCAACAAGTAAACTTCAGCAAAAAGTGGTAGACTTTATTCAATTTCTTTTATCAAGATCCCGCCCTGTAATTTTAGGCTTAAAAAAATATACCCATAATGCATCTAAAATGGTCGAAGATGGTGTAATTAATTAAACAAGAAGTATTTATTCAATGGTCAACATTGCTTCATATATAAAGAAAAAAGTTCACTAAAATTAAGTTTATTTACAAGAGAAAATCATATGGAAATCTTAGGATCACAAATAATTCCTGCAAGTCAGCAAACCGTCTGGGATGGATTAAACAGTCCAGATGTTTTAAAAAAATGCTTACCTGGTTGCGAGTCAGTAGAATTAGTCAGCCCGGATGTTTTTAAAGTTGTTATTACTGCGGCAATAGGCCCTTTAAAAGCGAAATTTAATGGGACTTTGAATGTAACAGAAGCCAAAGCACCTGATTCTTGTGTACTTATTTTTGAGGGTCAAGGCGGTGCTGTTGGCTTTGGGAAAGGTTCTTCTTCCGTTACTTTAAAACCCGTTGATGGTGGTACTGAATTAACTTATTCAGCACAAGCTCACGTTGGTGGAAAACTTGCTCAAATTGGTTCTAGATTGATTGATAGTGTTGCTAAAAAAATGTCAGATGATTTTTTTAAGGCTTTTAATAAAGAGCTTGGTGGACAATCAGTATCATCTCAAGAAAGCGCGGCTGTTAGCAATAGTCCCGCAGCAGTCCAGCATCAACCAACATCACCTGCACCTGTTGCCATCAGTTCCGCAAATCCATCTTCAGCGTCTAACGGGTATGAATCTAACGCGGGAAAGCAAGTGCCTGCAGCTTGGCTCATCATCTCTGCTGTAGTTGGAGCTGGCATCGTCATTGTTGCTCAACTGATCTTAAAATAAAAACCATAAAATTCACCAACCCACACATCTACAAAAGTATTAATTACGTCTCTTAAAAAGACTTTAGTGCGTTAGGTCTGGTTGGTGACTTACCCTTTGTTTTAGCGATTAACCCTAATTTACCGATTAAAAACTTAAAGGAATTGGTTGATTACGCCAAAGCAAATCCAACCCAACTGAGTAACTCATCTTCTGGTATCGGCACTGTGTCTCATTTAGCTCTTGAGGAATTTAAACGTCGTGCGGGTATTCAGTCCCTCCACGTTCCTTATAGTGGCAGTGTTGCTGGCTTAACGGATGTCATTGCTGGTAATCTTACGATGGCACTAGAAACTGCTTCCGCAGTTCGTCCCCACGCAGAGTCAGGCAAGTTACGAGTCATTGCCGTAGGTAGTGCGAAACGACTAGGTGGCGTTTATAAAGACATCCCTACTTTTATTGAACAGGGCTATAAGGACTTTACAGCGGCGACTTGGATGATGTTTATCTATCCTCAAGGAACGCCCAAATCCGAAATTAACACCTCCTATGCAGCACAGATGAAAGTAATGTCTACACCTGAAGTAGAGCAAAAACTATTGTTTCTTGGTTGCCTTCCCAGAACAAGCTCTAGCACTGCAGAAGCGAATCAATATCTACAAAAGGAATACATTAATTGGGGTGAAATCGTCGCGCGCAATCAAGTTGTTAAGATTTAGCCGATATCCACTTTCTTAGGGATGCACCTTAGATTCAACTTTGCTAAATTCGGTTATATTATGGTAATACAAATATAACCAACAGGAGCAAAAATGGCCATTCAACTTCAGGTCAACGGGAAGCCACACAACGTGGATACCGATGCACAAACCCCACTTTTGTACGCACTGCGTAATGACTGCGATATTAACTCAGCAAAATATGGCTGTGGGGCCGGTCAATGCGGGGCTTGTACCGTGATTGTCAATGGCAATCCGATTCGTTCATGCATTACTCCAGTAAGCGCTATTTCTGGGAATATAACGACTTTAGAAAACTATCAAAAAGATCCCGTCTTAAAAGCTCTCAACAAAGCATTTATTTCAGAACAAGCGGCTCAATGTGGCTTTTGCATAGCTGGGATGATGATGAGTGCTAAAGTTTTGTTAGATAAAAACAAAAATCCAAGTGATACCCAAATTAAAAATGCTCTGAATGGCAACCTTTGCCGTTGTGGAACCTACTCTCGAATCCTCAAAGCTGTCAAATTAGCAGTCAAGGAGTTAGCATGAATGCCCCATTTAAGAACTCACGTCGCCAATTTTTATTTCAAAGTACTGGCTTAGTCATCGGCTTTACTGTCGGCAGTGAATTAGTCGCTGACAATACTGCTCCAGACTTGCCAATCGATTTAAAAAATAATCTGAATATCAATAGTTGGCTCTATGTAGACCCTACTGGAAAAATTGATGTTTACTCTGGAAAAGTGGAATTTGGTCAAGGAATTGCAACCGCTTTTAGACAAATTGTTGCCGATGAAATGGATGTCAATATTGAACGCGTCAATATTCTTCCTTGTGTAACAGGTATCGCGCCAAATGAAGGCGTTACTTCCGGTAGTCAATCCGTTGAGTTCGGTGGTTTAGCACTTCGATATGCCTGCGCACAAGCAAGAGGAACTCTCTTAGAAAAAGCCTCCACTGCCTTGAATGTACCCGTTAGTGATCTAAGTATTAAGGATGGAGTCATTACTGCGAAAAATGGAGAAACAGCTAATTACTGGAAGTTAACGTCTACTGAACTTCTGCAACAAAAAGCTGATGGCAAATACAAACCTAAAGGTATTAATAACTTTCAATATATTGGTCAATCTGTTCAACGGATTGATATTCCTGCCAAAGTATCAGGTGGCGTAGCTTATGTCCAAGATATGAAGTTTCCTGGCATGTTGCACGCTCGCGTAGTGCGTCCTCCAGCTCCAAGAGCTAAATTAATCAGTTTCAATGAATCAGTGATTAAGTTGATGCCTGGAGTGGTTGGGATTGTCAAAAATGGTAGTTTCATAGCCGTGATTGCCAAGCGCGAAGAACAAGCCATCAATGCTTTAAATGAAGCGAAAAAACAATCCAAATGGGAAATGGCGAATGACCTGCCTAATAATCAGGCGGAATGGCTCAAAACCATGATTGAATCACCCAATCTGGATACCGAACACGGTATCAAAAAAGACCCTTCTAAACAAGGTAAAAAAACGATTGGTGGAGATTTCACTAAACCTTTTATAGCGCATGCAAGTATCGGTCCTTCTTGTGCGATTGGCATACTGAAAGATGGGGTAACAACCATCTACAACCACGCCCAAGGAATGTACCCTTTGCAACGAGATATTGTGAAGGCTCTGCAAGTACCTCCTGAAAAAGTGATTTGTGTGCATCGTGAAGGCTCTGGGATGTATGGTCAAAGTGGTGCCGATGACGTAGCTCTCGATGCGGCTTTGATTGCGAGGGAGTTTCCAAATCAACATATTCGTGTGCAATGGATGCGCGATGATGAATTTAAATGGGAACCTTATAACAGCGCCATGACTGTGAAGATTCGTGCTAGTCTTGATGAAAGCGGTACTATTAGCAATTGGACTCAGGATATCTACAGCAATACGCATAGTACAAGACCTGGTGAAAAAGAAGGTAATAACCTTATCAGTAGTTGGTACATGGCGAATCCGCAAAAAAGATCTCCTGTGACGAATATTCCTCTTCCTGCAGGTGGCTCACATCGCAATGGTATCCCCTTGTATAGCTTTCCAAACCAACAAATTAATAATCATTTAGTCCAAGAAATGCCAATTCGTGTTTCAGCGTTTAGAACTTTAGGTGCGTTTGCGAATATTTTTGCGATTGAATCAATGATGGATAAGCTAGCAAAAGAAGCGAATGCTGATCCAGTTGAATTTCGTTTGCGTCATCTCCAAAATCAACGGGGCAAGGATGTGATTTTAAAGGTCGCTGAAATGTCTAACTGGAAACCGAATCCAAAACGTGTGAAAAAGAACGGCAAGTTGTATGGCCGTGGGATGGCATTTTCTCAGTACAAAAATCTGCAAGTCTATTGTGCTGTGGTTACTGATATTGAAGTGGATGCAAATGGCAAGATCCGTGTTACCGATGTTTGGGCTGCGGCTGAAGCAGGCTTAATCATCAATCCAGATGGCTTTAAAAATCAGATTGAGGGCGGCTTGATTCAAACTATCAGTTGGACACTCTTTGAAGAGGTTAAATTTAACAAGACCGGTATTCAAACGGCATCTTGGGCTGACTATCCGATTCTACGCTTTGAGGATGTACCGAACATTCAAGTTGAACTCATTAATCGACCGAATGAAAAATCGATTGGTGTGGGTGAAGGCAATGCCCCTATTGTTGGCGCAATTGCTAATGCCCTTGCAATGGCTACCAATGGTAGAGTTTACGATCTCCCCCTCTCCCCACCAAAAGTTAAAAAATTATTTACTTAAATAAAAGGGCCTAGAATGAATATGCTTAACCTAGATGAATTTACTAAAACTTATACTGCTAAGGGATATGACAACGTAACTGTTCGAGAATGGGCGGCGAATTCGGTAAGTGAACTGCATACTCATGAATTTGCAGTTCATGCCGTTATTGCTCAAGGTGAAATGTGGCTGACACGCAATAATCAAACTGAGCATCTGCAAATCGGGGATACTTTTACCATGGATCCTGAAACCCCTCATTCTGAAAAATATGGAGCCGAAGGAACTATTTACTGGGCAGCGCGAAAATTCCCCAAAATCTAACGCCTACTGCATTCATGAATCTATGATAAATTGTTGTCATCGTTAACTGTTACTGGGATAAAACAATGAAACATAACAAGCTACTCCAAGTTATTTTATTTTCTGCCACACTGATAGGTGTGGTTTGCTCCAGCCATGCTGGAACAATGGAAAAGATTATGGAGTTAAAAACCATCACCATGGGCGTACGTGACTCTTCAGGAGCACTTTCATATACATTAGGCGATGGCAAATATACAGGTTTTCATGTTGAAATATGTAAACGTGTAATAGCTGATTTAGAGAAAAAATTAAAAACTTCTTTAAAAATTGAATACCAATCGGTTACTTCACAAAATCGTATCCCTCTCGTACAAAACGGCACAGTTGATCTCGAATGTGGGTCAACCACCAATAATGCAACCCGTCAAAAGGACGTCTCATTTGCTGTGACTACCTATGTAGAAGAAGTTCGTATTGCGGTGAAAGCAGACTCTAATATCACCTCAATTGCCCAATTAGTGAATAAAAAAGTAGCGACTACGACTGGTACAACTTCTGTGCAGTTATTACGCAAACATGAACGTGCGAATGGAGTTAATTTTGAAGAGATTTTTGGCAAAGATCATGCCGATAGTTTCTTACTTCTTGAATCTGGTCGTGCTGATGCCTTTGTAATGGATGGCTCCATCTTAGCGGGTAATATTGCGAATGCAAAAAATCCAAAAGACTTCAAAATTGTAGGTGAAGTACTTAGCGTCGAACCCATTGCTATCATGATGCGCAAAGACGCTCCACCACTATTTAAAACAGAGGTTGATAACTCCATTAAAGCAATGATGAAAGATGGTACCGTCGCCAAAATGTATAAACAATGGTTCCAAGAACCCATTCCTCCCAAGGGAAATCGTGTTGGACTTGAATTATCGGACAACACGAAAAATGCTTGGGCTAACCCAAACGATAAGCCTGCGGAAGATTACGTTAAAAAATAACCTGTGACTATTTAATTTATGTCACTTGATTTTCAGATTTTTTGCAAAAGTACCTTCGAGGATACTTACTCTCCTCGTTGTTTTGGGGATTTTTTTCATGTTGGGCAAGGGGCTGATCCCACATATCTTGATTGGCTCTTAACTGCCTGGGGGTGGACAATTGCTGTATCTGTCCTTGCACTATGCATTGCTCTTGCGATTGGCATTACGATTGGCACTCTTCGAACTATAACGAACGAAACTTTTTTAAGTAAAGTCCTGATATTTTTTTCAAATGCATGGGTTGAGCTCTTCCGAAATATTCCGGTTTTGGTTCAGGTGTTTTTGTGGTATCACGTCATCCCTATCCTGATTCCAGCCCTTAAAAATTTGCCATCCTTTCTTTTAGTCAGTATTGCTCTTGGTTTTTTTACTTCTGCCAGAATTGCAGAACAAATAAAAGCAGGTATTTTTTCATTGCCAAAAGGTCAGCGAATGGCCGCTCAATCCTTGGGCATGACAAAAGTACAAACTTATCGTTTTGTTCTCTTACCGATGGCCATGCGAATTGTGATTCCACCACTGACGTCTGAATGCATGAATATCGTTAAAAACTCTGCTGTAGCTTTTGCCGTCTCCGTTTCTGAATTAACTCTTTTTGCAATGCAAAGTCAAGAAGAAACATCAAAAGGGATTGAAATGTACCTTGGCGTCACCGCCCTTTATATCGTGACGGCATTTACCGTGAATCGTCTCATGGCGTTGATTGAACGTAAAACCCGTATTCCAGGTTTTATTACAAACGCTGCTCTGGGGTCTCACTAATGCAACTAGATCTCTCGTTTTATACCTGGGACTTGATTGAGAAGTTTATTCTTAAAGGATTATTGTTTAGTATTCAATTGACTATTATCGCAACTCTTGGTGGAATCATTTTTGGCACTCTTCTAGCGCTGATGCGCTTATCCAATCAAAGGATTTTAACTTCCATTGCATCGTGGTATGTCAATATCATGCGCTCAATCCCACTGGTGATGGTAATTCTGTGGTTTTTTTTGTTGATGCCTACGATTATCGGTCGCTCTATTGGTGCAGAACTCTCCGCTTACATTACCTTTATTGCTTTTGAAGCCGCCTTCTTCTCCGAGATTATTCGAGCAGGTATTAACTCTGTTCCAGAGGGTCAAAATCATGCGGCCTATGCCCTTGGAATGAATTACCAACAAAAAATGAGCCTAATCATTTTGCCTCAAGCATTCCGGAATATGATTCCTGTCTTAATGACACAAACGATAATTCTGTTCCAAGATACCTCCTTGGTCTATGCCATTGGTGCCTATGACCTATTAAAAGGATTTGAGGTCGCAGGGAAAAACTATGGTCGACCAATCGAAAGCTATCTTCTGGCAGCAATTGTTTATTTTGTGATTTGTTTTTCACTATCGAGTATCGTGAAGAAAATTCAACACAAAGTAACAATTATTCGTTAATCAACATAGGTTATTTTATGGCTTTTATTGAACTTCATCATGTCAACAAATATTATGGAGAGTTCCAGGTATTGAATGATTGCACCCTGACAATACAAAAAGGTGAAGTGGTGGTTATTTGCGGCCCTTCTGGTTCTGGAAAATCTACCCTCATTAAAACGATCAATGGCCTTGAGTCGATTCAATCTGGAACCATTGTGGTTGACGGTATTTCTCTGCAGAATCCTCTGACAAACCTTTCTAATCTTCGGTCTAAGGTCGGCATGGTATTTCAAAGCTTCGAATTATTTCCTCACTTATCCGTTAGTGACAACTTAACAATTGCTCAAATTAAAGTCTTAAAACGCTCGCCTCTTGATGCAAAACAACATGGCCTAATGTATCTAGAGCGAGTCGGTTTAACTGCGCATAAGGATAAATTCCCAGGACAACTCTCTGGCGGTCAACAGCAACGTGTAGCGATTGCAAGAGCACTTTGTATGGATCCAAAGATTATGTTATTCGATGAACCCACATCAGCATTAGACCCTGAGATGGTAGGTGAAGTTCTCGATGTGATGATTCAGCTAGCAAACGAGGGAATGACAATGATGTGTGTAACCCATGAAATGGGCTTTGCCAAAAAAGTGAGTAACAGAGTCATTTTTATGGATCATGGCCAAATAGCCGAAGACTGTTCAAAAGAGGAATTTTTTGATAATGTTGGGGCAAGATCGATTCGCACTCAAGAGTTTTTACAAAAAATTATCCCTAATTAGACATACTATTTCGAATAATTTTTTCAGGTATTGAGAAAAATATTTTGACCTGTCATTATTCGTGATACCTTAAATTGTTTTTCAAACAAATCACAGTAAATCATTTTTGCAAATTAGTTAGCCGCTATATTGCTAAAGCGGAATATAAATTCTGGATCTCTTAATTTTCCACTTAAACCCATACTCGCCTCATAAATACATTCGCCATCTTTACCAGGCAGAAACGTACCTGAAAAAATAACCGATTGTCCTTTTTTTAAATTAGAAGCACTTTGAAAAAGATTACTGCTTGGATTAATTAAGGTACGGGCAGTTGTGTCTGAGAATTCATTATTCCAGGTTTTGACGGTGATATTTTTGGCTAATGAAATTTCTAAAACTCCCTTACCATCACTATTGGCACTTACTTTTTGGACTTTACCTACCCAGTTTTTCACAGCCTTATTGGCCATTAGATTACAAATCGCCCGATCACGCTTAGCTTTTACCCCCCCTTTTTGCATGTCGTTATCGGCACTTTTTGCATCACTTTGGGCAAGACTAACGATACTGATAAAGTTGTCTTCCTGAGGAGGCATGGATGCGGAATTGGCTACCGCTGGATAAATCATAGGGGCAAGAACAGTCATCGCAATTAATCCTGTGCGCAACATACTGTGACGTAATGTGTATGTCAATATCTCTTTCATTTTTCCTCATCTTTACTTGAAAATCAATATTATTTATTTATTATATTATGATTATAAATCCTGTTACTTCAAGGTCATGATGTTTCAATTTTTTTAATTTGAAACATCAAACTGGAATCTAAAAGCGCTCCTTGATGAGCACCTCCCTAAAGAAAAATTTTACTTTTGGATACAGGCAATCTCAATTTAAAAAATTACATATGTCTGATAACAGACAGAATATTCCACTAATCAATTTTAGACTGATTTCAAGATATTTTGAAAATGAGGAAAGTATGGTTATCTATGAAAAAAATTAAATTATTTATAGCATCTGCATTAATTTGCTCAGGAGCAGCATATGCCGCTCCTGAAACTCTGAGGGCAATTAGTACTCAAGAATTAGCGGGGGTATGTGGTGATCAGTCTAGTCCGCAACCACACATTTACTGTGATGTTTACGGTCAGGGTGTGTACGATGCATATTTAGTGACACGCCACCCAAAAGAAGCTCCAAATTCTGTTTGCGTAATTCAGCCTGCCCCTTCTCGCCGTGAGGTTATGAATCAGTTTATGGACTGGGTCAAACAAAACTCAACTTACAATGCTGCCCCTGCAGCCGATACCTTATTGAGATTTTTAGCAATGCGATTCCCATGTGAATCATCCAATAAATCTCCTTCAAATGCGATCAGAGAAATTATTCGCCAAAAATAAAAGGACATCATTATGAAAAAGAAATTAATCGTTTTATCTACAGCTTTAATACTGGCTTTGTCTGCTTGTGCCAATATGAATGATACCCAGCAAAGAACACTATCGGGGGCCGCAATCGGCTCTGCAGCAGGTCTGGGAATAGGAGCGCTTACTGGTGGTGGACTTTTATGGGGTGCAGCTGGAGGCGCAGCAATCGGTGCTGTCGGTGGCTACATTTATGATCAACATGACAAGAAACAGAGTAAACCGCCATCAAAATAATCAAAACCAATCTGACAGTTTATAAGAAAGGCCGCTAAGGCCTTTTTTAATCAGTTTAGATTACTGCGAAATAACGAACTTGCCTTTTACCGACCGAACACCCTCAACCGCCATACTTAACTCCATCGCTTTGTATATTTTTATTTGACTATCCAGGGATCCTATAAGAGTAACAACTCCTCTTTCGGAAAACACGTTAATTTTAGTCAGCTGCAAACCTGATTCATTTAAAAGAGCAAATTTAACATTAGCGATAATACTCCCGTCAACTAACGCATGTTCAGATGGATTTATTTTTATACTAACTGCATGATCTACTAGATTTCGCTCATTTAAATCAAAATAGGACATATTCTCTTTTTTTAGATCATTTTTATGATTACCTATTTCTACTGAATTTAAATTGTCGCAAGCCACAACGAACAATACAATCAAGATGTATGTGGTTTGCAGCTGAAGACGATGTACGATTTTTATCGTATTTCTTTTGAAAGGCATTTAAATTCTTCCAGTCAAAAGAAGAATAAGAAATATGATGACAATTAAACTTAATCCGCCACTGGGTGCATATCCCCAATTTCTGCTGTGAGGCCATGAAGGTATGGCGCCTAATAACATCAAAATTAAAATAACTAAAACGATTGTTCCTAGCACGTCGGTTTCCTTTTTTTAAATATCTTGTTAATAATTTACTTGTATTGTTTTCGCTTGACTGTGCGATATAAAACATATCTTTAATTTAAATGTTTGTATATGTTCGGTATCGAACTAAATAGATATATCCCAAGGTTTACGATGAGTAACTTACTTCAATAAAAGAATCTTTCTTATATGCTCTTGGATATCTCAGCAAGTCACAGCAAAGAATTAAATGTAAAGGTGCATCCTCATTGAGAAAATTAATCTATGATCGGTTAAGTCAAATCGTTGGAAGAAAAATTACCCACTCTAGAAAAATTTTAGAGTGCTAAGGCATGATCAAATACGATATAAAAAAGATATCATGAAACTAATTCAAGGTAAATGATGTTTGGTCATTACAGATTCAACAGACATTGCCGTAGGTGCCAGTGAACTATAAAAAATTTGCACTTCTAATATGTAAATTTTTAATCTTTTTTAATAGTAGCGGATGCATAGCTAATTCGTATGGCCCGTTCGATATTATTGAAGTTACTCAAAAAAATGAGCTTTGGCTTAACCCAGGTCTGTTGTCATATCATTTTGATCAGGATAAAGATTACAACAGTTTTAATTATGGAATCGGCGGTGAATATAAATTTTCATCCGTAGCATCTCTTACTGCGGGTACATTTCGTAACAGTAATTATGATCAATCTAACTACATTGGAGCTTACTGGCAACCCGTAGCTATCGGATGGGTAAAGATGGGATTGGTAGCTGGGGTTTTTAATGGCTACTCGTCCAACAATAATGGCGGCTGGTTTCCTGCTGTTTTGCCTTTCCTCACGATTGAGGGAAAACGGGTTGGCTTAAATGTAATGCTTATCCCAACGATTGGCAATCGGATATCAGGCTCTATATCATTTCAAATCAAAGTGAAAGTCTTTGAATAAAATTTATTTATTGAAAAATGGAAGTATAAATCTTCCTATTTTTTTGATAACAACTGCATGCTTCTGCCTTTAAAGCCACACGGTTAAGAATCTTCATTTCGCCGCGATGGTAATCAATAAGAGATCTTCTCCTAAAGTCAACAGCAGCGCCAGTAATACCCTCTCTTCGAACACCTAGCATCAATGAAATAAACTCATGGGTCATGAAAAATGAATCTGACTGGGCTCGATCTTGACTCATTAATAACCACTTAGCTAAACGAGGTCCGATCTCATGAAAATGTTCACAAGCAATTGATAATCCTAATTGACTTAAGCGCACTGCAATATAGGAATTAATAATGTCTGTGAAGGCTAAGCTTTTTTTAATTTGACTAATGAAGTCTTTTGCATCTATTTTCCAAGCATTACCGGGACCCTGCACCAAAGAACCGAAGGAATTGGTACTAACCCCAAGGGCAATTTCAGAACCCAACAATCCCTCTCGACCAATTATCCCTACTTCAATCGATGAAGCTCCTTCGATCCTCTGAATCACGGAAATAAAACAATTCGATGGAAAATAGACCTCAGTAGAAGGTGTGCCTGCTTCACCGATGACTTGTGATAAATTTAACTCAACCAAATGGGCTTTAGAATAAAAATCATCTTGATCCTTGGGTGGTAGTAAGTTAATCAGACTATTCTTCTTCATTTAATTTTCCTTACGGTTAGGTTCATAAACTATATTTAGGCAATAGGGCTATGATTATTTTAAAAATTATGATTTAAAAAAGTATGCAGTTTGATTCAAAAAAACTCTGTCTGTTATCGAACTAAGTAGGTAACCTATTTAAAAAAATAATCAGATAAAGATTGCTACAAATTGCAATTCAAACGCTTTAACTTTAAATACTAAAAAACCAATCGCTCAAAGCACAGATATTAAAAGGTGACTTGATTTGACCAAAACTTTGGATCTGTAATAAATTTTCTCTTGTAGTGGTCGTCGTAAGGGCAATTTTTGTTATTTAAACAGTCATTCATTTTCATACATCTTTCAGTCTGTTTGACAGTTGGTCTAATAATGTCTTTCAAACTACATATTGTTGTTTCCATAATGTTCCATTTATAAAACTGGTTAAATAAAAATTTAATAATTTAAATTATTAAATTTAAAGAACAAGTATTTTTTAATCTTACAAATTGATTAAAGGTAAGCCAAAAAATAAGTACATCTATTCTTGGGCTTTATTAGATAAAAAAATTTAAATTGAGATTTTCTTGTTAAGTTTTTTGACCATATGTCTTTTAAATATACTCAACATAATTATCAATAAAACTTTTTACCTTAAAGATCTAATTTAAAAAGATTTATCATTTTTTTTTCGTCCTTCAACTTCTTTCCTAAGTCTCTTATCTAAATTTTTGATCGTCATCGAATTTTTATATAAGGCCTAGAAATGAGTTGAATTTAAATTTAAAAATATTTATTTCTTAACTGCTGCAGCATTTGCAATATGTGATAAGGCTTGTTCACTGTGATTGCTTGCTTGTGCAATATGTCCATGAGCTACAGCCGCGTGGTGAGCAGCTTCTGCATGATGGTCAGAATCAATATATTTTGCAGCTTCTTTATGGGCGGATGCTGCAGCGTCAGTATGTTCCGCAGCTTTTATGTGCGCGTCTTTTACTGATGATGCAGCTGCAGAGCTTAATTTTGGATCGAGAGCCATATGATTTCCTTAAATTGAGAAAATGGATTTGTTTCAAATAAGTCAAAATTAACTTATGCACTACCTTATTTCATTAATGGTCATTTAACTGTCTGTTATCCAACATAAACTCATCATTTGAAACACATTATTTCTCTTCATTTTTTAAATTACTAATACTTAATTTACTAACATTTAACAAAATACTTAGAAATATTATTCTGAAAATAGTTAATCATTTTCATAAGACCAGATATTTTTAAATATTATTTTTCAATCGAAATGATAAAAATTGATGTTAGTGTCACCTAATTTATTTAAGAACTTACGAGTGATGTAAGAAGTTTATCTAAAGTAATTAATATTAGGATACTAATCCATATTGAAGCTGAAATTTATAATAATTTTGCTGTGCAAAAATTCAAATGATTACAAATCTTTCCATGTAACTATTTTTCCGACTTAATCGTATGAATTTGTAATGTCTTTATTTAATAAAGCTTTTTTAACATTAATTGCTATATTTTGCAGCATCTGAACCAAATATTTCTTGAACGGAATGAACTTCAGGAAGAATGTATACGATAACCTTGGTATGTTTGAATCTCAACTGTATATGTTCTTTATAAAATTGCTTTGGAACATTGATACATCCATAGGTAATTCGGTGATCGGCCTGATGAGAGCTTGCTAAGCGCTGCAAGCGATGCTCTGCGGGATTGGTTGTAACTACTGAGTGCAAGGATAAATCTAAATCGTAATCAATCCAAAGAATTTCTTTTCCTTCCTCATTCAGGCCAAGTGATCCTTCAAATCGACCAGCAGGTGTTGTGCGTTCATTGATTGTTATGTCAGCTAGTCGCTTTTGTCCAATTCCTGGTGCATTATCATCTCCAATTGTCCTACCAATTAATGAGCTGGTAGCTGCAATTATTTTTCCATCCTGCTCAAATACATACACTGTAAATTTTTTTTTATCAACAATGATAAAAGGAAGATGTTGATTATCCTCAGACTCAACAATCCAATACTTGAGATTTTTTACAGAACTCGTTAACTGAACAGGTATATCTGCGGATTGAGATGAAATAATAAAAAAAGTAATCCCAATTAAAATATATAACTTAACAATAAGAATAGTTTTAATTTTCACAAGTTAATTTCGTCCTTGCTTTGGTGGTCGAATCAATGTTTTTAATGGTGTTGGATTTTTTACAGATATCGGCGTGTTGATAGGTTCTAAAATTGGCGCAACTAAAATTGCTGGAAATAAAGACTGCAACTCATTTTCTTGTTTAGGCAATGCCACCAATTGATCTGACCTAATTTTTAGTGCCACTCCCAAAGAGAGAAATTTTTGATAATCTATCTCTAAAAGGAGTAAAAAATGCCTAAAGGTCAACGTATTAAACCGGAACAAATTGTGATGTTGCTGCGTCAAGTTGAAGTTTTGACT
>CANHPL010000001.1 GCA_947462685.1 Burkholderiaceae bacterium | reverse complement strand
GGCCCTGGTTCGATTCCGCCACGGGCAACCAAGAATCTCAGAAACCTCAATTGATTCTGTCAGTTTGGGTTTTTAATGCCTGTTTTATGCGGAACAATGATCTAGTTTGTTGAATCCTCTACAAGTGGGGATGATGAATCCTGTTTGACTGTCCTTTTGAATATATCAATGTTCTCAAAAGGCCCCACAAGTTAGATGGTTTTTTGAGTAAAGTCGATATAATCGACACTCGTTACTCTCTGTAGATGATAAGTCTTTCGAAAAAGCGTTTAGAAAATTGCATTTAATAATTACCAGACGCCAAAACTATCTTACAAATATGTTCAAGACGTTCTATATGCTCGTATGCTCTCCTTGGAGAATTGTCAATCGCAACGACCCCGTGCCGTTTAATGCCTAATATATCAACGCTAATAAAACCATCCGTATTTAAACATAGATTTTTATGACACTCATTCACTAATTCTTGACTTATTGGCGCAACATCTTCTACGTTTTTAGCTACACGAGTATAACGATTCAGTTCCGGGAATGAATCGCATATCGTACTTAAATTAATGTTGGCATGCATTGCAGCGTTACAGTAAGTTGGATGAACATGAACAACAACTCTAACCTCATCCATGTGTTGCCCCAGCTTTTTTTGTAGACCAAAATGGAGAGGTAACTCACTGCTGGGTTTTAGATTGCGACTGATCTCTGTGTACGCCATTTTTTGCCAAGAGTTGTCGATAAGTTTTATTTTTTTAAACTGATCGGGTTGCAAAGTTTGCTTACGAACTCCACCAGGGGTAATGTAAAAATGGTCACGATCATGATGACGGATGCTTACATTACCATCTCTGCTTGTAATCCAATTACGCTCATAATCATCTACTAAAATATCACATATGGTCTATAGCATGACTTGGCTTCCTCTTTAATGGGTGGTAGGCTCTTTTGAAAGAACGAAACTTATCGCGTCGAGTCTCGGTAAGGCTAAATTAAATGCTTTTATTACGCGACATATCCGAGACAAACTTTTTCAATAGCTCAAGAGATCTTATGATATTTTGTTGCCTACCCAGTAGGTAAAGCTACACATCGCGGCTGTTGCAAAGCTTCCCCAAGCCATATCAATATAAGCCAACCGTGTTGGAAAGTTACGTATTACTGCAAGATTGGTTAGATCATAGGTCATATAGCAAAAAAATCCGAAGAGCGCGCCATAGAGAGCCGCGTCTAACCATGACTGACTCGAGAGTGCAGGTACGAGCACGAAAATACAAACACCAATCGCATACAGCACATAAAAGGCTAAACCAGCCACAAGTTTCGGTTTGCTGGCCATTAAGTCACCCATTTCATCTTGATACATGGTTTTAGCGATGCCTAAAAGCCAAATCATATCGACCAAGACAAGGGAAATCAAAAATAAAAAATAGATCCCGAGATACTTAAGCATAATTAACTCCTTCGGTTTAGTCTCTTTGGATAGTTGAAGCTATTTAAAAAAATGATGCTCTCTTTATTGTTCGTTAAAGCACAGCGAAGTCAATAGAAATGAAGATTTGGCGATTGTTATCAGTAAGTCAGAAAGCAGAAAAACTACTTACTTATCGTATCCTCTAATGTCTGCTTGACCATTTCTAAGTGAACTATATGCTGTATTTTTTAAAGCAATAGTTCTGTAACATACATATGGACATATTTTTGTGAAGCAAGCATGAAATTTAATTAGTCGATCAGGATCCGTGCAATCTGTTTTAAAATTATGTGTCAAGATGCCAAAAAACTTGTTTGACTGTCATTTATATGAGCGACTAGCAGCAGCGTCTAGTGGATAGACGGTTGATATCCGTATCATGACATGTCCCTTAAAAGTACGTTTACATATTTGTTAGTGAGTGTCAATATAAGCGACACTCATAAATTTCCTTATGAATTGAAAAAATGAACTTTTCACTTAATCACATCGCGTCTCTTTGTAAATACACAGGCATCAGCTTTACTGCCGGTGCTATTACCCATGGATTTTTTAGTGAGGAACGAGCCATCTGGACTGCCGCATTCGGTATAGCAATTTATCTAGTTGGTGGCACACTAGAAAAGATTGCTAATCCAGATAAAGACCACAGTTGGACTGATGTATTGGCCATTGGTATAGTCGCCTCAATTGGCCTGGGTTTCTTTACTGGAGGACTTCAGCATTTTCCGGACTCTCCGGCTAGGAGTTCCTGGGTAGTTCCAGTGGGGTTTGTGATGTCTTTATAGCCATGTATTTAATGGAAGGTAAGGGCAAGGTAAAAATGAGGTCTGTTCTCATTTATGGCGCCATTAGTCTTGCACTAGTTATTGCCGCATCTTTATATTCCTTCTCTTACTTTAACGAGCACGGTGGCGATGGCCATAGTCATGATCATGGCACCCCACAAGCACAAGTAGTTGCCCCTTCAATGAAAGAGGTTCGTATAGAAGTGGATGACGGTATGCGTTTTTCTCCAGCAACATGGGAAGCTCAAGTTGGTGAGCCGATCCGTATCATATTGGTTAATAAGGGTAAGGTAGATCATGAGCTTGTAATTGGTACAGAAAAAGAGATCATCGCTCATGCTAAAGATATGGCTAACCCCAATTCCAAAGGGCATCACCATACAAATGAAATCTCAGCAAAACCAGGACAACAAGCGGAATTGGTTTGGACTTTTAAAAAGCCCGGGCAATATGCCATGGCATGCTTTGAGCCTGGTCACTATGAGGCTGGAATGAAGGGCGTCATTAATGTGGAGACTAAGACGCATTAGGCAGATAGACATCCTACGCCCTGGTCGATTTCACCCCGGGCCACCAAGAAACAAACAGTCGCCTATCAGCGGCTGTTTTTATTTCTATGAATCGATTACTGCTGCGGTTAAAAGTTCTTTAATTTAATCTATCTCAAGAATAGAAAAGGTAATGTTCTTATAAGCAAAATTACTAACATTGGGAAGATCAAAGCTGGTTAAAGAAGTTAGCGCTTGTGCTTTGTGTGCCAAGCATTTGCTATTGGGCATATTTTTTCAACACATCTGACGCCCAAAAATTAGTCAAATTTTTCTATGTAGAAATGTTCCCCTGTTACTTATTTAACAAAGCTTAATTATTTAATTTCGATTATGATTAATTTAAATCAAATTAATTCAGAGTACCTTCAAATTCTATTGATTTAACACGGAGAAAAACTTGAACAGACGTAATTTTTTATTGAGTAGTGTTGCTAGTATTGCATCTACTTCTGTGTATGCTCAAATGAACCATCATGGTGATTCTTATGAACGACTAAATCAAGCTGGTTTAATTTCTCGCCCCCCTTTAGCTGATACTCAAGCTGTATTTGATAGTCCCGCCCCAAAAGCGATTAATCCTGGTAAGTGGATTGCCAGAGCAAGCTTACCCTTGCCACGAAGCGAAATGGCCTGGGCAACTGAGATGAATGGCCGAATGCACCTCATTGGGGGCTATGGAGAGCAACGTGTAGATCGCTCATACCATCATATTTATGATCCCCAAAAAAATATTTGGATCGTTACCACCCCCCTACCTAGTGGAGCCAACCATGTTGGCGTTGTTACTATTGATAAAAAAGTTTATGCCATTGGTGGCTACATAGAACAAAACCGAAAACCTCGAGCGGACTGCTATGTTTACTCTGATAGCTTGGACAAGTGGGAACGCATTGCTCCCATGCCATCTGCAGCAGGATCTATTGCGTGTGTATCGATAAATAACAAACTTCATGCTATCGGTGGCGCTGTGGGTGACACAACCGATACAAAAAAATCGATTGGCACACATCTGGTATATGACCCTATTGCCGATAGCTGGGAAAAACGCGCCCCAATGCATACTCCACGAGATCACGTCGGCGCAGTTTCTCACCAAGGGCTAATTCATGTGATTGGCGGTAGAGTTGATAATTTTCATACAAACTCTAATTTACATCATGTTTACATTGCGCAATCTGATAGATGGGAAGCTCGAAATCCACTTCCAACTGCAAGATCTGGACACGGCGCTGTAATTTTAGATAATAAAATTTTTGTTATGGGTGGTGAAGGCACAAATCGAGTATTTGGGCAGAATGAAGCTTATGATATCTCCAAAGATTCATGGGAACAATATGCCCCAATGCCAACGCCAAGGCATGGCTTAGGTGCTGTAGTTATTGGCAGAAGTATTTATGTTGCAGGTGGTGGGGCTGTCATGGGGGGGGGTATACAAACCTCTATCAACGAAGCATTTACCTTACAAGCTTAAATCTTTTTTCCGTATTTAATATACATTGCCAAATTTGACTAGCAAAAGTACACACAGTTCAAGACAAGTTAAAAATGGCGGCTCAAGCCCTCAAAATCAAAGCAAAAGCGGTCCATCGGAGGAAATTTGAAATCCTTGTGTTGGTGGTTTGATTCCATACCAGGCCACTAAAATTAAATAATGCCCCAATTCGTGCGGGGCATTTTCTTTATTGGCTTGGCAGGTGGATGACATTAGCCCCAAATACCTTCATCAACAAGTGTTTTTTATATTATAGTTGTGCGTAATTGGCATTTCATCTTTATCAACTAAGATAGCTTTTGTTAAGATACAAACTAATACTTTAATTAAATAAATACGAGAGCAAAACTGCACTCTAAGTAAAACAAGGTCAGCGTATGAACATAAAAAATATTATTGGCTCAGTCGAAAAATTATTCCTAATAATTATTGCAATTTTTACAATTGGAGCAATGGGTCAAGAAGTTATTTCTTTAATTAACAGAGGTCGTGTTGAATTACAAGACCTATTACTGATGTTTATTTATGCAGAGGTTCTTGGAATGCTTGCCGCCTTTTATTCTAGCCATCGTATTCCAATAACGATACCTTTATTTATTGCAATGACAGCATTGAGTAGATTAATCATTCTTCAGGGCAAGGATGGAAACCCTGCAATTTTGCTCTATGAGAGCGGTGCTATCGTACTGATTGCAGGGGCTTGTTGGATTATTAGTCGTGTCAGCACTGATAAAGAGTCTGAATAGTAACGTATGAATGAGCGCGAATTACCGTCACAATACAGATAATATTGGATCGAGTTCCTTCGGTACTGGTCGATTCCGCCCCGGACTACCAAAATCAAATAATGCCCTGCTCAAGCGGGGCATTATTGTTTCAGTTTATCTAAAAGTAGTAGATGGCTTTCTATTTTGCTTTTAGCGTTATTTGTCTAGTGTCAGAGATCAAATCCTTTGAGTAGGGATGAACAATCCTGTTTTACCGTTTTAGATATGGGAGTGGTCTTGTTCGGGGTACCCCACGCATGAAGCATCCTTTAAAAGGACAAATTTAAATACTATCCTTGATAAGGTCAAGCCTTGACTTATGAGATGGGTACCCAGCCCTTAGATAGATTCCAGTTAATTAGGTCAGCGTGTAATTGTTCAACAAATAACTTTTGCCCTCGATTGACTTGTTTTGACCAATCTTGGCCAGAAGATTCATTGGCATCATCTGATATAAATTTGTAGGAGACCCAGTCAATATTATGTTCATGAGCAACTGCAGCGATTGCAAACAGTTCCATATCGACTACATCAACCCCATTTTGAGTAAGCCAATCATCTTGTTGGGTTACAAAGCTATCGCCACTCCCGCAAATATGACCATTTGAAATGGAGATAAACTTACTTGGTTTATTAGAAAACGGGACTGATCCTCTTGGTGCTAGGGGCTCAGCAATCATATCTCTTTGTATGACAGAGCCAATCTGAATTAGACCAGAAAGGCTTGGGGTAATTTTTCCAACTGTACCAAAATTGATAATTAAATCAGGGTTGTATTCCTTTATTGCTCTGAATGTAGCAATTGAAGCATTTACTTTGCCAATTCCTGAATAGATTATTGGAATATGAGAAGATATGTTGTCAGCATTAAGTTCATCTTCTAGCGCCACAATTACAACTATAGAATTTTTCATAAGTCATGAATTTATTAGATTATTTACCAACAGTTCCCGACTTTCCAAAACCGGGAATTATGTTTAAAGATATTTCTCCACTACTTGCCAATCATAGAGCGTTTACATACGCAATAAATCAATTGTATGATCTTAGCAATTTTTATGACTTTGATTATGTTTTAGGCATAGAGTCTAGGGGCTTTATTTTTGCCACAGCACTTGCCCAAGCATCTAAAAAAGGATTGGTCTTAGCTCGTAAACCTAATAAGTTACCAAGAAAAGTATATTCAGAAAGCTATGGTTTGGAATACGGCGCTGACTCTTTACAGATTCAACAAGACATACTACCTAATGACTCAAAGGTATTGCTAGTGGATGATGTCTTGGCTACAGGGGGAACGCTGGTTGCGGCCGCAAACTTGGTGAGGAAAGTGGGAGCGAATGTTGTAGGCACTTTAGTTTTATTGGAAATTGAGGAGCTAATGGGCAATAATAAATTAGCCAAAGAAAACATTCAATTAAAGTCATTAATTCAAATTTAAATACGCGATGAAAATCCTAGGTACTAGTCGATTCCGCCCTGGGCCACCAAAATCAAATAATACCCTGCTTCGTGCGGGGCATTTTATTTTATGAGGAGTAAATCCTTGGAGTCTTAATCACAATGGTATATTAACTAGCCATAGCATTATAAAAATTAAATAATAGAGATAAATCATGAACTGGCTATTAAAAAATTCATTACTTGGCTCAATCCTAACAATTTTTTTGGGTGAAAATTGGGTTGAGGAGAAGCCTAAATTAGCAGTTGCTATAAAAACAGTTTTATCGCTAATATTATTATTAGCAGTTCTAGGATTTGTTGTGGCAATGATTAATTAGTATTAAAAATCAGACGATGTTACTTTCAATAAGAAATTAAATCTTAGCTAGAGTAGTCTGGAAATCGGATATGAAGCCAGTGTCTAGTCGATATACCATTGATACTTGTGTAATGAAATGTCCTTTTAAAGGATAGATGAAAAAAATAATTGAGTTGTAATTTTCACCCAACTTTCTATTTTTAATAAAAAATAATTTACTATCTAGGTATTTAAAGTACAAGATTACCTGGCAACCCTATAATAACAAAATGAACTTACGTTTGATTCTGAATAGGGCTAATCATTTAACGCAAAAGGTATTTATAGCCTTTGGTCTTATTTTAATTTTAGCAAGTTGTTCAATCATTTTAATGGGACTTTTGGGTGTATTTTCTTTGGATTTATTTGCTATTGGATTTTCATCGGGCATTCGTACACTAGCATCAGTAGCAATAACAGGCTGTCTTGTCGGTGCCATTATCTTCTGGATTAAGGAATCTTCATAAATTTAATAAAGGGCTTTTATGTTTCAAAAATCAGATTATTGTATTTTACTGGCCGTGGTGATTTCCTTTTTGACTTCTGCATATCTATGGTATGTGATTGGAGATCGTGAACAATCAATTTTTACAGCTATTTGGGTACCATCTATTTTTTGTTTTGGAATTTACTTTAAGTTATCGCTTATTTTGAATAAAAAATCATGAGCATCACCACTTTTTTACTCATATCGATTGGTGTCTTTTGCCTATTAATACTTGGACTAATATTGATGATTAGAGAATTTATGGGTAATTTCAGCGACGCTTTTCCCGAGATTGCAGAATGGCTAAACTCGAGTAATGAGAAAAAATAATTTATCCTCATTTTTTCTGAAAGTAGGCAATGGCAAATCCCCAGTATGATTCGAATAGTAGTGCAAAAGCAAGGTTCAATAATGTCTAATTTCTGAGTAGTGATTCAGACAGTCTAGAAATAGGATAAACACTCCTGATGTCCTGGTCGATTCGGCCTCGGGCAACCAAGAGTTTCGACGGCCCACTTGTGGGCTGTTTTCTTTGGGGGGCTTTTAAGGGGAACTCTAATAGTCTCGGATATTCCTAATAAGAAATGCCCTATATTTTTTAAAGAACAGATTAATGAGACACTCCTGTGTAGGTCGATTTTATTTAAAGAGACGTTTAGCTTGATATTTTGACCTGTATCAAATTCAAGTAACATAATTTAGCAAATGCCGTTATTGGTCGTTCAATGAGCCCATACTAGGTTGTTAGGTTAAGCGAGGCACGAAACCAATGAACAAAAAGTCATTTTTAAGTTTGGTATTGCTCAGTTCGATTAGTGTCGATGTTTTATCGACACCTCAAGAATTATTAAAAGGATACGAAGCTCAGTCTGGCATGGCATCTTCAACCCGCGGCGAACAATTCTTTAATGCGAAGCATGGCAAAGAGTGGAGCTGTGCTTCCTGTCATGAAAACCCACCTAATCACGATACTAAACATATTGTTACTGGGAAAGTAATTAAGTCTTTGTCACCTAATACAAATCCCGAGCGATTCATTGATCAAGCCAAGGTTGAAAAGTGGTTTAAGCGTAATTGCAATGATGTGTTGGCTCACGAATGTACTGCCCAAGAAAAAGCAGACGTGCTTTCTTGGCTAATGAAAGTGAAATGAGGTACTTATGAAAACTTACATTTTTATAGCGTTATTGGCTTCGTTGGCAATGCCAGTATCTGCCTCAAATATGGGCATACCGGCTGGGGCACCCAAGAGTTACGAGGCTGAGTGTGCTAGTTGCCATATGGCTTATCCACCAGGGCTATTGGGTCAGAAGAATTGGCAAAACATCATATCTGAACTTGATAAACACTTTGGTACCGATGCGAGTCTTGATACAAAAACTGAATCTGAAATTTCTCGATGGTTACTTAAGCATGCAGCTACTAAGCAAAAGTATTCTGCATTTGCTCCAGAGAATCGAATCACCAAAACGACTTGGTTTATTCGCAAACATGATGAAGTGAGATCTGACGTATGGAAAAGGTCCGGAGTAAAGAGTCCAGCAAATTGTACCGCTTGCCATGTGGATGCCGCTAAAGGGAACTTTGACGATGATAGGGTACGGATACCGACCAAATGAATATGTCTAATCAAAAGAAATCTGTTTTAGTTTGGGATTTTCCTGTCCGAGTATTTCATTGGCTTTTAGTCATTTCATTTATGGGTGCTTGGCTTACTTCAGAAAGTGAAGCTCAGCAAATGATTCACTATGCTTTTGGATATACCGCAGTTGCACTTGTTTTGTTTAGGGTGATATGGGGGATGGTTGGCACAAGATATGCACGTTTTAGCCAATTTATTAAAGGGCCTACAGAAACGCTTCAGCACTTTAAAGCCTTATTAACTAACAACCAGCAAGCAGGACTTGGGCATAATCCTGTAGGTGCCTTGGCGATGATTTCATTAATGATTTTAATTCTGCTCATTAGCTTAACCGGATACTGGAGTATGAAGGAGTTTCTTGGTGATTTCATGAGTGGGGCGCATGAAACAATTTTTAATATCGCACTAGTTGTTGTGGTGATTCATATAGCCGCTGCAATCATTATGAGCTTAATGCAAAAAGAAAATTTAATTCGTTCAATGTTTACCGGGAAAAAGCAGGGCACATCAGAGCAAGGAGTTCCCTATCCAATGTATTTGGTTGGAATATTTCTGGCTGTTGCTTGTGCTTATAGTTTTTATCTAGTGGTGAGTGGCTCTTTGCCCGCATTAACGCAATAACCGGGGACTCAAATTTTATGAAGATTCAACTTATTATTTACTTAATATTTAACCTGGCCTTACCCCAATTGACTTTTGCTAATGAAAAGGATGCCAGTGGCGTCCATATTTACAACGAAGTCTGCTCTGTTTGCCACAGCGGAGGGGTGGCTAATGCCCCAAAGATAGGTGATCAAAATGCTTGGAAAAAATTAATTAATGAGGGGCAAGTAATTATTACGGCACACGGATATGTTGGAGTAAGAGCAATGCCACCAAAAGGGGGCAAGGAAAGCTTATCAATTGGGCAATTCGCAGAGGCATTAATTTACATGGTGAACAAATCAGGAGGTCATTGGGTTTCGCCAAGCAAATCTATGCTTGCGGAAATAAACAACGAAATCGCCAATCGTAAAAAGTCTCAGTAAATAATTGGATTTTTAGACAAGCCCAGACTAGTGGCACAGATCCCAGAAATCGAAAGCGAAAGTTGGCTTAGGCTGATATTTAAAATCCTGATGTCGGTGGTTCAATTCTGCTATAGCCACCAAAAAAGTATGTCTCAGGAAATACACTAGGAGCTCTGAATCGTTGGTGAGGGTTGATGGGCTTTGGTTGCCAGGATGAGCGCCTGATTGAAAGGCGCTTGATATCCTTGTCATGAAATGTCCTTTAAAAGGACAAAGCTAGCTAATATCTTGTATCAGGGATTGTCGTTTAAAGAAACAAAAAATTATTTAATAAGAAGTACAGGTTGCTTGGCTGAACTACTAATTCGCTGTGCTACGGAGCCCATTAAAATATCCAAAAAGCCACTTCGTCCCTTAGCCCCCATGACAATCAAATCAACCTTATCTTTATTAGCAAGAGCCATGATCTCATCGGCAACATGACCGCGCAAAATAGCCATGTTGTGTTTAACGCGAGCCACATCTAAAACCTTTTGTGCAGCTTTAAGTTCTTTTTCACTTAATTCCCGCAAGTATTCATTGACAATACTTTTGTCAATGAATTGCTTTACATAACTAAGGCCAGCATCATCGTGGACATTAACTAAGGTAACGATGGTTGGGCTGCGAGAGTTTTTGGCCATCTTGGCAACGTACTTCGTAGCATTAAGAGATGACTTAGAGCCATCAATTGGTAGTAGTACCTTCAAGAGAATTCCTTTTTCATATAAAAGCCCTATTAAATATATTTGTTTTCAGTCTAGGTATATAAGTGATTATTTGCAAATACTTAATTCATGGATTGATGAATTAAGTAATCTTTTTTTGATCCAAATCAAATAAGTAGCTAAACCTTACTATTTTGATACTGAAGAGGACGACGGTTACACAAACCAAGAAGTTGAAAAGAAGATGGCGCAATATGAAGACGCATAAATTATATTAGATGAAGCTATGAAAAAGATCCATTCAGTACTGGGATTACAAGGAACTGAGGCTATGGCAAAAAGGCTGGGGAAAGTACTCGAACCCCAATAGAAATCCATTTACTTTCGCCACCAAAACCAGCTTTATTCCCGTAGGTTAAATCCATCTGAAAACGATTTGGTATAAACCAGTGACGTACCCCCCCCTGATAAAAGGGGGTACTGCCCGTTTCACCAAAAGATTCTACAATGGCAAAAGTATCAGTTGTTAGTTGATACTCAATTCCTACCCCCCAAGTTTTTAAAAATTGATCATCTAATTGTCTTTTAGTTGCGCCAATATTAATATGTACAAATTGTTTGTCATCATTAAGTGACAGCGTAAATGGAATATATCCGTAGATATCGTTAGTCCGTGCAGTTCCAAAAGAGCTCGGATGCTTATTTCTACCAATAGCGGCACCAATTGACCAGTCGTTGGGTTGTAATTCACGAAATAATGTTTTAACCTGCACAATACTATCACTTAGAGGTGTTCCCTCTTGATTAAAGCCGACGGTCTGTGAACTATTTGTTTTAGCTCCACCAATCGTAAGCTCAAAAAAACCGAATGGGTTACAAGCGGGTAATGCCCAATACTCTGTAGTCGATTGCGTATTTCTAACCCATGACTCTACTTGACAAGATTTGTCATCAATGATCCTCGCATCATCGGTCATCATTGGCCGTGCCGCGTAAGCATTTGATAGTAGAGCAAACTGCAAGATTGCGATGATAGTAATTAAAGAACGCATATCTAATGCTACCATCTAATTATTACAGCATGGTTGCCTATAGCTAGAGTCTGCCATTTTTAACCCACTAATGATTTGTTCTGTAATACTCTTATTGACAAGTAAGTTAGTTACAAAATAATTATTCTAAGAATGATTCTAGCCATAAGGCTATTGGCAGGACAAGACCGCTTAGTCCTGGGTCGATCAGTGTTTACCCAATTAATTTCTAGACTAATTTGAATTAATTACCAACTTGGAAAGGTTTGCACCAAAACAAGGCACTTACACCAATATTCAATGTAATTAAATAATATAGTAAAGGTGTAGTTAGATTCGTTTGTATTTCCTCCGTATGTTTCACTAAGCCACCTTTCATTCAGGTGGCTTTTTTTGAGAATGAAGAACGTTTAATGAAACACTTATTAAAAGGACGCTTTATGTTGAGGGAATTATTTATATTTGTGATGGTCATGTCGTTTTAAACGACAAGTCAAATAAATCATTGGTTTACTCGCTTTAAAAATTCCTCAGCACTTTCTTTTCGCTCACTATAGCGATTAGTCAGATAAGTAGAAACTGACCTAGTTAGTAAAGTAAATTTAACTAACTCTTCTATGACATCGACTACACGATCGTAATTGGCGGATGGTTTCATGCGATTGTTGTCATCAAACTCTAAAAACGCTTTGGGTACAGAGGATTGATTGGGAATAGTGATCATCCTCATCCATCTGCCTAAAATTCGCATTTGATTAATAGCATTAAATGATTGTGATCCACCGCTTACTTGCATTAGAGCTAAAGTCTTACCCTGGGTGGGTCTGACGGCGCCAATGCTTAAAGGTATCCAATCGATTTGAGACTTCATCAGCCCTGTCATTGCACCATGACGCTCGGGACTACTCCAAACCATTCCTTCGGACCACTCTACAAGAGTTCTTAGCTCCACTACTTTGGGGTGTGTTTCGGGCGCATCGTCTACTTGCGGCAATCCTCTAGGATTAAAAATTCGTGTTTCACAGCCCATTGCCTTTAATATACGTTCGGCTTCTTCAGCTAAAAGGCGACTAAAAGACCTTTCTCTCAGAGACCCAAAGAGAAGCAATATTCTCGGTGGGTGATCCATTAATAAATTGACTCTCAGTTGATCAAGATTGGGCTTATTAAAGAATACGGTTTCAATATTAGGAAGTTCAGTCATAAGGAATAGTAATGTATTAAAAATGAGCCATAGTAATTTGTGTTTAAATCACACAAAACTATTAAAACTTAACTTTAAATGAATAATGTAAGGCTTGACTAAAATTTTGGATTTAGAGCTCATGACCCTAGTCGATTCCGCTCTAGACTTCAAAGAAATACCTGGCCCGCCATGATCTATTTTATTAGTTTTTGCGATATTCATTTGTCATCTAAAGAAGTTAATAGCTACTTAAACAATATCCAGAATTTCTTGCAAAGGGCCTGAGCTATAAATTTACAGATGGGGCTTGATGGCTCACGCCTAACCTTTTTTTAGATAGGGTTATGTAATATCTTTTAAAAAAGACGTTTTAAGTAGATATCCTAAAACAGTAGATATCTTTAAAAATAAGCATCCAGCATCAATTTAACGCCTGAACAGTCGGCACTAAAAAATAAATTATAATATTTAGAACTTTTTTGTCATTGTAAAGTAATAGTCATTAAGTAAATTAACCAAAGTGAGATTTTTAACGAGCGCAAATAATACATTTTAAAGACACAAGTTGATGCTTAATTTAATGTGTGCTCGGCGTCACTATAAATAATATTAGAGAAAATAAAATATGACTAAAATTTTAAAGAACCTCATTTTTTTTGCAGTCGGCGCCATTATTGCCTTACAAGCAAACGCTCAGACAAATTGGAAATTTCTCACCAAAAATGCTGTGAGCGAATACTTAGTAGACATAAATAGTATCTCTGGTGCCGAGGATCAAAAAAGAGTTTCTATAACCCAAAATTTATTTAAGCCTTTAGGGGAAACTAACTCTTACTTGGTGAACTATAAGATTAATTGTAATACCAATGAATACACAATTATTTCTGCAACATCTTATACGGAGCAGGGGCTAAAGGGCTCAAGTAAAAACTTAACTATTACAACGCCAACTAAGACAGCAGAGCCTAATTCTGTTAACAGTAAGTTTGTTGGCGCCGCGTGTGCCCAATCAAACAGTGTTAGCCAGTCGACTGGCTCGCAATCCCAACCACCAAGGACTAGACCAATTACGGCAATTCGTGTTTATAAAAATATTGAGCTAAAAGATGGGTCACGATTTGATCAAGCTAGCGGCAATGCAGTCTGTGTCTTGGATCCAAAATCTGATGAATTAGATTTCAGAACATATTTAGGATATTTGGGCTCAAATGAAGTGGCTCAATGGATAGCGCAACAAGATAGGCTTGAAAACAATAACAATCAAACAGATCGCTGGACACATATTAGAGTTAAAAACGATATATTTAACGACATGAATAAATTTTATAGTGCATGTAGATATTTTGTTGAATTTGCTACTGAAAAAACATCTAGGGATTTTGCACAAGAGCAAGAGAAGTATTTGCGCATTTATCCTTGGTCATCTAGTGCCGTTGGAAAAGTAATTTCTGTTGGGCCAACTTCAGATGTGAATACCGCACGTCAGGCCTATGCTTCAAGTAATGGCTACCAGAATTGGGATGAGGTGGCGCTTTCAGTTATGGCCGATGGTCCTGATGCCACTAAAGAATCTATCAATGTATTAAAAGGGTTTGGAGTTAATGATATTCAAGGCTATCAAGGTGCAGTCACAAGGATGAATAGCGCAAACTATTCAGCCGAAACTAAACCATCATTAAATTTGATAAATAACTTTTTAAAAGATGAGCAAGAGGCAAAAAAGAAAGGTACAAGTACCATAGCAATAAAGGCTGAAAGAGAGAAAAAAGAATTAGCAGAAAAACAAGCTCAAGATGCAAAAGAAGATAAAGAGCGAAGAGCTAGGCAAGAGGCTAGAGCGAAAGAATTTCCTTATGAGGCCGTATTAACTTGTGGAATGCCAGACCATATTAATATTCTGGCTTGTTTTGCCAAAAGTGGGTATGGTATTGACACCGAATTGACTCTTAAAAATGGAAATGCTACAACTATGTACAAGGCATATAATCTTTTATCGACAGGCTTTGAACAAAGAGATGGTTTTCACATTGATTTAAGAGCGGGCTCCTCCTTGCAAGCACAGAACTCACACAAAACGCTCATTTTAGGATTAAAGGTTTACGACAGAAGGACGGGTAAGCTGCTTATAGGTAATCAAGTGGCACAGTTTGGTATAGTTTATTTTAAAGGGAATTAATTGGCGACTAAAGATTACAAGCTAAACCCGAATCTTCAAGAGCTTTTTTAAAGAGCGAGCTTGGCTGAGTGCATATTAAAATAGCTTATCAACCCAACCTTTTTATAAGTTGTTCTACCCGACTTTTGAAACCACTTCGAAATGCCCTGACCCCCTAGAATAGGATAGAGTTTCATAGTTGGTTAAATTTATTCATATATAAGTCTGGGATCAAAAAATGAAATGGCTAATGAGCTTTTTCGCTGTACTTGGATGTAATTCTGTGACAGCTCAAACGATGACTGCTATTTTGCTAGAGGCGGATGTTGGGAGAGAGTCGGGATTTTTTTCAAAATCTCCAGTAGTTCAGAGGGCGATATTACTACAGCCTTCTACACCAACAGAAACCGCCCTGCTCTTTTATCGCGGCTGGTCTGGTATCGCCAACATTAAGACAGAAAATGATTGGAAGAGAAATTTAAATTATTTACAAAACAATACTAAATTATTTGCTAAAGAGGGTATCGCCCTTGTTGTAATGGATTGTCCTAGCGATGAAAATAGTGTCGCACCAGGGAATAAGCCATTAGGGTGTAATGATGACTATCGATCTTCAGTGAAGCATGCTGATGATGTAAGGAAAATTACGGCTCTCTTAAAAGAAAAGTATGGAATCAAAAATTTTTATGTGATGGGCCATAGCTATGGAACAATCTCATCGAAGTGGCTTGCTAAAAATTTAGGTAATGAATTACGGGGCAGTATTCATTCGGCATCCATGACGGTGGCAAATTATTACAACAGAAGCTATGGATCTTCAGTCGAATCGTTTGATATGTCAGCATTGAAGGCTCCTGTATTAAATATTCACCATGGAGATGACCTATGTTCCCACACCCCATATTCAACCGTCGTAGCATATTCAAAAAATAATTTAATAACAGTAAGGGGTGGTGAAGGTACTGGGGATGTGTGTGGTGGAACTCACTTACATTCAATGGGTGGCAAAGAAGAGGCAGCCACAAAAGCAGTTATTCAGTGGATAAAGACTGGCGAAGTTCAATCTATTGTTGGGGAATAGCACTATCAAGGATGAAACAACCTAGGACTGGGGCGATATAGCGCTGAGTCAATAAGCTACTTACCGCCATGAAGAATTGGTTTGTTGCACCAATAATGAATTAGACATCCTTGTTTCATCGAAATTGTTAAAAACGACAGTTATTATTTCGATAGCTTTTTGGTAATCCGTTTATTAATTTCTTTGAGCATTGCTTCATCAGGCTCTTTCCAATTAGCCCCAGCCTGATTTGCCATATAGACCACCGCAGAAGAAAATTCAGCGACAGTTAAGTCTGGTTTCCCACCTTTTGGCGGCATCGCTCCAACACCGTGATAACCATCGGAAGTTATATGCGCCTGTCCCTCTTTAATTAATTTGCCCCATTGTTTTTTATCACCCACTATAGGAGCCTTGTTAAGACCGGTAGCATGGCAGGTTGAACAAACAGCTTTATACGTCTCATCACCACTAGCCATGGTTATTGAGCTAAAAAAAAGGCTAAGAAATAGGAGAAATTTCATATGCTTAAAAAGTTTAAGATAAAGTACATAAATTATATATTTGATTCATAAGCTTTGTTGACAGATATATTGCTTAGATAGATATCGTACAACATGTGATTCCTTACTGTGTTTCAAAGGATCATTATTGCCTAAATCCTTCATTTAGAATATTTTGTCACAATCCATAGACTCAAGCCGTTCCTCAGCATTAGAGTACTCTTTTTCTAAACTGGGATATCAGATTCATCAAATGTCCTTTAAAAGGACGGTTCACGAATGGGCGCTCATTGATGAAATTGACTATATAGAATTTACCGAAGGTAATTTAAGAAAATTGCCGTAATATCTATTAGTAATTAATAAAACTTCAAGGAGAACCTAATTGCGTAAATATTTGAGCATGTATATTGCATTTCTCATCATAGTGATATGTACTGATATGCTTTGGTTATTAGGGATTGCAAAAAACCTTTATCAAGATGAGATGGGTAATCTGATGGCAAACGAGCCTAAATTAATAGCTGGATTTGCTTTTTACTTACTCTATGCTTTGGGAGCAAATATATTTGTTGTTTTTCCGGCATTAGAAAAACAATCTTTGCCGCATGCCTTGAAATATGGCGCCTTGTTTGGATTCTTTTGTTATATGACTTATGACCTTACTAATCTTGCGGTTGTGAGAGATTTTCCAATGCGACTTGCTTTCATAGACATGGCTTGGGGTAGTTTTTTAACCTCCGTAGGAGCAGGATTTGCCTATTGGTTCGGAAATAAAAATTTGTAATGATTAGCGCCGCTAGGAGTTTTAGAATTTTTAGATCAGGCCTGCTCAGCTGAATCTTTAGCGGCATTGATTGGCTAGTATCACTTCTTGGCGCGTAAATGATTTCGTTAAATCTAGGTGTGTTAAATGTTTTTATGATTTGAGAACACGTAAGATGAGAGGTATTATTTTGGTGGATGTTCATCTGGAATTTGATGTGAACTCAATAGTTTAAGTGGGATATGAAATTGTTTAAAAAGCAAGAAACTAAATCATGAAGAAATTGTCAATTCTTAATGTTATGACCCATATTGTCCCTGAACAGAAATGTGGATTTAAACGACACAACGATATACTGCCGTTACTTCGACCAAAGATAAAAAGATGTTCTATCTAGTTAAAACGCTGATTGCTGCCCTCGTAATTGTTGCCGCAGTTGAAATTAGCAAGCGTAGTTCTTCTTTAGCGGCATTTTTATTAGCTGTGCCCATTGTTTCAATTACCACCTTCGTTTGGATCTATATTGAGTCCAAAGACAAAATCAAAATCGCCGATATGAGTCAAGAGACATTTTGGTATGTGATTCCCTCCCTGCCCATGTTCCTCATAATGGGTTGGATGCTCAGAAATGACTATAACTTCTATTTGTCGTTATTTGCATGCTGTGTGCTAACAGCTGGTCTTTATGCTGTTACGCAGCATCTAATGTCAAGGTAGTATTAGGTATTCTGGGGCAAGGGGTGATGTCGTAACGGGCCAAAAAATTTCGATAGATCACAGTTGAGAGCCTTCTTAGGGGGTAGCTTTAAAAAATAGGTTAGTTGATTTATAAGTACTTTATAGATGCCCCTTAATCGTTTTAGACTCTAAAAAATAATGTACATAATCAGCCTTTAGGAATAATGTTAAAGTATTAAAAATATTAAAAAACATCTTTTCCAATACTTATAAGCTAAGGAAATTGATCATTCATAAGGGAGACACCATGAACCTAATTAGTGGAATAAGCACGTTATTGCTTGGCCAAGTAAAACATTGGCAAAAGTTTTTTCTATGTATGGCCATCGTATCGAGTGTGCCAATTGTTGCTCAAGAGTATCCCACTAAGCCTGTACGTATTTTTGGTCATGGACCGGGTAGTACGGCAGATTATTTGTCGCGAGTAGTAGCACAAAAGTTATCAGAAAAATGGGGTCAACCTGTGATAGTTGATAATCGTGCAGGAGCTGGCGGTACTGTGCCTGCTGATCTTGTTGCTAAAGCACCAGCAGACGGATACAGTTTATTGATGGGACATGCAGGACCGATGGTGAGCTCTGTGACTTTATATCCCAACTTACCGTATGACCCTGTAAAAGATTTAGTCGGAGTAACAATGGTTGCAACAGGTGTAACTGTGATGATGGTGCATCCAAGTATTCCCGCAAATACAGTTGCGGAGTTTATCAAGTATGCCAAAAATAGAAAAGATCTCAATTTCTCATCAGCTGGAAATGGCACAATTAGCCATTTAACTGGAGAGTTATTTAAACAAGTCACGGGGATCAATATGATGCACATCCCATATAAGAGTGCTGGCGCGGGCTTAACTGCCTTAATCGCAAATGAAACCCAAGTCTCATTTTTATCTCCGGTGACAGCTGCTGCGCAGTTAAAAACTGGCAAACTAAAGGCATTAGTCGTCTCAACAAGCGATCGATTTTCTGGCTTACCAGAAGTCCCCAGTTCATCAGAAGCAGGACTAGTGGGAATGGATGCTCAATTATGGTTCGGACTTTTTACTCCAGCCAAAACGCCTAAAGCTGTCCAACAAAAACTAAATCAAGATATTACTGAAATCCTGCGTCGCCCAGACGTAAAAGAGTTGTTCTTGAAACAGGGGATACAAGCATCATATTCATCTCCGGAGTCATTAGAAGATTTTGTGAAAACAGAGATTAAACGTTGGACTCCAATCATTAAAAACGCAAATATACAGGCTGACTAATATGACACTAAACACAACCGAACAGAAAAAAGATCCACGCATTGAATCTGCGATTTCTCATTGGGCGCCACGCTTTGTGGCCAACGGTGTGCCAATGACAGATTTTTTAGAAGTCACTGCAAGCTTGCAACATTGGGATGAATGGTGTCGGGCTTGGTCACAAAGAGCCTCTATTCATGAAGGATTGGGACATGAAGCATTTGATGATGGCTTCACCTATTCAGCAAGTCAACATTGGACGCGTGCGGCCGTATGTTATCACTTTGGTAAATTCTTATTTGTGAATGATTTAGAGCAAATGCGTCAAGCAAATATGAAAGCTGTCGAGTGTCGTAATTTAGCCTTACCGCATTTAAAGCCACCTGGTGAAAGAGTTGCTATTGCATATCAGGGTAAATTTTTATATGGTAATTTAAGAAAACCTCTAGGAGTTTCAAACCCCCCCATTGTTGTAATGTGTATGGGGCTAGACTCAGCAAAAGAAGAAATGGATGACTATGAAAATCGTTTCTTAGTGCGTGGTTTAGCCACCCTAGCATTTGATGGACCAGGTCAAGGAGAGGGTGAATATGACTTTCCACTGTGTCCTGAATTTGAAGAGCCGGTAAGAGCCGTATGTGATTATTTAGAAACTAGGTCAGATATTGATCAAAACCGTATAGGTATTTGGGGAGTTTCCTTGGGAGGTCATTTAGCTCCAAGAGCTGCTTGTTTTGAAAAAAGAATTAAAGCTTGTGTGGCTTTATCGGGCGCATATCAGCGGTCGGCAAGTTTTGAGGGTAGACCAGTTATTAATGTAGAGGCTTTTCGTGTTAGAACGAAAAGTGCAAATCTTGAAGAGGCTGGAAAAGTTGCCCTAAGGATGTCTTTAAAAGGAATAGCTAAAAATATTACTTGCCCAATTTATATTGTTGCAGGCGATAAGGATCGATTAACACCTGTAGAGCAAGCAAAGTTATTAGCTGCGGAAGTTTCAGGGCCATGTAAACTGTCCATCATTCCGGGGGGTAATCATGTGGTGAATAACCTTTGGTATAAATATCGCGATCAAACTGCCGACTGGATGTCACGACAGTTATATGCTATTTAATGCTATTTGCTTCTTAAAAAATGAGTACAAAACGCCTCAAAAATTAAAATACAATCGTCAGCCATCAACCACTTAAGTTTTAAAAAATATAAGGCTCACAAATCTCTTTTTAAAAAACTAAACAAGAGTAAAGTGGACTTATGTTCAAAACTATACTTGCGCTTCCTCGAACCGTTTGGTTAATTGGATTGATTAGTCTAGTAAATGACTCAGCTAGCGAGATGCTCTATCCTCTGATGCCTTTGTATTTGATATCAGTTTTAATGGCAGGCCCTAAAGTACTTGGTGTTATTGAAGGCATTGCTGAAGCATCTTCAAGTATTTTTAAGCTGGTTTCAGGAGTGATTGTTGACCGAACCAAAAAAGCTAAGCCATGGATTGTGTTGGGTTACATACTTGCAGGTGTTGGCAGGCCTTTAATCGTATTTGCTAATTCATGGTTTTTGATTTTAGCTATTCGTTTTACTGATCGTATGGGTAAGGGGTTAAGGAGCTCGCCACGCGATGCGCTTTTAGCTGAAAGTGTAAATGTAAGTCAACGAGGCATTACGTATGGCTTACATCGTTCTATGGATAATGCAGGTGCTGTTCTTGGACCTCTATTAGCAGCTATGTTTTTATCCATGGGTGTCCCACTTAAAGAAATTTTTCTCTGGGCAATTGTTCCTGCTTTTATTACGATTACCCTAGCATTGTGTATTAAGGAGCCACCAAGAGAAGAGCCTACACAAGCAAGCAGATTTAGTTGGTCACTGAAAGGGATGCCAAGACAATTTAAAAGATATCTGGTGGTAGTCGGTATTTTTACACTAGGTAATTCATCGGACATGTTTTTATTACTAAGAGCCCGAGAGGCGGGCGTTCCAGAAGAAAAAATCCCCTTACTTTGGGCAGCCACATCATTGATCACGACTATATTAGGAACACCTTTGTCGGCGCTATCTGACACCTTTGGGCGCAAGCGGTGTATTTTGATTGCTTGGATGGCCTTTGCATTCTTTTATATCTTTATGGGATTACCAGGCATCTCTATCTATCAAATATTTGGCCTATTTGGAATCTATGGAATATTTAAAGCTGCAACAGAGGGAGTTGAAAAAGCCTTTGTAGCAGATATGGCCCCTAAAGGATCAGCGGGAACAGCTTTTGGTTGGTTTAATCTAATCACAGGACTTACGCTCTTTCCCGCTTCATTTATTTTTGGTTGGGTATATGAGTCCATTGCCCCATTTTATGCATTCTTGTTTTCCGGGAGTTGCGCGATAGTTGCCATCTTACTAATGGTTTTTTGGATCAATAAAATCGATGCTAGTGAGACGCCACAAATTTAAATTAGACGATTTTTTATAAATTATTTAACCTGCACAAATAATATAAACCGAAATCTATATTACTGGGCCTATAGAAATCAAACACTATCTTTAGCAAGTCTTAACCCTGTTAATTGCCAGCGAGCATGCGTTGGAAAAAAATTACGGTAAGTTGTTCTGGAATGCCCCGGGCTCGTATAAGCAGAACTTCCTCTAAGGACCATTTGGTTAATCATAAATTTACCGTTGTATTCACCAGCAATGCCTTCCCATGCTTCGTATCTGGGATAAGGGCTATAGTTACTGCTAGTCCATTGCCAGACTTTACCAAATAAATCATCAATCATATTACTGTTCGTTTTAGCAAAAGCTTCCCATTCAAATTCTGTAGGTAAACGGACACCAGCAAAGCCATCTAGTTTTTTATCAGCCCAACGAGTAAAGGCTTCAGCTTCAAAATAGCTAATGTTAGATACTGGAGAGGAGAGTTCGATAGGTAAATTACCTTTAAGCGAAAAGGTAAAGTAGAAATCATTTTTATTCCAATAAAATGGGGCCGAAATATTTTCAGAGCACACCCATGCCCAACCAGCGTCTAACCACCATTGAGGGTCTTGGTAACCGCCATCTTCAATAAATTGAAGCCATTGGTGATTGGTAACAAGTTGATTCGCTAAAAAGTGTTTTTGATTAAGGGCCGAATGACATGGGGACTCATTATCAAAATGAAAGCCTTCACCCGTAAATCCAATTTCAACAATACCTGAAATACCCTCTACCCAGCGAAAGGGCTTAATGAATTGATTACAAGTTTTGTCCACTGAGGAATGGGCTGGTAATAATGGGTTCTGATAGAAAAGATGCTGAATATCAGTTAGTAAGAGTTCTTGGTGTTGTTGCTCATGATTAATTCCCAGCTGAATGAGCCATCTTAGTTCAGGAGTTAAATTGTCACGCATGAGACCATCGACTCTACTCTCAACATTTTTGCGCCATTCAAAAACTTCTGTCAAAGATGGTCGAGTTAAAAGGCCTCTGTGCTTGCGGGGATGTTTATCCCCAACACTGTTGTAGTAACTATTAAATAACACTGCAAAGTGAGAGTTCCAAAATGCAAAGTTCTTTTCATATGATTTGAGAACAATCACTTCATAAAACCAAGTAACGTGCGCCAAATGCCACTTAGTAGGGCTTGTATCATCCATTGATTGTGCTTGGCAATCTTCGGCGGTTAAACCATTGATCAAGTCAACCGTATAGTTTCTTGAGCGATGAAATTCATTTAGGAGTGAATCAGTAGTAAGCATGATTTAGGAAATCTTAGTTAGCGTAGATCACGGCAAAATAGTCTTTAGGATCTTTCCAGATTTTTGTCGACTTAAAGCCAGCATCCACTAATAGTTTTTTAATTGAATCAATCGTGTACTTATGAGAATTTTCTGTATGAATTAATTCTCCCTTTTTAAAAAACCTAAAATTTTCTGGCCAAGAAACTGATAAATCTTCAAGTGCTTCTAAGTAAAGCTCAACACGGTTTTGAGAATGATTCACCATCACTTGGTGACGAAACTGAGAAACATTAAAATTTGATCCGATAATAGAATTGACAGATCTTAAAATGTTTAGGTTAAATGCAGCTGTTATTTTTAGGTCATCATCGTATGCTGCCTTAAGAGTATGATCCTGTTTCATAAGATCAACCCCAATGAGTAAACCACCATCGCCTGCTTGCTGTTTAATCTGAGTTAGTAGAATTTGAGCTTCCGTCGTGAGAAAATTACCAATACTTGAGCCAGGATAGAAAAAAACTCTGCCATCAATTGGTATAGTTTCAGGCAAAATAAGCTTGTGTGAAAAGTCCATGCCTAAGCACTGCATGTGTATTTGAGGATACTTACTTCGCAAATTTTCTAAGGCATCCCGTAAATATTCTTCTGAAAAATCAATTGCCATATAACGAGAAGGTTTGAGAAAGTCAAAAAGAGATTCGGCTTTCTGACAATTCCCAGCACCTAAATCAATAAGGGTTGTAACATGCCCAACAGCTTCGGCGATTTCAGATTTATATTGGCTCAAAATCGTTTTTTCAGTTGATGTTGGGTAATACTCGGGCAGCAAAGTAATTGCTGTAAAAAGATGTGACCCAAGGGGGTTATATAAAAATTTTGGAGAAATTGAGGCCGACTCTGCTAATAGCCCTTTTTCAATTTCATGGAAAAAATTTTGTTGTTCAGCGACGGCTTTATTTTGGGAGACAACAGGTTTTTGCATAAATAGTGAATGACAAATTTGTTAAATGATTTAAATGTTTATACTACAAATTGGATGAATGCGCTGTTCGCTATTTTTAATCGGAGAAGTTATGAAAGCTATTTGGAATAAAGAGGTTTTAGCAGAATCAAATGAGACGGTAATTGTTGAAGGAAATCACTATTTTCCACCATCAAGTTTGCATATGAATTTTTTCAAAAAATCAGATAAAAGTACCGTATGTTCTTGGAAGGGCGCCGCTAGCTATTACGATCTTGAGGTTAATGCGCAATCGAATAAAGATGCTGCTTGGTACTATGCAGAACCAAAATCAGCTGCAAAGAATATTTCCGGTTATGTCGCCTTTTGGAAAGGGGTTGAGGTTGTTGATAAGTGAAATAAATCTGTGTAATTTTAGTCCCCAAGGGCATCAGTCAATATCGGCCAATAAAAAACTAATGAAGAGCCTTCAAGCGCCATTGCTTTAGTAATAGCGCATTACTCAACACAAAAAAGCTTGAGAGCGCCATCGCACTTCCAGCAACCATCGGTGAGAGATAGCCAAGTGCTGCTAATGGGATACCGGCCGTATTGAAAATAAAAGCCCAAAATAGATTTTGACGAATTTTGTTCCAGGTTCTTTTAGAAATATCAATTGCATTAGGAACAAGGCTAAGATCACCCCGCATTAAGGTGATGCCAGCAGATTGAATAGCCACATCTGTTCCAGTTGACATTGCCATGCCGACATCTGCAACAGCTAATGCGGGGGCATCATTGATGCCATCACCAATCATCGCAACCCATTGGCGGTCTTTATTTATTATGGAAGTTTTAAGCTTCTCAATAATAGTTGCTTTATCGCTCGGCATGACTTGGGCGAAGACTTCATCAATACCAATTAGTGTTCCAACACGATCCGCAGAAGATTGGTTATCGCCAGAAATCATTGCAGTATGAATACCCAAGGAATGTAAGGCATCAATAGCCTCTTTTGCATTAGCTTTTATTTCGTCGCCGAACATAAATGCTGCAATCGGGGATGAATCTTCAGACTTAGCTCTCAATATAGATATGGTGTGCCCTTTTAGCATGGCAGAAGTAATTCGTGGTTCAATATTTTTGTACTGAGGATTGTCCCTGAGGGAGGCAATACTTTGAAGACATAACAGTTTATTTGCCCAGGAGCCACTTATGGGTTTGCCCTCGATACCTATTCCAGCTATTGATAGATTTTCTAAGGCCGTAAAAGGGATTATATTTTTTTCAGCCGTATATTCAAGAAGAGCTTTTGCTAGAGGGTGTTCACTGCCGAGTTGAAGTCCTGCGGCTGTAGCGAGAATATCTTCAATATGTGCATTTTCATTCGCAAGAGGAATAATTTCGATCAATCGAGGGCGTCCCATGGTGAGAGTCCCCGTCTTATCAAACGCGACGACATTGATTCGGTGAGCAAATTCTAACACTTGGGGGTCTTTAATCAAAATTCCAAAACGAGCCGCAACTCCAGTGCCGGCCATAATCGCCGCGGGGGTTGCTAAGCCCAAGGCACACGGACAAGCTATTACAAGAACTGATACTGCTCGCAAAATTGCTATTGGTACAGAGTCTAAATAAAGCCAGTTTGCCACACCCGTCAATACTGCAATTGCAATGACGCTAGGTACAAAAATGGCGCTAACTTGATCAACGAGTTTTTGAATGGGAGCTTTTTTGGTCTGAGCTTCTTCTACTAAAGAAATAATTTTAGATAAAACGCTTTCAATGCCGATGGCTTGAGCCTGTATGATGAGCGCGCCCTCGCCATTCATTGATCCCCCAATGACTTGGTCATGGATATGTTTTCTAACAGGCTCACTTTCACCTGTCAGTAGGGATTCATCTACATGGCCTTGACCGAATAAGAGAATGCCATCCACGGGTATCCGCTCTCCGGGCAATACGATGATACGGTCAGTTGGCAGTACTTGTTCTATAGGTAAAACGCGATACTCCGTTAAGTTAAGAGCGTCATTTTTAACTAACGTATCTAAGACTTTGGCATTTTCTGGCCACAGTTTTTTCAAGGCACGAATTGCTTCACTAGTTTGCTTCTTAGCCCTTGCCTCTAGCCATTTACCAAGAAGAACCATGCTAATAATAATTGCTGACCCCTCAAAATAAAGCCCGTACACATCATTTGATTGCATTATTAATTGATACAAACTCAGTCCATAGGCGGAACTTGTGCCGATTGCAATCAGTAAATCCATATTGCCGACCCCTGCGATTAAAGACTTAAGCCCGGCTACATAAAAGCGCCATCCCAAAATAAATTGGATAGGAGTAGCTAAAGCTAGTTGCCACCATGGGTTTAATGACCAATGGATGCCCAAGGGCATTAAGATCATTGGCAAAGTGAGTGGTATGGCTAAAGCGAAGCTAATGAGTACCTTAGTTAAGCCGTCCATGTCCCAAGAGGGCCTCGTATCTTGTCGTGAACTTTTTCCTAAAGGGTCGCTTGGAGATGCTTCATAGCCTGTTTTTTGGATTGCTTTAATGATGATATCTATTGTGGTAGGTGAATCATGTGTCACTCGAACTCGGGCTTGTTCTGTGGCCAAATTGACACTTATGGCTTCTACACCAGTAATTTTTTGAACGGTCTTTTCAATTCGACCTACACAGGAGGCACAAGTCATGCCACCAATATTTAAAGAATATAAATCTGTGCTTGAGGTAGTTAGAGTGTCCATATAAGGTTAATATAGGCTTATAGTTTATTGAATACAACCTTTATCTGAATTACCCAAAAAGGAATTAAGATGCTTAATTTACAAGTATCAGGTATGACATGCGGGGGATGCGTGAATGCTGTAACACGCGCAATCCAATCTCAGGACCCTCAAGCACTAGTAACGATTGATTTGGCAACGCAACATATTGAGCTCAATACAACCCTGTCGAACGAGCAAGTGCGTCAATTGATTGAAGATGCTGGTTTTCCAATAGTCAGTTAATTCGCTTTGTCTTGAATTCCAACTCTATTTCTCAGCACACATAACTCTACTCGTTCAGTATTAGGAGAGGCATTGGCGTCTTCGCATCAAAGCGACAAGTTTGTTGGCTATTCAGCCGGCTCAACATCCGGTACATCAGTACATCCTTTTATCGAGAATTGGCATTAATCGTGATTAAGGCGGCTAACCCATTGAAATATCGATAAGATGAAGTAAATTATAAGATTTGTTATGTCTGTAATGTAATTTCAAAGTTTTACAAAAGAGATAAAATTGTAAATCTTCAAATTTATAAAGTTTGATTGTTTTAAAAGTTTCAAATTATTGATTTAAGATAGTATAAATTTATATTTTCAATGAATAGGCAGATTTTTTATGACTTCAGTAAAGCAGTGTCTCGAACAAAAACCTAACAAAATTTATTCTGTAAAGTCATCCGATCCAGTGGAGCAAGTATTACTTCTGATGCGTGATAACAGAATTAGATCTGTTTTAGTCATTGATCATGATGAATTAGTTGGAATTGTTTCACAAGGAGACTGTGCTATTAAAGTGCTACTGCCCAATCACAACCCCAAACAAGTTCTCGTCTCCAAAATTATGACCCCCAATCCCCTTACCGTCTCTTCGTCAAATTCGATGGAGGAATGCATGGCAATTATGGTTCACAAACATATTCGGCATTTACCAGTAGTTGAAAATAAAAAGGTTCTAGGAATTATTTCAGTAGGAGATACTGTTAAAAATATCATAGAGCTTCAAGGGAGCCAAATTAAGTTTCTAGAAACTTATATTAGAGGCCATGGCGTTTAGCCTTGGGTGCAAAAATTTGCACAAGTGGTAAATGTAGCCTCAGAGTTTACGTCCTGATCATAAGCCGCATTGAGGTGGACTAGAGCAACCACCCCAATGTGATTTTAATTAAGAAAGTTTGATGCCAACCGATTTGGCAGTAATGTAACCAACCGCAGCGCCAAATTTATCTTTATAGTTTTCTTTAATCAGAGGATCTAAAGTAGGCCTTACCTTGTCATGAAGCTTGGGCAACCAATCTCCAGCATGTTGAAAATTTGAGGTTAAATAAGTCCAACCATTGATATCATCAATAACGCCAAGTCCAGTTGCTTCAGCACCCGCTGGCATGGACATAACTCGACTGAGCTGTTTCGAGTCAACGTTATAAGCCCAAACGAAGTTATTGACATGGGTTGAGCTATCTTCACCGATAAATAAAGTTCTTAGCTTTTCAGAGAACTTTAAATTATCTGGGTTAGAAACTAATTCTGGGTTAGCTAAATTACCCAAAGCATCAGCAGCAATATCTTCACCTTTCAGAAGAGGATACATTTGGCGTGGCATCCATTCACTTGGTATGGAGTGCCCCATTTGATCTTTTAGGCCGCCAGATAATTGGAGCGCCAAGATACCCCCTGCGATAAGGGGTTCATTGAGGGCGATACCACTATTTGCATTCCAGCCCTTACCGGTTTTAACCATAGAGTCCTGAATGTTTTGAAGTGCTGTGTAAGCAATCTTATCTCTGATGTTGACCGTTGTGCCCTCCATCTTGCTAAAGCCCATACTTCCACCCATTAAATAAGCGTAACGGTGAGTTTCTAAAAATGCCGCAGCTTTTTCCATTCCCGGATTGAGTTTCACCCAGTTGGCCTGCCCATCATAGAAAATTTTGGTAAAACTGGAGTCATTGGGATCAGATTTTGATACAGTCATAATGTCGCTAGGCTTTAATCGATCCGCGAATGTTTTGATTTCATCACTCGTTGCATGACCTAGCTTTATCCACTCCAAGGAGTTGCCTGCATCACCCGGATTGATTGAAAAGCCAACGCCTAATTTGGCTACATATAAGGTACCAGCAGATAAGTCTTTTTCACGATCTGCAATAAATACAAAAAGTCCACTATTTGTGTAGTCATCTCCCATAAGTACGGTACGATTGTCTGGCATGACTTGCACGAGTTCATGCGAGATTCTGCCAAGGCAGTAGTGCTTCACAACTTGACCAGTACCGTCTGGTTGAACTGTAATTTCAGGTAAATGGCCATAATGATATGGGTTGGCTGTAGATTCATTACCAAATAAATTTTTACTAAATTCTTTAAAGCGCTTATTTTCTGCAATAAAAGGAGCATCTGGCTCATACTCTTCACTAGAAAGATGGGTATTCCAGGGTGATAAGCTTGAGCCACAGGTAATCCATAGCCCCTTTGCAGATGAAGTATCGACATTAGAGTATTGAACGAGAGATAATTTCCCGGTTTTTTGATCTTGATCTAAAGTTAATACCGCAATGGATGAAGGCAATACCCCATACATTTTATCCCCCTTTAAATTTGCAGTTGTGTATTCAAATTGAACAACTGCAAATACAGGCTTACCCTTAATACCTTTAACATTGGCTTTTGGTAGCTTTAATAAAGAGGTTCCATCAGGACCATCAGAAAAAATATGACGCTCATTACCAGCAACAGATCGATCAAAAATAGGGCGATTATTAATATCGTAATATCCACCTGCTAGGGTTTGAGAGCCTTTACCATCTGGAACCATATTGCCGGTTATGAAAAAAGGCTCATAAGATAATTGAAAAGATTTTTTTATACCATTGGCGTAACTGACTTCCAAAGCTGAGCCAATTTCAGTTCTTGCCATAGCGCTAGGATTACTTAAAGATGGAGCAGGCATGGAAACAAAAGATACCGATTCAATCTTTAGTCCTTTAGTCGCGGCCTGAGTAACGCCAGTAAAAAAAGCCATAGATCCAGAAGTAGCAAGAGGAAACATGGGGGCAGAAATAGCAAACTTAAGAACATCACGACGGGAATAATTTTTCATAGCAGTCACTTAAATAAGGTTAATGTATAAATTCGAATATTAAACGACTGATATGACAAAAATAATAAATAGTGAGTAAATGAATTAGAGAACTTGATATTTGAATTTCATCAATCAACTAGGAATGATTTAAGATAGGATTGTTCAGACTCATTTCTTTAACTTTCTATGAAATCACCCAAACCCGCACCCCTAGAAAAAATTCTGTTTAGTCAAGGATTTGGGACTAGGCGACACTGCGCTAATCTTGTTTTGGCAGAATTGGTGAAAGTCAATGGTGAACTTATAGACGACCCTGATGCAATGATCCACCTAGAAAATCTTTCAATTGAAGTTGAGGGAGTTGAGTGGACTTACCAAGAAAAAGCTTACATTGCTTTTCATAAACCGGCCAACTATGAGTGTTCTCATAAAACTAAACATCATCCCAGTGTATATAACCTTTTACCTGTCCCTTTAATTGAGAGGGGTATTCAGTGTGTTGGACGTCTAGATCAAGATACTACAGGGCTGCTATTACTTTCTGATGATGGGCAGTTTATTCATCAAATGACAACACCAAAAAAAAATATTGGTAAAGTGTATTGGATACAGACGGCTGAACCAATCAAGGATCAGCAGATCGAGCATCTAACGAATGGGGTAATATTAGATGATGACCCAAAGCCTTGTTACGCTATTCACTGCCTAAAAAAAGAAGATCACCTACTAGAAATGACAATCGTAGAGGGTCGCTATCATCAAGTAAAAAGGATGATAGCTGCAGTTGGTAATCATGTGCAGGGATTGCATCGTCATGCAATAGGTACGTATTTTTTACCACAGGATTTAATTGAGGGACAATGGCGTTGGTTAAATCAGAAAGATATCAATGAACTCTTCGGTCGATAAAGAAAATAATGAACCAAGCTTGTAAATTTTTGTTGTTTGGGGCTGCCCTTGCTGTAAATTGTAGTCATGCGTCTGAATATCGATTTTATTCAGCTGCCGGAATAAAGTTGCCAATGATCGAGTTTGCACAACAGTTCAATCAGGCGAATCCTTTAAATCCAATGGTTAACGACTTTGATACAGCAGGAGCTGCTGAGGGTAAGTTTATTGCTGATACTCAGAGTGCTTGTTTAATCACCACCATCATTAGACTTGAGAAAGCGCTTAGTACTGGAGTGTTGAAAGGAACAGCGCCAGTGCCTTTGGCGGACACTTTGGGGGGCATTGCTTTTTCTGGGGACTTTAAACCTGCAATTTCGAATGCTTCCGAATTAAAACTTGCATTATTAAATGCAAAATCTATTGCATTTTCAGACCCTTCGAGAGGTGCAACCGTCGGCTTACATTTTTTAGAGACTATTAAAAAATTAGGGATTGAAAAAGAAGTATTAGCTAAATCAACACTCGCTAAAGATGGAATAGAAACCATGAAGTTGGTCATGTCTAAAAAAGTTGAATTAGGTATCACTCAAGTCAGCGAAATTATTCAAGCGGATGCAAAGACTTTGTTAGGGCCTTTTCCAAAGGAGTTTGAATTATCATCTCGGTATGCAGTGTGGTGCCGTGACTCTAAGGATAAAAACATAGCCATGTTTCTTGATTTAATACAATCGGAGATGGGTGCGAAAACATTACACACATTTGGTTTACGCCCCGTACGTTAGTAGGTAATATAAATAAAAGTAAAGAAAATAAAATGAAGAAACATACTGTTATAAAAATTCTATTCGTGAGTTTTTGTTTTGGCGTTCTGTCAGGACCATCGATTGCGGCATTTCCGGAAAAATCGATTCGATTAATAGTGCCATTCGCCACAGGAGGAACTTCAGAAATTGTGGCTCGATCTGTCGCCAATGGGCTCACCAATGCTCTAGGCCAATCTGTTTATGTAGAAAACAAGCCTGGTGGCGCGGGAAACATTGCCATGGAAGAAGTCAAGCGCGCCAATCCGGATGGCTATACATTAATCTTAGGACATGTAGGGACTTTAGCAGTGAACCCAGCATTGTTCGGAAAAAAACTACCCTATGATCCAAATAAAGATTTTGTCCCTATTACACTCATTGCCAAGGTGCCGAATGTCATCGCAGTAAGTGAAAAGAGCCCATATAAAAATATTGCTGAATTCGTGGCTGATGCCAAAAAAAACCCGGGGAAAATTAATTATGGTTCAGCAGGTAATGGCAGTGCAGGCCATTTAGCCATGGAGTACTTTTCATCAGAGGCTGGAATTGATCTGGTACACGTTCCTTACAAAGGATCAGGCCCTATGTTGACGGATCTGATTGGCGGTCAGATTCAGGCAACATTTAACGGCTTACCTTCTTTAATCGGTCAGATAAAAGGTAACACGCTTAGACCTTTAGCGGTTGGTTCGGGAGATCGTTCAAAAAGCATTCCACAGGTACCCACTCTTGCCGAGTCAGGTTATAAAGGGTTTGAAACCTCTCAGTGGTATGGTCTTATCGCTCCCGCAGGAACCCCACGTCCGATCATTGATAAATTACAAAAAGAGATTGTCAAAGTATTGAACTCTAAAGAAGATTCGCATCGTATGCTTGAAGATGGAGCGATCTTAGTAGGAAATACCCCAGAGCAATTTATGACATTTATTCAATCAGAACAATCGCGTTGGAGTAAGGTGATTAAACAGGCCAAGATTACGATTGACTAGACTTTTGGTTGTGTCAGATTATTTACGCAGTTGATTTAAATGTAGTAATTTAATGTATTTGTAATAGGATGCTTGCCCATTTGAAATTGCTAAGGCAAAACCGTATGTCCCATCCAAAAAGCCAAGACGTAAAATATAAGTTCGAAAAAAGGCCCAAAACCCATGGTAAAGAGCCGCAAAAATGGAAGAAGGTTTTCCATTTTGAAAGGCCTGCTCAGCACCTAGAGTTGAATATTGATTGACTTTATTAATGACTTGTTCAAAGTTGCGATAACTGTAATGAATTAAATGGTTGCTAAGACGTTTTGTTTTCCCATTAGGCAGTAGTCGTTCATGCACTAAATGATCTGAAAACCGCGCCTGACCTCTCTTAAAAAAACGATCAACGTAATCAGGTGACCAACCACTATGGTGTATAAACTTACCGCAATATTGACTTAGTCTTGGTATGGCGAAGCAAATAACATCTTGGGGATTTATCAGTTGTGACTTCATTTCCTGAATTAATTCAGGAGTTAAGCGTTCATCGGCATCAATTGATAAAATCCAATCATGAGAAGCATGACTTAAGGCGATATTTTTTTGAGGGCCAAATCCATGCCAAGAAGTTGTTTGAATGATTTTGGCGTTAAATTGTTTAGCAATTTCAAGGGTGCCATCACTACTTTGGTTGTCGACGATAACAATTTCGTCAGCAAAACCAGACAATGAGATAAGACATTCAGCAAGATTCAGAATTTCATTTTTAGTGATAAGAATTACAGAAATTGAAGGTGTCATTAAAAATATAAGGTTAAAAAACAGGTTGTCATTAAAATCTGTTCTAATACAGCTCATATATGATAACAATTGTAATTGCTTCTTATCAATATGGGCACTTAGCCGCCCATTGCATAGAATCTATTCTTGCACAAAGTCAGCCTCCAGAAAAAATATTATTTGTAGATGATGGGGCCAAGGATTGCCTACATCTACTGACTCTATACAAAGATATAGAGTATGTCATGAGACCTCAAAATATTGGTACAGTTCAAAATTTTCAAGACATGCTTAGCCGGGTCAAAACAGAATATGTCTTGTTTATTGGCGCAGATAATTGGCTAAGATCTGACGCCATAGAGCTATTGTCTTCAGCAAAAACTGATATCGTTACGTATGACATTGTTGTTACTGGCGAGTTAAAAGATGAAATACTAATAAGAGTACCTGGCCAAACTCAAAGGCATCAAGGCGATCACTATTGGACTAGACATCAGCAACACCATGGCTCAATGCTTTACAGAACTAGTCTTGGGCAGAAAGTTGGGTATAAAAAAAGATTTGAGGATGGGAAACATCCTCAAGAAGATTGGAGTTTGTGGGACAAAATGCTAGAACAAGGCGCAACTGTGTCTAGTATTAATGAAGGCCTTTTATATTACCGAAGACATCGTGAAAATTTTCTAAAGTATGAATATCTAGAAGATGAAATATCCGTAGAGAATATATAGACAATTCTTAGAGAAGACAATCTTACCGAAATGCCCTACTCGCTTAGGCATTTGGAGAAAAAATTATTTTGAAAGTCTATGAATCGTCAGCCTTCTAATCACTATTTTGGCCATCAATGCTACCCGGCTCAAGCACAGGATTGAATGCCAAAGACTTTAAATCATTTGCCAAGCAATAATTCCATAAAATTGAGCTCCTTGACTAAAAAATTCTATACCCACAATGAAAATTCAACATGAAAAATTTCGACATAGAGACCAAGATTGAGAAAAAGATGTAAATATCAATAAGACAAAAGGAGGGATACGTCAAAAGAAAAGGTGCATGTGAGTATCCTATTAATATACTGTTATATTTTAATTATTTAATTTTGAATTTAAAAATAATAAATAGCCATTTAGCCAATTAGAAAATGCAATATAAATGAGTTTTATAAGTCCTGAGTTCGTTTACCTTTCGCTGATATTTTTCGGCATATATTGGTATTTGCAGACACATAAAACAATTCAAACTTATTTCTTGACACTGACTAGTTACCTCTTGTATGCAAGTTGGTCGATTAAATTTACCGCTATATTATTGGTCTACAGCACAATCATATGGATAATGGGTAAGTGGATAAGTACAGAAAAATCTATACAAAATAGTAATAATTTGAAATTCAGCATTGCGATTTGCCTTAGCGTAAGCCTGCTTTTAATAACGAAATACTATGAATTTACGCGGGAAATTTTAAAGGAAGTATTCAACGCAATGGGCGTTGTGTACCACCTACCATTTATTGAATTATTGGCACCCGCTGGAATATCCTTTTTTACATTTCAGGCAATCACATATTTGGTCTGGCAATCTGAAAGTGAATCTCAAGACATAAAAAAGCAAATTAATTTTGGGCAAGTTCTTCTATTTTTAGCCTTTTGGCCTACATTATTTGCAGGACCAATATTCAGAGCAAAAGATTTTTTTGTACAACTTTACGGACCTCATACTGGCCATGCTATTCAGGTAGAAAAAGCAATTTATTTTATCTTGTTGGGACTTTTTCAAAAGATGGTTCTTTCGCATTGGCTTGCCACGACATTTGTGGATGACGTATTTGCTTATCCGGACAAACAAAATTTGATAACAGCAACGACTGGCACGTGGGCATATGCATTACAAATCTTTTTTGATTTTTCTGGATATACATTACTTGTAACAGGACTGGGCTATTTATTGGGTTATCAAATACCTTTAAACTTTCGGCAACCTTATTTGGCAAAAAATTTACAAGATTTTTGGAAACGCTGGCATATTTCGTTATCGACTTTTATTAGAGACTACATATATATTCCTTTGGGCGGAAATCAGGGGGACTTTACCAAAACCCAAATCAATATTTTTATTGCAATGACACTCAGTGGAATATGGCATGGAGCAAGCTTAACTTTTTTGATTTGGGGTGTCTTGCATGCACTAGGGGTGGTATTTTCAAACATCAACCAGCACCAATTAAAAATTTATTTAAACAGTTTTTTATCTAGGGCATTAACAATCCTATTTATATGTTTTGCATGGATATTTTTTCGATCAGAAAATACCCATCAAGCATTTGAATTATTGAGACAATTTTCTAATATTTCGGGTAAATTGACACTTGCGCACATAGAACTTATAGTTTTAACCATACTATTTTATAAATTAAGTTTTCAAGCTGCGCCTATCGAAAATTGGATCATAATGAAAATCAAGCAGTATTGGGGGTGGCGTTTATTTATAGTTATAACGGTAATTGTTTACTGGACCATATTAGCAGGGCCAAGTGGTATTCCAGGATTTATTTACTATAGGTTTTAATATGCAATCTAGAAAATTACTTCCTTGGTTTTTCGTGATTGTGGCAATCAACACGTTTTTATGGCTAGACTCACTTGATCAATATCTAGCCTCGAGATTTCATTTTTATCTTACTCAATATATTCCAGAAAAAGTGTTGATACCATCAATTCGGATGAAAGAGATATTAGGCGTTACAGAGCGTAAAGAGCCCGAGTTTAATCGTATGAACATAACGACGATTGAACAAAAGACAGCTATAAAGGATTCAGGTTCTTCCAGTCTTACTGCACCAGCGTTAGTGAAATCTGAAGAAATGAAGGCCAGTATAAATGACTTAGATGAAACTCAACCAGCCTATTTAAAAAATAATGTTGATGATGTAAATCTAGCCACTAAAGAAGAGACTAAAACGCCAGCCCTCCCTCTGAAGTCAGGTAATGTTAAGGTTATGTTTGCCGGTGATTCTATGATGCAAGGAGTGGCGCCGATTGCAATTCATGCCTTGAAAAAAAACTACCCAAAGGCAAATTTAGTTGATTTAAGTAAACAAAGTACAGGGTTAACCGTTAAAAGGTATTTTGATTGGCCAGCCAAAATTAAAGACGGTATCGCAAAAGAAAACTATAAATTAGTGATTATTTTTTTAGGACCGAACGACCCATGGGATATTTACGAAAATAAAAAAGTCTATAAATTTCCTTCAATAGAGTGGGAAGATCTATATCGTCAAAGGGTAGAGGACGTATTAAAGTTTGCTAAAGATAATCAAGCTCATATCATTTGGGTTGGATTACCTAATATGGGTGAAGAAAGACTTCGTACTGGAGCCGTGATTCAAAATAGAGTATTTAAAAATGTAATGCAAAAATACAGTTATCAATATGTACCAACAGATGTTCTTGTTGGACCACTTGATCAACCCTATAGAGCTTATATCAAGGATCCTGCAAAGGGAGATGTACTCATGCGCGGAAGTGACGGTATTCATTTCACACCAACTGCGTTACGATTAATTAGTCAACAAGTTGTTTTAGCAGTTCAACAATTGGATCAAGAGTGAAATTTAAATTTTTTATATGTGGGTTAGTCATATGTACTAGCTCTCAAATACATGCCCAAAATGTGATGAACATTCAAGGATTAAGCCAAAGCCTAGACCTTGTTTGTCCAATCCTAAAAAAAACAACAACACCTGTAAATCTAAATAACTCTGACTTTGAGGAAGTTTATTCTCTTCCTGAGGAGGAGTTATTGGACGTTATCCGAAAAAATTCAATACCAAATTCGAATCAAGTACAAATGAGGTTGCCGATGCACTCAGATGGGACGCCATATAAAATTGGAATATGGGGAGACAGTCATACCGCAGCTCATTTTTTCTCCGAAGAGCTAATTAGGACCATTGGGTTAGATCCAGATACTGCATTGCCTAGTTTTATTCCACCGTCCATGGGAAGGTCTGGAGTTCGGTTGCCGATTAGAAAATATTGTCAAAGCCCCAATTGGAAGTTTAATTATTCTTACACTGGAGTTAATCAAGAGTTTTATGGGCCAGCATTACTCAAGCTCAACTCCAATAATCCAGAAAGTTATTTATGGATCGATTTCCGTTCGAAAAATAATCAATCAAATTCGCTTCAAAAATTGACCATTTTATTTTCTAAGACAATTCAAACTACTGCAAAAATTGGTATACAGGTAGATAATCGCGCTGAAGAAATTTTTGACATTCAAAATGTCAATGGCAGCAATTTACAAATTCAAGGAGAGCGTTTATTTGGAGTCGTCAAAATTCGTTTAATTGAAGGAGCAATTTCTATCGATGGTTTTATACCCCAGTATGATGCTACTCCAAAAGTGTTCTTAGATACCTTTGGCATTCCAAGCGCGACAGTAAAAGGATTACAAAGTATTCAAAAAGATTATGTAAAAAATCTACAAGCTCCTCAAAATTACGATTTAGTTATTTTGGAATATGGCACGAACGAAGGTAGTCATTTACCTTTTGACGGAAATACGTATGCTAATTTATTGAGAGAGTCTTTAAAAAATTTCCGTAGTATTTATCCACAATCCAGTTGCTTATTAATGGGACCAACGGATCGAGGAGTTTGGTATAAAAGAACCTATACTAAAGATAAGAAAAAATTGGTTAAACCCGCTCCCATGCCTAATTTTTTAATGTACTCAAAGATCCATCAGGAGATTACTCAAATCCAAGGACAAGTGGGTAAAGAGTTCTCTTGTTCGAGTTGGAGTTGGCAAGATGCCATGGGCGGCCCTGGAGGGGCTTATACATGGATTAAACAATCCCCGCCACTGATGGCAAAAGATTTAATACATTTAACTGTTCAGGGTTATCAAGAAACGGCAAGACAATTTAGTCGGGATATCAATTTGCAACAAATGTTAAACACCAAGAGTAATGCCCCTAATTGAGCATGTAAAAGTTGAATAAGATAAAAAAGAACTTTTAGATTAAATCGTTTTAGTGCGTATAAACTTCATTCGAAGGACAAGTTGCACCAATAGGCTACCGCTAAAGCTTGCTAAAAGAGTTTGCCAAAGACCTAGATGCTCAATATATAACGCATAGATTACAAAATAGGCTACAAAGGAATATACACCTCTAGATAAGCCCTTAAATACTTGAATAACATGGTTTTGACCATGAGAGCGATGTGAAAAAACGACTAAAACTAAAGTCACAACCGGAAATACGGCCAGTATGCCACTCCATATAGCGCCCAGTTGATGAGCAAGGGAAGTAATAGAAATTGTTAAGAGCATACCTACAATCATACGAATTGGCAGATCTTTTAAACCGGGTAGTGTCTTGTTTTGAATATTGCTTTTAGGCAAAAGGTATGGAATAACAAAAAGTAGGCAAACTGAAAGTGCCGTTGAAAAAAATAAATCTTTGGGGCATAACGAAAGCACAAATGCACTCAAAAACCAAGCTATCAAGGAAATGAAGAGGCATGGTAGATAACTTAAAAATTGACAGGCCCAAGCATATATAAATCCAAAGATCAAAAGACTGACAGACCCATAAATGACAAAAATACTTGCGTTTGCACCAAAACTCAAACCCTGCTCTACAGTTAAAAAAAATAGAATAGGACCAGCAACCACAGGAAATGCACCAAGAGTGCCAGCAATTTCAGAGCCCCATTTTTTCCCGACAAAACTAATTAGGGCAATAAATAGTGGAACTGTGATAAGTTTAAGTAATAGCAAAGATAGTTAGAAGTAGGGTGAAGTTATGCAATCATATGCTAATTCTGATAAAAAACAAAACTTAAGTGAGTTTCTTGCTAGCGAATCACGGGGACTATTTTAATTCTGTCAAAATAGAGTCTATTAATGCCAATCATGTGTACTCAAATATGTTGAAAGAATAATACAATTCAAGTGAAAAATGAAACCAAAGGTATGTTGATTGGTCTGGTGGGCGTATGTGTTTTTGCGTTGACTTTACCCGTCAGTAAATTAGCCGTAGAAGTTTTTAATCCCGCCTTTGTTTCATTTGGAAGAGCGCTAATCGCTGGAATCGCTGGCTTAGGATACATACTCATCACAAAATCCCCCATTCCATCATGGACTATTTTGCGCAGGATATTTTTAATTATTATTGGTATTGTTATTTGCTTTCCGTACTTAATGACGTTAGCGATGGCAAATGGAAGCTCTTCTCATGGAGGTATTATTCTTGGGTTTATGCCTTTATTAACGACAGTGTTTGGAGTGGTGAGGCATAAAGAAAGACCGTCAAAAGGATTTTGGTTTGCTTCATTATTAGGTACGGGATTGGTTTTGACCTATGCGTTGATTCAAGGGTCCGGGTCATTCTCTTATATGGATTTTCTGCTAATGACTGCAACCATTTTTTCCGCCTTGGGCTATGCCGAAGGAGCAGAACTTTCTAGATTCATGAGTCCTAAACTTGTAATTTCCTGGGCGGTCGTGATAGCTTTACCAATTAACGCTGCAGTCACGTATATTACTTTTCAGCCAAATTACTTAGAAGCCCCATCGATGTATTGGCAATCACTTTTATTTTTAGGCTTGTTCTCAATGTATATCGGCTTCTTCTTTTGGTATGAAGGCTTATCTTTGGGAGGTATATCTAGGGTGAGTCAAGTGCAACTTACACAGCCATTCATCACATTAATTTGTGCCAACATTTTGCTTTCAGAAAAGCTTGAGGCTATCAACTTTATTTTTGCAGCCTTAGTGGTGTTTTCTGTTTTTTTAGGAAAACAAATGTTAGTCAAGCGGGTTGAACAAACAAAACAGTGAGAAATACCCTTGATTTAGCTGGGTGATGAACTCGTCGCCCAGCAGTCAGTCACGGTCTCTAATTTTAATGATGAGAGATTGTTCATTGCCGAGATTATCAAGAGTCGCCAAGCGCAGAGCCTCTTCTTTAAAGTCTAAAAGACTTGGGTGGGAGCCATCTTGCCCTAGATTGATAATATAAGTCCACAAAAGTTGATCTTTTGCAGACTTTTTATATAGGTCAATGACTTTTCTCATGAGTAAAGATCAATTACTCAGCGATCGACTCCGATGAAGCCCCTTCTTGTTTAGCCGGATTAGCCGGAGGACGTTTGGCCATTGCCCTTTTAATTTTTGCTTGCTCTTTAGGTTTTGTTGATTTCTCAAGCATTGCACCTAATTGATTTAAATTAAGTGGACCTAATCTTGCTTTGCCGGTTTTCGTGAGCAAAGAATTGTTTTTACGATTTTTTTGATTTTGGCCTGTAGCCATGGATTACTCCCCAAATAAATGATTTTTTACGGGAGCAATGCTCAAATAAGAACCCAATGGTGGGCACAGGATTGTGATCATCTTAAAGAATAACATTTTATTAATTAAAAAACCACCCATTATGCGAAATATTATTAAAAACAATGAACTATAATAATTCGATATAATTGGAAATATGGAAATAGAAAAAGCCTCCCTAGCATTTTTAGGTTTAAGCCATCCCATACGGTTACAAATATTTAATCTCATTGTTCATAGTGGTGATGCTGGTTTAAGACCGCAAGAAATAATGTTGAAAGTAGAAATACCTCATGCAACCCTAAGTTTCCATTTAAAACAGTTACAAATTGCAAATCTAGTATGGGTTGTAAGAAAGGGTACGCGCTTGTTTTATCACTGCAATGAAATTACGCTGGGAAATGTTAGCTCAGAACTGATTCGACTAAATGAAAATAAAGTAACTCTAAATAACGCTATCATTACCAAGCCAAGAATAAAAATAAAACCACAACTATCTATAAAAGTCCTAAAAGAGCAACTGACCAAAGAATAAATGTATATGCAAGCAAAGAAAAATAATTATTTACTTTACCTAGTGGCAACAACATTTTTTATGGAAACATTGGACAGCACAGTCATTGCAACGGCCTTACCAATGATGGCACTTGATTTTAAAGTATTTGCGGTAGATGTAGGTGTAGGTATTACAGCATATTTATTAACCCTAGCAGTCATGATTCCAATTAGTGGATGGTTAGCTGATCGGTTTGGGGCTCGTAGAATATTTACGCTTGCAATTGCCATATTTACGGGGGCATCTATACTGTGCGGAATTAGTGAAAGCCTCAATTTTTTTATTTTTTCAAGAGTTTTACAAGGGGTGGGCGGCGCATTAATGGTGCCAGTGGGTAGGATAATCGTCTTAAAAAATACCCCGAAAGAAGACATCATTCCTGCAATCGGATTAATTACTTGGCCAGCATTAATTGGGCCTGTTGTAGGTCCCGCAATAGGTGGACTATTTACGACGTATGCTAGTTGGCATTGGATTTTTTTTATCAATGTTCCCATCGGAATAGTAGGAATCATCTTAAGTTTGATATTAATTAAAGGTAATGATGAGGTTAAAAAGTTACCATTGGATATCAAGGGCTTTTTCCTCAGCGGCTTAGCTTTATCTAGTTTAATTTATGCAATTGAACTTTGTCGACATATTAGAGAAGATATACAATTTATCTTGGCATTTTTAGTGCTAGGAATGGTGATGGGCTTTCTGGCAATTCAGCATTTCAGGAAGGTTGAACACCCCATGATAGATCTATCGTTATTAAAAATTCCGACATTCGAGTCGACATTAATCGCAGGAAATTTATTCAGAATCGCCTTGCATACAACTCCTTTTTTATTACCTTTATATTTACAACTTGGATTAGGGATAGACCCATTTCAGGCTGGCTTGATTGTAATGAGTATTTTTATAGGTAATTTAGCCATGAAGGCGATTACAACACCCATACTAAATAAATATGGGTTTAAAAAAGTGATGACGATTAATGGCATTGCAATTATTTTGTCATTAATGTCCTGCGCATTTATCACCGCATCAATGCCGATAACATTGGTCTTGATTATTTTATTTATCAACGGCTTAGTAAGATCGATGCAATTTACATCCATTAACACATTAGGACTAGCCGATGTGCCACAAAACAAGATGGGTTCAGCATCCTCCTTGGCAAGTACCGGAACCCAATTGAGTATGGCTTTAGGAATTGCAGTAGGGTCTTTGGCAATAAGTTTGGCAACGTTGATTAATCAAGGTAATCCGAACGAGCCGAGTATTGCAGATTTTAGGTTGTCATTTATATTGGTTCTAGTTTTACCCATTTGGGGTTTATACAGACAAAGAACAATGAGCCATGATGCAGGCGATGACATTCGTAAAAAAATTAAAACTAAATAAAAAACACTTAAAATATAGAAACTATAAAAAATAGAAACTATAGGTGATAAAAATCACGAATCAAGAGAGACCTTAAAATGAATATACTCTTCATCGGTATTGGAAAAATGGGGTTACCGATGGCAACCCATTTAAAGAATGCTGGCCACGAATTAAAAGTTATTGATATTAATCCCCAACAAATTAGTCTTGCAGAACAACATGGATTGACTGCTGGAAATGACAAAGATTTCACCTGGGCAGAGTGGATCATTACATCGATGCCTAATGATGCAGCATTTTTAGATATTGCAAAACAAATAAGTAAAAAATCCTCCAAAAATACGATATACATAGATACAAGCACGATTTCCATTTCAGCATCAAGTCAGGCAGCGTTGTGGCTAAAAGAAAATCATATTGAATATTTAAGAGTGGCAGTATCAGGGAATAATCATATGGCCACCGCTGCACAATTAACCGTACTAACTTCAGGTAAAAAAGAGATTTATGATCAAGCGCATGGATTGCTGTCATGTTGGGGACCGAAGGTTATCTATTTAGGACTTCATGAACAAGCCAGGTTAATGAAATTAGTTGTTAATTTGATGATTGCGCAAACAAGTGCGATGTTGGCTGAAGGATTGACACTTGGTAGACTAGGTAATTTAGATTGGCAGGATATGTGGGAGGTCATTACGAGTAGCGCAGTTGGTTCCCCGATTATGAAAGCCAAAATGGCTCAACTTGGTAAGCCTTTAGGGGAAAGAGATTTTTCACCGACATTTACAGTGGAACAAATGATTAAAGATTTATCCTTAATCAATCAAGCTGCACAGGAGTTTGGGTCACCCATAGCACAAACTGAAATGACCCTAGATTGGATGAAACAAGCAATACAAGACGGTGATGGACAATTGGACTATGCCGCTATTATTAGAGTTTTAGAAAGAAAAGCACAACTAAGCATTTAATTTTATTTGAATCAACTTTGGAGAATTTAGTATGGCACAGAAAATTGGGTGGATTGGATTAGGAAGAATGGGCGAGTCCATGGTTAAAAGATTAACTAAGGCAGGTTATGGAGTAGATGTATGGAATCGAACCCGAAGTAAAGCCGATCCATTAGCAGAATACGGGGCAACAGTGGTTGATAAAATCCTTGATTTATCAGCTTGTGAAACTGTCATCACAATGGTTTCTACAACAAAAGACTTGAAACAAGTTTTATTAGGAGAGGGCGGCCTTGTAACAACCGCAACCAAACCAAAGGTTGTCGTTGATAGTTCGTCTATTTCACAAGAAGGTTCAGCAGAAGTGCGCCAACAATTAGAGGCATTAGGAGTCGCATATTTATGTGCACCTGTCTCGGGAAATGCGAAAGTTGCTAAAGCAGGAAAATTATTAATGGTCTCATCAGGACCTAAAGATTTATATGACAAGGTTGAGCCATATTTTCAGGCGATGTCAAGAAAATGTATGTGGATTGGTGAGGGTGAATTAGCAAGGGTTTGGAAAATTGCACACAATACGATGTTTGGCGTCGTTATTCAAAACCTTTGTGAAATCACAGTGCTCGCTGAGAAAGCTGGTATTCCCAGACATTTATTCCTAGAAAGCATTAATGATTCCGTATTAGGATCGATGTATACACGCTACAAAACTCCAGTATTAACCAACCTTAATTTTGAGCAAGTAACCTTTACTCCAGAGTTACTTTTAAAAGACATGGATCTCGGTATGGCTGCTGCTAAAGCGCATGGAGTATCTATGCCGTCTGCAGCCGCAACGCGTGAGTCAGTTGCAAGAATGATAGGCCGTGGTTATGGAGATATTGATTTCTCGGCTCTTTTAATCGAAACGGCAAAAGATGCTGGCTTGGATTTAAAGTCAGAAAACAAAACGATTAGTGATGGTTTAGAGGCACAATAAAAATGAAAAAAACATTAATACGCGGTGCAACGATAGTCACAATGGATCAGCAGGGAGATCTTTTGGGAGCTGATATTTTGATTGACGGATCAGAAATAAAAGAAATTGCAAAGCATATTAATGTTCAAGCAGATCAGACGATTGAGGGAGCGGGATATATCGTTATTCCAGGTTTAATCAACGCACATATGCATACTTGGCAAACTGCTTTACGCGGCGTTGCTTCCAATTGGACATTGCTAGAGTACTTTCAAAAAATGCACTCAGGACTTGCAACGGTATTTGAACCTGAAGATTTGTATATTGCCAATAAAATGGGGGCCCTTAATCAAATTAATTGTGGGACAACCACGTTAGTTGATTGGTGTCATAACAATAAGACGCCTGAGCATAATGATGCTGCAATTAAAGGACTTCAAGAATCTGGTATTAGAGCGGCGTTTTTTCATGGAACTCCAAAGCCAGAGCCTAAAGAAGGGGAAGTTCCTTTTTGGGAGCGCCCTCACCCTCGAAAAGAATTAGAACGCCTAGCTCTCCAATATGGCAGTCATGATCTCATCACTATCGGTACGGCCATTTTAGGGCCACACTATTCAACACTGGATGTTGCGCTTCATGATTTTATGATGGCGAAAGAATTAAATATGATTGCATCAATGCATCAAGGCGGTGGTCCTCCAAGAACTCCGGAAGGATGGGAGGTTTTAGAGTCAAAAGGCCTTTTGGGTCCGGCCATTAATATCGTGCATGGACATGCTTTGAGTGATGAACAGCTGAAAAGATTTTGTGATTTAGGCATGACTTTTTCTGCGACAGCTGAGAGTGAGATGTCACAGGGGCACGGTCATCCCTTAACGGGTAGATTAAGAGATTTTGGTAAAGCACCATCCTTAGGGGTTGATTTAGAAAGCGTTTGTGGTGGCGAAATGTTTATACAGGCCCGCATTGCTTTAGGCATTCAACGAAGTCTAGATAATTTTTCTTATCGTGAAAAGCATGGTACGATTCCATCAACAAGTACCATCACAACGAGAGAGGCACTACGTTGGATAACCATCGAAGGGGCAAGGGTGATTGGTCAACTCGATCGAATTGGAACGTTACGCGCTGGTAAACAAGCAGACTTAGTAATGATTAGAGCTAGTGACTTAAATATGCAACCGGTCAATGATCCTGTTAGCGCCGTCATTATGCAAACGAGTTTGGCTAATATTGAAAATGTGATGATTGCCGGTGAGTGGAAAAAGAAAAATGGTCAATTGGTAAATGTTCAATTAGCACCTCAAATTGAGCATCTAAATAGTTCCGCAAAAAAAATAACTCAAGCCTTAGGGCTTTTATAGGAGCCGTAAAATGTTAAAACAAATTAAATTAAAATTCTCGTTTTTAAAAGCTGTGCTCATTTGCGTTGTTACTATGACTACAACACAAGCTCAGTCGCAAAATTACCCAAATAAGCCAATTCGTTTTGTGGTTGCATTTACTGCAGGTAGTGCAACAGATATTATTGGTCGGGCAGTTGCTGATGTTATGAGCTCTAGTTTGGGACAACAAATTATTATTGAAAATAAACCTGGCGCTGGAGGCACAATAGCGGCAGGCCAAGTAGCCAAAGCAGATGCAGACGGATATACCTTCTTAGTCCACTCCTCGGGCCATGCTTTAAATCCATTTATTTACAATAACCTGCCATATGACACCTTAAAAGACCTTAAGGGAGTTGCCACACTTGGGGCTACCCCAAATGTTTTAGTTGTAGCACCTTCAAAAGCCTGGAAAACTGCACAAGATCTAGTTGCTGAAGCAAAAGCAAAGCCAGGCGAATTAAATTTTGCATCAGCAGGAGTGGGAAGTGCTACTCACTTGAACGCAGAAAAATTTAATTTGGCAGCAAATATCAAGGCGCTTCATATACCTTACAAAGGTACACCTGAGGCAAATTCTGATGTGATTGGTGGAAGAGCAGATTGGTTCTTTTCTCCACTAGGATCGGTGATTTCATTAGTAGAAAGTGGAAAATTAAAAGCCCTAGCGGTTAGCACTGCTAAACGAACGGCCTTATTACCAAATGTTCCTACAACCCTTGAGGCCGGCATCCCGGATTCTGACTATGTATTATGGGTTGGACTCTTAGCGCCTTCTGGAGTTCCTGCTGATATAGTTAAAAGAATGAATGACGAAGTAGCAAAGGCTTTGCAAACTAAAGAAGTTAAAGATCGTTTTGCAAAACTAGGCGCTGAACCCCTTGTCATGAAACCAGATGCATTTGATAACTACATTCGCAGTGAAATGGTGGTTGCTTACCGTATAAGTAAGGCTGCTAATTTGAAGTAAAGCCTTTTATTCTCCACTAAATAAGGTTGATTGTTATCAACCTTATTTTTTTTAAGTTATCAAAAGTGGATCACACTCAATTTGCAGTAACATATTTGTAGAGATGCATCCATACTATCACCGATAGTTACATAAAGACATCAAAGTAGATACGCCATTTTTATCACCCCTACTTTGAGGAGCTTTATGAATAAATCAACCCATCACCCACTGATTATTTTTTTTCATTGGTTAAGTTTTGCATTAATCCTTGGGGCATTACTATTAATTGAAATTAAAAATTATGTACCAAGAGATCACCCATGGCTAGTAGATCTTAAAACGTATCATATGCTTATTGGCCAAATGATATTGCTAGTAGTTTTAGTAAGAATCATTACTCGGTTATTTGTTATTAATCCCATTGAACAAGAAAAAACGTTATCTAGAGCATTTAAAAAAAGTATTCATTTTTGTTTGTATATATTTATGTTGGGTATGCCAGTGACCGGGATATTGCTCATGCAATCAGCAGGAAACCCCGTACCATATTTCGGCAATTTATATCCAGTATTGACTCAAGCCAACATCGAGCTTGCAAAGACTTACAAATATATCCATGTATATTGGGGTAACGCAATATATCTATTTATTGGCTCACATGCCATCATGGCCATTTGGCGACAGTATGTGTTGAAAGACGGTCCATTGCAAAAGATGTTACTCTCCAAAGCAACTCGAGCGCATTAAATCATAGGGCGCAAGCCCTATGATTTAAAATGGCTTAGCGTACTGAAGTAAATCTTGAAGCTGATTTAAATTTTTTAAATCCCAACACTTGGCAATTAAAGAGCTCGTATTGGCTGCCCCAATAATTGGCGTACTTAAATCACTAAATTTTTGATTGAGATGATCATCTGTCATTGGGTTTTGTAAAGAACCAATCGCATGTTCAACAAAGATATGTAGTTTGCGACCATCTTTGAGGTATGCCGTCACATCTACCGAAGCCTCATTAATCGAGTTATCTACTGTAGCTTGAACTTTTGCCCGTAAAGCCACCATTTCAGGACTTTGAACAATTTCATCATGGTATTGATCTTCCGTAGCTTGCCCATACACTATGCCGCATGCGCAACCGTGATAAACACTAAATTTACCTTCTAAACCATCTTTTGGTGTTTTCTTGCCGGTAAGTTCTAGGACCAGTGAGTGCGCTTTAAGCTCTAAGCGTTCCAAGTTATCAGCGGTTACGCCCTGATTACGAAGTTGAACACACGCATCAATACTCGGATGAATCACAATGCCGCATGCAAATGGCTTATAGGTATTTAATGAAATTTCAAAACGTTCGCCGAGTTCAGTCGTTACTTCAGACCAGTCATATTTAGTAGAAACTGACTGAACCATTCCACGAGGCGCTTCGATAGCCTTATTACTTGCGGTAAAGCCATGCTTTGCCATTAAGGCTGATGTTAATCCAGCTTTAGCAGCACCACCTGGGTGAAAAGGTTTTGTCATCGTCCCAAATTGTTCACGAAAACCAATAGGTTGAGAAGCAGCAATACCCAAAGCCATTAGAGTTTGAGCCTCGCTTAACTTGAGTAACCGAGCACATCCTGCCGCAGCACCTAAAGTTCCTGTAGAGCCAGTAATATGCCAACCTCGATCATAATGATCCGGGTACATCACATTACCAATTCTGCAAGAAACATCGACACCGATGACGAGGGCGTCGATGATCTCACGACCTGTCGCACCTATTTTTTCTCCAAGGGCTAATATGGCTGAAGCGACAGGACCAGCCGGATGAATAATTGTTTTAAGATGAGTATCATCAAAGTCAAAGGTGTGTGAGCTAATGCCATTAATGAGAGCCGCGTTGGCCATATCGACTTTTTCAGACCTACCTAAAATACTCGACTGGGGCGCGGATTCAAATTCTTGAACAGCAGCCAATGTAGCTTCAACACTCTCATGCTTAGCAGCACCAACAGCACAACCTAACCAATTCATAAACGTACGATGTGCTTCGTGGTCTACAGAGTCATCCCAGCCTTTCGACGGATGAGAGCTAATAAATTTAGCGAGGATTTGGGTAATTGGAGGAGCGTTATGATCCGCATTTACTTGTGTATTGATGGCCATATATTTAGTCTATTTGAATGTTTCGAGATTTGGCAATTTTACTCCACCGAGCAATATCATCTTTGATATATTGACCAAATTGCTCAGGAGTCATTGGCATGGTTTGGATAGCTTCTCCCGATAAGCGCTCTTTTAGCTCAGGATTTTGAATCGCTTTATTGATTTCAGTATTGAGCAGTGTAATGATAGCTGGAGGTAAGTTGGCTGGACCAGAAACACCATACCATTGGACGCCCTCAAAGCCCTCAAGTCCTAGCTCTTTAAACGTTGGAACATCAGGAATTAAAGGGTGTCTCTTCGGGCCAGTTACAGCGATAGGCCTGACTTTGCCCGTTTTAATATGAGGCATTGCAGCAGCCAAACCAGGCATCATCGAAAGGGTTTGACCTGCAATTACATCGATGAATGCAGGGGAAATTCCTCTATAAGGAACGTGGGTACTTTCAAAGCCAGATTGTTGCTTGAGTTGCTCCATGGCTAAATGAGTAAGAGTTCCAGGCCCAGCTGAGCCATAACTCATCTTGGCCGAATTATCTTTTGCATATTGAATAAACTCTTTTAAGTTCTTAACAGGCAAGCCACTATAAACAACAAGTGCATTTGGAGTACCACCGACCATGGCGATGGGAGAAAAATCCTTCACGGCATCATAAGGAATTTTCCGAACCGCGGGATTGGTACCATGAGTCCCAACATAGGATAGCATTAAAGTGTATCCATCGGGAGTTGCACGAGCGGCTTTTTGCGAGGCAATGATACCCCCACCACCACTTTGGTTATCAACCAGAAAATTTTGTCCTAGGGCTTTAGTTAGGCGCTCAGCTACTGTTCTTGCGATAAGATCAAGCCCTCCCCCCGGAGCGACAGGAGCTAATATAGTTACCGGCTTATTTGGGTAGTCTGAAGCATAGCTGGTACCCCAAAATAAAGAGACAAAAGTAAGAATAGTTAAAATAATTTTTAGACGTCGCATATAGAGTAGTCGCTTATAAGTAGAGAATTTTTAATATTTAAAATATACTAGAGCAAAGACAATCTTAACAGGAGATGAATGACTATGCATTATGGAAAAATGAGAAGATTTTTACTGATTGTGCCAATTTTGCTGGGTTGTTTTTCATCCAAAGTATTTTCCCAAAGTGAATATCCGACAAAGCCGATTACATTTATTGTCCCCTATGGCGCTGGTGGTGGAGCAGACTCAAGAAGTCGCCAAATCGGGCTTCAACTGAGTACGCTGCTAAAAACCCCAGTTATTATTGAAAATAAAGCTGGAGCTGGTGGAAATATTGGCACAGAGTATATTGCTAAGGCAGCGCCAGATGGATATACGATTGGTATGGGCAACTTTGCGCCACTAGCTGTAAATAAGGCTTTATTTAAAAGTTTACGCTATGATCCTGAAAAAGATTTGGTGCCAATTATCCTAGTTGAAAGAGGCCCTTTGGTATTGGTCGTTCAGCCTAATTCTTCCTACTATTCAATTAATGATGTGATTAAAGATGCAAAGGCCAAGCCCGGTAAATTAACATTTGCTTCTGGAGGAATTGGTGGAAGTCATCAACTATCAGCTGAACTATTTGAACAAAGTGCCAATATTGAAATGATACATGTACCTTACAAAAGTGGCGCAGCAGGTTTAACTGATTTAATGGGCGGTAGTGTCAATATGATGTTTGATCAAATGTATTCTGCTATGCCAAGTATTAAGGCTGGAAAGCTAAGACCAATCGCAATCACCAGCAAAACACGATCACCTTTATTAAAGGATGTACCAAGTTTTACTGAGTTAGGATTTCCGCAAATTGTAGTTAATAATTGGCAAGGGTTGATTGCTCCAAAAGGAACACCTAAAGCAATTATTGATAAGCTGAATTTAGCAGTCAATCAAATCTTGAAAGACCCACAACTGCGTGACTTTATGTTGCAGCAAGGCAATGAAGTAGGTGGAGGTACTCCAGAAGAATTTGCTGCTTTAATCAAATCGGAGTCAATCAAATGGAGTGAAGTTGTAAAAACTGCCAACATTGAGCCACAATAATTATTGAGAAAAGTCTTTTTGGAATACGAGACCAGCATGCTCGCGTAGCGCATGAAACTCAATATCTTTCCAAAGCTGTTGGGCAACTTCTAGTTCAGACTTATGAGAAGCTAAAAATACGGGAGCCCCAACAACATCTTCACTTATACGATGCGAGTTCTCCTGTATAAATTTTTTCAATGTGATTGGGTCTTTACAACTAATCCACCGGGATAAAGAGTATCTAGCAGGTAATAATCTAACTTCGGCGTTGTATTCACTCTTGAGGCGATGGGCGACAACTTCAAATTGCAGTTGACCAAACGCGCCTAAAAGCATCTGTGTTCCAACTAATGGCTTAAATACTTGAATTGCACCCTCTTCCCCCAGTTGCATTAAGCCTTCTCTTAATTGTTTTGTGCGTAATGGGTCTGCCGTTTCAACTAATTTAAAAATTTCTGGGGCAAAGAAAGGTAGTCCCGTAAATTGTAATTTTTCCCCTTCAGTAAGGGTATCGCCAAGCTGTAACAAACCATGATTTGGCAAACCAATAATATCTCCTGGAAAAGCCTCATCTAAAATGTCTCGTCGTTGCGATAGAAATGAAAGTGCATTATTAGTTCTTATTTCTTTGCCATTACGCGAAATCTTTAAACGCATACCTCGCTCAAAATATCCTGAGCAAATCCTTAAAAAGGCTACACGATCTCGATGTGCAGGATCCATATTTGCTTGAATTTTAAAAACGACTGCAGAGAAGTTTTTTTCTGATGGCAATACTTCACGTTGAATCGTTAGCCTTGATTTCGGAGCGGGAGCTAGTTCGACAAGCGTATTTAAAATTTCTTGGACACCAAAATTATTAATTGCGGAGCCAAAAAATACGGGGGATTGTTTCCCTGCCAAAAACTCCTCTAAATTAAAGCTTGGCATAGCGCCTTGTACCAGTTCAACTTCAGACAAGGCGGTGGATAAAGATTCACCTAATTGTGAGGCCAAGGCAGGGTCATGAATACTGATACTTTTATCAGTATTTATATCCACACGATCTTCACCAGCTTTAAACATTCGCATAGCCTCTTGACTGATATCAATCACTCCAGCAAAAGATTTACCCATACCAACGGGCCAAGTCATAGGAACAACTGCCATGCCAAGGGCTTCCTCAATTTCATCCATCAAATCTAGAGGCCGCTTGACCTCACGATCTAGTTTATTAATAAATGTAATAAGAGGAGTGTTTCTAGCGCGACAAACATCAATTAATCTTCGAGTTTGAGATTCAACGCCATTCGCAGCATCAATTACCATGAGTGCAGAATCAACTGCAGTTAATACGCGATAGGTATCTTCTGAAAAATCTTGGTGACCAGGGGTATCTAAAAGATTAATGATACAGTCGCGATATTCCATTTGCATCACAGAACTTGCAACGGAAATTCCTCGTTGTTTTTCAATTTCCATCCAATCAGAAGTTGCGTGCCGAGATGCTTTTCTTGCTTTTACACTTCCAGCAATCTGTATTGCTCCAGCGTATAAAAGAAGTTTTTCTGTTAAGGTCGTTTTACCTGCATCCGGGTGTGAAATGATCGCAAAACTTCTTCTGCGAGATACTTCTTTGGCAATGATTTGGATTGGGGGAGAATTGGTCATATCAATCAAACAAAACTGACACATTGAAATATTGTCAGCAAAACTATAAAAAATGATTATAGTCCGTCCACTCGATTGAATATCAATTTCTCATAAATTCAGGCATAAATTAACTTGAAGTCATAACCAATCATTTGGCATTATTAAGATGAGAAAGCAACCATTTACATCGTGTCGAGTTGCCTAAAGAATTAGGTTATAAGCGTGAGACAAATGAAGCTGCAACTATAAATGTTTGGTTAATCAAACAAGTGATGTATACATTGGCTGAAAATAGCGAAAAAATATTTACAAATTTAATATATTAATTAGCACGAATAGAGATCCCCTCTTCAAGTGATGAGAGATTTTTTGCCCCAAATTTAGGGTGTATCATGAATAACAGCTTATTTTGGAATCAACCTTATGGCTTTTAACCCTAATTTTTTGAGTGAGAGTATTCAACTTTCAGTTGCACCGGTATTTTTATTGACGGCCGTTGCGGGAATGATTGGCGCGTTGACCCAGCGGATTGCTAGAGTCATTGATCGGTCAAGGGCTTTGCAATTTGACATTATGAGTGAAAAAGACCCTGACCATCAGCAGGTGTTAAAGCGCTTTCATGACGAGGAGCTCCACTATCTCTCGAAGAGAGCTCATTTAGTTAATGTCTCGATGGCTTTACTCGTCTTATGCGCTATCCAAATAGGTTTGACGATATTAGAGTTGTTTTTTGCAGAAACAATAGCTGGAAAAATGAGTATCTCAGATTATGTTTTATATACCTTCATTGGAGGAATTAGTTGTTTTATCCTGGCATTAATGTGCTTATTGGGGGAGGTTTTTATTGCCTCTTACTCTGTAAGAATGAAACCGCACTCAAAGCAATCGATGCAGATTAAGTAATGAATTGATCTACTTTGAATAAAATCAAAGCACCTAAGATTGCAAAAATACCTGCTGCAACCATGCGAATCAGCCGTAAAGGTAAGTGTTTAGCAAATGAATTACCTAAAAAAACTGCAGGTACATCAGCAAATAGCATACCCAAAGTTGTGCCAACAACCACTGTAAATGGCACCTGGTAATTAGCTGCTAATGCAACGGTTGCGATTTGTGTTTTATCACCCATCTCCGCTAGAAAAAAAGCAATTAAGGTGGTTAGAAATACTCCATAAGAAGCTATAGATAGTTGTTCTGTTTCATCTATTTTGTCCGGAATTAAGGTCCAAATAGACATTCCCAGGAATGAAAAACCAAGAATCCAACGCAGTAGTTCGGTGCTTATTATAGAAGTTATCCAAGCCCCAAGGGCTCCAGCAAGGCCGTGGTTCAGTATGGTGGCTATTAAAATTCCAGCAATGATAGGCAAAGGTTTTTTGAAACGCGCAGCAAGAAGAAAGGCAAGCAATTGTGTTTTATCCCCCATTTCTGCGAGAGTGACAACGGCCGTGCTAACCATCAATGCTTCCAAACTCATAGATAAGCCTTAATTTTTCAATCGGAAATTTTTGATAAGGAGAATAAAGAATATACAAAAAAACAATAATGACCAACTCGGTACAGAAAGAAAAAGTATGGGCGGAAGCGGCATGCTACAAAAACCATCCGCTTTGAAGAAAAACGGAATTGCTTGCACGAAGCTAAATTGATTGATAAACACCTCTAAAGGATCAAGTCCACAGGAGGATTCTGGATGGGCAATCACCCATTGATGACGTAATGCGATGACCAAGCCTAAAAGGCAAGCTAATAGAGCTAAATAATAAAATATTTTTTTGGTTTTTTCAAAACAAAACGCCATCAGACACATCACAGCGATCAGCAAAAAAGCAATTCTTTGTAATATACATAGTGGACAAGGCGGATAGAGAACCCCAAGCCAGCCAAGATGCTGAATATATAAAGCAAAACTAAGCAAGCATGAACATGCGACAAAAAGAAATAGATAAGAATTTTTTGACATGACTCAATGATAGTGGGATTTAATAGAAAAGAGCTAAAACAAACTTTAAAATAATCTTGGTATAGTGAAGTCACTCAAAGGAGAAAACAATGGCTAGTTTTTTAAGGAAATTATTATTAGTATTTTTTATTCTTATCATTCTGTTTGTTCTATACACATGGCTTACCTTATCCTATTCCTATTCAACAGGAAGTCGAGCCGGGTTTTTACAAAAATTCTCTAAGCGTGGATGGGTTTGTAAAACCTGGGAAGGAGAGTTGGTTACTGGGAGCATGTTGGGTAATCAAGAGAAATTCTCCTTTTCTGTTAGAGATGATGAGCTAGCAAAAATGGTTTCTTCCAATATTGGGAAACGAGTGGAAATTGAATACAATCAACATGTGGGTATTCCAACTAATTGTTTTGCAGAGACAGAGTATTTTGTAAACAAAATTAAGGGAGCTCCAGATATTCGAGAGGGGATATTGCAGTAGGCGCAGTGAAGGGAACTAAATAAATCGTAAGAAAAAAATATCACTTGGGTGATATTTTTTTTGCATATTCATTATAAAAATGTCTATGAAATAAGCCTTAAAAGCATATAAAAACTACAGAGCTAATAAAAATAAGGGTTTTCCTTAAATAAAAGGTTTCACAAGCCCATGAAGTATGGTTAAAATGGAAGTGCGTTTAATTTGCGCTTATTTTATAAGTTTATATTTTTAGTCATTTCATTTCAAGGAGCATAATTTGAATAAAGCAGAACTCGTTGCAGCTATTGCTGACGAATCAGAATTATCTAAAGCCAAAGCAGAGCACGCATTAAATGCTGCATTAGATACAATTAAAAAAGCTGTTACTAAAGGCGATAACGTTCAGTTAATCGGTTTTGGTACATTTAGTTCAGGAAAGCGTGCCGCTCGTGTTGGCCGTAATCCGAAGACTGGTGAAGCAATCAAAATTGCAGCATCAAAAACCGTTAAATTTTCTGCTGGTAAAGCATTTAAAGATAGCGTAAACAAGCGTAAGAAGTAATTCTTAAAGCATTTAGTAAAAAAGCCCAATGAAAAATGGGCTTTTTTTTACACATTAAGTTTGTATTAATCGTCTTCCTCGATTAATACTCATTAAGAGACCAACACCAAATCCTAAAGTCGTGAGTGCAGTACCCCCATAGCTAATAAAGGGCAAAGGCACCCCAACCACAGGTAAAAGACCGCTAACCATCGACATATTGACAAATGCATAAGTAAAGAAAATAAGGGTTACTGAGCCCCCTAGTAATCGAGAATATAAATTAGGTGCTGCGGATGCGATTTGCAAACCCCTTTGTATTAAAAGAAAAAATAAAATAATCAGCATTAAGTTTCCAAAAAGACCAAACTCTTCAGAGTAAACAGCAAAGATAAAGTCTGTGTGTTTTTCTGGGATGAACTCCAAGTGCGTTTGAGTTCCTTTCATCCACCCTTTACCGAAAAGCCCCCCAGAGCCAATGGCAATCATGGATTGAAGTGTGTGAAAGCCTTTACCCAATGGATCTGAGGTAGGGTCAAGTAAGGTACAAACACGGTGTTGCTGGTAGCTTTTTAATAAAGGCCATGTGACTCCTTTCGTACAAAGGGTATCACCAAAAATTATAATCAAAACAATTCCCAAGAGAGCAACAACTGCGAAAGGAAGTACAAATTTCCATGGCAACCCCGCAAATAAGATTACATAAAATCCAGCAGCAAACACCAAAATGGCGGTCCCTAAATCTGGCTGTCTTGCAATAAGAAAAATTGGGAGTAACAATAAACAAAAGGCAATGAAGAAATCCTTCAGTTGGACTATGCCATCTTTTTTATGGAAATACCAAGCTAGCATCATGGGCATCGCAATTTTCATAATTTCCGATGGTTGAATCACAATACCGATGTTGAGCCAACGACGGGCACCTTTTTTGATTATCCCAAATATTGCTACAGCTACTAAAAGAGTAACGCCAATGAGATAAACCCAAAGCGACATTTTTTCTAACCACTTAATTGGTATTCGAGAGGTAACCCACATAATGATGAAAGCAGTGAATAAGTTTCTAGACTGCTCAACCCAGCCCACAACAGTTCCAGAACTTGCTGATAAAAATGTGATGTTACCAACCACGACCAAACATAACAAAATAATAGCAAGGCTGGGATCTAATCCTTGCCAAAGGAAACTCAGACGTTTTATTACGGAGCGGTTTTCCATGGAGGAACTCCTTGTGGCCAAGTGTTTAGCATTAAATAATCAAGCGTTTGTCTAGCGATTGGTGCTGCAGCTGTGGCGCCAAACCCAGCATTTTCAACCACTAAAGCAAGCGCATATTTAGGTTTATCTGTTGGAGCGAAGGCAATATAAAGGGCGTGATCTCTTTTAAATTCAGAAATAGCACTTGCGTTGTATTGTTTACCACCAAGGCTAAAAACCTGTGATGTACCAGTTTTTCCAGCAACTGAATATCGCACACCGCCAAATGGAACCCTGGCAGTACCTGTTCGATTCACCGCTAGCATTCCTTCAGTAATAACAGCTAAATTTTCTTTTTTGATATTTAATTTAGTCGTTTCTGAGGGAACTGTCAGAGTTTTTTGGTGTGTGATGGGGTCTTCAATCATTTTGACTAAATGAGGCCTCATGACTACACCTTGATTAGCAAGAATGGCAGTAGCTTGCGCAAGTTGTAAGATGGTATAGCTATTGTAGCCCTGTCCAATTCCAATAGAAATCGTGTCACCCTCACCCCACGCTTGCTTTAATGGGTCAGAATAATATGCTTTTTTCCATTCTTTAGAAGGTAGTATTCCCCTTACCTCCCCATTGATATCAATGCCTGATAATTGACCAAAACCAAAATCTTTCATAAAAGAGCTGATGGCATTTATACCCATATCTCGAGCCAAAATATAGTAATACGTGTCACAAGATACAGCGATAGATTGACGCATATTGACAAACCCATGACCATTGACAGCATCGTCTCTAAAGGTGGTTGTGCCAAATTTAAAAAACCCCGGATCACTAATGCCTTGTTCTGGCGTTCTGAATTTTCCTTCTAAAGCAGCTAAAGCCATAAAAGGCTTAAACGTTGAGCCAGGCGGATAGGTTCCACGTAATGGACGATTAAATAAAGGCTTTTCTGGAGAGCTATTTAATTTTTTCCATAAGTCAGCATCTATACCATCAATAAAGGCGTTTGGATTATATGTGGGCATTGAAACAAATGCTAGGACATCCCCGGTACTTACCTCTATGACAACAGCAGCGCCCCTTTTTTTGTCATAGAGATGCTCCATGAGGTACTGTAATTTAATATCTACCGCAAGAGACAAATTAGAGCCAGCTGTTGGCGCGGTAGAAGAAAGGTTACGAACTACCCGTCCCCCAGCTGTGATTTCAACTTGACTATAACCAAGAGTGCCCCTTAATTCTTTTTCATAACTTTGTTCTAGACCAATTTTTCCTACTTGTTGAATACCCTTTATTTTCATGGGGCGTAATTCATCACTGCTGGTCTCATCAGAAGTTTCTTCAAGTTCGGCGAGAAGTTTTTCACGATCTTTTTGAGAAACTCTTCCTGTATATCCGATGAGATGGGCGCCCAATTCTTCATAGGGGTATTCACGAAAATAGCGAACTTGAACTTCAACTCCCGGAAATGCATATCTTCGAGACATAAATCTTGCCACCTCTTCATCATTTAAGAAGTTGCGAATGGCAATACTTTCAGTTTTTTTGGCTCCTTGGAGCGATCGATAAAAATTTTGTCGATCTTTATTCGATATTTTAAGAACGGCATTTAGTGAAGTGACTAATTCCTCAATTGGTTGATTGAGACCTGCCGGAGTAATTTCTAGAGAGTAAGATGGAAAATTTCTTGCAATAACAATTCCATTACGATCGATAATAAGACCTCGTTGTGCTGGCGTTGTGATAATTGCTATGCGGTTACTTTCCGATGCAGTTGAATATTTCGTATGTTTAACGACTTGTAACCAAAAGAAGCGAAAAAACAAAACCAATAAACAAATCATTACAAACCATAGGGCGATTTGAATGCGACTTTGAAAGGTTTCTAAAGATGAATAAGAGTCGTTTTGCTGAGCCATGCATTACCTCATCAAGTTTGATGATGATTGATAAAAGATGCACGATTTGATAAAACCTTCTTAAAGATAGGCCATAAACAAGTTTCAATGACGCTTGGTATGATGATAAAGGCAAAAGAAATTTCCCTACCCGGCCAAATGATCCAAAGTATTAATAAAAATACAAAATTAGCAATTAAAAATACTTTTAGCATGATAAATGTTTGACCAAGTAAAGTCGCATTCAATAAACGACGCTGCTCATAAATAATGACAAAACTAGCCGTTACATAAACGATGGCGTGAACACCTAAAAACTGAGATGTTTGAATATCCATCAATAGACCCAGTACAAATGCGGATATTAAATTAATCTTTTCTGGGGCTTGTAAAACCCAAAACGCTAAAGTAATGAGTAGAAAATCAGGAACCCAAGGGGAGTTGCCCCATGGAAACATATTCAAAATAAACGCACCTAGGAGAGTTAAGAATGGTCCTGTCATCGAGCGAAGCTTGAAAATTGAAAAGGCCATTAATTTCCTTTTTTCTGACGTAATCTATTTTTTACTGTCTCAGACTCTGCAGGTCTAAGGGCGGTTGTAGTTGGTTGATATAGCAAGACAATTAAATGTCGATGATGATGTAATTGGGCCAATGGTTTGCAAGCAATAATTGCTCCAGAGTTATCAGACGATCGATCAATTTTACTAATAATTGCGACCGGAATCCCCGCAGGATAAGTACCATCAATACCTGAAGTAATTAAATGATCGCCGACATCTAAGTCAGCAAGATTATTGACATAACGTAATTCTAGAGGCTCCCCCCGACCAACACCAAACAGGACCGTTCTTAAGCCATTGCGCTCAACTAGAACGGGGATGACAAAGTCACGATCCTCCAGAAGTGCGACTTCAGAAGAGTTTTCAAAAACTCTAACAATTTGACCCATTATTCCAGCTTCGGATGCAATAGGCATTCCTGATTTAAGGCCGTCAGCATTACCTCGATTAATGATAATTCTTTGCGAGCTCGGACTTAATGGACTAAAAATTACTTCAGCCGCCAAAGATTTTACGTTTGATTTTTGTTGAAGAGATAACAACTTTCGTAGATGTGCGTTTTCAGATTCTAATGTCTCTGCTTGATTTGCCATTAGTCGGAGATAGTCCAGCTGCGAAGACTGTTCCTCCAACTTCTGTTTTAAAGAAGAACGTGTTTGAAAATAATCTAAAGAGAAATCAGAAAATTTACCAGGTTGGGATAGTAATTGTTGAATTGGAAAGAGGAGATTATTTCCAACCAGCCTTATTTTTTCAGTAGCATGCAGTTTGTAATCTGCAAAGATAATCACTGAACCCAACAATAAAGAAAAAAACAACTTTACAAAAGGTGCGCCTTGATTAAATAAGATCGGGGAACTCCGAAACAATTTGCACCTCAGTTTTTATGGTTGAGTTACTCTTGAGAGAAGATGCTACTCAACTTATCCATTCTTTCTAGCGCCATTCCAGATCCACGAGCTACACAGGTCAATGGATCATCAGCGACGTGAACGGGTAAACCAGTTTCTTCTAATAACAACCTATCTAAATCGCGGAGTAATGCGCCACCACCGGTGAGCATCATTCCTCGTTCAGCAATATCAGAAGCTAACTCAGGTGGAGTTTGTTCAAGAGCTGATTTCACGGCAATAACAATTTGATTTAAAGGATCAGATAATGCTTCCAAAATTTCATTACTCGTGACCGTAAAGCTTCTTGGGATACCTTCGGAAAGATTTCTTCCTTTTACTTCCATTTCGCGAACTTCATTTCCCGGGAAAGCAGAACCGATAGTTTTCTTAATCAACTCAGCTGTTTGCTCACCAATCAACATGCCGTAATTGCGACGAATATAGTTAGTAATAGCATCATCAAATTTATCACCACCAACACGAACGGACCATTTGTATACCATGCCGCCGAGGGACATTACGCCGACCTCAGTTGTGCCACCACCAATGTCAATGACCATAGACCCAGAGGCTTCAGTTACTGGTAGACCGGCGCCAATTGCAGCAGCCATTGGCTCTTCAATAAGGAATACTTGAGACGCACCAGCTCCAAGAGCCGATTCGCGAATAGCTCGTCTTTCAACTTGGGTTGATCCACAGGGTACGCAAATAATAATTCTTGGACTTGGCTTTAAAAATTTGGTTTCATGAACCATTTTGATAAATTGTTTGAGCATTTGCTCCGTGATCGTGAAATCAGCAATAACACCATCTTTCATGGGGCGAATTGCCTGGATATTACCAGGAACTCGACCAAGCATGGCTTTCGCTTCATGCCCTACCGCCAAAATTGTTTTTTTACCACTCGTGCCATCTTGACGAATCGCAACAACAGAGGGTTCATCAAGAACAATGCCTCGGTCACGCATATAAATGAGAGTATTGGCTGTGCCAAGATCGATTGCTAAATCGTTAGAAAAGTAACTACGGAAGAGTCCGAACATAGGATATTTGGGAGATTATTAAAGTTTACAATATAAACTAGTTTTTAGAAGATAATGTATATGATACTGCAAGCACGTTATGAATATTGAAGAAATTAATCATTTAGCCAAACTCTCAGGTTTGGAATTAGATCCTCACCAGACCAAACAGGTTTCTAAGGAGCTAGAAAACATATTGAATTTGGTTGCCGAGTTGCAGTCAGTTGACACAACAGGGGTTGAGCCTCTTTTTCACCCAATTGCATTAATTGAGCCACTTAGTCAAGCATTAAGGGTGGATGTTGTGTCTGAAGATAATAATCGTACAAATAATATGTTATCTGCGCCTGTCAGCCATGAGGGACTTTATTTAGTACCGAAGGTAATTGAATGAACTGGCACGAAAAATCGCTTACAGAGCTCTCTGATGCCCTCTTAGTTAAGGAAATATCAAGTGTTGAGCTTACTCAATATTTCTTGGACCGTATGGCTAGATCTAAGGAGTTCAATGCCTATTTAGATGTCCAAGAGGATTTTTCCCTCAGAGACGCAAGATCCGCAGATCAAAAAATTGCTAAAGGAGAAGCCGGGCCTTTGACTGGAATTCCCATTGCGCACAAAGATGTATTTGTGACCAAGGATTGGAAATCCACAGCTGCTTCTAAAATGTTAGAAAACTTTTTAAGCCCATATGATGCAAGGGTTGTGGAGTTACTTGGCGCCAATGGGGCCGGTATGGTGTGTTTGGGTAAAACCAATATGGACGAATTTGCCATGGGCTCCTCAAATGAAAACTCAGCCTATGGTGCCGCACTCAATCCTTGGAACACCAGTTATGTATCAGGAGGGTCTTCTGGAGGCTCTGCTGTGGCAGTGGCAGCTGGTTTGGCGCCGATTGCAACCGGCACTGACACCGGGGGCTCCATTCGCCAGCCAGCAGCGTTTTGTGGGATAACGGGCATTAAGCCAACTTACGGAAGCGTGTCGAGGTACGGGATGATTGCTTATGCATCTTCTCTTGATCAGGCCGGTCCAATGGGTAAATCCGCAAAGGACTGTGCACTCATATTGAATGCAATTTCAGGGCACGATCCTAGAGACTCTACTTCATTACGAAAGGGCGCTATGGATTACCAAGGTTTAATTGGGAAACCTTGGGCGACTTCTGGCGGCTTACCTCTTCAAGGTTTACGTATCGGTGTTCCAGAGGAGTATTTTGCACAAGGATTGCAAGAGGAGGTTCGTAACTCAGTTCAAGAGGCCTTAAAAAAATTCGAAGAGTTAGGTGCAACTTGTATAGCAGTGTCTTTGCCAAAAACAAAGCTTTCAATACCGGTTTACTATGTTTTGGCACCTGCAGAAGCCTCCAGTAATTTGAGTCGATATGATGGCGTACGTTATGGATTTAGAGCAAAAGAATACAAAGATCTCAATCAAATGTATGAGAGATCTAGATCAGAAGGTTTTGGTGCCGAGGTAAAACGTCGAATTTTGATTGGGACATATGTTCTATCCCAGGGCTACTACGACGCGTATTACCTGCAAGCACAGAAGATTAGACGAATTATTGCCGAGGATTTTCAAGCAGCGTTCGCCAAGTGTGATGTTTTGATGGGGCCAGTCGCTCCTCAGGCCGCATGGAAAGTTGGTGAAAAATCTAAAGATCCTGTAGAAATGTATTTAGAAGATATATATACACTTAGCCCAAATCTTGCAGGCCTACCTGCAATGAGTATTCCATGTGGCATGAGTCAACAAGGATTACCAATCGGCTTACAAATCATTGGAAATTATTTTTCTGAAGCAAAGATGCTGCAAATAGCCGATCAGTTCCAACAAAACAGTTCTTGGCATCAATTAGCTCCAACAAATTCCGGAGTCAAAAAATGACAAGGTCAAATTGGGAAGTCGTAATTGGGCTTGAAACTCATGCTCAACTAAAAACGAATTCAAAAATATTTAGTGGAGCAAGTATTGCCTTTGGCGCAGAGCCAAATATTCAGGCGTGTCCTGTTGACTTGGCGCTTCCTGGAACTTTGCCCGTATTGAATGAAGAAGCGGTTAATCATGCTATTCGTTTCGGGTTAGCAATCGGCTCTAAGATTGCTCCAACCAGCATTTTTGCAAGAAAAAATTATTTTTATCCAGACTTGCCCAAGGGTTATCAAATTAGTCAATTTGAATTACCAATCGTGATCGGTGGGAAGATTGCCATTGAGGTTGAAGGCGTCAAAAAAGAAATTCAACTCACAAGAGCTCACTTAGAGGAAGATGCTGGTAAATCATTACACGACGATTTTGTGGGACTTCATGGTGAAAAATCGAGTGGTATTGATTTAAACCGAGCAGGAACACCTCTATTAGAAATTGTTACTGACCCAGTCATGCGCAGCGCTGCTGAGGCAGTTGCTTATGCAAAAGAATTACATGCACTAGTCATGTGGATTGGAATTTGTGACGGCAATATGCAAGAAGGCTCATTTCGGTGTGATGCCAATGTTTCAGTCAGACCAATAGGACAACAAGAATTTGGCACACGATGTGAGATAAAAAACCTGAACTCCTTTAAATTCTTAGAAGAAGCTATTCAGTACGAAGTACAACGGCAAATTGAGCTTATTGAAGACGGTGGCGTCGTTAAACAAGAAACGCGTTTATATGATCCAGATCGTCAAGAGACCCGAAGTATGAGAAGTAAAGAGGATGCTCAAGACTACCGTTACTTTCCTGATCCAGACTTATTGCCACTTCAGATTACACAAGATATGATTTTGCAGATTCAAGCAAATATGCCAGCTTTACCAAGTACGTTAAGAAATTCGTGGCGAACCTCATATGGGTTAAGTGACTATGATGCGTCTCTTTTAACCCAAAGTAAATCAACCGCAGATTACTTTATTGAGTTACTCACTTTAATCCAAGAGGACTTAGTGAAACCCGCGGTCAATATGATGTCGGGAGATCTTGCGTCGGCATTGAATCGAGATGGTCTTGAAGCATCTGAAGCACCGTTACGCCCATCCCACCTTGCTCAAATTTTACAAAGAATTCAAGATGGAACTATTTCTAACAAAATTGCAAAAGATATATTTGCAACACTTTGGGAAAGAGGTACATCAGGTGTATTAGCTGATCAGGGGGTTGTGGATGCGCTTATTGAAGAAAAAGGATTAAAGCAAATCAGTGATGTGGGAGCAATTGAAAAAATTATTGACCAAGTTCTCTCGGATAATCCAAAATCTGTAGAGGAATATAGAAGTGGTAAGGAAAAGGCATTTAATTCTTTAGTGGGCCAAATTATGAAAGCATCCAAAGGTAAAGCTAATCCTTCTCAAGTGAACCAAATATTAAAAGAAAAATTAAGCAACTAATTAATCAAGAAAAGATACTCAAATGGATTCGGATATCAATCAACCTCAACAAGATCAAGAGCATTTAATTGCCCAATGGCTTTTATCAACGCCAGGATTTTTTGATCGTCATCCAGACTTATTAACTCAAATTGAGCTGGTTAACTCGCATAGTGGGAAAGCAGTTTCTTTACAAGAAAAACAAATGGCTTTGCTGAGAAATCAAAATCGAGATCTAAATCAGCGATTATCTGAAATGTTGCGTTTTGGAACTGAAAATGATCGCACTCAAACCTTAATGATGCAGTGGTTAGAGGGCTTGCTTGCCTCTAAAGATAGAAATGCAACAATCGAAAGCATTACGACTAGCCTTCATAAGTTATTTGATATTGGAAAAGTAGAAATTATTCCTCCAGAACAAGTCTTTGATGAATTAAAGACGAAACTCGATCAAGCGCCTATTTGTGGCAGTGTTGATCTTGCAACGAATTTAGTTAGCGCAGATCTTTTGTTAGATGATGGCAGTATTATATTGATTCAATTAAAGTATCAAAGTACCACCTTGGGCGTGCTGTTGATGGCGAGTCAAGACAAGGAAAAATTTTTGCCCCAGATGGGCCTTAGTTACATTCATCAATTAGCTCAATTTGCTGCCGCAGCGCTGTATCGATTTCAGGATCAGTAATGCAAAGCACAACCACTGGGGAACTCCTTGCGGTTGAACAATTCATAGAAGAGCTTAGGGTTGTTAGACAACTATCCCCCCACACCCTCAAAGCCTATCGCCAAGATTTAAATATTCTTTGTAAATATATATCTGAACAGCATGTAGAGTTACATCAAGTGACGAACACTCATACGAGATCTTGGGTTGCAAAACTCCATAGCCAAGGTTCCTCACCACGCTCAATATCAAGACTTCTGTCTGCTTGGAGAACGTTTTTTGATTGGCTAGCAACCAGTAAAACATATTTACTCGTTAATGAGATTAGAGTAAATCCAGTTCAAGACTTGCGTGCTCCTAGAAAAGCCAAGAGTTTGCCTAAAGCGTTGAGTGTTGAATACGCCATTGTATTAATGGAAAAAGCCCAACAAGAAGCCAGCCGATCATTAACTGAACCATGGCCTTTTTTGCGAGATCATGCCTTGGTTGAGCTATTTTATTCGTCTGGATTGCGCTTATCTGAAATTCTTGGAATTGATAGTTCACTTACAAAAGGGTATGCAAAAGACTCTTTGGGATGGATTGCTTGGGATAGTCAAGAAGTTCATGTTTTAGGTAAAGGTGGAAAACGTCGAATTGTTCCCATCGGATCGTCAGCGATGCAGGCTCTTAGAACTTGGTTTGACGTATGGGCAAAAAAAATGGAGGAACAAGTCAAGACTGAAGGCCCCTTATTCATGAATCAAAAAGCTCAAAGACTTTCTCCAAGAACTGTCCAAGAGCGTTTAAAAAATCTCGCCATGAGGTCTGGATTGCCTGTTCATGTTCATCCACATATGTTGCGCCATAGTTTTGCAAGTCACGTATTGCAATCATCCCATGATCTGAGAGCCGTTCAAGAAATGCTTGGACATGCCAGCATTGGGAGCACTCAGATTTATACTGCCCTAGATTTTCAACATTTAGCGCAAGCTTACGATTTAGCGCATCCACGGTCAAAGGTAAGTAAATAAATATGCAAGCAAGTATCTTTTTAGAGGGTGGTAAAGAGCACTCAGTACTTCACCAACATCCATGGATCTTTTCAAGTACAGTGGCGCGCTATGAAGGTAAAGTCGGTCTTGGAACAACCGTGAGTGTGTTTAATGACGCAAAAAAAATGATTGGCAGAGCAGCATATAGCCCTCATTCACAAATCAGAGCAAGAATGTGGACGTGGGATCCAGAGGAGGCGATTGATCATGCTTTTTTCAAAAGAAAAATAGCTACTGCCCTAGAGCATCGGAAAAAATGGATTAAAAATACGAATGCCATTCGACTAATTTTCGGCGAAGCGGATGGTCTGTCTGGACTCATTGTCGATCAATATGACAAGCTTTTAGTGTGTCAGTTCTTAAGTGCTGGGGCAGACCATTGGAAAGATGTCATTGTAGAGATTCTTGCCCAACAGACAGACTGTGATTCGATTTATGAGCGATCAGATGCTGCCGTTCGACAAAGAGAAGGACTTGAGTCACAAACAGGTCTTTTATATGGAGTGCAGCCTAATACAGAAGTTTTGGTCAAAGAAAATGCCATTTCTTATTTGGTTGATCCAATACACGGTCATAAAACAGGTTTTTATATAGATCAGAGGGACAATCGTCTGCTTGTTCAAGAGTTATCTCAAAGTCGTCGAGTATTAAATATGTTTTGCTATACGGGAGGATTTTCATTATCTGCCTTACAAGGTGGCGCTAAAGAAGTCATTTCTGTGGACTCCTCCGGCGATGCTTTAGATATAGCAAAAAAGCAGACTAAATTGAATAATTTTGAGGAAAGTCGCACAAAGTGGTTAGATGAAGATGCTTTTGAAACCCTCAAAAATATGCGGATTCGAGAAGAGTTCTTTGATTTAATTATCTTGGACCCTCCTAAATTTGCTCCCTCAGCAGCACATTTATCGAAAGCAATTCGGGCATATAAAGAAATTAATCGAACAGCAATGCAAATGTTGAATAAAAGTGGGTTAATACTCACTTTCTCTTGTTCGGGTGCCATGGATATGGAGACTTTTGAAAAAACAATTTTTGCGGCAAGTAAAGAGGCAGCTAGCCATCAAAAATCGGGCGAATTTAAATTTCGCGTACTAAAGCGCTTGACATCAGGGCTAGACCACCCTAAATTAACATGTTTCCCTGAAGGCGATTATCTCAAGGGTTTATTATTGGAACGAATTTAAGCATATCTATGGCTTAAGCAAAGATTTAGGAAAAAATGGCACTTATACCTGTAACGATTTTGACTGGCTTTTTGGGAAGCGGCAAAACGACGCTCTTAAAACACATATTAACTGCTGATCATGGAAAGAAAATTGCAGTTATAGAAAATGAGTTTGGCGAAGAAAATATCGATAACGAAATTCTTATTCAAAATAGTGATGAACAGATTGTGCAAATGAGTAACGGTTGTGTCTGTTGCACTATTCGTGGCGATTTAGTAGAGGCATTGAATCAGTTGTGGGAACAGAAAAAAGCTAAACAAATATCCTTCGACCGTGTGGTGATAGAAACAACTGGAATCGCCAATCCAGGCCCAGTAGCTCAAACATTTTTTATGGATGATGATGTCGCTGAACATTATGTTTTAGATGCTGTTGTGACATTGGTTGATGCCAAACATGGTGATCAGCAATTAGATCAACATGAAGAAGCTCAAAATCAAGTCGGTTTTGCAGATCAAATATTCATTACTAAATGTGATGTTGTGGATGAAAAAATTCGACAGGCTTTAAGAAATCGCATTGTCCATATGAACCCAAAAGCACCAATTAAAGAAATTACTCATGGTGTGGTCAATCTAGATGAAGTATTTGACCTTCATGGATTTAATTTAAACGCAAAATTAGATATTGACCCACATTTTTTAGAACAAGAGGATCATGAGGATTGTGGACATGATCATAGTCATGATCACGATCATGATCATCACCATGGGCACGAGCATCATCATGACCACCATGGTCATACCGATAAAATTCAATCTTTTGTGTTTAGAAGTGACAAGCCTTTTGATCACAAAAAACTTGAAGACTTCTTAGGGGGCATATTATCCGTATTTGGTCAAAAATTATTACGTTATAAGGGAGTTTTATACGTTAAAGGTTCAAATCGTAAAGTGGTCTTACAGGGTGTCCATGAAATGATGGGCAGCGATATGGCAGGTCCGTGGGGCACAGAGTTAAAGCAATCAAAAATTGTATTTATAGGACAGGATTTACCAAAAGATACTTTAATGATGGGTTTAGAGGGTTGTTTAGTTTAATCTTCAAGAAACATAAAAAAATATATAAGGATCAAAAAATGCCTACATCGACCATAAAAAAAACAGTAAGTAAAAAAACAAACATAGATACTGAAAAAAATACTAAAGGAAATAAAGCTGGATCTAAAGATCAAGCTAAAAATGAAATGACTACTAAAACAAAAAAACCGGCTACAACGAAAGTAATTGAATTAATTTCTGAAGCACAGTTAACGAAAATGTCTGATAAAGACTATATGAATGCAGAGCAATTAGAGTTTTTTAAAGAACGCCTACAAAAATTACGTGATGATATTTTAAAAAATGCAGATGCCACGACCGTAAATTTACGAGAAAACACTTTGGTTCCAGACCCTGCTGATCGAGCAACTATTGAAGAAGAGCATGCTCTAGAATTAAGAACTAGAGATCGCGAAAGAAAGCTTTTGAAGAAAGTAGAACAAGCACTCGGAAGAATCGAATCTGGAGAATACGGTTGGTGTGAAGAAACCGGCGAAGCAATCGGAGTTTCGAGATTGCTTGCCAGACCAACCGCCAATTTGTCACTTGAAGCTCAGGAAAGACGTGAGCTTCGCCAAAAATTATTTGGAGATTAAATCACCAAATGCCTAGTAGTCTACTTTTATTCCTAAAATAAAGGTTCTACCAGGTTGTGGGGCATACATTCTGAGAGTGTCCACAGTTGTTGAGAATCGGATGGTATCGTTCAATAAATTATTTGCCTGTAAATAGTAAGTAACTAGTATTCGATTGATTGCTTGCGATTTTGACAATCTAAAATCTAATTTGTTATACCCTGCGGTACTAGGTTCGTTATAAAAAGTAGATGTGGCAGTTTTATATTGCCCAAATGCATGAATGAATGAGAGATTTGATTTCCAATCAAATCGGTTGTAATAAATCGCCCCACCAATGCGAGTTGCTGGCTGAAGAGGTAAGTGGCCACCTTGGTCTAGAGTGCCTTCTGAATAATCCCCAAAAATGCGACCAGAAAACCCATCACCATTTAGATTGTAAGTAATCTCAGATTCTATTCCCTTAATAATTGCATTTGCTTGTAAAAATTGACGAACAGGAAAGCCACTATTTTGATCTGTTGCACCTGTATATTGGGTATAAATAAAGTTTGAAATAAAATCTTGATAAAGATTAAGCTTTGCCTGTGTGAGACCTTTATTTTTTCTCCAGCCCATTTCAAAATGATTCGAGCTTTCCTTATTCAGATTGTTGTTGCCGACATCAAAAGTGGCAGTTGCATCATGATTTCCAAACGAGTACAACTCATCAACACCGGGAGCCCGTTGAGTAAAGCTATAGCGAATTAATATGGCATGTTCGACAGAGTAATTCCAGGCAGCTTGTGAAGATAAAGAAATGAGAGAAAACTGATTTGAGCTTGGTGTAGTACTCAGCGGTGCATTGCCACCAGTAGGAATATCAAAATTAGGGTTATCTGTATATGGAATAGATGAATCAGGACTACGTTTAAGCCACTCATATCGTAAGGCTTGTTGAACAGCAATTTGGCCAAAGGACTTATTTTCCACGGCAAACATAGCAAAATTGGTAGATGTTGTAGAGGGAATGATAGCCGCATTGAGGTTGGGGTTTGTTAAATCAGATGCAGAGATGGTTCCACTACCCGCTTGAAAGCCAAAAGATCCATTCCAGCCTTCATAAGGATGATGAAATAACTCTAAGCGAGCTTCATAGGACTTGTTTTTAAACTCAGACTCTGGCGTTTGAACATTGGAAATCTCTTGATGCTTATAGTTGGTATAAGTAAATTGCGATTTGAGTTTGGAAATGCCCGCGAATGGATTTGATTCTTCATCGAGTACGGAAAAACGCGTTTGAAATAAGTCAATTTGAGAGCCTTCTTGAGAAGGTATTCCATACAAATTTTGAAATTGACTAAAAGAAAACCCGGTAAAACCCGATGCTCTAAAATAACTTGCACCTACCCCAAAATCATTTTGACGAGTAAAAGAATATGGTTGAGTTTGACCATCAGGACGTTGATAATCATTCAAATGACGTGAAGTATTATCAACATGTAACGTCCAGTTGCCAATCGAGTCTTCAGCCAATATGCCAGTCGATAGACCCCGTTGGTTCAAGTTATATTGACCAATAAGACTAGCACTGGGCTCCGCTAAAATAGTCGAGGGTATTCTCTGATCAACCACATTGATAAGACCCTGATTTGCGCCAGAGCTATAACGTAGTGATTCGCCACCGCGTAACAATTCTATAGCTTGACTAAACATGACCTCAGAAGCAACCGCATGATCAGGAGAAACGCTCGATACGTCTCCAGAGTTCATGCCATTTTGAAGAGTTGGGGCTCTGTAACCAGACATCCCCCTGATAATTGGTCGGTTCGAACTTTGACCAAAAGATGAGCTACTAAATCCAAGCTGATCATTTAAAGAGTCAGCAATATTGGCGGAGAATCTATTTTGGAGTTCCCTTTGACCAATATTCAGTTCAGAGTTATTGGAAAACGCGGTAGAACCTTCGACGGTTAATGGCGGAATATCTGTTACCCGAATCGATTGTTCTTGCGCAAAGATGAAATGACTATAAAAAAAGCATGAACTCAAAAAAAATACATATAAAAAACAAATGTGATATTTACCCATAACGCCCTTAAATTAATTAAAAAAAAGAATTAATTTGAGGTAGGCGGGGCTCTTGAGTGATAAGAAAAGGTCTTGGAAAAACAGTTGGATTGATAACTTGATCGATTGATTCCAAAGCTAAGGGATAAGAGTTCTATTTGAAATAGAAGGCTTGAAAATCCATAACCTAATACAGCATGATCCCAAGAAGCACATTCATGTTTAATGTCTTGATGGGTAAAAAAGTCTGACCCCTCAAAAGCTACAGGTAAGGTATTAAATTGGGGGGCGGATACATGTTGAGAGTTGCTTATTAACGCATGAGCTACCCGATGCTGATATCCTAAAAATTGCGTAAACAAAATGCTAAACAATATGACTTTGCACCAATTGGAAAGTAATTTTGACTTAGGATGATGAATGTAAAACATACAGCTAATGTACCATTATTTAAAAACTAAGTAAAAAAATGCATTACTAGATTGATGTTTCAAAATGGAAATAAAAGGGTTGAATTAGAGGGGTATATTTAGAAAATGACAAAAAATTAATATTTTCTTAACTTTCACTTATCATTAGGATTATTTGTTAAAAAAATTATGGAACATAAAGACCTTACCCTAAGCGATATTGCACCAACACTCAAGGCAGAAATTCTTGCTGAGGCGCTGCCTTATATTCGCCAATATCATGGCAAAACTATCGTGATTAAATACGGTGGTAATGCGATGACTGAGGAGCGTCTTAAAGAAGGCTTTGCTCGAGACGTAATTTTACTCAAATTGGTTGGCATGAATCCAGTCGTGGTTCATGGTGGCGGCCCACAAATTGATGATGCCTTGAAAAAAATAGGCAAAGCTGGAACCTTTATTCAAGGCATGCGCGTTACCGATGATGAAACGATGGAAGTTGTGGAGTGGGTACTTGGTGGAGAAGTACAACAAGACATCGTTATGATGATTAACCAATTCGGCGGTCAAGCAGTTGGCCTTACCGGCAAAGATGGTGGTTTGATTAAGGCAAAAAAATTATTGATGCCGGATAAAGATGATCCGACAAAAAAAATCGATATTGGTTTCGTCGGTGAAATTAGCTCAATCAATCCGGCAGTAGTTAAGGCCTTACAAGATGATGCCTTTATTCCGGTTATTTCACCAATTGGATTTGGTGAGGATGGAAGGGCTTACAATATTAATGCAGACTTAGTTGCAGGGAAAATGGCAGAGATTTTGCATGCAGAAAAGTTGGTGATGATGACCAATATTCCAGGTGTAATGAATAGCAAAGGTGAGTTGTTGACCGATTTAAGCGCAAAAGAAATCGATGCCTTATTTGCAGATGGTACGATATCAGGGGGGATGCTACCAAAAATATCATCAGCGCTTGATGCAGCAAGAAGTGGAGTAAATTCAGTACATATCATTGATGGCAGAATAGAGCATTCTCTGCTATTGGAAATTTTGACAGAACAAGCTTTTGGAACAATGATTCGATCACAATAAATGAGTAGCCAAGATGCAGTAAATCTGGAGACAAACGGTACTCCAACCCTAGAAGAAACAAAGGGCCGCAAGCGTCCCAAGCCGGGGGAGCGCCGCATCCAAATTTTGCAAGCTTTAGCTGAAATGTTAGAAAACCCGCAAGGTGAAAGAGTGACAACAGCAGCATTAGCTGCCAAAATTCAAGTTTCTGAAGCAGCACTATATCGACATTTTGCAAGTAAAGCCCAAATGTTTGACGGTCTGATAGCATTTATTGAACAGACCATTTTTGGGCTCATCAATCAAATCATAGCCAAAGAAGAAGATGGCAGAATCCAGATTCAAGAAATTGCGATGATGTTACTAGCTTTTTCTGAGAAAAACCCCGGAATGACTCGAGTCTTATTGGGGGATTCCTTGTTTCAAGAAGATGCTCGACTGCAAGAGCGTATTAATCAAGTATTAGAGCGTGTTGAAGCGTCTATGAAGCAATCCTTTCGTATTATGCAAACCCAACAAAATATTAGTTGGTCAGCGGACGATATCAGCCATCGATCTGGGTTAGTCATGGCATATGTTGTCGGTCGTTGGCATCGTTTCGCGAGAAGTGGCTTTACAAAATCCCCACTAGATAATGCAACAGCATCCATGGGCGTACTTCTGCTTGTATGACTGGTCTAAATACTCAGTCATATTCAATTCAATTTAATGAGCCCCTAGCACTAAAGAGTGGCGCTCAGTTAGCTTCCTACTCTTTAGAAGTCCAAACCTACGGGCAATTAAACGCAAATAAAACGAATGCAGTTTTAATCTGTCATGCCCTAAATGCTTCGCATCATGTTGCAGGAGTTGACCCCGTAACCGGAAAAGCAGGATGGTGGGATAACATGATTGGCCCAGGAAAGCCCTTGGATACCGATCACTATTTTGTAATTGGAGTCAATAATTTGGGATCTTGTTTTGGTTCTACTGGTCCTATGAGCATCAATCCTGAAACCAATGCACCTTATGGCAGTAAATTTCCTATGGTGACTGTTGAGGACTGGGTGGGATCTCAAGCACGACTTGCTGATTATTTTGGAATTCAAAAATTTGCTGCTGTCATGGGTGGAAGTTTGGGCGGTATGCAGGCACTTGCTTGGGGAATTCAGTTTCCAGAACGTGTTGAACATTGTCTGATTATTGCCTCGGCAGCAAGTTTATCAGCGCAAAATATTGCCTTTAATGAAATTGCGCGAAGTGCCATCATGAGTGATCCGGACTTTCATGAAGGTAATTATTACGCTCATCAAGTCACACCCAGAAGAGGTCTTCGTGTGGCAAGAATGATTGGCCACATTACGTATTTATCAAATGATGATATGGCAGAAAAGTTTGGTAGGGATTTAAAGCGTCTCCAAGGCGACCCGCAAGACTATCGATTTAGTTTTGATACGGAGTTTGAGGTAGAAAGTTATCTTCGTTATCAAGGCGAAAAATTTGCTGATTACTTTGATGCAAATACCTACCTTCTTATTACTAGAGCCCTTGATTATTTTGATCCAGCTAAAAATCATGGAGGAAACTTATCCAAAGCGTTAGCTGCTATGCAATCAAAATCCCTCGTCATTAGCTTTACAACGGATTGGCGTTTTGCCCCAGAACGAAGTCGAGAAATTGTAAAGGCCTTGTTAGATGAGAAACATTCAGTAACATATGCCGAGATTGATGCACCTCATGGACATGACGCTTTCTTACTCGATGATGAAAGATATCATGGCATTTTGCGCGCATATTTTTCAAAAATGCAAAAGGATTTGGCATGAGTACAAAAGTTCGTGCGGATTTTTCTGCCATTGCAAATTGGATACAACCCAATTCGAGTTTATTAGATCTTGGCTGTGGTGATGGAGATTTTTTAGAATATATCAGAGCACAAAAAAAAGTACAAACCTATGGCGTAGAGATTTCTGATTTAAGTGTGTTGGCGTGCGTCGAAAAAGGATTAGATGTCATTCAGCAAGATTTAGAGGCTGGCCTGGCTTTATTCGAAAACCAAAGTTTTGATATGGTGGTACTTTCACAGACACTGCAAACCATTCATGAAACAGAGTCGATCTTAAATGAGATCGTACGAGTAGGTAAAGAATGTGTTATTTCATTTCCTAATTTTGCACATTGGTCTCACCGCATTGATATTCTTTTAGGCAGAATGCCCGTATCAAAAACATTACCATTTGATTGGTACAACACACCCAATGTGCGTGTTTTAACCATTGCAGATTTTGAAGCATTAGCTAGTAAGATTGGTATCAAAATACTAGACCGTGTCATATTGCATGATGGTAAAGAAATTAGTTGGTGTGCCAACCTGCTAGGAAGCCTCGCGATTTACCGAGTTCAAAGCGCCTAAAGAATGTCCAGTTCAACGCCTGAAACAAAACAATCCTTAGCAGAAATTTTTTGCGCCTATACCCAAAAAATTACTCTGCAGATGTTCTTTTTAGGTTTCTCCGCGGGATTGCCGTTGTTACTTGTTTTAGGGACTCTAGGTTTTTGGTTAAGAGAGGCAGGCATTGATAGAAGTACGATCGGTTATTTATCTTGGATAGGACTTATTTATGGATTGAAATGGGTGTGGGCGCCATTAGTTGACCGGCTAACATTGCCGTTGTTGTCGAATTGTCTTGGGCGTAGAAAAGCTTGGTTATTAGTTGCTCAAATATTGGTCATGGTGGGCCTAGTCGGCATGTCAATGTCTGATCCTTCACAGCAAGTCCATGCAGTAGCATTCTTTGCTGTGTTGGTGGCCTTTGGCTCAGCTACCCAAGATATAGCGTTAGATGCATTTCGTATTGAGTCGGCAAACACCAAAATGCAAGGCGTGCTGGCGGCAGCATATCAGACAGGTTATCGATTTGCCATGATTTGGGCCGGTGCAGGGGTTTTGTGGATTGCGGCACGTGCCCAACTAACTCCAGACAATGTCTATGATCACCATGGGTGGCAAGTGGCTTATTTATGCATGGCTGCATCGATGTTGGTAGGCGTAGTGACAGTGTTACTCTCCAAAGAGAAGCCCTATGTTCCGAAAATGCAAGTGCACTCGATGAAGCAATGGATTCAAGTGGCATTTTTAGAGCCCTTCGCAGATTTTTTAAAAAGATATCAATGGCATGCCGTTTTAATTCTTTCATTAATAGCCGTATATCGGATTAGTGATGTGGTGATGGGGATTATGGCGAATCCCTTTTATGTCGATATGGGCTATACCAAAGATGAAGTTGCAAGTGTGACCAAGGTATTTGGAGTCATTATGACGTTACTCGGGGCATTTATTGGTGGAGGCTTAACCATCAGATTTGGTATTTATCGTATTTTGATGTTAGGCGCGATCTTATCAGCTGCAAGTAATTTACTGTTTGCTTGGCTTTCGACACAGGGACATGATTTGACCGGTTTAGTTTTTGTGATATCAGCGGATAATTTAAGCTCTGGCATAGCTTCTGCAGCTTTTATCGCCTACTTATCATCTCTTACGAATATTTCGTATAGCGCCACACAATATGCTCTTTTTAGTTCAATGATGTTATTGATTCCAAAATGGATGGCTGGATTTTCTGGGGTTTATGTAGACCATTTTGGATATTCAACGTTCTTTATTTCTACTGCAATCATAGGTGTACCGGTACTCATTTTGGTATGGTTTGTGGGTAAATTAAATCTCATTCAAAGTAGTGATCAAGCAGAAAATGCAGATAAATTACAATCGTAATCAATGATTAAAGGGGCATGATCAGAGAAGCGCTCTTTTTTATAAATCTGTTGTGCCGAAGCGAAAGACCCTAAACCGGCAGTGGTAATGTGGTAGTCAATCCGCCAACCAACATTATTGTTATATGCCTGTCCTCGCTGACTCCACCAGGTGTAACAACTGTCAGTGGCGCTTGGCTCAATTTTTCGATAGACATCAACAAATCCTTCGGAATCGAATAAATGAGTCATCCAAGCCCTCTCCTCAGGCAGAAAGCCAGAATTTTTGAGATTACCTTTCCAGTTTTTTAAGTCAATTGCTTGATGAGCGATGTTGATATCACCGCATAAGGCAATTTCAAAACCTTGCTTTTTTAAGTTCTGAAGATGGGGTAAAAAAACCTCTAAAAAACGAAATTTGGCAGCTTGCCGATCTTCAGAGCTAGAACCTGAAGGAAAGTAGACAGAGATAATCCACAACTTGCCAAAGCGTAAGGCCGTATATCGTCCTTCATCATCAAATTCAGGAATACCAAAACCGGTAAGTACTTCATCGGGAACATGTTTTGAATAAATTCCAGTACCGCTATAGCCCTTTTTTTGTGCGCAATGAAAATACGATAAGTAATTTAATTGAGAGGTTAAATCTGTTGATAAATCATCGAACTGTGCTTTAATTTCTTGTAAGCAAATAAAGTCTGCTTGAGTGCTTTTCATCCATTCAAAAAAGCCTTTTTTTGCCGCGGACCGTATACCATTAACATTTGCAGTTATTATTCTTAACATGAAACCTCATTCCTCTGAATTTATTGAATTTGCACTTCAGGCCAAAGTATTATCTTTTGGCGAATTTAAAACTAAAGCAGGTCGTCTTTCACCCTATTTCTTTAATGCCGGTGATTTTAATGACGGCGCTAAATTAGGTGCTTTAGGTGAATTTTACGCCCGCACTTTACTATCTGCACAAATTGAATTTGATATGTTATTTGGTCCGGCATATAAAGGCATTACCTTGTCAGCTAGTACGGCAATTGCTTTAGCAAATTCAGGTAAAAATGTTTCATTTTCATACAACCGAAAAGAAGCAAAAGATCATGGCGAAGGCGGTATTTTGGTTGGCGCACCTCTGCAAGGGCGAGTTGTGATTGTTGATGATGTGATTTCTGCAGGAACTTCAGTACGTGAGTCGGTTGAGTTAATTCTAAAAGCTGGAGCAACACCTTGTGCTGTATTAATTGCTTTAGATCGTATGGAAAAATCTGGAAATGCCATCGACATTGGTGAGTTCTCTGCGGTACAGGCTGTCCAAAAAGATTTTGGTATTCCGGTTATTGCGATTGCGAATCTCGCAGATCTATTACAGTTTTTGGAGAAAACAAACGATATGGTTTTGAAAGAATATCTACCTAAAGTGCAGGAATATCGTCATCATTACGGGATCAATGAAAGAGTGACCTAATTAAGTCTGTTTTGCCCACAGATCGATCGCTCAAATGTGTCGACACTATTCTTCACCAATAATAGAGGGCTTTTAATGATTGATGCAAATAAATAAAATATTGTATTTGACATCAAAATTTTACAGATAAGAAATCAATTACATCAGCATGCGTATAGATTAAATCTCAATAACGCCTTCATAAACAGTTGTAGCAGGACCTGTCATGATGACGTCGGCATGAAGACCTTGATGTGCATATTGCCAAACGATCTCTAGCAATCCACCGCGGGTTTGAACAGTGACTGGCGAGTCAACGAGATTTTTTAAGATGGCGGTTACTACAGCTGCACATGCTCCTGTGCCGCAGGAAAGTGTTTCTCCAGAGCCTCTTTCAAAGACTCGGATGTTGATATGGCCTCGATCTACCACTTCGACAAACCCAACATTGACCCTTTTAGGAAAGCTTGGATGGTTCTCAATTTCTGAGCCAATTTGGCCAACTAAAGCGGTATTTACTGACTCTACTAATTGGACCGCGTGAGGATTCCCCATAGAAAGAGGTGTTATCCAAACAGAAGAGTGTTTTAAAGGTAATAAAAATTCAGTAACGGGGCCGATCACTTGTGTATCAAGATTACCTGGGATAAAAGGAATCAAGTCATGTTGAAAAATCGGGGACCCCATATTGACCCGAACACGCTGGTCCTCTTGTTCTGATAGGGTAATGGTTGTATGCGCTATTTCGACTCTAATTTCTTTTTTCGAAGTTAAGCCTTTTTCACGAACAAAACGTACAAAACATCTTGACCCATTACCGCATTGCTCTACTTCAGAGCCATCGTGATTAATAATGCGGTAACGAAAATCCGCATCTATGTTGGTTGGAGATTCAACTAATAATATTTGATCTGCACCGATACCTAATTGACGATTAGCCAGAAAAATCCAATTTTCTTTGGTTAACTGACGAATATTTTGAGCAATCGCATCAATGACAATAAAGTCATTACCTGCACCATGCATTTTTGTAAAGTGAAGTTTCATGAATAAAACCTAGCTTGGCCTTCAGGCCGATTTTTAAAACGTTTATGAACCCAATAATACTCTTCTGGGCGAGGGCTGATTTGCGCCTCAAAGAATTGATTTAATCGAAGCGTGTCTGCCACCTCGTCCCCACTTGGGAAGTTTTCTAGCGGCTTACTGATATGAACAGTGTAGGATTTCCCACCAGGATTTAAAGTCGTAATAATAGGACAGACCTCAGCATTTGCAATTTTTGCAAATCGAGAAATGGATGTTACTGTACAAGTTGGCACACCGAAGAATGGTACAAATACCGAGTCTTGTTTACCAAGATCCATATCTGGAGAAATCACCACAGCTTGATTAGACCGAACAGCACGAATCAACTCCCTAGTATTTTGTTGACGAAGAATCATTTTTGCACCAAAACGCTCCCGCCAAAACTTAATTTTTTTATCAAAAAAATCATTTTTCATTTTGATGTAAAGCGTGGTCGGGTTTTGAAAACCTCGTTGAGATAGATAAAGGGAAAAGCCGATTAATCCAGCTTCAATACCTAATAAGTGCATACTAAAAAATAAACGGGGTTTACCATCATCTATATCAATGTCAGATTTGATTTGCACTAGATTTTCAATTTCGGCCTTAGTACCTAACCATAGGTATCCGCGCTCTGTAATCGATCGACCAAATAATTGCCAATGCTGTAGGCATAATTTTTTTAACTCTTGTTCGGACAAATGAGGGAAGCAAAGTCTTAAGTTAATATCGACCACTTTTTTGCGCTCAATCGGCAAATGATAGGCAATCCAACCCATAGCATCACCAATGGCATGGTTCACCGTCATAGGTAAGGCATTTAAGAAGTATAAAAGACCAAGTCCTAAATAGTTCAAAAATTGATTTAAGATTTTCATACTGAAGGAGGCAGTGGCGCACCAATAGGGTGCTTGTATCTTTTGTACATCCAAAGATATTGATCAGGATTGTTCATAATTATTTGTTCCAAAAAATGATTGAGTTGTGTTGCAGCAGCAACTGGATCAGTATTAAACGGTTCTGACATTCTTTGGGCAATTACGGACCAACCAGCGCCATCGGGTTTTCTAATCGCCGAAAAAATAATCGTAGGTATATTATTTTTCAGAGCAATCTTTGCGGGTAAAACGGCAGTGTAGGCAGGCTTACCAAAAAATGGGGCCCAAACACCTTCGCCATTTCCTGGCACTTGATCTGGGAGGATTCCGACGGCTTCACCGCGGACCAGGGCGCGAGCAATTTGACGAACTCCTTGCATATTTGCAGGTACAAAGTTCATGCGAGGATGTGCTCTACCTTCTTCAATCAGATCATTCAACCAATGTTGTTTAGCGGGTTTATAAATAATAGTCGCAGGAAAATGTTCCGCCAAGACACGTGGGATCATTTCAAATGCACCTAAATGAGGGGTCAGCATTAGTAGTCCCTTACCCTCTGCCATTGCATTTTCTACGATATCCCAGTGAATCAATTCTGTTTTTTGAAGGGCCTTTGTCGGGTGTTGCCAAATCCAAAGACTATCTGTTAACATTTTTCCAGCAGACTTGGCAACCTCTTTCGGGTTTGCTTGAAAGCTATATAGCTGGTGGGCATACGATAAATTTTCAAGGATCAAAGCCTTATCTTTTGGTGAGAACCAATAAGTTAAGAGACCTAAAAAAGCACCTACGGATTGTAGATACTTCAAAGGAAGGCGACCGATAAGATGAATTAACCAATGCATTCCCTATATGATATGCAAAAAAACATGAAGTTTGAAAAAATTCAGAAGAATCGTTATACTAGTTATCATCGCCGAGTTAAGACAACTTGCAGGGCGACTATAAATTCTGCTAAAGCGTCGCCGTATAGGTAGTTCGGCACGTGTTGTCGAACTTTTAATTAAGGAACTTATATGGCAAATGATTATTTTTTCACATCTGAATCTGTATCCGAAGGTCACCCTGACAAAGTTGCTGATCAAATCTCAGACTCTATTCTTGACGCAATTCTTGCGCAGGATCCTACAGCAAGAGTTGCAGCAGAAACACTTTGTAATACTGGTTTAGTTGTACTCGCTGGTGAGATTACCACTTCGGCCAACGTAGATTACATCAAAGTAGCTCGAGAAACGCTTCGTGAAATCGGCTATGATAATACCGATTTTGGTATTGATTATCGTGGCTGCGCTGTTTTAGTGGCTTACGACAAACAAAGCCCAGATATCGCACAGGGCGTTAATAAAGCTGAAGATGATCCTTTAGATCAAGGCGCAGGCGATCAAGGGTTGATGTTTGGGTATGCCGTTGATGAAACACCAGAACTCATGCCAATGCCGATTTATCTTTCGCATCGTTTAGTAGAGCGTCAATCACAACTGCGTCGAGATGGAAGACTCAATTGGTTAAGACCTGACGCTAAATCACAAGTCACTTTGCGCTATGTGAATGGTCGACCTGATTCTATCGATACGGTTGTATTGTCTACACAACACTCCCCAGAAATGGAATTGGACAAGTTACGTGAAGCGGTGATTGAGGAAATTATTAAACCGGTATTGCCAAAAGAACTCATCAAGGGTGAAATCAAGTATTTGGTAAATCCTACAGGTCGATTTGTGATTGGTGGACCACAAGGAGACTGTGGTTTGACTGGCCGTAAAATCATTGTTGACACTTATGGTGGCGCAGCACCTCATGGCGGTGGCGCATTTTCTGGAAAAGACCCATCCAAAGTAGATAGATCCGCTGCATATGCTGCTCGTTATGTTGCAAAAAATGTCGTTGCGGCTGGCTTGGCATCAAAGTGTTTAGTTCAAGTTTCTTATGCAATTGGTGTTGCAAAACCAACTTCAGTGATGGTGAGCACCTACGGAACTGGCAAAATATCTGATGAGGAAATTTCAAAGTTGGTGAGTGAGCACTTTGATTTAAGACCAAAAGGTATTGTAAAAATGCTTGATCTTCTTCGACCAATTTATCGTAAAACGGCCGCATATGGCCACTTTGGTCGTGAAGAGCCAGAGTTTACCTGGGAAGCTCGAGATCGTGTAATCGCACTGAAATCTGCAGCAGGTTTATAATATTTAAAATTCTCCAAGGAGCGTTGCGAGGTTAACTTAGATGATTTATATCTAAGTTACCCCAGGCTTGGAGGGACTCAAGAAAGAGTCTAGGCAACGGCGCTCACTAACCTTTTGAACTCTTGGTTGGTGGGCTTTCATTACAGCCCCTCGAGATTTCTGTAATTTTTGGAGAGTGGCATGAACTCAGTATCAAATTTAAAAAACGATTATGTTATTGCTGATATCACATTAGCTGATTTTGGACGAAAAGAAATCGCTATTGCTGAAACAGAAATGCCAGGACTCATGGCAATTCGTAAAGAGTATCAAGTTGCACAGCCATTAAAAGGCGCACGAATTACTGGTTCATTACACATGACGATTCAAACTGCAGTGTTAATTGAAACACTTGAAGCATTGGGTGCTAAAGTGCGTTGGGCGTCATGCAATATTTACTCTACGCAAGATCATGCAGCTGCGGCAATCGCAGCAAATGGCACACCTGTATTTGCCATCAAAGGCGAAACTTTAGAACAGTACTGGGACTTTACACATCGTATCTTTGAGTGGAATGATCAAACCTACTCCAACATGATTTTAGATGATGGTGGAGACGCAACTTTGTTATTGCACCTCGGAGCAAGAGCTGAAAAAGATAGTTCTGTTTTAAATAATCCAACGAGCGAAGAAGAAACAATCTTGTACGCATCGATTAAAGCGAAATTAGCTATTGATCCAACATGGTATTCCGTCCGCTTAGCTGAAGTTAAGGGAGTTACTGAAGAAACTACAACGGGTGTTCATCGTTTGTATCAAATGTTTGCTAAAGGTGAACTGAAATTCCCAGCAATCAATGTGAATGATTCAGTAACAAAGAGTAAATTTGATAATTTATATGGCTGCCGCGAATCTTTAGTAGATGCAATTAAGCGTGCGACCGATGTCATGATTGCGGGTAAGGTAGCTGTTGTTGCCGGTTATGGCGATGTTGGTAAAGGATCAGCTCAAGCATTAAGAGCATTATCTGCACAAGTCTGGGTAACAGAAGTTGACCCAATATGTGCACTACAAGCGGCAATGGAAGGTTATCGAGTCGTAACGATGGAATATGCAGCTGATAAAGCAGATATTTTTGTTACAGCAACGGGAAACTATCATGTAATTACTCATGACATCATGCTCAAGATGAAGAACCAAGCGATTGTATGTAATATTGGTCACTTTGATAACGAAATTGATGTTGCTAGTGTTGAAAAATATCAATGGGAAGAAATTAAGCCGCAAGTTGATCACATCATTTTCCCAGCGCAAAATGGTCAACCAGAAAAAAGAATTATTCTTTTAGCAAAAGGCCGCCTAGTCAATTTAGGTTGTGGAACAGGTCACCCGTCTTTTGTGATGAGCTCATCATTTGCGAATCAAACAATTGCGCAAATTGAGTTATGGACAAAAGCACATACCAAAGAGTATCCGATTGGAGTTTATACACTGCCTAAGCATTTAGATGAAAAAGTGGCAATTTTGCAATTACAGAATTTAAATGCAGAATTAACAGTTCTGACCGATCAACAAGCGAATTACATTGGCGTGGATAAATCTGGGCCATTTAAACCAAATCATTACCGCTATTAAACAATGAGCCTACTCGACAATATTGAACTCAGCGCCGAATTTTTCCCTCCTAAGACAGAAGAGGGCGCTGAAAAACTACGGGTAGTGAGGGGGCGACTTATTCAAGAGTTAGCCCCAAGCTTCTTCTCAGTAACATTTGGCGCTGGGGGTTCAACTCAAGATGGCACAATGAATACCGTTCGAGAGATACATGAAGGCGGTATTGCTGCAGCTCCGCATTTATCATGTGTGGGCAGTACCAAAGCAAAGGTCTTGGAATTGTTGCATCAATACCAAGCCATAGGCATCAAAAGAATTGTCGCATTGCGAGGTGATTTACCCTCTGGAATGGGAAATTATGGAGAGTTTAATCACGCCAATGAACTCGTAGCTTTTATTCGAGAAGCTACGGGTGATTGGTTTCATATTGAAGTTGCAGCATATCCAGAGTTTCATCCTCAGGCGAGTTCTGCTGTAGATGATATTGAAAAGTTTGTCCAAAAAATACAAGCTGGCGCTAACTCAGCTATTACGCAGTACTTTTTTAATTCAGATGCATATTTTCAATTTTTAGAAGATGTCAGTAGTTATGATGTTCATGTACCCATTATTCCGGGGATTATGCCCATAATTAGCAGTACACAGTTAATTCGTTTTTCTGATGCTTGTGGAGCGGAGATTCCTCGTTGGTTACGTAAGCGACTTGAAAGTTTCGGTGATGATACTCAATCTATCAAAGCTTATGGGCTAGAAGTGGTAACAGATTTGTGTCATCAGCTGATTGCTGGTGGTGCTCCAGGTCTACATTTCTATACCTTAAACATGGCTGAACCGACGATTTCAATTCTGCACAACTTAGAAGATTAATCAAAGTTAAAACGTAAGCCACCATCCTCAATACGTATTGAGGATGGTGGCTTTTTTAACATTTTGAGATCAGAGGCAGATAATTCATACACTACTTGTTGATGAAAAATTGGACCAAAAAAGGAACTTAATTGTTTTAAAAGAAGATTATCTTTTTCATTTAAAGCATCCAAATGGATTGAAGATAATTTGGGGTCAAACAAAGCAATTTGATAGGTTTTTGGATCGTATTGAAATGAAGAGTCAAGGGCTAACTCCCCCTGAACTGGTTTTTGATTTGGTGCTGAAATTTCAATATTGCAATTTAAAAGTAGACGCTGCCCTTTATTAACAAAATCCAATACCGGGTTAGAGCATTGAATGGTAAAGAATAGAAAATTCTTCGTAAACGGCGATTGATGAATCAGATAAAGATTCATCAATCGACTCGGGAGATAGTAACTAGATTGGGCAAGACTGTAGGGCGATACAAATAATGCAGATACACTCATCAACCCGATTGATTTCCATATAAATTGACGTTTGAATACATCCATTTTTATCAGTTAGTTAATGGAGCTAGGAAACAAGTGGATTCAGTAATTAGGCCATCTAACGGATAGTCATGTGCTTGGGGACTCCATTTGGAGGGTAATAGTTGGGAGAATTCAAAACCAATACCAATATAAATTGGACGACGACCAACTTTTTCCCAAGATTGAAGCGACCGATCATAAAAGCCACCACCATAACCAAGCCGCCAAATTTTATCAGCACTCTTTTGCCAGCCAACGCAGGGTATAAAGATTAAATCAACATTTAGAATATCTGTGCCTGCAGGTTCAGCAATATTTGCAAAACCTTTTGTCATTTCAGAAGTAGGGGTCCATTCATGAAATGTAAGTACCTGACCCATTTTACAAACCGGTAATGCTAATTTTCTTGAAGGGTTTTGATTTTTCCATTCAAGTAGCATGTTGGTAATCGATGGTTCACCGCGGATTGGCCAATAAAATCCAACATGAAGAATTTGTTTTATTGAGGTTTTTTCAATCTCTTTTAACAGAAATAAAATATTTTTATTCAAAGAATCAAGCGATAATAGATAATGAGCATGATCCTTTTGCAAATCAAGCCTTTTTTCAATGAAGTCTTTTCGAATCAATTCTGTCGAAGGGTTTTTCATGAATAGTAAAATTTCTCAATGGTTTTGTATGATTAATACATCATACGAAATCTTTTGCTTAGCTAGTTAATAAATAAAAAATGAAACTTCTTCGAACATCCGTAATTATCATATCCTTGTTCTTCAGTATAAGTCTTTGTGCAACAACAAAGAATACACCTAAGTCCACGAGTAGTAATCAGGCATCTTCGGCCGGAAAAAAAGTGGAAAATCTTTCCGAACAAGATAAGAAGTTTATCGAGTTAAGAGAGGCTGCTAAGAAAAATGACCTTTTAAAAGCATCTCAATTAGCTAATCAACTGACAGATTATGAAATGACGGATTATGTTGAGTATTTCAGGATAAAACCTCGTTTATATGATAGTTCGGCAAAATCTAATGCATCGACAGATGCAGATAGTGAAGTAAATAACTTTCTTAAAAAATATAAAGGGAGCGGTCTTGCAGATCGGATGCGCAATGATTGGTTGCTGGTACTCGGGAAAAGAAAAGACTGGGCTAATTTTGATCTTGAGTATCCTCAATTTGCTTTAGACGATGATACCCAAGTCAAATGTTATGCCATGTTGTCGAAGATGGCAAAAGGTGAGCCACCTAAAAGTGTTGGGGCTCAAGCAAAGGCTACTTTATTAGACCCTAAATATTTTGGCGATGCTTGCCCTGAGCTTATCTCTCAACTCTATGCTCGGGGTGGTTTATCAAAACAAGAGACTCAGAGTATTAGCCGCAGTGCTACAGAGATGAATTTTGATAGCCTTGGACAAAGAATGGGGGTGGATGATCCAGTTGCTGGCATTGTCAAGAAAGCGCGTACGAATCCTAATTTGGCAATGAAGACATTTGAAGAAAATGATTGGAAAAATAATGCTGAATATAAAGGAATGGCTTGGGGAGTGATTGGTCAATTTTTAGCAAAAAAACTAGATCCAACCGCAATCGATGCTTATCGCAAACAACATGCATTTGGGCATAGTGAATTACTTTCACCAGAATCAAGTGAGTGGAAAGTGCGCGCAGCCTTACGAGAAAAAGATTGGCGTTTGGTAAAAGAATCTGTAGAAACAATGCCAGAGGCGGTTCGCTTACGCGATCCAGCCTGGACGTATTGGTATGGTAAAGCCTTAAAAGAATTAGGGGATGAGCGCTCTAAGGAGCAATTTGAGAAACTTGCAAACCAATTTAATTTCTACGGACAGCTTTCATTAGAGGAACTTGGTAGAACTATTCAGATTCCCCCAAAAACTATCATTACAGATGCGGATACGAAGTCGATTAGTAAAAGTATTCCGGCATTTAACAAAGCCGCCAAGTTGTATGACATGAATCTTCGAACTGAAGGTAATCGTGAATGGAATTGGGAATTACGTGGTATGTCTGATAAAGAATTACTTGCCGCTGCTGAATATGGCAAAAAAATTAATATGATTGATCGTGCAGTAAATACATCGGATAGAACCAAGCAAGAGCATAATTTTTCATTAAGATACCCAACTCCTTTTATTGATAAATTGAACCCTATTACTAAGCAAATCCAGTTGGATGTCAATTGGGTCTATGGCTTAATTCGACAGGAGTCTAGATTTGTAACGGCAGCACGCTCGAATGTTGGCGCTTCAGGACTGATGCAAGTCATGCCAGCCACTGGACAATTTGTAGCTAAAAAAATTGGTATGAGTGATTACACTCCCGACAAGTTATCTGAATTACAAACTAATCTAGTGCTTGGAAGTAATTACCTTAATATGGTTCTAAATGAGCTTGATGGTTCATGGGGATTGGCTTCAGCTGCATATAACGCTGGACCAGGAAGACCTAAGCAATGGCGTCAAACACTTACAAAACCTGTCAGTATGGAGATCTTTGCAGAAACAATTCCGTTTACTGAAACTAGAACCTACGTCAAAAATGTACTCTCAAATGCCGTATATTATGAGATCTTAAGCACGGGCAAACCACAGTCATTAAAGGCTAAACTTGGAACTGTTAATCCAACCCAAGCCGTCAATAGCAACTTGCCATAATTTTTTGGAGAGTATCAATGAAAGATCGTGTTGTTCTAATTGGTGGTTCTGGTTTTGTTGGGAATAATATCTCCAAGAGGCTCACTTTTTGCGAGTATCCATCGATTATTCCAACGCGCCATCAAGATCTAATTGCTGAAATTGAAAGTAAAAATGTATTAGTCAGGGGGGTTCATTTACCTGATTTCTCCCCAGCATCGTTGAATGAGTTTTTTAAAACCTTAACACCAGAAGATGTTGTCATTAATTTAATAGGTGTCCTACACTCAAGTAAAGGAACTCCTTGCGGTCCAGAATTTGCACATGCTCATGTAGAAATTCCTCAGATGATTATGGCCGCCATGAAACAACGTGGATTAAAAAGATATATCCATATGAGCGCATTAGGAGCAGATATAAACGGCCCCTCCATGTACCTCAGAAGTAAAGGTGTTGCAGAAGAGTTCGTGAAAAGCTCCGGATTAGACTGGACCATTTTTAGACCATCAGTTATTTTTGGCAACAATGATAATTTCATTAATATGTTTGGCAAATTACAAAAATATTTTCCTGTAATGCCGCTTGCTGGTGCCAAGAATCTATTTCAGCCGGTTGCAGTAACAGATGTTGCTAATGCATTTATAGCCTCGATTGATATGCCACAAACGATCCATCGGTCATATGATTTGGCTGGACCAGAAGTTTTTACATTGGCTCAAATCATTCAATTTGCGGCCAAAAAAGAAGGATTAAAACGCCCAATTATTCCGCTTCCTGCTTGGATGGGATATATTCAAGCACTCGTTCTTGAAAACGTACCTGGGCCAACCATCATGTCCCGCGATAACTTGGACTCCATGAAAGTACCGAGTGTTTTACCCACAAATGAACCCAATGCATTGATGAATGTTTTTGGTATTACACCAACATCATTAGAAAGCTTAATGAATTGAGAGTTTATATTGTTGGTGGCTTTCTCAGAGACCAATTACTCGGCGTCACTCCAAAAGATAGAGATTATGTGGTGGTTGGCTCTACCCCAGCAGAAATGCAAGCCAATGGCTTTATCCCAATTGGCCAAGATTTTCCAGTTTTTTTACATCCAAAGACAAAAGATGAATATGCGTTAGCTAGGACGGAGCGTAAAACGGGACAGGGTTATAAGGGCTTTACTTTTTATACCTCTGCAGAAGTCACTCTAGAGCAAGATTTGTTAAGGCGGGACTTTACGATCAATGCAATCGCTCAAGAAATTAATCTTGAGGGAGAGATGATTGGGCCGCTTATAGATCCATGTGGGGGGCAGAAAGATCTTGAGCAGCAAGTCATTCGGCATGTAAGTAATGCCTTTAATGAAGATCCACTGCGTATCCTTCGTTTAGCACGTTTTATGGCAAGGTTAGACAACTTTAATATCCATCCAAGTACATTAGATTTGGTACAGCAGATGGTGCATGACGGCGAACTGAAGTACTTAGTCGCAGAAAGAGTGTGGCAAGAGTTAAGCCGCGGGTTATTAGAAAAAAATCCTTCTAAAATGCTAGACGTTTTGATGCAGACAGACGCTAGTAGTTATATTTTTCCAAAAGGGCTTGAGGAAATACATCATTTAAATCTAACAAAAGAATATGTAGATAGAGGTGTAACACATAACCCGGATTTACAAATACAGATCGCTTATTTCCTATCTCAAATAGATGAATATGCGCTTGAAGAGTGGACTGCCCAGTGGAAGATACCAACAGAGTTAAGAAACTTTGCAAACGCGTTTCATCATTTTTATAAAATACTGCCAAAACTAAACGTACAGGCCAAGGAAGTTTTACAGCTTTTTAATACCGTTGATGTGTGGCGAAAACCTGATCGACTTGAAAAAATATTTGCTGCCGCTCACTTGATAGGTTTTCAAGTTGAAAAGTGGCAATTGGCTCTTCAAGCAGCCTCCTCAATTGATGCAGGCTTGATTGCAAAAAATCTTCAAACTAAGGATGGCTTAGAAATTCAGTCAGCTATCGCATCATCTAGACTGCAAGCAATCGCTGCCTGTTGGTAAATCCCGGTAAGTTAGCACATCGATTTTCAAATTCAGTACTCGCTGGTAAATTTTTATACCAAGCAATGATTTTGAATAATTCACCCATTTCTGCTTCAGAAATGAGTTTTTGAAAAGCATGTGCCTCGGATATATACCTAACAGAATCTGACGGACTGACTGTGTTGAGGAACATATCCCCAATTCCTGCGTGCAGAAGATAAGATCCTTGACTTTGATAATGAGCAAGACTACAACCAGCACGCGCGGCTACACGATTGAGGGAAGACCATTCTACATGTGAAGTGATATCACAAAGACCTGGTAAGTAAAACATGTCAGGAATCGATTGATGACGATGATGGGCAATATGCGTACCTAAGGTTCTTTGTGGATGGTAGTACTCGTGCTCAGGAAAACCATAGTCAATGGCAATGATAAGTCCCTGAGACACATGATGAGCAATCATATCTAGCCACGCATGGGCGCGAGGATGGATTTCTGTCAGGTAATTCTCAGGATATGACTGAGTCGATTGAATCAGGTAGTCAGGTAGTAAATCTGTGGGAACCTCTTCACCACTTTGCCACAGCCAGTGATCAGAGAATGAAGGTGAATTAGGCGTTGGATTGATCGTAACACCTTGAAAGTGCCATTTGTTACCCTTTCGGATGATGAGATTAAAAGGAATTGCGTCTAAGACCTCATTGGCGAGAATGACACCTTTAAAATCGTTTGGCATCTCAGACAACCATTCAACTTTGGTAGTAACATTTCGCTCTTTTAGGAAGTTCTTTAGACGATTTCGTTGACGATCGATTAAATCAGGTGAGACCTCGAGGATCAAGTACCGATCAGGTAATTGATTTATCTCTAAAAGTTGCTCAAGGATATCTTGGCAGAGCTTTCCAGAACCAGCCCCGAATTCTAAAATTGTGCTCACTTCTTTTTGCTCAGAAAAATATTCCAATAGAGGTGCAATGGTGTTTGCTAGGGTGGCGCCATATAACGAACTAATTTCTGGGGCCGTAATAAAGTCACCCTTGGCACCAAATTTAAAACTTCCCGAGGTATAGTAACCAAGTTGCGGTGCATAAAGTGCATGATCCATCCATTGAGAAAATGACAACCAACCATCATTTTTTTTGATGTCATCATCAATAAGGTTGGATAATAGGCTGCAATGCTGTAAAGCTTCGCTGTTCGTTAATATTTCCATGCTACTAAGTAATCCTCATGAATGAAACTCGTAAAATTGTATTAATCACCGGTGCTGCAAAACGCATTGGACATTTTATCGCTCTTGAAATGGCCAAGGCTGGTTGGGATATTGCTATTCATTATGGCAAATCTAAGCAAGAAGCTGATGAAACGGCCAAAATAGTTAAAGCCATGGGGCAACAGGCCATTTGTCTTGAAGCAGATCTTGCGCAAGAATCTGAAGTTGAGCAACTTTTGCCGATTTGCATGGAAAAACTGGGCTTGCCAGACTGTATTGTCAATAATGCTTCTATTTTTGAATATGATGACCCTAGCAGTTTTCAATATCAGAAATTGACACAACATATGGCAGTCAATCTAGCCGCTCCTGCACTTTTAACCAAAATATTTGCACAATGTTTAAAAGATCAACCGCAAAAAAAAGGAGTGGTGGTTCATTTACTTGATCAAAAGTTAGGCAACTTTAATCCCGATTTTTTTTCATATACCTTATCCAAAAGTGCTTTAGAGGCAGCGGTGACAATGCAGGCCATGTTCTTTGCTCCGCAACTGAGAATCATGGGAGTGGCTCCCGGAATTTCTCTTACCTCAGGAGATCAAAGCCAGGCAGGATTTGAAGAAGCACATCAAGCCGTCTTATTAGGGCGATCATCCACCCCAGAAGATATAGCCCAGGCAATTTTATACATTACGCAAGCTCAAGCATTGACAGGTAGTGTTTTATTTGTGGATGGTGGGCAGCATTTACAATCATCACCTCGAGATGTCATGTTTCTTACTCAAGCCAATAGGAATTTATGAACTTAGCCTCAAGCAATCAAGATCTACAGAACTGTCGACGCCTTTTTTTACGTAATTACGAGATATTAATCAATATTGGCGTACATGATTTTGAAAAAAAAGCCGAACAGCATGTCATTGTCAATATTGATTTATACGTGCCCTTACTGCACAATACCCCTCAAGATGATCAACTCCATGAAGTCGTTGATTATGATTTCATGAGAGAGACAATTAAAGAGATTGTGAGTCATGGACATATTCAATTACAAGAAACTTTATGTGATGAAGTTGTAAATAAAATGCTCGCCCATCCATTGGTACTTGCTGCTAGAGTTTCAACAGAAAAGCCTGACGTTTATCCAGATTGTGATGGCGTTGGGGTAGAAGTTTTTAAAATCAAAAAATAATTGCATATGACGGTCCACACAGATCCAAGAAAAGTTGCTTTTGAAGAAAACAAGCTCGTTAAGAAGCTATGCCGATTAATGGGTCAAGCCATTAATGATTTCAAGATGATTGAAGAGGGCGATAAAGTGATGGTCTGTGTTTCTGGGGGTAAAGATAGTTATGCCATGTTGGACATACTGTTAAAACTGAGAGATCGTGCTCCAATTTATTTTGATTTAGTTGCCGTGAATCTTGACCAAAAACAACCGGGTTTTCCAGAAGAAATCTTACCAAATTATTTAAGGCACCTTCAAGTGCCTTTCCATATTGAAGAGCAAGATACTTATAGTATTGTGAAGCGCGTTATTCCCGATGGCAAAACGACTTGTGGCTTATGCTCCCGCTTGAGAAGAGGTATTTTATATCGTGTTGCGGATGAACTTGGAGCTACCAAAATTGCGCTCGGGCATCATCGCGAGGATATTTTAGAAACTTTTTTATTAAATATGTTTTATGGCGGACAGATAAAGTCTATGCCACCCAAATTACAGTCCGATGATGGCAAACATATTGTGATTCGACCTCTTGCTTATGTGCCAGAAAAATACCTAGAGCGATATGCAATAGATCAAGAGTTTCCAATTATTCCTTGCAATCTCTGCGGTAGTCAGCCAAATTTACAACGTAATGCCATGAAGGAGCTACTCAAGCAATGGGGTAAAACTCACCCCGGACGGGTAGAAAGCATGTTTCGGGCGCTAACACATGTGGTTCCATCGCATCTTTTGGATGCACAATTATTTAATTTTAAAGAACTAGTTGTTAGCGATACCGCACTTAATGGAATCGGTGACTTAGCCATCGATGAAGGGCTTGACGAAGCCTGTTTCTCCGAAGAAGTCATTCAATCAGTGAAGTTCTTTTCGATGCCTTAAAGTACGTCTATCCAAAGACATATAATGACTCTATGAATATTGTGATCTTAGCAGCCGGACAAGGGAAGAGAATGTACTCGGCCCTCCCGAAAGTACTGCATTCTATCGCTGGCAAACCGATGTTGGGCCATGTTTTAGACACGGTCCAAAAGATAGATTCTTCGGTCAAGCCTTGTATTGTTCTTGGCCATGGCCAAGATGCTGTGAAGGAATATCTTAACTTACACCATTCTAATTTTACGATTGCAATACAGGCAGAACAAAAAGGGACTGGGCATGCTGTCATGCAAGCACTACCCTATTTAAATGAGGATTTAAGTACTCTAATTTTATACGGGGATGTGCCATTAATTCAAGCGAGTACGCTCACAGATTTGTTACGTTTAGCTCAAGATGAAACCTTGGTGATTTTGACCCAAGAATTAGAAAATCCTCACGGATATGGACGGATTGTCAGATCCCTTGATGGTGAGGTCATCGGGATTGTCGAAGAAAAAGATGCCACTGTCGAGATCAAGCAAATTCGAGAAATCAATACGGGTATGATGGCTTGCCCAACCAAAGAATTGCGTCAATGGTTAGCTCAAATACAGCCCAATAATGTGCAAGGCGAACATTATTTAACGGATATTGTGGGATTAGCGGCAGGGCAGGGGGTTCCAATTCGTACCATGATGCCGCAGTATGGGTTTGAAGTCGAAGGGGTCAATAGTCGTGTTCAGTTGGCAGCATTGGAGCGAGCTTGGCAGAGTCATCAAGCCCTTGATCTGCTTCAAGGTGGGATTACCTTAATTGATCCCAATCGTATCGATATACGAGGTAATTTTAAATGTAGCAATGATGTCACGATTGATATTGGGTGCGTCTTTGAAGGTCAGGTTGAGATTGCTGACGGTGTACATATTGGCCCTTACTGCGTCATCAAAGATAGCAAAATTGGGGCTAACTCACAGATTAAAGCGTTTTCACATCTTGAAGGGGCGGTTGTTGGCGAGTCAGCCGTCATTGGCCCTTATGCCAGACTTCGGCCTGGAACAGAAATTGATGAACATGCGCATATCGGTAATTTTGTCGAAGTAAAAAATAGTCGTATTGGTAAAGGCAGTAAAGCAAATCATTTATCTTATATCGGGGATGCTCAGGTAGGAAGTCGAGTTAATATCGGTGCAGGTACGATTACCTGTAATTATGATGGTGTTAATAAATATCAAACCATCATTGAGGATGATGCATTTATTGGCTCAGATACTCAGCTGGTAGCACCTGTGACCGTTGGTAAGGGTGCAACCATCGGTGCTGGAACAACCCTTACAAAGGATGCGCCTACCCAGCAACTTACCATTAGTCGGGTCAAGCAATTTAGCTTGAAGTGGCAGCGCCCACCAAAAAAGATTCAGTAGAAAGTAAATATCTATGTGCGGAATTGTTGGGGCAGTCTCAAAAAATAATGTTGTGGAAATCTTGGTTGAAGGACTCGAACGTCTTGAATATCGGGGATATGATTCTTGTGGTTTAGCTGTTGTTGACTCTAGGCTCGGACTTCAAAGAAGTAGAACTACCTCAAGGGTAGAGGATCTTCGACTAAGTACAGCAAATTTTGAGGGTACCTGGGGGATTGCGCATACCCGTTGGGCAACTCATGGAAAGCCTAATACTGCGAATGCACATCCGCATTTTTCAGGCGATTTAATTGGCGTTGTACATAACGGTATTATTGAAAACTTTGAGATTTTAAGACAAGATTTACGTGCTAAAGGGTATATCTTCGAGTCACAAACAGATACTGAAGTAATTGCTCACTTAATTCATGACCATTATTCTAAAATGAGTCAACGCTCCTTAGTAGAGGCTGTGCAAGCGATTTTACCGAAGTTGCATGGTGCCTATGCCATTGCCGTAATTGCGACAGATGCGCCAGATACATTGGTTGGCGCCAAAGTCGGTTCACCCTTGGTAATTGCTTATGGGGAGGGACAAAATTTCTTGGCTTCAGATGCATTAGCAGTAGCAAGACATGCAAAACAAATGACGTATCTAGAGGAAGGTGATGTAGTGAAAATCACCGCACACCATGTAAAAATTTATGATCTGCAAGGTCAATTAGCGATTCGATCGATTAAGGATGTTCCAGAATTAGCCGCGTCAGTAGAGCTTGGACCTTACCAACATTTTATGCAAAAGGAAATTTTTGAACAGCCCTTTGCTTTAGCCAACACAGTCGGTGATATTGAAATGATTGACCCAGATATTTTTGGAGCAACAAATGAGGAGTGGCTCGAGATTAAACAGATTCTGATACTCGCATGTGGAACCAGTTATTACTCTGCCTGTGTTGCTAAATATTGGATCGAGTCGCTGGCAGGGATTAATGTACAAGTGGAAATAGCCAGTGAGTATCGATACAGAACTTCTGTGCCAAATCCAAAAGCCTTAGTGGTAGTCGTATCTCAGTCTGGTGAAACCGCAGATACTTTAGCGGCACTTCGCCATGCAAAATCATTAGGCCATCACCTGACTCTTGCCATTTGTAATGTGGCAACTAGTGCCATGATGCGTGAAACACTTTGGAAGTTTCAGACAAAAGCAGGAACAGAGATTGGCGTTGCTTCAACGAAAGCATTTACGACACAGCTCGTTGGGCTATATTTTTTAGCCCTTGCACTAGCAAAAAAAGAAAACAAGTTAGATCCACAAGCAGAGCAAAAAGAAGTTGAAGCACTCAGACATTTGCCCGCCGCCCTAAACGCTGTTTTAGCTCTAGAGCCACAAATCATCGCCTGGAGTGCAAAATTTGCTCAATTTAAAAATGCCATATTTTTGGGTAGAGGTATGCATTACCCAATCGCCCTTGAAGGGGCCTTAAAATTGAAAGAGATTTCGTACATACATGCAGAGGCCTATCCAGCGGGGGAGTTAAAGCATGGGCCACTCGCATTAATCGATGAAACAATGCCCGTGGTAACAGTTGCTCCTAATGATGAGTTGCTCGAAAAACTCAAATCAAATATGCAAGAAGTACAGGCTCGAAGTGGCCAACTATTTGTATTTGCCGATGTTGATGCGCACATACAATCATCCGAAGGTATTCATGTCATCAGAATGCCAGAGAATTATGGAAACTTATCACCAATTTTGCATGTGGTGCCACTGCAACTACTTGCCTATCATACGGCTTTAGCCCTTGGCACAGATGTGGATAAACCCAGAAACTTGGCAAAGAGCGTGACGGTGGAGTAATGTCGTGAGGGGTAGTTTGTGAAAGTCCCCGAAATTAGAAATCATTGCTATGTTTGATGAGTATGATAAAGATATATTTGATTCAGTTCTCTATTTGTATGATCGCAGTGAAAAACTTGCTACTCAAAAAATGATTTTTTTAAAAAATAAAAGGAATTCGTGAAATGAAAAAATTAAATACAAAAAAACTTTTTATGCCTATCGTTTTTCTAGGTTTGTTCATTAGCATTGGAAATGCTAGTGCTCAATCCGTCTTTGAAGGCGCATTTTTTCAGGGCGCTATTGGATACACGAATGTTGGATCTTCATTTGATCAATCTAGTTCTCTTTTAAATCAAAATGGAGTTTTTCCACAAAATATTTCAACTGATAATTTATCAGTTTTGACTGGCAATATTGGAGGCGGTTATAACTTCAGAATTGCTCCTAAATGGCTATTAGGTTTGAGTATTGACTTTATGCCCGTCACCTCAGGGTCAGCAAATAGTAAAGTTACCACTAATTTACCTGGCGTTATAGTTCCAAACTCGCTAGTAGGATCTTATCAAATGAAGAATCCCATTAACATCGCTGTCTTGCCGAGTTATGAGTTATCAAATAATCAACTTGTTTATGGAAAAGTTGCTTTATCAACAGCATCCTTAATCTATAGTGATTCTGTAACACCTGCTACCAGTGTGCTTGTTGGTGGGTTTACTTTGGGCTTAGGCTACAAGCAAGCTTTACAAAATCAACTCTATATATTTGCTGAGGGTTTGTATACGAATTTCTTGGACTACACCGCAAATATAAATGGACCATATCAAGGGGTTGCTAATACAAGTATCGATATAAAAGCTTCAGGATATACATTCTTATTTGGGGCAGGTTACCGGTTTTAATCAGTTCAAGATTTAGCTAGAATTCTTTAAGGGGAACAGGGCTTGAAATTGACCGAAGTAATTCATTCACCAACGATGCTTAATCTTTCCATCAGTAAAAGATAAACTTTGTTTATTTTGAAGATATTCAAGTGTTTGCGAAAATAGTTCTTCAATACTTAGTCCTAATTGATCTGCAGACATTCTGAATAAAGGTGTTTTGAGGCACCAATTGAGACCGTCTTCTAAAGATAGTTTTTCAGTAAACATCACCATAAACTGGAACAAAACTTGTGCTACATGGTGCGTGTTTCGTTGCGGGGAAGACTCTAAATAATCTAGACGAGAATAAGCATTATCAAGTGCAGATTGAATATTCACAAAAGGGTTTCCGTGTCCTGGTACAACCACTTTGACCGGTAAAGATTCGATCAATTGAAGAGTGGCACGTTGTTCCTGAAAACCTGATCGATCAGAAACCTCAGAAAAAAGTGCACCAAAACCTTTTTCCCATAATGCATCTGCAGAGATAAGCAATCCTAAAGAAGGGGCAAATAAAAGAATCGAATGGGCATGATGTCCTGGTGTACCGTGGATTTCAAAATCAAATGAACCGATCTGAATAGTAGAGCCAATTTTTAAAGATTTAGTAGCAGTAAATTTGGGACAAGGTTGACCTAAATACTCAAATGACTGTTGCGCTAGAGGCCAGTTACGGACGGATGTAAATTCAGATTCAGGAACAAGACACGTAAATTGAAAAGCGTCTTGTAAAGCACGATTCCCCCCACAGTGATCGGAGTGCAGATGAGTATTGAAAAGTTGACGAGGTTTTAATGAGGGATGCTGATCTAAAAACGATTGTAATAATTGAATCGTTTGCTGACCATGAAAACAAAAGCCACTATCAACCACATCAATTGATGCATGGTCATAAATATAGATCTGGTTGGCAGAAAGCCAACCTCGTTCAATGATATGGATATTTTTTGGTAGATCAATCAAGATGTATACGAATCAATCATGATAGCGTAGCGTTCTTTGAGCTCTGAGATATTTTGAATACTCATCCCTAAATCTCTAGCTAAACCATCTTTAAGACCATAAATCCAACCATGAACAGTCAGTTCTTGGTTTCTTAGCCAAGCATCTTGCACAATCGTTGTTTCACAAACATTAACAACTTGTTCAATTACATTGAGTTCACACAAGTGATTAAAACGTTCTTGATAATTTAAAACCTTTCCCAAATAAGGCCCGTGTTTGTCATCAACATCTTTAATGTGTCTAATCCAGTTATCAGCAAGACCAACACGAATATTGTCTAAAGCAGCTTTAACTCCAGAACAGCCGTAGTGACCAACAACAATAATATGCTTCACTTTTAGCTGATCCACAGCAAATTGAATCACAGACAAGGCATTTAAATCTGTATGAACAACGACATTGGCGATATTGCGGTGAACAAAAATCTCACCAGGGGCAAGGCCAATAATTTGATTGGCCGGAACTCTGGAGTCAGAGCATCCAATCCAAAGATATTCAGGTGTCTGTTGAGATGCTAGACGTTGAAAGTAATCGGGATCATCTTTGGTAACACGATTGGCCCAAGTCTGATTATTCTCAAAAAGTTTGTTTAGGATATGCGGATTTTTAGATGTTGTCATAGTATTCGATTAGATGGATAACGGTGCACAAATATGGCTGATTAGGATAGTCAAAATGAGCAGGATTGCGACCATTTTTAAAAAGATTTTAAAAATTTCGTCAAGTTTGAGGGTTAAAAAAATTAGCACGATGTTTCATAAAGTATGCATTGATTCTTACAACCCTAAGCAAGAAGGTACAGTATGATTCAGGAACAGTTTTGGCGGCAATTAACTTTCGATTACCTTGCCAATTTTGTGATGCAAAGTTCTTTTTAGCATGAAAGCTGGTTGCTCGAAAAATACGATCATCTTTGTTAAACCCGTCGAGAATGACTTGAGCAATATCATATGCATATGGAGATGAATGAAGCTTAGGAAAATTAGACATATAAATATATTAAATGAAACAACTTACGTAATAAAATAACCTTATGGAACATATAAATTACCCCTTAGAAGATACTTTACCTGAATTAGGTCACTTACAAGAAGTAGCTGATGGCGTTTTTTGGCTGAGAATGCCCCTTCCTTTTGCTCTTGATCATATTAATTTGTGGTTATTGCGCGATTGTTTTGAAGGCAAAGAAGGTTGGACAATTGTTGATTGTGGAATCGCCAGTGATGTTACGAAGCAGGCCTGGGAAACGATTTTTGCAAATTGTTTACAAGGTTTACCTATTGTGCGTGTAATAGTTACTCATATGCATCCTGACCATATAGGATTGGCGCATTGGCTTTGTGAAAAGTGGCAAGTTCCGTTGTGGATGTCGATGACAGATTTTCTGATGGCAAAATGGTTGAGCTCAAAAGAGGGCGGCTTAAACATTGGTTCAGTTGCCGGAGGGGGTGGTTCTGCGGATCACTTTTACAAGCATGGCTTAACTGAAGAGGAAGATTTACAAAAAGTGCGTGCAAGAGCAGACCACTACAGTAGTCTTGTACCAAAAGTTCCGCAGCGCTTTAGAAGAGTCATGGATGGCGAGCAGGTTTTCATTGGTAACCGTCATTGGCAAGCGATTAGTGGTTATGGGCACGCACCGGAGCATCTATCGTTTGCCTGCATTCAAGATCAAATCATGATTTCTGGCGATATGATGTTACCTAGAATCTCTACCAACATTAGCGTTTATGATGCCGAGCCAGATGCAGATCCTTTAGGCATGTTTTTAGATTCAATTGCAAAGTATGAGTTTTTAGACAAAAAAACGCTGGTCTTGCCATCGCATGGTAAACCTTTTCAAGGTTTACATTATCGGATTGGCCAATTAAGAGACCACCATGATGCTCGGCTCAAAGAAACATTTGATGCATGCCAAGAGCCTATTACCGCCAAAAAGCTACTTCCAGTTTTATTCCATCGCAAATTAGATACCCATCAAATGACTTTTGCCATGGGTGAGGCTATTGCCCATCTAAATTATTTATGGCGTAGAGGTACCATCAAGCGGCAGATCGACGAGCACGGGGTCTTGTGGTTTTCGCAGAAGTAGATTTTGTGGCAGCTTTTTTCACTACAGGTTTTTTAACGACTTTGGATTTTATTCCAGCACCCGTTGGAAAAGCATCCATCATGCCTGTCATTGATTTAGACATTTGATTCATGATATCTTGCGCTAATTTACCTCCGGCGCCTGTGAAGTCAGTTGGTTTTTTTTGACTAGTACCTTCCTGGGTTTCCGAAGGTTCTGTTGCTGCCCGCATCGTCTCTGCAATCCCCTGAAGAGTAGACAAAGTTGCTTTTTGCACCTCTAAACCTTGTATAGTATTTTGTAGAACGTTCAGGTTTAAGCTTAGCCAGGCCTCTACACTTTTAAGATCCTTAATCCTTTTATCAAGCTCCTCAATATCCACCACGGGGATACCAAAGGGATTGAGTGTACTCATGCCTGGCAATCCAAAGCCAGAAGAAGCATCTGCGCCACCTTTTGCGGCAGAAGACCACATATTCTTCATCATCTCAACGCTTTGATGAAAGTCTGGCATTCCAGTAAACATATCTCTCTCCAATATAAAAGTTTATTAAATGTAAAATATAGGACTTTAGTCAGTAAATCAATCTTTAAGTATTTTATGACCCAGAAAACAGTTAATTCTTCGATAAGTTCTTACACCAAGGGGCAACAGCTCCCGGAGTTGCTGAAAAAACGCATTTTGATTTTAGATGGTGCGATGGGAACCATGATTCAACAATATAAATTATCAGAAAAAGATTTTCGTGGGGATTTACCTGATCTTTTGAATCACCCTATTGATTTAAAAGGGAATAATGAGCTCTTGTCGATTACAAAGCCAGAGGTTATTGCAGAAATACATGAGCAATATCTGGCAGCAGGCGCAGACATTATCGAGACGAATACATTTGGCGCAACGACGATTGCTCAAGAAGATTATCGATTGGCGCACATGGCTACGGCAATGAATCGTGCTTCAGCGAAATTAGCCCGTGCGGCATGTGACAAATTTAGTACCCCAGAAAAACCCCGTTTTGTGGCTGGAGCTGTGGGCCCAACCCCTAAAACAGCAAGTATCTCTCCAGATGTGAATGACCCTGGAGCAAGAAATGTTGATTTTGAATCCCTCAGACAAGCTTATTACGAACAAGTTGAAGCACTAGTTGAGGGCGGAGCTGATTTATTACTCGTTGAAACTATTTTTGATACTTTAAACGCAAAGGCAGCAATCTTTGCCATTGATGAATATTTTGAAAACTCAAAACAACGTCTACCCCTCATGATTTCTGGCACGGTGACGGATGCTTCAGGAAGAATATTATCTGGCCAAACAGTTGAAGCCTTTTGGAATAGTTTGCGACATGCAAAACCACTTATGTTTGGACTAAATTGCGCGTTAGGTGCAACCTTAATGAAGCCCTACATTGCAGAGCTTGCAAAAATTTGTGATGTGGCAGTATCTTGTTATCCCAATGCAGGTTTACCAAATCCGATGAGTGATACTGGCTTTGATGAAACCCCACAAATTACATCACATCTTTTAGAGGACTTTTCTAAAGACGGTCTTGTTAATTTGGTAGGTGGGTGTTGTGGTACTACACCAGCTCATATCGCAGCGATTGCAAAAGCCGTACAAAATTATCAACCACGTCAGTGGGTCGCAAAATGGAATGCTTATAAGGAGCCAGTGAGTGAGTAAAGATGTTCCTATACCCTTATTGAAACTCGCTGGGCTAGAGGCGTTCAATTTAGAGTCTTATATTCGATTTGTGAATATTGGTGAGAGAACCAATGTCACTGGCTCGAAAGCTTTTGCGCGTTTGATATTGAATAATTTATTTGATGAGGCTTTACAAGTAGCTCGTCAACAAGTTGAAAATGGTGCTCAAATTATAGATATCAACATGGATGAAGCCATGCTGGACTCGCAGGCTGCAATGGTGAGGTTTTTAAATCTCATCGCTTCTGAACCAGATATCGCACGAGTCCCCATCATGATTGATTCTTCTAAATGGTCTGTGATTGAAGCTGGCCTCAGATGTGTGCAAGGTAAAGCAATCGTTAATTCTATTTCTTTAAAAGAAGGTATTGAGCCATTTATTCATCAGGCGAAGTTAATTAAGCGTTATGGTGCGGCAACCGTCGTGATGGCTTTTGATGAAAAAGGACAGGCGGATACCTTTGAGCGAAAAACAGAAATTTGTAAACGTTCATACGACTTACTTCTCAGTGCAATTGATTTTTCACCCGAAGATATTATTTTTGATCCGAATATTTTTGCAATTGCAACAGGTATTGAGGAGCATGACAATTATGCAGTTGATTTTATCAATGCCATTCGTTGGATTAAAACGAATTTGCCTGGTGCAAAAGTTAGTGGTGGTGTTTCCAATGTGAGCTTTTCCTTCAGAGGTAATGATGTAGTTCGTGAGGCCATTCATACGGTATTTTTGTATCACGCCATTGAAGCCGGTATGGACATGGGTATCGTGAATGCGGGCCAATTAGGCGTATATGCAGATTTAGATCAAGAACTCCGTGAGCGTGTAGAAGATGTAGTTCTGAATCGCTTTAAAGAAAAAGAAGGTAAAACTCCAACTGAACGCCTGTTAGAGATTGCGGATAACTATAAAGGTGGTGGTGTTAAACAGGCAGAAACACTTGCTTGGCGAGAGTTGCCGGTTCAAGACCGACTTTCTCATGCTTTAGTCCAAGGAATTACTAATTTTATTGTGGAAGATACCGAAGAGGTTCGACAAGAAATCGCAAATCGAGGCGGAAGACCAATTGAGGTGATTGAAGGCCCGCTTATGGACGGCATGAATGTCGTTGGCGAACTATTTGGTGCTGGGAAAATGTTCCTACCGCAAGTGGTCAAAAGTGCTAGAGTGATGAAACAAGCCGTAGCTCATTTAATCCCATACATTGAAGAAGAAAAAAGACAATACGAGGCTGCTGGTAAGGATGTCAGGTCCAAAGGAAAAATTATCATGGCAACCGTGAAAGGGGATGTCCATGACATTGGTAAAAACATCGTAACGGTGGTTTTACAATGTAACAATTTTGACGTCGTCAACATGGGAGTGATGGTTCCTTGTAGTCAAATCTTGGAAAAAGCTAAAGAGGAAAAAGCCGACATCATTGGTTTATCAGGCTTAATTACCCCATCTCTTGAAGAAATGACTTACGTTGCACAAGAGATGCAAAAAGATGAATACTTTAGAAGTAGAAAAACGCCATTGATGATCGGCGGAGCAACAACCTCTAGGGTTCATACAGCAGTCAAGATTGCGCCGCATTATGAAGGCCCAGTAATTTATGTGCCAGATGCTTCACGCTCTGTTTCTGTTGCTTCAAATTTGTTGTCTGATGAGTCAGCTACTCGGTATTTAGATTCTATAAAAGAAGAGTATGAGCGAGTTCGTCAGCAACATGCGAATAAAAAAGCAACACCTTTGATTACGCTTGAAGGAGCTCAACAAAATGCTGAAATGCTTGATTGGGGCAATATCGATATTGTGCCTCCAAAGTTTATCGGCCGAAGAGTTTTCAAAAACTACGATTTAGCAGAAATTGCAAAATATATCGATTGGACACCATTTTTTCAAACTTGGGATTTGGCTGGCAAGTATCCGCAGATATTAACCGATGAAGTTGTTGGAGATTCAGCTTCAAAAGTGTATGCGGACGCTCTAAAAATGTTGGAGAAAGTCATCCAAGGACGCTGGCTTCAGGCGCATGCGGTGATTGGCTTATACCCAGCAAATCAAGTAGGTGATGATATTGTTTTATATGCTGATGAAGCCAGAAGTGAGCCACTATTGACTTGGAATTGTTTAAGACAACAGACTGATCGCCCCGTCGTGGATGGCGTTAAAAGGCCTAATCGATGTTTAGCCGATTATGTTGCACCATTAAGTTCCAAGAAAAAAGATTATGTAGGCATGTTTGCGGTGACAACTGGTCATGGGGTAGATAAAAAGGTTGAGGAGTTTCAGGCAAAAAATGATGATTACGATGCTATTTTGCTAAAGGCCATTGCTGATCGCCTCGCAGAAGCCTTTGCTGAGTGCTTACATCATCGTGTGCGGACGGATTTATGGGGTTACGCTCCTCAGGAGAATCTGACGAACGAAGACCGTATCTCAGAAAAATATCAGGGTATTCGCCCTGCCCCTGGTTATCCAGCTTGTCCAGAGCATACCGTAAAACATACCATGTTTGAAGTATTACAAGCACAGGACATTAACATGGAGCTCACGGAGTCTTTAGCAATGAACCCTGCTTCAAGCGTTTCAGGCTTCTATTTAGCAAACCCTGCGGCACAATATTTTAATGTTGGACCAATTGGTCTAGACCAGGTAAATTCCATTGCTGTGAGGTCTAAACGGAGTTCTGAAGAAGTTGCAAAAGCCCTTCAAAGTAACTTTGAGAGTAACTAAACACCCCAAACAACGACTTCTTCTTTTTTTAAAGAGGCTTTTAACAGTTTTAAAAAAGGGAATGCCCGTTGACCTAATCGGTCCGACTTCAGTTGGTCATCGCCAAGTGCTTGACGCTCTTTTGCATCTTGAGCGATAGCGTCTTCCAATTTAGTTATTAGACTAGGTAGTTGATCTACGAGTAAAATACCTTTTTTACTTAATTCGCGCTCGAGAGTTTGAAAAATTCGAAGAGTTAAGTCCTCAAGCATGAGGCACTCGGGAGAATTTTTTGAATGGAATCGATAGAGCATTTGATTAGCATACACCACGGGATACTTTTTTGTCATGCTTCCTGATATAGCCTTACAAGTTAAAACCTTATTTACCCAAGCTCTTCGTGCTATAGGACAAAACTTAGGTAAAGATATTGCAAGTCTTCCTGAACCAAGATTAGAACGCCCAAAAGTGGCAGAACATGGTGATTTGGCAACCAATATTGCTATGCAAATTGCTAAAACATGGAGTATAAATCCCAGAGATTTAGCCCAACAACTTGTCCAAGAGTTAAATAACGCGCCACATATTCAAGATTGGATCATAAGTTTAGAAATTGCCGGACCTGGTTTTATCAATATGCGTTTAAGTCAAACTACTAAAACCATGGTCATCCAGCAAGTTTTAACGCGTAAAGATCATTATGGTTGTGTTTCAAATGAATCTCAATCTACGGTATTAATTGAATTTGTATCTGCAAACCCAACAGGCCCATTACATGTGGGGCACGGTAGACAAGCAGTCCTGGGCGATATTCTTTCCAATCTTTTAGCTTCGCAAGGTAAAAAGATTTATAAAGAGTTTTACTACAATGATGCCGGTGTACAGATTCAAAATTTAGGAATCTCGACAAAAGCACGCATTGATGGTTTGGAGCCACAACAACTTGGTTGGCCAGAAAATGCTTACAACGGTGATTACATAGCAGATATTGCACAAGCCTATCTGGTTGGAGAAACGATTCAGGCTGCAGACCTAAAAGTGACATCACAGAAAAATGTTCAAGATGTAAAAAGTATTGAGCGATTTGCCGTTGCTTATTTACGTAAAGAACAAGACATCGATTTAAAAACCTTAGGTGTCCATTTTGATAATTATTATCTAGAGTCGTCTTTGTATACTAACGGCTTAGTTGATGAAGCTGTGCAAGATTTACAAAAGATAGGTAAAACTTATGAGCAAGATGGTGCTTTATGGCTAAGGTCAACAGATGATGGTGACGACAAAGATCGTGTCATGAAAAAAACCGATGGAACTTATACCTATTTTGTTCCTGATGTTGCTTATCACGGTAGTAAATGGTCACGCGGATTTCATGAAGTTATTAATATTCAAGGAAGTGATCATCACGGAACGATTACTCGCGTGCGCTCAGGTATTCAGGGCATTGCGCAGGCTAGAAACTGGGAAATTCCTAAAAACTACCCAACCTATATTTTGCATAAGATGGTGACCGTGATGAAAAATGGTCAAGAGGTGAAGATTTCTAAACGAGCAGGTTCTTATGTGACTGTGCGTGATTTGATTGAATGGTGTGGCGGATTTTTAGATGGTATGACTGAAGAAGAGCAGCAAACGGCTCTTATTCGAGGGCGTGATGCGGTTCGTTTTTTCTTGATATCAAGAAAGGCTGATACTGAATTCGTTTTTGATATCGACTTAGCCCTGACGCAAACCGATGAAAACCCCGTGTTTTATGTGCAATATGCCCATGCCCGAATTTGTTCAATTCTGCGCTCATGGGGTGGTGATGAGGGTCAATTATTAGAAGCAAAGTTCAACTTATTGGAAAGTCGTGCTGCGCATGCCCTCTTACAACGTTTAAGTGAGTTTCCACAGGTACTTGCAGACGCTGCTAAAGATCTTGGACCGCATGCGATTGCATTTTATTTAAGAGATTTGGCCAGTGACTTCCACTCTTTCTATAACTCGGATCGGGTATTGGTTGATGATATTGAATTGCGTTTAGCCAGAATTACCATGTTAGTTGCATGCAAACAGGTGCTTAAAAATGGTTTGACTTTACTAGGGGTTAGTTCCCCCGAACAAATGTAATTTAGTTCACTATTTTCGATGTATTATTATTTCATCATGATTAAAAAATCACATTTTCAAAAAGAATTACAGCAATTACAATCAGAGCAAGGAAATATTCTTCTTGGAATGGTTATTGGTCTCGTTATAGGGCTTGGCATAGCGTTGTCTGTTGCGTATTTTATACACAAAAATCCCCCGACTGAGAAACTTAATGTTAGACCACCAGAATTATCTTTTGCGCCTAAACTGAATGCGGATGGCACAACTACCAACGAGTTAAGAGATCCTAATACCCCGCTCCATAGCAAACCAAAAATACCCGAGAGTTCCGCAAATAATCAAAATACCCCCACTTCAGTGATAGAGTCAACCACTCCAGAACCTGAAGTAAAAGCCTCTGCAACATATTGGCTTCAAATTGGGGCATACAGTGAGAAAGCTTACGCTGATAGTCAAAAAGCACAATTAGCAATGCAGGGCTTGCAAGCCAAGATTACAGAAAATAAAGTTGACGGTCAATCGACTTGGAGAGTTCGAATTGGCCCATATACTGAGTTACCCGACTTAAACGATGACAAAAATAAATTAGATAATTCAGGCATTTCTTATAGTGTTATAAAGGCGAATAAACCATGAAGCAATGTAAAAAAATATTGATAGGTATGTTAATTCTTGTGGGATCAGTTTTAAGTGTTCAGGCACAATTATTGCCACCTGGAGCTGCGAGTAAAAATACGCCCAAAAACAATCCAAGTAATTCGGCTTTTATGGAAGGCTTAGATTACAAATTGCTTAGCGCTCCGCAGCCGACAGAATCTAAAGGCAAGGTTGAAGTTACAGAATTTTTCTGGTACGGATGTCCGCACTGCTATGACCTTGAGCCAGAAATCCAAGCGTGGGTGAAACGTCAAAAAAATGATGTGGTTTTTAAACGTGTTCCTATTGCATTCAGAGATGATTTTTTACCGCATAGTCAAATCTTTTACGCCCTTGAAGCATTGGGTAAAGAAATTGAATATTCCCCAAAGGTTATGAAGGCGATTCATGTAGATCGTAAACAGATGTTGAAAGAGGATGAGATTATTAGTTGGGCAACGAGCGCTGGGTTAGACACTGCTGCCTTTACTGCCGCTTATAAGTCATTCTCTGTTCAGACGAAAGCAAAAACCGCTAATGCAACGGGCTCTGCATATAGAGTCAATGGTGTGCCAACTATTTTTGTTCAGGGAAAATATGAAACATCCCCCTCGATTGCTGGAACAAAAGCTCGATCGATTGAAACCCTTGATTATTTAATTAGTAAGGCAAGAACCGAAAAAAAATAAGTTAGACTAAGGACTTCAATCCACGCATGACTGGACCTATAAGCGGTAGATGTTCATAGATACCTGCCGCAGGGTCCCAATAATCATGGTGTTTAGTTACGAGAAAAGCATCATTAAAGTAAAGCCAACTCACACCCGAAAAACATTTTGGTGATGTATTCCACCTTTTCATGGAAAATTGAAAATCCCATAAAAAAGCAACTTGCTTTTCGCCAAGTAATTGTTCACGCACAATAAATTGTGGTTGATTGAGTTGCTCGTGCATCTGTAAAAAAATATGTTTAATTGCTTGATGGCCTTGAACCTCTTGAAAAGGATCTCTAAAGATAGCATCAGTACTATAGCAATTTAACAAACCATCTAGATTGGTAGGCGATAGCTGGCCATATTGGATTTTTAATATGTGTACTGCTTCTAAAAGATCCACTGACATCAGAAATCCTTAGATTTTGACAAATGTTTTTAGTAGCCAAAAATAAATAGGGTAAGGTAAAATTCTTAAGAACTTTAAAAAATAAGAAAACTTCTTTGGAAAGTGTATTTCAAAATCGCCCCTTTGAAGGCCAGCACCAATCTCTTTCGCAGCTTGTTCTGCTGATATAAGAGCGGGCATTTGAAAATCGTTCATTGCCGTTGCGGGAGTTTCTACAAAGCCTGGACAAATAATATGCACATTAATTCCCTTTGGCTTTAAGTCATAATACAAAGACTCAGCGAAATTAAGAAGCGCTGCTTTGGTAGGGCCATATACCAAAGATTTAGGTAGGCCACTATATCCCGCAACGCTTCCTACTAAAGCGATATGACCAAAGCCCTGCTGTAAAAGTTGTGGCATGGCCGCAGAAACGATTCGCATCGGCCCCATCAAATTAGTATCAATCATTTTTGAAGTAATCGCCATATCAAAATCATCTGCTCTGACAGGGGTATAAACTCCAGAAACGAACAAAATGATATCAACCTTGTTCCAAATTGAGAGAACCTGAGATAGTGCTTGACTGACTTGTTCTGAACTAGTGACATCTAGCACAATCGAATGAATGTGTTGACTCTGAGATTTGATTTGGATGGAGCCCTTGAGTTCTTCCAAGTTTTCCAGCCGGCGCGCTGACAAGATGAGATTAGACCCCTGATCTGCAAACCAACTTACACAAGCTTTTCCAATACCAGAAGAAGCACCAATAATCCAAACATTTAAATTTTCGAAATTCGTAATGGGTTGATTAAGACTCATATTTAGGTTTTTCTAAAGTGAATTGGACCACCTCTAAATTTTTACCTGCAAAACCTGCCGCACAATAGAGTAAATAGAAATTCCATAAACGAATAAACTCATCTTTAAAACCCAAAGCCTTCACTTCTTTTAATTTTTGGTTAAAAGATAATGCCCAGGTTCGAAGCGTATTGGCATAATCATCCCCAAAAAATAATTTATCTTTTACGCGGAGTCCAACATCAAGAGCGTGTTGTTCAAACACACTTACAGCTGGTAGCATTCCACCAGGAAATACATACTGTTGAATAAAATCAGTTTTGGTTCGATATTTGGGGAATAGTTTTTCATCAATCACAATGCTTTGTATGACAGCTCTCTTGCCAGGCTTAAGACAGCGATGGAGAGTTTTGAAATACGATTGCCAATAGTCTTCACCTACAGCTTCAAACATCTCAATAGAAACAATGCCATCGTACTCTTGATGACAATCTCTATAGTCTTTTAACATGACTGCACTTTTTGCCGATGTCGTTGTTTGGAAAGCCAATTGTTCTTGGACATAGCGATATTGTTCATTAGAGATCGTAATCGCATCAACCTGCAGCCCTTGTTCGTTAGCCTGTTTAATAAATCCACCCCAACCGCATCCAATTTCGAGAATGTGGTCACCTGATTGGGGATTGAGCATACTAATGATTCGATCACATTTATCTTTTTGCGCTTGCTCAAGCGTTTTATTATTTCCTTCAGAAAATAAGGCACTTGAATACATCATGCTAGGGTCTAACCAAAGAGAGTAAAAGTTATTCCCCAAATCATAGTGGGCTTGGATATTTTTTTTACTTCCCGATTTCGTATTTTTGTTTAAAAAATGCTTAATTTGGGAAAATAATGATCCCCACCAAGAACCATAAATTAGAGCATCTAGAGCAGCCCTATTTTGAATGGCTAGATGTAATAAGCGTTCTAAATCGTCAGTGTGCCAAAGATTTTTAAAGTAAGATTCAGCAACACCTATATCCCCCCTAGAAATAATCCACTGAAACGCCTCCACATCATCCACTTGGATATGAATAGGCGCTTGTTGGCCATCTTGGCCAAAGTGATGTGTAGATCCGTCAGGCAATGTCATGACGACACTACCACCTTTGATATTTTTGAAAGCTTGAAAAATGAATTTTTGAGCAAATGTAGACATATTATGAATTAGGCACTTCTGGAGGTTTCGGTTTTTTATAAAATTTTGCACCTTTAACCCATAGTTTAACTGCTTGCCAATGAATTTTCAGGATGACCGATAAAGTTAAGAACGGAAAACTAATAATAGCCCTCATTTTAGACGAGTAATTGAGTTCAAATTCAGAACCACTAACACTGGTCATTAAAGTATGCATATCTTCTTGAAAGTAATCAATACGACTAACAAATTTTGGATGTGCAGCGCCACCTTCTTGTTTCATAAAGCGAAATCGATAATGTCCCAGGACATCAAAAAATGGCGATACGTGAAATATTTTTTTCGTGGTCAACTCTTGACCCCAGGAGATATTGGTGGATGAAGAAGATTGCAGCAAATATGCATGGCGCTCACCAAAGGTATTATTTACTTCCGCAATAATCGCTTTTAAATCGCCATTTGAGGCATGACAAAACCAAAAGCTGACAGGATTAAAGACATACCCAAATACTCTAGGGAAGGTATGCAGCCAAATCTCACCATCAACGTCAATGCAGTGGTTTATTTTAAGTAAATCCTCGACCCACTCTAAGGAGGAAAGATGCTCATCACCATAATCCCGATCATAAAAAGAAATCCAAGAAAAAGAGTTATCACCAATGCCTTGCTTTTTTAACAAATGATGATCAAGCCTTCTTGAGCGCATGGGGATACGCAAATAAAAGGTGGGGTAATTAAAACGATTATGGGGTGAGTAACGCTGATGGATGACTTGCCCAAAATGGATGGCGGCCTGATTGAGCATGCTTAGGTTAATTTCAGGGAATTGAGCAGAGATTGAGCAACGTCTTTTCCAGATTGAAAACCATCTTCATGAAAACCATAGCGCGTCCATGCTCCACAAAAATAGGTATTTTGCACTCCCTGAATCGTATGTAATTTTTCTTGAGCTTGGATTGCGGCTTGATTAAATATGGGATGAAAATACTCGATAGTTGCATGTGTTTTATCAAGAGCCGGTTTAATTTGTGGGTTAAGACTAACCACCACAGGCGGCAGGCCTTTAATTTCTGGTAACGGTTGTAATTTATTAATTAGATAGTGAACACAAACGGCCGGGGATTGATCCATTCCAGAATCTGGTGTTTGTTCACAGGTATAGTTCCAAGCGGCCCATACTTCAGATAGTTGCGGTAGTAGTTGACGATCTTCATGAACATAAGCGATATTTTTTTTATAGGCAACGGCACTCAATAAATGATTTTCTTCATTTGATGCATCAGCCAAAATTTCTAATGCTTCATCAGAGTGACAGGCAAAAATAACTTTGTCAAAAGTTCGTTTTTCACCATTACTTAACTGAAGTTGAATAGGACCATCCGTCGAATGCGTCAGGCGATGACAGCGATCAACTTTTATTTTTTCAATACAAACTTGATGTTCTTTTAAAGCCGCAATAGCGCGCGATACGTACTCTTTTGAGCCACCAGCAACCGTCCGCCATTGTGGTCGGTTAATGATGTTGAGTAAACCATGATTATTACAAAATTGCATTAGCGTTTGAATAGGGAATTTCAGCATATCTGACAATGAACATGACCATATTGCCCCAATCATAGGGAGTAAATACCAGTCGCGAAAAGCAGAACTAAATTTTTTACGATTTAAAAATGCCTCAACTGACTCTAATTGATTGGTGTGGTCAATATGAGCGGGATGAGCACACATACTTTTTCCAGCTTGATTAAACCGCACAGTATCTATTAGCATATGCAAAAAACGAGGGTTGAATATGTTTTTACGTTGTGCAAATAAAGTATTTAAATTATCACCAGCCCACTCAAGACGCTGATGATCAATTGTCTTCAAGGAAACTGAAAAAGACATTTCAGACTTAGCAATAGGAACATCAAGCTCTTTAAAAAAAGCAATGAGCCCAGGGTAGGTCCAATCATTAAAAACCAAGAACCCTGTATCAATCGGGAAACTAGCAGAAAATCCCTTGGGTGTAAATTCAATCGTATTACTATGACCCCCAATGTAAGAGGCTTTTTCAAACAAAGTAATATCCAGAGATGCTTGTTTTCGTAAGGCATAAGCACAACTGATTCCAGAGATACCAGCCCCAATAATTGCAACTCGTAACTTATTTGTCATTACTTTCTTTCAGCCAATAATTTTTCAATTTCTGAGGTAATCGTTTTACTGTCAGGTTTCGTCATGCTGTTATAGGAGTTAACCACATTACCATCACGATCAATCAGGTATTTATAGAAATTCCATTTAGGAGTAGTTTTCGTTTTTTCTATCAATAGTTTAAACATCGGATTGGCATTCGAACCACTCACTACGCTTTTAGCCATCATTGGAAATTTTACATCGTACGTATTTTTACAAAAATCTGCAATGTCCTTATTACTGCCAGGCTCTTGCTGACCAAAATCATTCGACGGAAAACCAATAACAACTAAACCTTTGGAGGCATACTTCGAATAAATGCTTTCTAAACCCTCATATTGAGAAGTGAAGCCACAATAACTTGCAGTATTTACAACCATTACAACTTTACCCTTGTATTGACAAAGGTCTTGCGTTTGTTCGTCTTGAAGTCTTGGAAATTTAAAATTAAGAGCTGCTGGACAATTACCACTCACAGTGGCGTTTTTATCATTAGATTGGGCGTGAACCGTGATACTACATCCAGTGAAAAGAACGGGAATTAAAAATTTCCAGAAATTCATAAAAATCCTATTAGTTAGCAACAGTTTGAAGAGATTCTTGAGAGAGTCTAAGCGAAAACGAAAACTCTTTCAGAAACCATCATAAAATATACCAATGGATATGAGCCATTTACCTTTACCCAGTTTTGAGAAAAAAATTCTTCCTCTAGATTTTAGTCAAGCAGCTCTACTTAAAATCTTGCAAACGCTTGAAAAACCTGTGGTTTTTACTAACGGGGTATTTGATATTTTGCATCGTGGTCACGTGACTTACTTAGCTCAAGCAAAATCTTTAGGAAAAAGCCTCATTGTGGGCGTCAATGCGGATGAGTCAGTAAAGATGTTGGGGAAAGGCGATGATCGTCCAATTAATAAAGATAACGATCGGATGGCTCTTTTAGCATCTCTTGAGTGTGTTGACTTAGTCGTCTGCTTTAAAGAAAAAACACCTATTGAATTAATGACGCGTATTCAACCAAATATTTATGTAAAAGGCGGCGACTATCAAATTGATACTTTAGCGGAAACTGCATTGATCAAAACTTGGGGGGGTCAAGCTTTTGCAATCCCTTTTTTGTATAACAGATCAACCACTGCGTTATTGGAAAAAATAAGAACTTAGGGCTGTTTTTTGACAAGCTCAGCTTCAACAGTGATTGGGCCACTGACCCCAATTCTTTGTATGTTAAATCTTAAATCTTTGTCCAAAATAGACTCTTCAGTTCCAAGGTGGCTACTTGCGATGGCTTCTACCCAGTGAGTAAAGGGGTATGGAATAAAAAGAATAAGGCTCGCAGCACAAAAATTAAAAGCAATCAAAACCCAAAGAGCAATATGAAGGAAGCGCATCGACTTATTGTAACGTTTGAAGATACCAAAGACGAAGACCTCGAAAAATGAGATATGGATCTAAAGTTACTGAACATAAAGGATAGGGATTCAAATCCAAATTTTTATGAATTAAAGCACCATTACCACCGGAAATAATCAAATGACGAATTTCAGGGTGATGATGCAAAGCAAACTGAATAGATCCTAGTTGAGCGTATAACACGCCTTGCAGAATTGCAGATTCGGTAGAGTTTCCAAATATATGTTCATTGATCTCATGATGAGGGTGTTGAGAAAGATTTGGCAAGAGGGCTGTTTTAGAGCCTAAAGACTGCAACATCATATTGATGCCAGGCAGAATCCAGCCACCATTGAATTTTAAATCACGATTGACATAATCGATGGTTGTGGCTGTGCCACTATTGACAATCAGGTAATTACCATCTTGGGCAAAATCATAGCCCCCAATAATCGCAGCCCAACGATCATTGCCTAAATCACTGGGTGCTTGATAGAGGTTTTGAATTTGAAAAAAATCCAAACTTGAATCAAACATTGAAATCGCAGAGTTTGGCAATTGTTGCGCAAGCCATTGATGCCACAAAGTATTAATCGATGAACTGGCGACACTACATAAAATAATATGATGGATGGATTCTTTCACTTGCAGTAATGATTGCAGTTGATTTGCGCCTTGATTTGAAAAAGGAGATTCGGTATGAGGTAAAGCACTATATAAAAAATCGAAATCCCCATCATGTGCCAGGTCAGATACACACCATTTTGCTCTGGTATTACCAATATCAATTAAAAGTAATTTTCGGTTCATCAATTTTCTTTACTCAGTGATAGATCACCACTTGAAATTTCTTTCATACCTAAAGGAGTATCTAATAATAAATATCCTTTTTGATTTACGCCAAGGTTTTTACCCTGATACATCTTGGTAGATTCTTGATGAAGAACAACCGTATGATTTTGCCAAAGATCCCATTCATTCCATGCATCTTTAAAAACCTCAAAACCACTTTCAGAAAACACCTCAAGTGTATGACCCAAATTCATGGTGAGCTCTCTCCACAGAGTATCAGTATCAAGCGAAAGGTGATTAAAATTAATCTCGGTTAGATTTGTTGTCTTTAAATGATTAGTTGTTTGGTTGGGTATATCAATATTAAGACCAACGCCAATCACCATCCAAATAGGATCCTGAATTGATTTTTGGCCGCCTTCCACCAAAATACCACCAAATTTTCCATCCCCAATTAACAAATCATTCGGCCACTTTAGACCAAGGCCCAAGGCTTTTGCATGTGAAGATGAAAGCTGTAGAAATTGACATATACATTGGATGATACTTAGTCCACAGGCAAGAGATAGACCTTGAAGTTGCATCATGCTGACATGGTTTGCAAATGGGTAAGCCAAAGAAAAAGTGAGTGATTGGTTTTTTTGGGAAATCCATTGATTTCCTCTTCTTCCACGACCTGACGTTTGTTCAAGAGCTATATAAGATGTGGGCTCAATTAAGGTATGATGATGCCAACGATTCAATAAATCTGAATTGGTAGATTCAGTCACTGATACTGTTTCATAATGCCAATTGATAGTCATACATGCTATTGTAGAAACAAATTGATTGCCTAGGGATAAATTGGTTCATTCAAGTGAAAAATTAAAGATAGCTAAGCCATTTCATTTGGCTCAGCTTTTACTTATTTTGTATCTTTGTTTGGTGATTTATACAAGTCTTACCCCATTTAATTTTTTACTAGAAAGCCATTTATTGGCTTGGTCTTGGCTATTAGCCCCAACGCCACGATATATTCCTGTCTTTGATGTGATAACCAATATTGTGGGTTATTTACCATTTGGCTTTCTGATGGTTTTTTCGCTATATCCTAGGTTATTAAAATGGTCAGCTTTTATTTGCACCCTTTTTTTAGGCATACTTGTTTCAGGTTGTTTAGAAAGTTTACAAACGTATTTGCCGACAAGAATCCCGAGTTCGATTGATTGGTATTCAAATACATTAGGCGTTTTAATTGGGGCTCTCTTTGCTTTGCCATTTAGACCACAATGGTTGTCTGGCAATAAGGCAGCGAAGATTCGTGAGTCGATTTTTGGCGAACATCAAGGCTTTTTTTTGTTATTACTTTTATGTCCATTAGCACAGATTTATCCTCAAAATACATGGCTTGGCATGGGTGACTTTGGTCTTCAAATGACACGTATATCGCCGTTTTGGAGTTTTCCATTAAACAATGCCTCACAAGAAATTTTAATTACCGCCTTAGCAACGCTAAGTGTTGGAGCGGTATTCCTTTTTGGCGTCCGCAAAAAAGCTTCACCATTGAAGTTGATTAGCGGCTTATTATTTTTTATGGTTCTTTTAAAACTGCTAATTTCACAATTTCAATTTGGTCAAACTGGGGCTTCAAAATGGTGGAGCATATCTGTACCAGTGGGTTTAGTAATTGGATTGATGTTAACTTTCTTAGCTAATTTTTTATCTCGAAAAAATTTATGGCTATTAGCCATCGCTTCTTTATTAGGACTGATTATTTTAGTCAATATCTTGCCTTACAACCCCTATTTTTATAACTTATTAGAGCAATTGCCACAAGGTAAGATGATTCATATCAATGGTTTATTTGCTTGGATTGCTATAGTGTGGCCTTTTTTAGCCATAATATTATTGTTGAAAAGTAGAAATTCAAGCCTTAAATAAATGTTAGTAATAACTGGAGAGGAAATAATTTATTCATGGAATATTACAAGCACCACGCCTTTTTTTGCCTTAATCTCAGGTCTAATGGAAATACCTCATGTGATCAGCATGGCGCATCAAAATTATTTGAATATGCAAAAAATAAATGTAAAGCTTTAAACCTCAATGGCAAGCATCAAGTGCGAGTAAATCGAGCCGGTTGTTTAGACCGTTGTGAATATGGACCTGTGATGGTTGTATATCCCCAAGGTGTTTGGTATCAATTTGTGGATGAGCACGATATTGATGAGATTATTCAAAGCCATTTTATTGAGGGCATTCCAGTCGAAAGGTTGATGCTCAATGAATCCTAGAACAATACATCATTTAATACCCATTGATGTTGGCGCTGCAGAGGTAAGTATTGACTTACCAGAGGAGTTGCAAAAGAATCCCGATTTTAAGCTCCGTGGTTTAGCATTGATTGGTCACCCCCATCCACTCTTGGGGGGGTCTATGGACAATAAGGTTGCTCAAACGCTTGCGAAAACTTTAAATCTATTGGGGTACGTTTGTGTGCGACCGAATTTTCGAGGTGTTGGTCAATCTCAAGGAAGTTTTGATGATGGCGTAGGTGAAATTGATGATTTGGAGCAAATTCTGGAATGGATGAAAAAACCAAGTTCATGGAGAGAGCTTACTTCGATCTCAGAGAATGACTGGATTAGTGAAGTAGAAAATTTACCTGTTGTCCTAGCAGGATTTTCTTTCGGTAGCTTCGTGAACAGTAATCTAACACAACGTTTAATGGATCAAGGAAGGGCACCTGAAAGATTGGTCTTAATCGGCAGTGCTGCTGGTAAATGGGATATGCCTAATATTCCTAAAAATACCATTGTGATACATGGTGAAGTTGATGAAACAATTTCTTTACAAGCAGTTTTCGATTGGTTAAAAGAGCAGGAAGTTGTCGTGCATGTTATTCCCGGAGCAGATCATTTTTTTCATCGTAAGTTACATTTGATTCGGGATACTGTAATTGGTCTGTGGCATGCAAAATAATTCACCCGAGTCCTTAATCCAATATCCTTGTGACTTTCCAATTAAGGTCATGGGCAAAAACAGTCCAGACTTTAAACCAGCAGTGATTCATATCTGCCAACAATTTGACATAAATTTTGACATTGCCAAGATAGAAGAGCGTAGCTCGAAAGAAAATAAATATATTGGTTTAACGGTCATTGTCCATACAACCAGTCGAGCTCAACTAGATGAGATTTATCGAACACTTTCTACCCATCCTTTAGTGAGTGTAGTCTTGTAATGAAGCCACCTGTAGAAATTCATTATTTGGGTTTGCAGGATTATCAAAACACGTATGATGCGATGAAGGAATTCACTCTTCATCGAGATGAAGATACGCCCGATCAAATTTGGGTTTTAGAGCATCCCCCCATTTTTACGTTGGGATTAGCTGGGGATTTGAATCATTTGCTTGATCACAATTCAAACATCAACCTTATACAGGTAGATCGGGGTGGCCAAATCACCTACCACGGACCAGGACAAATCATCGTTTATTTACTTTTAGATTTAAAAAGATTAGGGATTTATGTCAAAGAATTAGTCTCACGTATGGAGCAGGCCATCATCAATACGCTTGAACATTATCAAATTGTTTCAGAAAGACAAGTCGGGGCTCCAGGTATATATATTAGTTCCACTACAAATACACCATATGCCGGGTCAAAAATTGCCGCCTTAGGCCTAAAAGTTACCCGCCATTGCTCATATCATGGCTTGGCGCTCAATGTAAATATGGACTTAGCGCCCTTTTTGATGATTAATCCTTGTGGCTATCAAAATCTTGAGACGATTGATATGAAAAGTTTGGGAGTAGAAAAAGAGTTTGCTGAGGTTTCAAAGACCTTAGTGAGTGAACTACAACAGCAACTGAGTTCGGTCAAATTCCAATAGAATAGATGCATGAACGATAAAAAAGTAGTTACTTCGACTTACGACCCGACAAAGAAACAAAAATCTGCGGAAAAAACTTCCCGCATTCCCATCAAAATAGTTCCTATAGAAGAAGTATTAAAAAAGCCAGATTGGATCAGGGTCCGAGCAAGCTCTAGTAATTCGCGTTTTGGTGAAATCAAAAAAATCTTAAGAGAAAACCAATTAGTCACTGTGTGTGAGGAAGCCAGCTGCCCCAATATTGGCGAGTGTTTTGGGAAAGGCACAGCTACTTTTATGATTATGGGTGAGAAATGTACCCGTCGTTGTCCATTTTGTGATGTGGGTCATGGCAGACCTGATCCTCTAGATTTGAACGAGCCAGTCAATCTTGCAAAAACAATTGCTGCATTAAAACTCAATTATGTAGTGATAACCAGTGTGGATCGAGACGATTTACGAGATGGTGGTGCCATGCACTTTGTGCAATGTATTGAGCAAACGAAAGAACTTTCCCCGCTAACTAAAGTAGAAGTATTAGTCCCTGACTTTAGGGGGCGACTGGAGTTAGCTTTAGAAGTCTTCGGCACAAATGATGGTCGGGGGTTACCAGATGTGATGAACCACAATTTAGAAACTGTGCCACGTTTGTATAAAGAAGCAAGACCTGGCGCAGATTATTTGCACTCTCTAAAGTTACTCAAGGACTTCAAAGCAAAGTACCCTGGAATTCCTACTAAAAGTGGATTGATGGTTGGTTTGGGCGAAACGGATGATGAAATCCTTCAGGTCATGCAAGATATGCGTGATCATGATATCGATATGCTTACCATTGGCCAATATTTATCACCATCTAATCATCATTTGCCAGTCAGACGTTATGTTCATCCGGATACATTTAGCATGTTTGAAAAACGTGCTGTCGAAATGGGCTTTACACATGCAGCAGTTGGTCCGATGGTCAGATCAAGTTATCACGCAGATCAACAAGCGCATTTAGCTGGAATTGTTTAATTTAGCATCATGAAAAAAATAATTGGCACTTTGACAGTGATGCTGATGTTTTTATTGTCATCTTGCACCGCTACTTTTAATTGGCGTGAAGTCAGGTTAGATGAGCAACAGTTCTTGGCTTTATTTCCAGCAAAACATCATTTTGAGCAACAAACTTTTCGTTTTGAAAAAAACGAACTTACTATGACAATGGCCGCGTCTAAGGCGGGCGACGTTTTATTTGCGATTGGCGCGATTCCATTTGATGTGAAGATTATTTCTGAAAAAGCTTTGATAGATTGGATGAAGTCTAATGCCGCCAAAACTGTTCAAGACAAATCCGAACCACAACTGATTCAATTTGAAGTGAAAACCGCCGGAAGCCCAGCACTTATTCTTCCTTCTCAGGGTTATAACTTAAAAGGTTTTGGACCGGATGGTATATATCGAATCTATTGGGTTCGCTGGGTCGTTAGACAACATGCTAATGGCCAGTCATTCATTTATCAAATGAGTGCGATTCAGTCGTTTAAATCCGAACCTACGTCACAGATTCAAAAACAAACAACTGAGCAGATTGAAACTTTTATGGGTGGCTTTCACCCATATTAATTAGTTGTTGATTTTGGCTTGGAGCGCTTCAACTGTTGCTTCAAGCGCTTCTAATTTTTCTCGAGTTTTAGCTAAAACTTGAACTTGAATATCAAATTCTTGGCGAGTAATCAGATCCATCTTCTGAAACCCTTGATTCATTAATCCACGCACGTTTTTTTCTAAATCCTTCGCTGGCGAATCTTTAACAGCGTCAGACACTTTCTTTTGAACATCTTCAGCCATAGCTTGAAATTTTTGGAAAAAATCAGAATTACTCATATTAAAACCCATCAAGTTGATAAATTGAGTCCCTATTATGGGGAATTTTATATGAATAAGCAATTCACCAAGTTGGTGCAAATATAACAAGTATGCTACATAATGGGGTGAAACCCTTAGAAACCTCCTACTCGTATTGTGAAAATGGAGTCAAGCAAGAAGAGTTATTTTCTATTTAACATCTCGCTAAACCTTTTACATCTTTATAGGAGTTTTGTAATGAAAAAAATTATCGCTATTTCCGCAATCGCCGCAGCATCATCATTCATGGTAGGTAACGTAATGGCAGCAGACGCGCCAGCTGCAGCTCCAGATCCAGGCCCTGTTACAGCAAATGTGACGTTAGCGAGCCAATATCGCTATCGTGGTATTGCACAGTCAAATTCATTACCTGCGATTCAAGGTGGTTTCGATTACGCCCACGAGAGTGGCTTCTACGTTGGTAACTGGAATTCAAGCATTAGTTGGATCGGTGACGGATATAACGGTTCTAATCCATCTCCAAACGTAAGTGCTCCAATTGAAATGGATTTCTACGCAGGCTACAAAAAAGAAGTTACTGAAGGTTTAACATTAGACGTTGGTTTATTAGAGTATTACTACCCAACCAAAAATCTTCCTAGCTCAAGTACTTATACTGGCGGAACAGGTGCTTATTCAAGTCGTCAAGGAGCTGGTCAATCACCAAGTACTTTAGAAGCATATATCGGAGCCACCTATGGCTTTGCAACACTGAAGTATTCCTATGCTTTAACGAACTTATTCGGTATTGATCAAAGTAAAGGCGCTCAGTACATCGATCTTTCGCTAAACTACGATACAGGTTGGGAAGGAGTAACACTCAATGGTCATGTTGGTTATCAATATGTACCAAGCGTTTCTGTAGCGGCAGGTAACGTAGCTGATGCATCTTTCTCCTACACAGACTGGAAAATTGGTTTAACGAAGGACTTCGGTCATGGTTTAGCTGGCGCGCTTGCTTATATTGGAACAAATGCAAATGGTTATGCTTACTACAACCCATCCTTTGACAATACTGGTAAAGGTACTCTTTTTGTGTCTTTAACAAAAACTTTCTAATAATCATCTGACTGGGAGTCAAGCATGAAATTGATCATTGCAATTATCAAACCCTTCAAGTTGGATGAAGTTCGTGAAGCGCTAGCGGGAGTTGGCGTTTCAGGAATTACAGTAACTGAAGTCAAAGGTTTTGGCCGTCAAAAAGGTCATACCGAGTTGTATCGTGGAGCTGAATATGTCGTTGATTTTCTGCCGAAGGTACGTGTCGATGCTGTAGTTAGCGATGATTTAGTCGATCGCGCTATCGAAGTCATCGAGACTGCTGCAAGAACTGGAAAAATCGGCGACGGAAAAATCTTCGTTACCCCTGTAGAGCAAGTTGTGCGTATTCGTACCGGTGAAACCGGTGCGGCTGCACTATAAAGAGGAGCAATACTAATGAAACATTGGATGAAAAAATTAATTGTCTCAGGCGCCTTGTTAGTGAGTTTTGGAGCGGCAACTCTAGCACCAACATCAATGGCATTTGCTGAAGATAAAGCTACAGTTGTATCTGCTCCTGCCGCCACTCCAGCAGCTGCAGCAGCAACAGAGCCGGCTGTAACTCCTGTACCAAACAAGGGTGATACTGCGTGGTTACTTGTTTGTACGGCATTGGTAATTATGATGTCAGTTCCGGCATTGGCTTTGTTCTATGGTGGTTTAGTCAGAAAAAAGAACATGCTCTCTGTGTTGATGCAATGTTTAGTTGTTTTCTCTCTCATTATGGTTTTATGGGCAGTATATGGATATAGCATTGCCTTTACTGAGGGTAACGCTTTCTTTGGCGGTTTTGATCGTCTCTTCTTGATGGGTATGACTCCTGATTCTGTTGCCGCAACTTTCAGTAAGGGTGTCGTTGTTCCGGAATTGGCATACATGGTCTTTCAAGCTGCTTTTGCAGCCATTACTGTTTGTTTAATTGTTGGCGCATTTGTAGAGCGTATGAAATTTTCAGCAGTGCTTTTATTTGCTGTTTTATGGTTTACTTTTAGCTATTTGCCAATGGCTCACATGGTTTGGTTCTGGTCTGGTCCTGATGCATTTACAGATGCTGCGGCAGCTGAAAAAGCCTTAGCTACTGCTGGCTGGTTATTCCAAAAGGGTGCTCTTGACTTTGCAGGCGGTACAGTAGTTCATATTAATGCTGCGATTGCTGGATTAGTTGGCGCCTATGTTGTTGGTAAAAGAGTTGGATACGGTAAAGAGCCATTTAAGCCACATAGCCTTACATTAACCATGGTTGGCGCATCTTTATTGTGGGTGGGTTGGTTTGGTTTTAATGCGGGATCTGCTTTAGAAGCTAACGGTAGTGCAGCACTTGCTTTTGCAAATACCTTGATGGCTACCGCGGCTGCAGTTTTATCATGGATCTTTGCTGAATGGGTATTAAAAGGTAAGCCTTCGATGTTAGGTGGTGCCTCAGGTGCAGTAGCTGGATTAGTAGCAATTACTCCTGCCGCGGGTTTTGTTGGTGTCATGGGCTCCCTGATCATTGGCTTAATTGCTGGCGCTTTGTGTTTGTGGGGAGTTACTGGACTCAAGAAAATGTTAAAAGCTGATGATAGCCTTGATGTTTTCGGTGTTCATGGTGTTGGTGGTATTACAGGCGCATTATTAACAGGTGTCTTTGCTGCTCCTTCATTAGGTGGAACAGGTATCTATGACTACGTTACTAATGCTGTAGCTCCTGAGTATGACATGATGGGCCAAGTGCTTATTCAAGCAACTGCAGTTGGAACAACCTTAGTTTGGTCTGGAGTTGTTGCATACATTAGCTATAAATTAGTCGATATATTAATTGGTTTGCGTGTTTCTGAAGAAGAGGAGCGCGAAGGATTAGATATTTCATCACACGGTGAAACTGCCTACGAAATGTAATATCCCCTAGTAGTTGAAGTATCTTAAGGGCATCATTTGATGCCCTTTTTTTACTTTTACCAAGACAAAAGAAGATTTTGTACGAGTTCGCAAAAGTTAAATACAATAGAAGGATGGTCCCACATTTAATTACTGCACTTACTGGCCCTTTACTCGAGTTAGAGAAAAAGGTATTAGACGCTACTCCAACAATTGAACGTTGGTTCAGACTAGAGTGGCAAGATCACACGCCACCATTCTATTGTTCAGTGGATTTGCGGAATGCTGGCTTTAAGTTGGCGCCAGTAGACACCAATTTATTTCCGGGTGGATTTAATAATCTTTCTCAAGAAATGATGCCTTTAGCTGTTCAAGCGGCTATGGCATCCATCGAAAAGATCTGCCCAGAAGCTAGAAATTTATTATTAATTCCAGAACGGCATACCCGTAATGTGTTTTACCTGCAAAATGTGGCTCGATTAGCTGCCATATTGAGACAATCGGGATTAAATGTTCGATTAGGTAGTCTTTCGGAAGAAATCAAAAAGCCCACCAATGTCGATCTTCCAGATGGCCAACGCCTGGTTTTAGAGCCCTTAGTTCGTTTGGGCCTAAAAGGCCGAAGACTTGGATTAAAAGATTTTGACCCGTGCTCTATTTTGCTAAACAATGATTTATCAGCAGGTGTGCCTGAGATATTGAAAAATATTCATGAACAGTATGTATTGCCACCATTACATGCTGGATGGTCAACTAGACGTAAATCGAATCATTTTGCCGCATATGATGATGTCATCAAAAAATTTACGAAAGTTGTTGATATTGATCCTTGGTTATTAAATCCCTATTTTTCAACAGTAAAAAACGTCGACTTCAATGAACGCATTGGAGAGGAAGAGCTTCAAGATAAAGCCGCAGCATTGCTGAAAAAAGTTGCTAAAAAATATAAGCAAATGGGCATCAAAGAAAAGCCGTACGTTGTCGTGAAACCTGATGCCGGTACTTACGGTATGGGAATTATGTCGATCCATGATGCGAGTGAATTAAAAGAACTCAATCGTCGCGATAGAAATAAGATGAGTGTCATTAAAGAAGGTTTAGAGGTGCATGATGTCATTATTCAAGAAGGGGTACATACCTTTGAAAAAGTGAACGAAGCTGTCTCTGAACCTGTTGTATATATGATTGATCGTTATGTTGTTGGTGGATTTTATCGCGTACATACAGGCCGTGGACCTAATGAAGTTTTAAACGCTCCAGGGATGCATTTTGTGCCACTTGCTTTTGAACAAAACACCATTCCTGATGTAACGGCCAAACCTGGCAGTGCAGTGCCCAATCGTTTTTATTTATATGGTGTTGTCGCACGCTTAGCTTTGCTCGCAGCGTCCTTAGAGCTTGAGCGTACCGACCCTAATATCGAGTGATATGTTAAAGCTGCTTTTCATTGCTGACCCATTAGAGACTTTTAAAGCATATAAAGACTCAAGCTTAGCAATGATGCAAGCAGCTTTTACGGCTGGTCATCATGTGTTACATGCAGAATCAAATACCTTATGTGCCAAGCATGATGAAATCTTCGCAACATGTAAGGAGATTTTGATTCATGTGGAAAAAGACCCTTGGTTTGAAGTAGTCCAAGAAGGCTTACAAAATTTAAAAAACTTTGATGCGGTAATCATGCGCCAAGATCCCCCTTTTAATGTGGAGTATTTAGCAAACACATGGCTACTATCACAAGCAAAACGAATGGGCGTTCGTGTAGTAAACGATCCAAGTTCGTTAAGAGATCATTCAGAAAAAATATCAATCTTAGAGTTCCCTGATTTTGTGGCGCCAACTATGGTTACTCGATCATTAGAACAAATTAGAGAGTTTCATGCTATTCATCAAGATATTGTTGTTAAACCCCTAGATGGTATGGGTGGCATGGGTATTTTTCGTGTAAATCAAGATGGTTTAAATCTTGGCAGTATTGTGGAAACCCTTGGAGAATACGGTCATCGAAGTTTGATGGTACAAAAATACCTACCAGAAATCAAAGATGGTGATAAAAGATTATTATTGATTCATGGTCAGCCAGTACCGTATGTTTTAGCGCGGATTCCTCAAGCAGGGGATATAAGGGGGAATTTAGCTGCAGGTGGCAAAGGCGTCGCCAAACCACTTTCTGCTCGTGAACACGAAATAGCGCTAAAAATCGGGCCTATATTGGAAAAAAGAGGCTTGAGTATCGTGGGCTTGGATATCATTGGTAATTATTTAACTGAAATTAACGTCACTAGCCCGACTGGCTTTGTAGAAATTACACAGCAAACAGGATTTAATGTTGCCAAATTTTGGCTTGAACAACTTGAACAAAGTCTGAAAAATTAAACATGGCTGGAATTATTATTGTTGCTCACACTCCACTAGCAAGTGCTTTGTTAGAGTTTGTAGAACATATTTATGGCCAAGTGCCAGAAAACATTTTTGCAGTAAATGTGCCACCACATGAAGACTCCAAAATCACTTTAAACAAACTACAAGAATTAGTGGATAGCCTTCACTCGGAAAATGAGGTCTTAGTTATAACCGACATTATGGGAGCAACTCCTTCGAATGTGGCTAGTCGATTAATGAATAAATCAAATCATGGACGCGAAATCCAAGTGCTAACGGGCGTGAATTTACCCATGTTATTACGCGCAGTTAGTCATCGCCATGAGGCCCTGTCTGAAATTGTTGAAAAATCACTCCAGGGAGGACAGCAAGGAGTGATGAGAATTAGAGACGCGACAAAAATTTCTTAGTGAATGATTGAATTTATATGCTATCAGAATCTATTACGATTATTAATAAATTAGGATTACATGCAAGAGCTTCAGCAAAACTGACGCAACTAGCCAGTCAGTATCCTTGCGAAATCACATTGGAGCGTAAAGGCAGAAAAATTAATGCAAAAAGTATTATGGGGGTGATGATGCTTGCAGCAGGTATTGGTTCTGAAGTTGTACTTGAAACCCAAGGGGATCAAGAACAAGAAGCTTTTGATGCAATTAAAGCCCTGATCAATGATTATTTCGGAGAAGGTGGATGACTTTTGTCATTTCTGGACTTTCTGTATCGAATGGGGTAGCCATAGGAAGAGCGCTAACCATCTCTTCAGCATCTTTAGATGTGAATCATCGCTTGATTCAAGAAAGTGAAATAGAGCAAGAGCTACAAAGGCTCTTTGACGCATTTGAAATTGCTAAAAAAGAATTATTTGATCTGAAAGAAAGCTTGCCAAAAGATGCCCCAGAAGAAATGGAAGCATTTTTGGAAGTTCATCAACTAATTCTGGATGATCCTGAATTACAAAAAAAACCGATTGAGTTGATCAAAAAAAGAAGACTTAATGCGGCTTGGGCATTGACCACCGAATTAGATGATTTATTGGACAACTTCGAAACTATTGAAGATCCATATTTGAAAGAGCGTGGAGCAGATTTTCGTCAGGTCATAGAAAGAGTATTGGTTGCTTTACAAGGAACTAATAAAAAAGAGGAAACGACGCCACATCAAAAACTTGATCGAGAAAATTCCGAAGTAATTATTGTGGCTCAAGACCTTGCTCCACATGACATGTTGCGTTTTAAAGAATTAAATTTTTGTGCTTTTGTAACAGATTTAGGTGGTAAAAACTCTCATACAGCAATTGTTGCGAGGAGTTTAGATATTCCTGCAGCAGTAGGTGTAAAAAATGCATCTGTGCTTATTGAGCAAGACGATTGGTTGATTGTCGATGGCGATCGTGGGATCGTCATTGTTAATCCATCACAAATAGTTTTAGATGAGTATCGTCATCGTCAAGCTGAATTACGTTTAGCTAAAAATAAATTACAACTTTTAAAACATACCCCAACTAAAACATTAGATGGCAAGAAAATTGTTTTAATGGCGAATATTGAAATGCCAGAAGATGCAAATGATGCGCTAATTAAAGGGGCTTTAGGGATTGGTTTGTTTCGATCTGAGTTTTTGTTTATGAATCGCCTTCACGGTATTCCGGAAGAAGAAGAGCAATATAAAGCTTATGCACAAACAGTCGTTGCTATGCATGGAATGCCTGTTAATATTCGAACGATAGATATTGGTGCTGATAAAAATTTAGATACGGAAGTAGAAACAATTACCTCGGATATATCACCTTTAGGCTTAAGAGGTATTCGCTGGTCGCTGAGTGAGCCCGATATATTTTTAGAGCAATTACGGGCAATCTTAAGAGCTTCGGCACATGGTAAGGCACAAATTTTAATACCTATGCTTGCGCAAGTGAATGAAATTGAGCAAACATTTGAACTAATTGAAAAAGCAAAAAAACAACTTGATGAGCGTGGCATCGCATATAACCCTCAAATAAGTATTGGTGCAATGATTGAGTTACCCGCAGCAGTATTTATTCTTCCAGTTTTTCTCAAATATTTTGATTTTTTATCGATAGGTACGAATGATTTAATTCAATATACATTGGGAATTGATCGCGCAGATAGTTCGGTTGCTCATTTATATGATCCAATGCATCCCGCTATTTTGAGTATGATTTATAAAGTCATTCATGATTGCCAGGAAGTTGGTAAATCAGTTTCCATTTGCGGCGAGATGGCGGGCGATTCTAAATTAACAAGATTACTTATTGCTATGGGGTTAACCGATTTTTCAATGCATGCAAGTCAATTATTGACCGTTAAAAGAGAGTTACTTAAATCAGATATGGGTAAATTAAAGCAAGCCCTGAATAAAATAATTACTACTTATGAACCTCAAGCCCAAGCAAAATTGATTGCAGAGCTTTCGAAGGTTTAGGTCTAACTACAGACTTTACAATGCGGTGCTTTTTTTAGTTTGATTTTGGTCATTGAATTGTGACGAGCATCCCACATGACAAGTTGATTCGCAAGCGGCTCACCACTTTGAGTTATTAGTTGCAATACCTGCGCCGCTTGAAGTGATCCAATGAAGCCAACTAATGGAGAAAAAACCCCCATGGTGGAGCACGCAACTTCTTCAAAAGATTCATCTTCCGGAAAGATACATGCATAACATGCGGCTTGATCATCTTGCATGTTGTAAACACTGATTTGACCATCCCATTGAATTGCCGCCCCGGAAACTAAAGGTTTTTTATGAGCTACACATAATTGATTAATTAAGTGTCTAGTCTTGAAATTATCTGTACAGTCAACCACAATATCAACATGAGGAACTATATTTTGTAAGGTTTTTAAAGTAGCTTTTTCTTGTACAGAAATAATCTTAATGAGTGGATTTAATTGCAGCAGCATGGATTTTGCTGAATCTACTTTAGGTTTGCCAATCGCATTCGACATATGAATGATTTGACGCTGAAGGTTGGTTAACTCCACAAAATCATGATCCATAATGCTGATAGTGCCTACCCCTGCTGCTGCAAGGTAAGGTGCGCAGGCAGAACCCAAGCCACCAGCACCAACTATCAGTACATGGGAGTCGTGAATCCGTTGTTGACCCTCAATCCCGATTTCCTCTAGCAGGATATGTCTTGAATATCGAAGGAGCTCAAGATCATCCATAAGTTTTAAAGAACGTTATTCAAGTTTTGATTTTGAGCGAACCACTGTATTTCCAGTTAGATAAGCTTTCGCTTGAGTTAACATAAAGTCTTCTGGAGATCCGAATTCAGGAGCTTTCTTTGCCTTTTCTTTCGCCTTTTCTTCGGGCGTCATTTTTGAATTTTTATCTTCTAAGATTTGCAATTCATCCATACGTCTTTTTTCACGATCAGTAATGAGCTTGTCTTCAGATTTTTGCTTATTTCTTAAATGGTTTTCACTATCTACCTCGCGAGAGATTAAAACATCATTTGGATCACCATCAGCGTTTTGATCAACAGCAATGTCTGGCTTGATGCCATACGCCTGAATAGATTTACCACTTGGTGTGTAGTAGTAAGCAGTTGTAATTTTAAGGGCAGTATCTGAAGAGATCTGACGAACTGTTTGTACGGAGCCCTTGCCAAAGGTGGTTTTTCCCATAATCGTGCCACGTTTATAATCTTGTAAAGCCCCAGCTACGATTTCAGATGCGGAGGCGGAATATGCATTTGTTAAAACTACCAATGGAATTTTTTTAAATATATCTGGAACTCCAGCAAGAGGGTCAGAAGATTCGGATAACTTGTAGTTTTCAGGTTCAGACTTAAAGAGCTGCTTACTATTATTGGACTGACCTTTTGTAGAGACAATTGTTGAACCTTGAGGTAAAAAGGCGGCACTTACGCCTACAGCACCCTGTAGGATTCCACCACCGTTGTTTCTTAAATCTAAAATGACGCCCTTTAAATTAGGATTTTGTGCATAGGCATCAGACATTTTCTTTGCTAAGTCAGGCACGGTACGTTCTTGGAAGCTTGTAATTCTTACCCAAAGTAAGTTGTTTTCAAGCAGCTTACTTTTTACTGATTGCACTTTGATTTCTGCGCGAGTAATGGTCACTGGGAAAGTTCTTTCCTCAGATTTTCTGTAAATAGTTAAAGTTATTTTGGTGCCAGGTTCGCCACGCATTTTACGAACAGATTGGTCCAAAGTCATTCCACGAACTGGTTTGTCATCTAACCGAGTAATCAGATCTCCAGCTAATAAGCCTGCTTTTGCAGCGGGAGTATCCTCAATGGGATTCATCACTTTTACTAAGCCATCTTCTGATGAAATTTCGATACCGAGGCCAGCAAACTTTCCTTGGGTTTGCTCTTGCATTTCGGAAAAATCTTTACTATCTAAAAATGCAGAATGAGGGTCTAGGCTACTTACCATGCCCTTTACAGCATCCGTAATGAGTTTTTTGTCATCAATTGGCTCAACGTAATCGCGTTTCACGCTACCGAATACGGTAGAAAATAACCTTAACTCATCTAAAGGAAGTGATGCTGTTTGTTGAGCTGTCGCTGATAGTTGCCACGTCACCACAACTCCAGCCAGTGCGCCAAATGAAACCCAAAGTATATTTTTAAATAGTTGACGCATGGTTTAGTCCAAGTAAAAGTGGCGAATAGGCTTTAGATTATCATCGAATTCATAAACAAGTGGTTGCCCGTTCGGAATATTCACTTCCATGATGTCCGAGTCAGAAACCTGATCAATATATTTGATTAAAGAGCGAATACTGTTTCCATGGGCAGAAATCACAATTTTTTTGTCCAACTTTAACGCTGGTGCAATGGACTCGTGCCACAAGGGCAATACGCGTTGCACATTATCTTTCAAACACTCCCCCCGAGGAATGTCTTCGGGCTTTAATTTGGCATATCGAGGATCTAAAAAGGAGTTTCTGGGGTCACTCTCTTCAAGGAGCGGAGGAGGAACATCATATGACCGTCGCCAGATATGAACTTGTTCATTGCCATATTTTTCAGCTGTTTCTGCCTTATTTAGACCTGCAAGGGCACCATAATGGCGCTCATTCAAGCGCCAGCTGTGCACCGTAGGTATCCACATCAGGTCCATCTGCTCTTGAACAAGCCATAGAGTTTTAATAGCCCTTTTCAAAACAGAGGTAAAGGCTATATCAAAGGTATATCCTTGCGCCTTTAATTTTTGACCAGCATCAATGGCTTGTTGAGCCCCTTTCGGCGTTAAATCAACGTCTACCCAGCCTGTGAATCGATTTTCTAGATTCCAGGAAGACTCACCGTGACGAATAAGAATCAACTGTTTCATAACATCATTCTATAATTGTTAAATGGAATTCATATCAAATACAAATAATCTTATCTTACTTGCTTTAATGCTTGTAAGCGGCGCATTGCTTTTAGCCCCTAATTTACAGGGTTTAATTCAAGGAAAAGTAGGCGTTTCCCCCGCAATTGCAACTCAATTAATAAATCGAAGTAAAGCTAATATTATAGATATACGAGCGATAGAAGGCTATCAAACAGGCCATATTGCCCGTGCAAGGCAAATAAATGCCCAAGATTTGATACCAAACTTAGCCGGAATACGACTTGATAAGTCGGCCCCCCTTATTTTGGTCTGTGAAACTGGCCAAAAGTCTGCTTCCTATGTTGGAAAGTTACAAAAAGAAGGCTATGCTGATGTTGTTTGTCTTGAGGGTGGGATTAAAGCATGGAATCTTGCTGGCCTACCGTTGGTAAAGTAATTGGAGAAAATATGCCAAATGTAATGATGTATAGCACCCAAGTATGTCCCTATTGCAGAATGGCGGAAAAATTACTTGCCTCAAAGGGCGTCACCGAAATTGAAAAAGTCTTTATTGATTCAGATCCAGTCAAGCGTGAAGAAATGATGACCAAAACTGGTAGAAGAACAGTCCCCCAAATCTATATCGGGGATTTTCATGTAGGTGGATTTGATGATTTATCCGCTTTAGATAAAGCTGGCAAGTTAGACCCAATGTTACAAAAATAGTTGATTAATTTAAAACGGAAATTGAATGTCAGAAACTTCAAACCACTCTGCTCCGCAGGAATCTTTAAACCCAATCTTTCAGATTCAAAGACTTTATTTAAAAGATATTTCTTTAGAGCAACCGAATGCACCAGATATTTTTTTAACGCCGGGTGAGCCCAACGTTCAAATTCAGATAGATATTCAATTTGGTCAATTACAAGGAGATCTATTCGAAGTAATAGTGATTGGTAATGTCACCACGAGAGTAGAAGATAAAGTGTTGTTTCTGGTCGAAGCTCAACAGGCTGGGATTTTTGAATTGAAAAATATTCCCCCAGAGCAAGTTGAGCCAATGTTGGCGATAGCTTGTCCAAGCATTATTTACCCTTACTTGAGATCAAACATTGCTGACCTCATTGGAAGAGCAGGATTCCAGCCGATTCATTTATCAGAAATCAACTTCCATCAGCTATACGAACAACGCTCGATGGCGGCCAATAACGAAACTGCAGATTCAGGAATTATTTTACCTAACTAGCAAATGGAAGCTATTACCACTCCCATGAAAATTACCATTATTGGTGCAGGTTCATGGGGAACTGCAATGGCGATACATGCCGCAAAGTCTGCAACGAATAAGATTGACATTACGCTGTGCCCAAGGCAGGAAAATCAGGCTCAAGCCCTACGAACTGATAGCGAAAATACACGATATTTACCTGGGGTTGCACTGCCTAACAATCTGAAAATCAAGACTTGTTGGCGAGATATCTTTGCAACACCGAATGAGCCTAATCATGTGTTGGTAATTGCAACGCCATTTTCCGGATTAAAAGATATTGCCAAAGATATATTGAAGCATGGAAAATTTCCTAAATATTGGATTTGGTTATGTAAAGGTATTGACCCCGACAATGGAAAACTATCACATGAAATCCTGTCTGAAGTATTTGCGCAATACCCTATCTCTAAAGGTATAAGTGCAGGTATTCTTTCGGGACCGAGCTTTGCTATTGAAGTCGCTAAAGGCATGCCCTGCGCCTTAACTATAGCGAGTTCAAATCAAGACTTATGCCTTATTGCGCAACACGCGTTTCATCATGGCAATATGCGTATTTATGCAACTGATGACGTAATAGGTGTGGAGTTAGGCGGAGCCATCAAAAATATTTTAGCGATTGCTTCTGGAATTGCTGATGGGCTTCATTTAGGACACAATGCTAGGGCTGCGTTGATTACTAGAGGGATGGCTGAAATGACCAGGTTAGGAATCGCCTTAGGGGCCCAATCTGAAACCTTTGCTGGTTTGACAGGGCTCGGAGATTTGATACTGACAGCAACTGGAGACTTGTCTAGAAATCGTCGTGTAGGATTAGCCTTAGCCCAAGGACAATCTTTACAAGATGTATTACAGAATTTAGGGCATGTTGCCGAGGGGGTTAGATGCGCGCATGCCGTTTTAGAGCTTGCGAATACTCATCAAGTTGACATGCCTATTGTGCAGACGGTCGTAAAAGTTCTAGATCAAAAATTAAACCCACAACAGGCGGTTGCGGAAATCATGTCACGAGATCCAAAACAAGAATAAAGCTATTGTCCACCAGTGAAGTTGTTTTGACCCCATGCTTCATAAGCAACAATCGCAACTGTATTGGATAAATTAAGGCTTCGACTATTTGGCATCATCGGCAATCGCCAATGATTATTACTTGGTATAGCTTGACGAATTTCTTGAGGAAGACCTTTTGTTTCGGAGCCAAATATTAAATAATCGTTTGGATGAAATTTCGCCTCTCCAAATGAATGAGTAGATTTCGTCGTTAGTGCATGAAGTTGATCTGGGTTAGGCTTTTCTAAATCTATGAATTCTTGCCAATGCCGATGAACTTGTAAATTGGCAAATTCATGATAATCAAGCCCAGCTCTTTTTAAGCGAGTGCTTTCTAGTGGAAATCCTAAAGGTTCAATTAAATGAAGCGTACATCCAGTATTTGCACAAAGACGAATAATATTTCCCGTATTTGGTGGAATTTCTGGATGAACTAGAACAATATGAAACATCAGTAAAAATCCTTTTTAGGTTTTCGAGTAAGGGCCCAATAAGCAACCCATCTCACACCTTGATTTTTTAATTGCGAAGCTAATGCATGTAAAACATGCTCACTTTGCATCAAGGGCATCACAATCGCAATTCTTTTATTCTGTAATAAATCACTATATAAATATCTACGGTCTAAATAATATCTGGGCATATTAATTTCCGTATATTTTTTACCTATTGCACTAATACCAATTAATTCCCTATTGTAGGGAGTCCTTGTCAGTCGACTCCATTTTTTAACAAGAATAAGAGCAAACCAAAAACCTCTTTTTTGCGACTTGATAAAAAGTTCTGGAAGAGGAAGTAAAAAATCAACTGGCGTCATTGTTCTGGCATTAAGAGCATGCCAAGCATAAAAAATGGCTGGAAGATGATTGATTTGCCCGAATTCATCGATCCCCTTTAATAACGGGATTAAACGACTAGACGCATCGCAAAGGACTAGAGATTGATCAAAAGACCATTTTGCGTATTTGCAGGATTTACAAACCCAGGTTTGATGGGGAGTCCCACACATAACGCATCTCCTATGAACCGACTGGTTTCGAAGCTGCAGTAAGCAAGACCCACAGATTGCTTGTTGCTGCCTGTGTTGGCAAAGCGCACAACAGTTCGGAAATAAAAAGCAGATGATTTGATTCATTACGTTGAGCATTCTTTGTAAACCTAAAACAGTTATTATTCAGAGCATGACAAAGCATTTAAACACCACTCGCAATCAATTTTGGACATGGTTGACATCAGAAATTTCTGAAAGAATGGCTCAAAATTTGCCATTTATCAAAATCGATCCTAAAAAGATTCTTTTACTAGGAAATTTCGATCAAAGTACTTTTAACTCTTTTTTAGAAAAGTACCCACAGGCAGATATATGGTCAGATCAGAAAAATTTTCAACAGAAAAGTTTTTTAAACTTCATGAATCCCTTCAAGAAAAAATCGATTTCATTTTTTGACTTTGAAAAAGAATTGGATATGGCTGATTTTGATTTTGTTTGGGCGGGGCCACTGCGTCAACTAGTTGAGAACTATCCCCTATTTTTCTTAAAAGTTGGTAAATGCCTTAACAATCAAGGCCTCATGATGTTTAATTACTTGGGGCCGGATACTGGAAAAGAGTATTTTCATCTAGACTTACAAGGTGGTCATGTTGGACCAGATATGCATGAAATCGGCGACCTATTAATTCAATCTAGCTTTGCTGATCCTGTAATGAATATGGAGTACTTGAATTTAGAATACGAAAATAGTGAATTGTTACTTAAGGATTTACTTGCAATTCATGACGTCGATAGCCATTTTGCCAATGTACAAAATCTCAATCGACAATTAGTCGAAATGAAGCAAGAGTATAAAAAAATGGTTTTGACGGTGGAAGTTGTTTATGGCCATGCGTGGAAGGTGCCTAAAAAAGAAACTGGAGTCACAAGAATATCCCCAGAAAGCATTAAAAGAACCTATAAAAATTAGCATCCACTTACATTTCGAACAACAGAATTCAATGCAGGCCAAGGTTTTTAATAAAAAAATAATATAATAGAAATTCAAATTATAAAAATCTTCAATTTTGGGAAGAAAATGAAATTACAGCGCAACGTTTCACTTTATTTTGTAGGCTTTTTAACCCTTTTACTAAGTCCTCTGTCTTTTGCATATAGCGATATGCCTGGTGGCCCAGCTGTTCGACAGTTAAACTTTGCGGCGCCAGTGACCAAAATTATGGAAGATATCCATTGGCTTCATTGGTTCATGATGATTATCTGTACAGTCATCTTTGTAGTAGTTTTTGGTGTAATGTTGTATTCGATCATCAAACATAGAAAATCATCAGGCCATAAGCCTGCGTCCTTCCATGAAAGCACTACAGTGGAAATCATTTGGACGATTATTCCACTGCTCATCGTGATTGGTATGGCACTGCCTGCAACTAAAACAGTAGTTGCAATGAAAGATACTACTAATGCAGATATCACCATTAAAGCGATTGGCTATCAGTGGAAGTGGGGTTACGAATATATTAAAGGTGAGGGTGAGGGCATTAATTTCCTTTCAACCTTGTCCACCCCGCGTGAGCAAATCAATAACTTAGAAGAAAAATCAAACACTTATTTAATGGAAGTTGATAATGAAGTGGTTGTACCAGTCAACAAAAAAATCCGCGTGATCACAACTGCAGATGATGTGATTCATGCTTGGACAGTTCAAGGTTTTGGCGTTAAACAGGATGCAATTCCTGGGTTTGTGAGAGATACGTGGTTCAAGGCAGAAAAAATCGGAACTTATCGCGGACAGTGTTCTGAGTTGTGCGGAAAAGAGCATGCATTCATGCCGATTGTTGTCAAAGTGGTTTCTGATGCAGATTATTCAACTTGGGTATCCGCTAAGAAAAAAGAACTAGCTGCTCTCGCTGACGACCCATCAAAAACATACACACTTGAAGAGTTAAAAGATCGCGGCGCAAAAGTGTATGCTGCAAACTGCTCTGTTTGTCATCAACCTAACGGTAAAGGTGGCGGCGCCTTCCCAGCACTTGATGGCGACAAAGTTGTTCTTGGTCCAAAAGAAGCTCAATATCAAATTCTTTTAAAAGGTAAAAATGCAATGCCGAATTGGGCTCGTTTATCAGATACTGAGCTGGCAGCTGTTATGACCTTTACGCGTAACTCTTGGAGCAATAAAACCGGCGAAGTCATTCAGCCTAGTGACTTTGTTAACGCAAGAGCTGCAAATAAGTAAATTAAATTCATATTAAAGAAATTGGAATAATAATGACGACGATCACTACAGCGCACGATACACATCACGGTCATGATGACCATGCTCATGCAATGCCCCATGGCTGGCGCCGTTGGCTATTTGCCACGAACCACAAAGATATTGGGACCATGTATTTAATTTTTGCATTGGTCAATTTGTTTGCTGGCGGCACGATGGCCCTACTAATTCGTTTGGAATTATTTCAGCCGGGTCTTCAGTTTCTAAGACCCGAGTTCTTTAATCAATTAACTACGATGCATGGTTTGATTATGGTTTTCGGGGCAATTATGCCGGCCTTTGTAGGCTTTGCTAACCTGATGATTCCATTGCAAATTGGCGCATCAGACATGGCTTTTGCCAGAATGAATAATTTTAGTTTTTGGATTATGCCCGTCGCTGGACTATTGTTATTTGGTTCATTTTTAGCGCCTGGCGGAGCTACTGCAGCAGGCTGGACTCTTTATGCACCGCTTTCCGTGCAAATGGGACCTGGTATGGATATGACTATTTTTGCGATTCACTTAATGGGCGCTTCATCCATTATGGGCTCGATCAACATTATTGTAACCATCCTTAATATGCGCGCTCCAGGTTTATCATTGATGAAGATGCCGATGTTCTGCTGGACTTGGTTAATCACTGCTTATTTATTGATCGCTGTGATGCCTGTACTTGCAGGCGCTATCACGATGGTATTAACGGACCGCCATTTTGGAACAAGTTTCTTTGCGGCTGCTGGTGGTGGTGATCCAGTGATGTATCAACATATTTTCTGGTTCTTTGGACACCCAGAAGTATATATTATGATTCTGCCTGCATTTGGAATCGTAAGCGAGGTTATACCAACATTCGCTCGCAAAAAACTGTTTGGCTATAGCTCAATGGTTTATGCAACATCTTCTATCGCGATTCTGTCGTTTATTGTTTGGGCACATCACATGTTCGCAACTGGAATGCCAGTAACGGGACAATTATTTTTTATGTACGCAACGATGTTAATTGCAGTTCCTACAGGAGTGAAAGTATTTAATTGGATTGCAACGATGTGGAAGGGTTCATTGACCTTCGAAACGCCAATGTTGTGGGCAATAGGCTTTATTTTCGTATTTACTTTGGGTGGATTTACTGGATTAATTTGTGCGATGGCGCCAATTGATATAGGTATTCAAGACACCTATTATGTCGTTGCTCACTTCCATTATGTTTTAGTTGCTGGTTCATTATTTGCCATGTTCTCAGGTTTTTATTATTGGGTACCTAAGTGGACTGGATACATGGCGAATGAAACACGTGGCAAAATCCATTTTTGGAGCTCCATGATTTTCTTCAACCTCACTTTTTTCCCTATGCACTTTTTGGGCCTAGCAGGAATGCCAAGACGTTATGCCGACTACCCAGTTCAATTTGCTGACTTTAATGCGGTCGCATCAATAGGCGCTCTTGGATTTGGCTTATCACAGCTATATTTCCTTCTGGCAGTTGTTTTACCAACATATCGTGGCGGTAAAAAGGCTGAAGCGCAATCGTGGGAAGGTGCTGAAGGCTTAGAGTGGACAATTCCATCGCCTGCTCCATTCCACACGTTTGAAACACCTCCAACGATTAAATAAGACAAATGGAGAAAACATCAGTTTCAAATAAAAGGATGGCAATTACCTTACTTACCATTGCCATTACTTTTTTTGTTGCATTTGTTCTTAAAAAAATAATTTTTGGTTAAGAATAACTAGACATGTTTTCAATTGCCACCCTTAATCGTCAGATGCTTATCAGGCTACTTTCAGTAGCCTTATTTATGTTTGGCTTTGGATATGCCTTAATTCCAGCCTATAAAGCAATTTGTGAGATTACTGGTATTAATGTTGTAACCAATAAAAACGAATATGGCATTCGTGCTTTTGGGGCTCAAAAACCTGCGAAAGACAATTCTCAAGTCGATTTAACACGATCTATTACGATTGAATTTGATTCCAATACAAAAGGACCACTTCGCTTTAGGCCCGTTAAAAATTACATGGAAGTTCACCCTGGCGAATTGAATCAAATTACCTATGAGGTAGTCAACGAACAGGATAAAGTTATTGTTGCGCAAGCGATACCTAGTTATGCGCCTAAGGTTGCAACAAACCATTTTACGAAGATAGAGTGTTTTTGTTTTTCACAACAAACCCTACAGCCCAAAGAGTCTCGTCAAATGCCTGTTTTCTTTGTAGTGGATAAGAACTTACCCAAAGATGTCAAGACAATTACATTGTCCTATACATTTTTTGAAATTCAAGGAGCAGCGCCCGTTGTTAGAGGTGAAGTAAAACCATCTAAAATATAAGGTATGAATGGCAAATGAAAATGAAGTGATGCGGTTTTTCAAGTCTATGAAAGCTGTCTTTTGGGGGTTTTTAGGCGTTAGAAAAGGCAGTGGACAAGAGGAGGATATGGCCTCTTTGACATTTGTTCATGTAATAATTGCAGGTGTAGTTGGCGTGGTTATTTTTATGACCATCCTTCTTTTAATAGTTAAAGCAGTTTTAGCAAAATAATTTTTTAGTTTTTTTAGGAGAGCATTATGTCCTCAACGACAACTCAAGCACCTTATTACTATGTGCCTGAGCCATCTAGACATCCAGTACGAGCAAGTATTGGTTTATTGGCTTTTGGTCTTGGCATGTCTCAATGGGTCAATGGCCACGATTGGGCCGCATACTTAACTTTAGCAGGCACCTTATGGACATTGTTTGTTCTCTATCAGTGGTTTGGTGATGCAATCCGTGAGTCAGAAAGTGGCCTTAATAGTGTCAACGTTGATGTTTCCTATCGTTGGTCAATGAGTTGGTTTATCTTCTCTGAAATTATGTTTTTTGGAGCATTTTTTTCAGCCTTGTTCTATGCTAGAAGTATTGCGATGCCCTGGCTTGGGGATATTGATCATCAATTAATTTGGCCTAATTTTGCTGCCTCTTGGCCGAATGCAGGACCTGGAGGTCTAGTTGATAAGTTTCAAACGATGGGACCTTGGCCAATCCCAACGATTAATACAGCGATTTTGTTAACCTCTGGCTTAACTGTTACTTGGGCACATCATGCATTGCGTGAAAATCATCGTAAACAAGCAATTACAGGATTAGCACTGACGGTTGCTTTGGGATTTATTTTTGTATGTTTCCAAGTATATGAATACGTTCATGCTTATTCTGAGTTAAATTTAAAATTGACCTCTGGTATTTATGGCTCAACATTTTTCATGTTGACAGGATTTCATGGATTTCACGTTACTTTAGGTGCCATTATGTTGGCCGTAGTTTTACGTCGTTTAATTAAAGGCCACTTTACGGCTGACAATCATTTTGGATTTGAAGGTGCTGCATGGTATTGGCACTTTGTGGACGTTGTGTGGTTAGGGCTGTATTTAGTAGTTTATTGGATGTAAAAAACCGCTGCAGTGCAGCGGTTTTTTTATTGCCCGACTTTAATTCCTGTACTTTGAATCCATCCAAATGAGTGTGCAATCCATACCGATGCAAATAAAAGTAAAGATAAGCTAATACGAATAAAGAGTGATCTCACCATATTAGAACTAGATCCTTTATCGCGCATCATAAAAAAAAGTGCAGAACCGAGGCTAGCTAAAATACAAAAAAAAATAATTGGGATAATAATTTTCATAATAGGGCGCTTAATAAATTAATGATTGTATCTAGAGTTATTCAGGATATCAAAAATCGACGCATCGCATTTATTGCCATGTTATTTTTAGTGTTTCTTGGCATGGAGTTTGGCTTTTGGCAATTACGCAGAGCAGAAGTAAAAATTCAAAAAGCACAACAAATACGTGAACTATCGCTGCAACCAACACTTAACGCCAATGAAAGTCATTGGACATTGGATCAAGCTTTATACCATCGGATGCAAGCAACTGGGTATTGGATACCTGAGCGAGGTGTTTGGCTTCAAAATAGACCACACCCATTGGGAAAAGACCCAAAAACAGGCATTGCAACTGGCTTTAATCTGATGATGCCACTGCAACTCACATCGAGTCCTGAAATGGTTTTATGGGTGAATCGTGGTTGGATACCTCGAAGCTTTGATCAAATCAATCAAGTTTCACCGGTTAAAACCTCAGTTGAAATAGTGACTATCGAAGGTATTGTTTTTCCAGATGGGGGCAAAACATATCAACTTGCTCCGGAAGTTGAAAATAAGGCGAGTGATGGTTTAAAAATTCAAGAGAATCTCGTGATTGATCGAGCATCATTTTTAGACAAACAAATATTGCCTTTTGTTTTACGGGAGCAAAAATCTCAATTAGAAGATGGCTTAGATAAGTCTTTGCCTCTGCCTATATCAGGTGTAAATACACATTATGGTTACGCATTTCAATGGTTTGGGTTGGCTTTAATGACCTTTTTGTATTGGGGATTTACAGCCTTACGCAAAAAATCATAATCATTGCGATAATAGGTATTTATTTAAGTTAGTGCCATGCAAAATCAAGAACCTTTAATCCCAGCCAGTCAAATCAATAGAAAAACGAAGACTAAATCTGGGATGTGGCAAATGTGGTTAATTATCATCATCTTTGCGGCACCAGTCATTGCATCATATTTTACTTTTTATGTGATTAAGCCATCGGGTGGGAAAACTAACTATGGACAGTTGGTCTCTCCAGTTCAGCCCGCCCCGGAAGATTCATTGATGCCGATAGTCTATGGCAAGTGGACCCTTCTTATCGCTAGACCTGCTGAAGCGTGCTCTAAAGATGAAGAACATTGTGTGAAGTTACTTTTTTTGATGAGGCAGATAAGGGCCTCCTTAGGCAGAGAAATGGAGCGAGTACAAATTGTTTGGATAAATACGGATAATTCAAAAGTTAGTGAAAATCTTCAAGAGGCCTATAACGATCAAGTTGGAGTAAAGATTGTTGGAATGCCGCCGAATGAAGAAAGTCAAAATAAATTGAATCAATGGTTGGGTATGGATGAGGCAAAAGAGGAAATTCACTTATTAGATCCTAAAGGAAATCGGATGATGCGTTTTAGCGTCAATCCTCAACTCCCAGAGTTTCCTAAAATGAGAAAAGATATTGAAAAACTTTTAAAGTGGAACCCAACTGGTAAGTATGGCAAGTAAATTAAAAAGGTTTTCTTGATGACTTGGATGTTAATTATTCAGCTTGGATTGATAGCTTTATTTATTGGAGCGATTCCCCTCTTTATAACTGCTTATAAGGGTAATTTACAGAACTTAAATCGTTTTGTATGGCTTTTAATTTTTTTAACTTTTGATTTAATTCTTTTCGGAGCGTTTACTCGGTTGACTGATTCCGGACTTGGATGCCCTGATTGGCCTGGGTGTTATGGACACTCGAATCCACTATTTGCCATGACGCATATTCAAGAGGCGGAGCAACAAATGCCATTTGGTCCAGTGACCGTTACAAAGGCGTGGATTGAAATGTTACATCGCTATTTTGCCAGTGGAGTAGGCTTTTTGATGCTTAGTTTTACGGTAATGGCTTGGATAAAAAGAAAAGAGTTTGGCCATCGTATTTTTCTATTTTCCCTTGGACTTTTTTTCTTAGTTTGCTTACAAGGCGCTTTTGGTGCGTTTACAGTCACTTTTCGTCTTCAGCCACTGATTGTTTCGATACACCTCATACTTGCGCTGTGTTTTATCATGGGGCTTACCGTATTATCTGGATTAACCCAACAAGGGCATCTGATATTAAAACCACAAAGATATAGACCGGCAATACCACTCTTGGTAATTCTTGTCGTATTTAGTCAAATATTATTAGGAGCATGGGTTAGTACGAATTATGCTGTTCTGGCTTGCAATGGTTTTCCGCTATGCAATGAAGAGTGGGTCCCGCAAATGGACTTCCTGAATGGATTTACTTGGTGGAGAGAGCTAGGTAAGACATCTTCGGGGGAGTATTTATCGATTGAGGCTTTAATTGCGATTCATTGGACTCATCGTTTAGGAGCAATGATTACTTCATTAACTTTAGGATGTTATTTGTATTATTTAGTAAAAGTTAAACAAGAAGGAAATATTAACTTTCAAAAGGATGCCCAGTATTGGGGTCGATGGGTTTTATTCGTTCTTTGCGCTCAAATTTTAAGCGGCTTGTCTAATGTAATTTTTCAATGGCCCATGATTGCAGCATTAATCCATACCGGAGGAGCATCTGCTTTGATAATTGGCTTAACTAAGTTACTATTACTCTCTTTTCAAAAGTCTTTATCAAAATGACTCAACCATCTTTACCTTCAACAAAATGGCGCCAATTGTATGCCTTGACTAAACCTCGAGTAACTCAATTGGCTGTTTTTTGTGCAATGATCGGTATGTTTTTAGCCACTCCCGGAATGGTTCCTTGGCCGGTACTGATTGGAGGTTCTTTTGGGATTTTATTATTGGCGAGTGCTGCATTTGCAGTGAACTGTTTAATTGAGCAAAAAGTGGATGCCAAAATGAAAAGAACTGCCTGGCGTGCATCCGCTACTGGAGAGGCAACCACCGCTGAAATTCTTATTCTATCTTCAGTTTTAGGTGGGATTGGTTCCATCATGTTGTGGGTGTTTGCTAATCCTTTAACGATGTGGCTAACCATATTGACCTTTGTTGGATATGCCATTATTTATACTTGGTTTTTAAAACCAGCAACTTCACAAAATATTGTCATCGGCGGCTTATCGGGCGCAATGCCCCCAGCGCTTGGTTGGGCGGCTGTTGCCAATGACGTACCTCCAGAGGCATGGTTATTGGTGTTAATTATTTTCGTTTGGACGCCACCCCATTTTTGGGCTCTAGCCCTATACCGTCGTGAAGATTACCAAAACTCTGAATTGCCCATGTTGCCAAATACACATGGCGAACAATATACTTTATTGCATATCGTTTTATATACCTTAATTATGTTTGCCGCTTCGATTTTGCCGTATGTTTACGGTATGAGTGGCTTACTTTATTTACTCAGTGCAATGGTTCTTGGCGGAATTTTTTTAGCTTATGCTGTTAAGCTATATTTTCATTATTCAGATGTATTAGCCAAAAAAACATTCAAATATTCTATTTGGTATTTGTCATTATTATTTGTAGCCTTGTTGATTGATCATTATGTTTAAATTGAAAGTAGTCAAGTTCCTGCTAGTCGTGTTTGGAGCATTGACACTACTATCTTGCTCACAGCAAGAAAAATTTAACAATGTTGATATCTCAGGCTCTACATCGTTCTCACCTAAATTTGAATTACAGGATCATCATGGTCAAGTAAGGCATCTTGAAGACTTTAAGGGAAAGGTCTTGTTGATTTTTTTTGGGTATACGCAATGTCCAGATGTCTGCCCAACCACGATGTTTGAGATGAAAAAAGTCATGGAACTTCTTGGGAAAGATGCTAATCAAGTTCAAGTTGCATTTATTACGCTTGACCCCGATAGAGATACTTTGGAGTTATTAGAAAAATACGTTCCAAGCTTTGATGCCGGATTTTTAGGACTTCGACCGGAAAGTCCTGAAGCCTTAGAAAAAGTAGTTAAAGGATATAAAGCATTTTATCAAAAGGTTTCAGGTAAAGACCCAAAGTACTATACGATCGATCACACTGCAGGAAGTTATGTGATTGATAAAAAAGGCCAATTACGCCTTTTTGTAAGGCATAATCAAGGCGAAAAAAATCTAGCTGATGATTTGAGAAAACTCGTAAAAGCGAATTAACTTTTAGTCTGATTAAAATGCCCACGCATTTTTTTGAGCGCAGCAGTTTCAATTTGACGAACACGTTCAGCAGAAATATGAAACTCTGCGGCTAAATCATGGAGAGTTAAAGGAGCTTTACCAGACGATGCAGACAGCCACCTAGCATTAATAATCCGTTGGCTTCTTTCATCTAAAACATGTAATGCGGAATGGAGACCTGAGGTTTCCAACTCTAAAGCCTCTTTCCGAGAAAGAACCTCCGTTGGTTCAAGACTTGAGTCAGACATCCAAGCACCGAATTCTCTTGGAGTATCTTCGTCCTGATCAGGCTCTAATTGCACATCATGCCCACCTAAGCGAATTTCCATATGGCGAACATCATCAGCTTTTACATCTAAAGCTTTAGCTAAAGCATTAATTTCCTCATCTGACATTGCATTTAAATGAGGTTTATTACTTCTCAAATTGAAGAAAAGTTTACGCTGAGGTTTTGTAGTTGCAACTCTTACTAAGCGCCAGTTTTTTAGAATAAATTCATGAATTTCAGCTTTAATCCAATAGAGAGCATAAGAGACTAGACGTGTGCCCTGAGACAAGTCAAACTTTTTGACGGCCTTCATTAAGCCAATATTCCCCTCCTGAATTAGGTCAGCATGGGGTAAGCCATAACCCAAATATTGCCGAGAAACAGAAACGACCACACGAAGATGGCTCAGAACAAGTCTGCGAGCAGCCTCTAAGTCATTCTTCTCAGAAAGATTTTTTGCTAATTGAATTTCTTCAGCAGCAGTTAACATTGGCATTTGGTTCACCGCAGAAATATAAGCATCTAGGCTACCAACCCCACCTTGTGGAAGGGTCGGAATCAAGGGAATAACACCATTGGATATGTTGGTAGTTGTGGCCGGAATAATCAATTTACTCATAATAATATTTTAGCACTCATTTTAGCAGAGTGCTAAAATATTGTAAGTACTTAAGTAATTGATAAATATTGATAAATTATCATATTTAATCACTATTTAATAATTCTTTTGCAAATAAAAGAGCAGAAAATGGCTGAATTTGTTCCATATTTTCACCCACTCCAAGAGCCATAATTTGAGGAAAATTTGGGGTAGAACTTAATGAATGAGCTATTGCACATAAAACTCCCCCTTTAGCAGTACCATCAACCTTAGTGATAATCAAGCTTGAAAGTTGTAAAGCTTCATGAAACGCTTTAACTTGAGTTAAACCATTTTGGCCAGTGTTGCCATCTAGAACTAAAAGAGTTTGGTGTGGCGCGCTAGGGATTAACTTTTGGATAACCCTTTTTACCTTTTTGAGTTCTTCCATTAAATTGGATTGAGTTGCTAGTCGACCAGCCGTATCGATGATTAATATATCAGCTTGTCTGGCAAGAGCGGCTCCAATGGCATCATGGGCAACAGTGGCAGCATCCCCACTGGATTGAGTGATGACTTCAACATCATTGCGCTTGCCCCATTCGCCTAACTGTTCTTTTGCTGCAGCCCTAAAAGTATCCCCTGCCGCCAATAAGACCTTTTTATTTTGATTTTGGAGCACATGGCACAATTTGCCAATAGTCGTGGTTTTACCTGCGCCATTTACGCCCACAATTAGCCAAATTTCTGGAGTATGAGCAGAGGTATGCTGTTTTAAAGGATTAATATTAAACTCTAAGGGGTAGAGAAGTTCTGCAATAAAAATTTCTAATTGATTTTTAAGTTCAGTAGGATCCGTTAGTTTTTCTTTTTTGGCGGTGGAGCGTAATTTGTTGATGAGTTCTTGTGTAGCATGGATGCCGACATCGGCTAATAACAAAGACTCTTCGAGAGATTCGAATAATTCTTCATCAACCTTAGAGCGGTTAAATAGGGAAGATAAAGTTTTGCGTAAACCAAACATAAGATTATTTTACAGATGTAATTTAAAAAAGGTAATACATAGTGAATCAATACAAGACCAATAGACTTTGTATCAATTTAAAACAAATATTAATTTGCGCTTTCATTTTATTAACTCCACATTTAGGGAATGCGCAGAAAAAGGAAGTGACGCACGAAATGACTCTAGAAAATGGCTTAAAAATCATCGTGAAGGAAGATCATCGGGCGCCAACCGTAGCCCACATGGTTTGGTACCGCACTGGGTCAATTGATGAAACGATGGGAACAACTGGGGTGGCTCATGTTTTAGAACATATGATGTTTAAAGGGACAAAAACTCTTGGACCTGGCGAGTTTTCTAAAAAAGTTGCTGCACTTGGTGGTAGAGAAAACGCATTCACCAGTAATGACTACACAGCTTATTTTCAGCAAATAGAAAAATCATATCTTCTAGAAATGATGCGTTTAGAAGCTGACAGAATGCACAATTTAGTGCTTTCTGAAGAAGAGTTTAAAAAAGAAATAAAAGTCGTCATGGAGGAAAGAAGGTTAAGAACTGATGATCAGGCATCTGGATTGTTGTACGAGCAATTTATTGCAACCGCCTATAACTCCGCGCCGAACAGAAATCCCGTAATCGGTTGGATGGATGATTTAAAAAATATGACTTATTTGGATGCTCAAAATTGGTATAAAAAATGGTACACACCAAGTAATGCCATTTTAGTTGTTGTAGGTGATGTTGAGCCCAAGCAAGTATTTGAAATGGCTAAGAGCACCTATGGAAAAGTTCCCAATCAAATATTAGAAGATAGAAAAGTACAAGGAGAGCCAGATCAAAAAGGCGTAAAGCGCTTTAGTTTAAAGGCTCCAGCAGAGAATGTAGTTGTAATGATGGGCTGGAAAGTTCCCAAAGTGATTGGTGACAATATTGATGTTGTGGACCCTTGGGCCCTAGAGGTATTGGCTGGAGTCTTGGATGGCAATCAAAATACTAGATTAAATCGTATCCTTGTGAAAGAAAAAAATATTAGCACTGGCGTGAACGCAGGGTCGGATGCGATCGCCAGAAGTGAGCAGTTATTTATGATTAGTACAACTCTAGCCAAAGGTAAAACCCCAGCGATATTTGAGACAGAAGTGAAAAAAATTATTTCTGATATTGCTCAAAATGGTATTAAACCAGATGAATTAAAGCGCGTCAAAATTGCCGTAACTGCTTCACAAATCTATAAAAGGGATTCAGTTTTTGGACAAGCAATGGAAATTGGTTCATTAGAAGTTGTAGGGATCTCTTGGAACAAAATAGATGCATTGACCGATAAAATCCGTAATGTAACAGCAGATCAAGTTCAAGCGGTGGCAAAAAAATATTTAATTGACGATCGTTTAACTGTAGGAGTGTTAGACCCGCAGCCGATTGACCCTCAAAAAAAATTAGCAAATGACAGAGCAGCAACGTCAATTAAACATTAAGGTAAAAAATGCTTACGAATAAAACAAAATTGAAGTATTTATTAATTGGCTTGGTAGGTCTTTTTATGCAAGGTTATGTTTCCGCAACATTACCCATACAGAAGATTGATTTGCCTACAGGTGCAAAATTGTTTTACGTGGAGGCACGAACTATACCGATGGTAAATATTGGAATCGATTTTCCTGGTGGATTTGCTCATGACCCAAAAGATCGCATTGGGGTTGCTAACTTTACAGCTGAATTAATGAATAAAGGTTCTAGAATTAACGGTGTAGAAAAAAACGAAGCTTTTATTGCCGACAGCATTTCTGAATTGGGGTCGATGGTTGCTTTTATACCCGGCAAAGAGATGTCATCAGTTCGTATAAAAACGCTGAGTACACCAGAGGTTTTAAACCCATTAATATCCCAAGCAAGCGATATGTTGGCATTTCCGATATTTTCAAAGAAGATTTTAGATAGAGAAAAGGCAATTGAAATCAGCGGCCTTTTGGAAAGCCAGACTAAGCCTGAATATATTATGGCAAAGCAATTCAAGAAAATGATTTACCGAGATAATCCTTTAGGGAATGAACAAAGTGTTAACTCGATTAAATCAGTATCTATAGATGATTTGAAAAAATTTCATCAAACGTACTATCGTGCTGATCAAATGAATGTTCTTATTATTGGCGATGTGAGTCGTGAACAAGCAATCGATATTGGAAGTAAATTAACGAAAAACTTACCGAAGACAGGGACTACTAAATTACTGATTCCCCCATTAAGCCCTTTGCCAACTCAAGATTTATCTCAACGGGAAATTAAAATTGCTCACCCATCGCAACAGGCACATATCCAAATGGGTATCACAAGCCCATCAAGAAAAGACCCAGATTATTTTCCATTATTAGTTGGAAACTATATATTGGGAGGAGGTGGCTTTGTCTCTAGGCTTATGAATGAAATTAGAGAAAAAAGGGGACTTGCCTATAGTGTTTCAAGCTATTTTTACCCAGCAAAAAATTCAGGATATTTTGTTGCGGGTATGCAAACAAAAAAAGATCAATCTGACGAATCTGTCAAATTATTAAAAGACACTATTCAAACATACGTTAATCAAGGCCCCAATGACCAAGAAGTTCAGGCGGCTAAAAGTAATTTAATCAATGGATTCCCTTTACGAATTGATAGTAACAGTAAATTGTTGGATAACTTATCAGCTATTGCTTGGTATGATTTACCCCTGAATACCTTAGATGAGTGGACCAATGAGGTTAAAAAGGTTACTAAAGATGAAATTCACAGAGCATTTCAGAAAAATTTAGATATGAATAAAATGGTTACGGTGGTTGTTGGAGGCCAATGAAGAAAAGTTCATTGACGCAACATCGAGCTAGAATCATTGCGGGATTTTGGCGTAGTCGCCAAGTAGAAATTGTAGATGCCTCTGGATTAAGACCCTCAACGGACCGTGTGCGAGAAACAGTCTTTAATTGGTTAAACCCTTATTTAAATCAATCTAAAGTGATTGATTTATTTGCCGGCACAGGGATTTTAGGCATGGAGTCATGCTCTCGAGGGGCTAAAGAAATCTTATTTATTGAAAAAAATCCTGTTGTCTTTAGGGCTTTGCAGAACAATTTAGAGAAATTAAAACCCAACCCCCCCAAATCTGTAATTACCGCGGTTGCAATGGATGCCTTGCAATGGTTAAAAAATGAAGATTTGATTGATGCAGATCTTATATTTATTGACCCACCATTTGAGCAAGCCAATCTTCTCGAAGAGGCATTGCTGTTAATTAACACGAAGACAAAAATAGACGCCCCACCAATTATTTATGTAGAATCGAGTTCCAAGTTAGATATTGATGGAATTTTGCAAAAATTATCTTGTTGGAAAGTTGAAAAACAATTATTAGCTGGTGCCGTAAGGGCAAGCATTTTGATGTTTAGAAAAGATGTCTAAGATTGAACTAATTACAGGAGTAGTATTATGGCAATAGCGGTATATCCAGGTACTTTTGACCCATTTACAAGGGGTCATGAAGACTTAGTCAGGAGAGGGTCCTCGATTTTTGACGAGCTTGTTGTTGGGATTGCTGACAGTAAAAATAAAAAGCCTATATTTAATTTAGAAGAAAGAATACAGATTGCGCAAGAGGTTTTAGGTCACTACCCTAATGTTCGGATTGAAGGCTTTAGTGGATTGCTCAAAGATTTTGTGCGTAAAAATAATGCAAGAGTGATTTTAAGAGGCTTACGAGCTGTTTCAGATTTTGAGTATGAATTTCAAATGGCTGGCATGAACCGCTATTTGGTACCAGATGTTGAAACATTATTTTTAACACCTTCTGACCAATATCAATTTATTTCTGGAACTTTTGTTCGTGAAATTGCACTTTTAGGCGGAGATGTTAGTAAATTTGTATTCCCTTCTGTTGAGGCCTGGTTGAAAAAGAAAAACAGTTTAGGTAATGAGTAATCTATGGCATTAATGATTACCGATGATTGTATTAATTGTGATGTTTGTGAGCCTGAGTGCCCAAATGATGCTATTAGTATGGGAATCGAGATATATGAGATTGATCCCCATAAATGCACTGAATGTGTAGGTCATTACGACAAACCACAATGTCAGATTGTATGTCCTATTGCTTGTATACCATTCAATCCTGAGTTTTTAGAAGATAAATCGCAGTTGTTAGAAAAATATCGATGCCTACAAAATAAGTGATTTACTGTGTATGAAGGTCTTTCATTGCTGAACTAGGATCGTCAGAAAGTATCAATGGTAAGACTTGTAAAACCTTTTCAAATGTTTTTTCAATGAGCTTGAGCTCATTTTGAGAAGGTTTTTTAAGAACAAAATTTGCGACCTCTTGGTGAGGACTTCCCGTTGGAGCTAAATCTCTTGGATGCCCAATGCCAATTCTTAAACGCCAATAATCTGGTGTACCGAGATGAGCTGAAATGCTTTTAAGACCATTGTGACCCCCTGTACCCCCACCAAACTTTAATCTTGTCACACCTGCTGGTAGATCAAGCTCATCGTGCAAAACTAAAATTTGTTTCGGATGTATTTGATAAAACTTGGAGAGCTGCCCAACCGATTCACCACTTAAATTCATAAAGGTTTGGGGTTTTAAAAGAAATAGTTTTAAAAGAGCATGTTGTGCTTTAGCAACCTGCCCTTTAAGGGTTTTTTCATTTGAAAAAGATGTCGAAAAGTTAGATGCTAATTGATCGCAAAGCCAAAAACCTGCATTATGCCTGTCTGAAACATGCTCAATACCAGGGTTACCGAGGCCAACAATTAATTGAATCATGCAATTACTTTAAACGAAATTGTATTGTGGTTTTATAAAATGAAAAACCCGCCATCAACAAGTGGCGGGTTTTCTAAGAGAGAAGCAGTTATTCTTTGACTTCTTTATCCTTAAGTTTAGTAGCCGCTGGAGCTGCAGGAGCTTCAGGAGCTCCAGTTGCTTCAGGTTCTGCTTTAACTTTAGGTGATCTAGCTACTACAACAGCTGGATTTTCTTGCTCAACATGCAAGCTTAAGCTAACGCCTTTTGGTAAGGTAATATCTTTAGCATGAATTGCTTGATCAAGCACCATTTTAGACAAATCAATTTCAATAAACTCAGGCAAATCAGAAGGTAAGCAGATTATTTCAAGTTCATTAGAAATATGATTGATCACACCACCACCAACTTTGACTGCTGGGCAAATATCATCACCTTTAAAGTGAAGTGGAATCTTCATATGGACCTTTTGCTTAGCATCAATACGCTGGAAATCAATATGAAGGACTAAAGGTTTAAAAGGATGCATCTGGTAATCACGCAACAATGCTTGTTGCACTTTACCTGCCACTTCAATTTCTAAAATAGATGAATGGAAGGCTTCTTTTTTTAAAGCATGGAAAAGAGCGTTGTGATCCAATTCCACTGCTTGCGGTAATTCTGTTCCACCATAAATAATGCCAGGTGTTTTTCCAGAGTTGCGCAGGCGGCGGCTCGCACCAGTGCCCTGTACGCTACGTTCGTAGACGACGACTTTCATATAAAACTCCTTAAGGTTTGTTTACCAACCCTACTAGGGCTAGTTCTCTCCTGCTCGCGACCAAGCAGAAAGTCTTCTATTATAGCTTTTTTAAATGGGCTTGACTAGTCTGTTTCCGTAAACATGGAAATAACTGAATCTCCTCGACTGATTCTAAGGAGGGTTTCACCAAGAAGTGGGGCGACCGATAAGCTTCTAATTTTTGGACTAGATTTTGCTGCATCATTTAACGGGATGGTATCTGTGACCACAACTTCGTCTAGATCGGACTCCATAATACGAGAAATGGCATTTCCAGACAGAACTGGATGCGTACAGTACGCCATTACATTTTTGGCACCCCTTTGCTTCAGCACTTCAGCAGCCTTACAGAGCGTGCCACCAGTGTCAATCATATCGTCCATAATGACACATTTACGACCTTCAACCTCACCAATCACGTGCATCACCTCAGAAACGTTTGCTTTTGGACGACGTTTATCAATAATTGCTAAGTCACAGCCTAATTGTTTAGCCAAAGCACGCGCTCTAACTACTCCACCAATATCAGGAGAAACAACTAATAAATCACCATCATTTTTATGCTGTAAATCAGCTAAAAGGATAGGAGAGGCATAAATATTATCTACCGGTATATCAAAAAATCCTTGAATTTGATCAGCGTGCAGATCCATTGTGAGTACTCTTCCGACGCCAGCTACTGACTGCAACATATTGGCGACTAATCTGGCTGAGATAGCAACACGCGCCGAGCGTGGACGACGATCTTGCCTAGCGTAGCCAAAGTAAGGGATTACTGCGGTTATTGTGCCAGCAGAAGCACGCTTGAGAGCGTCCACCATGATCATTAATTCCATTAAATTATCATTGGTAGGTGCGCAAGTGGGTTGTAGCACGACAACATGCTTGCTCCGGACGTTTTCTTGAATCTCTACTTGAATTTCACCATCTGAAAATCTTCCTACCATGGCTTTTCCGAGTTTTTGACCAAGGTAATCCGCAACTGACTTCGCTAAAACGGGATTGGCATTACCAGTAAAAATAGTCATTGACTCATTACTCATGATTTCTCCAATAGAAGAAGCAAACAAAGGTTTGCTTGAGGGAATTGATGGGATGGGTACATAAAAGAAAGGTGGCAGAGGAGGAAGGACTCGAACCTTCGGATGCCGGAATCAAAATCCGGTGCCTTAACCAACTTGGCGACTCCCCTCTTGTGTGTTGACCTTAGATTATAAATTATAAGCCGAGTGCTGCAAAAGACCATGAGCTTTAAAACCTAGCCACATAGGTGGAAGTAAAGATAAACATTCGTCCACTGATGTAGCTCCAGAAATTTCACAAAAAACTGAACTTCCTGAACCAGTCATCAATGGCTGAGAGTCTGGAAAGTGTTGCTCCAAAAAGCTCAATGCCATCGAAACTTCCGAATACATTTGCGTTGCCACTGCCTGTAAATCATTATCTAAGTGCTTTTGATTAGCGTAATGCTCTTCAAAGTCAGTTATTGTAATCTGTGATCGATTTCGCGTCAAATGAGGCGCTGAAAATATATTTTTTGTTGGTATTGAAACCCCGGGATAAATGACAAAAAAGGTAGATTTTCTTAGGGTAATTTCATGTAAAACATCCCCAATACCCTCAACGAAGGCATTTTTCCCAAAAAGAAAGAAAGGTACATCCGCGCCTAAACGTAGGCCTAAAGACATTAATTCTTGCAAAGACAGATTTAAATTCCAGATACGATTGAGTCCTAACAAAGTACTTGCAGCATCTGAAGATCCACCACCGAGGCCAGCCCCCATAGGAATTTTTTTATCTAAAGCAATATCAACCCCACACCTTAAATGAAAAGTTTCTTGCAATATGCGCGCCGCTTTTACAACTAAATCATCTTCAGGTGGAACATTGGGTAATGGATGTATGCGATTAATTAGAGAGTCGTCTCTAGGGCGTAATTTAACCGTATCACACAAATCAATGAGTTGGAAAACACTTTGCAAAAGGTGATATCCATCATCCCTTCTTCCAGTGACATGTAAAAACAGATTTAATTTTGCTGGCGCTGAAATGTCTAAAAAATCACGCATTCAATTAATCAATAATAAGTCTGACTTCGATTTCACCATCTTGGCTGGAGCGAGTCAAATTGAGTCTTTGCAATTTATTATTTGAGTCCCATGTGTATTTTAGCAACCAACCATCTTGAGTAATTTCCATTACTTGCCCAGCCTCATTACGTTTAACAGCTCCGGGAGATCCCGATCTAGAGAAACCAGAAAGCCAAGCGGAAAGACCTCTTGCGGGGATAGGTAACTGGGTCGCTTGAAAAATCAATTGGTCCGCATCAATTGCTGTAATAGTTTGACCATTTTGCTCTAAAGAAGCTTGACTTGGAGTTACGTTAATTTTTGCAATGGAAGCCCCTAAAGGACCTCTAATTTCTAGATTGTCATTCAGGTTTTCACGGGTCAATGTAAAGCCTCCGTTACCGCCATTTTTGGTTTGATTTGTATTGATGGTGACCGCAAATCGTCCATTCCATTGACGAGATATTGCCTCATCAAAAAGTTCTGTACTAGACCAGTCTGGTCTTAGGCGCCTGAGGGTATCTCTTAAAGTAGATTGACTGGCATTGATCGATTCGGCTTTACGCCAAATTTTTTCAGCAGCTTCAGGTTCTTTGCTGACCCAAAGCACTTCACCTAAATGAGCACCAACTTCGGCTTCAGCAAGCTGATTAAAAGATTGGGTTAAGTATTGAATGGCTAAATCATTTCTTCCAAGACGAAAATATACCCAACCTAGGCTATCAAGAATATAAGGATCATTTGGCGATGATGAATTTGCTTTCAGAATTAAACGTAATGCTTCAGTTAAATTGATATTTCGATCAGCATAAGAATAACCAAGCGCATTTAGCGCGCTAGCATCATCGGGTTTTTGCTGAATGATTGATAGAAGAACTTTTTCCGTATTAGCAAAATTACCTAATTTCTCTTCACCTAAAGCATAGACAAACAATATATTTGTATTTTTTGGCAATGGTTTAAGGGAGTTAATAATCTTTGCTATGGCAACATTAGAAACATCTTGATTATTTGATTTACCAATAATCGGCAATAATTGAGTTAAAAATGCCTCACGTTTAGCCGGTGTTTGAGATTTTAAATACTTAATTGTTGGCTCAACGGCTTCATTCCATTTATTGTTGAACATTAAAAGCGTGAGAAAAACTTCTTTGGAGTTTGTATCTGTATCTGGAGTTAATTCGTCCCAAAGTCTAGCAGACTCTAATGAGGCTTCCGATGATTGGGCTGCTAAAGCAATCTCCATCGCACTTTGAGCGATTCGCGGATCTCGTGTATTTTTGGCGAGATTAAACATCGTTTGATATGAAAGTGCGGCATCACCTCTTTGTAGGGCAACTTGTGAGGCTAAATACTGAAACATTTCACTAGCATAACGTTCGCTCTCATGCACCGTGATTTGCGACTGTGCAATGCTGTGGGTTGCCAAAAAATATGGCATGATACTAATGAAGCTTAGCGCGAAAAAGCGTTTAATTTGATTTAAATTGTATTTAAGCATTTGTCTATTCTATATAACTCTGAATTAATCTACTGAATATATGCCCGAATTACCAGAAGTTGAAGTGACAAGGCAAGGAATCTCGCCACAAGTCAAGGGAAAAACAATTACAAAAGTAATCGTTCATGATGCTCGCTTAAGGTGGCCAGTCCCTAATAACTTGGAAAAAATATTGCTTGGTCAACCATGTATAGAAATTAGACGGCGTGGAAAATACTTATTATTTGAGTTCAGTCATGGGGTAATGCTTTTACATTTGGGCATGACTGGGGTATTGCGTATTCAAAAAGTAGAAGAACTCCCTAAAAAATATAATCGCGTTGAGTTTCATTTCGGAACACTGGCTTTACGTTTACATGACCCACGAAAATTTGGTTCGATACACTGGCATCCGAACGAAGATGGACCCGTCGAGAATTTCCCCCTATTAACAAAATTAGGGGTAGAACCATTTGAACGAGAATTTTCAGGCGAGCTAGGTGGGGAATTGTTATTTAAAAAATCTCGTGGAAGAACGATCTCAGTAAAGCAATACCTTTTAGCAGGTCAGGTTGTCGTTGGGGTCGGCAATATCTACTGTTCCGAGAGTTTATTTGAGGCAAAAATAAATCCGAAAAAAGCGGCAGGGAAGATTTCTAAACAAGGATACGCTCGATTGGCTCAAGCCGTGCGCTTGATTCTTGAGAAAGCAATCATGGCAGGTGGAAGTAGTTTAAAAGATTTTGTACATAGTGATGGTGAGCCAGGCCATTTTATGGTTTTAACCAAGGTGTATGACCGTGCTGGGTTGCCTTGTAATGCTTGTAAAGCGTCGATCAAACAAATTGTTCAAGGCCAACGATCCACCTATTTTTGCCCAGTTTGTCAAAAGTGATCGATTTTCCAACAACACTTTTGCAATGGAGCAAGCTTCATGGCAGAACTGGACTGCCTTGGCAAAATCAAAAAGACCCCTACAAAGTGTGGTTGTCAGAAATTATGTTGCAGCAAACCCAAGTTGCAACTGTTAAAGAACGATACACAGAGTTCATACAAGTTTTCCCAACGGTGCAAGATCTTGCGCGGGCATCTTCGGATCAAGTAATGGCGCTATGGGCAGGACTTGGGTACTACACAAGAGCTAGAAATCTGCATGCCTGCGCCAAGATGATCGAGGAACAATTTGCAGGGAGATTTCCTGAGTCCTCAGCTACTTTAGTGACCTTGCCGGGTATCGGTATGTCAACAGCGGCAGCAATCGCCTCATTTTGTTTTGGTGAGCGCATAAGTATCTTAGACGCTAATGTAAAAAGACTTCTTGCGAGATTTATGGGTATTGAGGATGATGTGAAGAAGGCCTCAGTGCATCAAGATTTGTGGAAAAAAGCGCAGACACTCGTTCCGCAAAAAGCAGAAGATATGCCTAAATATACTCAAGCCCTAATGGATTTTGGAGCAACCGTCTGTACCCCAAAAAATCCTAAATGTTCAAATTGTGTTTATCAGCATTCATGCCAGGCATTGAGCCAATCCAAAGTAAGTGTGATCCCGTATCAAGTCAAAAAAGCCAAAAATAAAATAGTGCAATCAGAGATGCTATTTATTTTGGCAAATCATCAGGCTTTATTTGAACTAAGGCCTGAAAAAGGTATTTGGGGAGGGTTGTGGAGTCTTCCGGAGTCAAACTGGGTTGATACAACAAACGCGCCTAAGGAGCCTTTGCTACTATCCATCAATGATTTTTTAGGGTTGCCTAGTGATTTGCTTGAGGATCCATATAAGACCGCAAAATTACTAGCCCCACGAAAACATGTTTTTACACACCGTACTTTATATTTCCAAATACGAATCATTGAATTAATTGAAAAATTTGATTTAAATTCAAATCAATATCAGTGGGTAAACATTTCTGATTGTGAACATCTAGGATTACCAACACCCATCAGACAATGGGTTAATGACTATGTGTGCCCTTGTGACACTACTTGAGGATGTCGATTTAATTCTCGGTGACGCTTAAGAATCGTCATCGATTGATACATTTCATTGGTGATTTTAAGGCATTCTTGATGAAGGCCATTCACCATCGCTACGGATCGGTGTTGTCCTCCAGTACATCCTATACCAATGGTTAAATAGCTTCGACCATCAATTTGATATTTAGGTATCCATCGAGATATAAAATCAAAAATATCATTTTTTAGGGACTTAAATTCCGCATTTGAATTTAAAAACTCTTTTACTGGCTCATCATTGCCTGTTAAATGACGCAATGAATTTTCATAGTAAGGATTTGGGATGCATCGCATATCAAAAATAAGATCAACATCCTGAGGTATTCCATGTTTGTATCCAAAAGACTCAAATAAGAGTGTAAGACCTTGAACTTTTTCTTGAACTAAATCCTTTACCCAGTTCCTCAGAGTATTTGAGGATAAATTGGTTGTATCTATATGATGCCCAATATTATTAATGCTAGATAGTAATTCACGCTCTAAATTAATTGCTTCAATTAATGAATATTCAGACTGATTATTGGCCTTGATGGATAAAGGATGGCGTCTTCTTGTTTCGGAAAAGCGATTCATTAAAGTTGCAGTTGAGGCATCTAAGAATAAAACTGTAATTTCATGACTAGCTTTCAATTTAGAGATGATAAATGGTAAGTTTTGAATCGAATCACCTTGTCTTCCATCAATCGCAACCGCAACTAGTTTATTGTTAGTTGGATCTAGTCCCTGAATTAAGTTTTCTAGAAGATTGACAGGTAAGTTATCGATGCAATTAAATCCTGCATCTTCTAAAGCACGAATAACAACGGATTTTCCTGCCCCTGAGGTACCGGAAATAATATATATATGCATTATTTAGAACCTTTAGATCCTGATTCTAAATACATCATTTCCCGTTGACGAGATACAAAATCATCAAGCGTATTGATCCCCCGTAATTGAAGAATGGTGTTTCGAACTGCTGCTTCAACTAGAACTGCTAAATTTCGACCAGCAGCCACTTGTATTTTTACAGTACGAATGGGCAAACCTAGAACTTCTATAAATTGTGATTCCAATGGTAAGCGTTCAAATTCCCCTTCGTTGCGACGAACAAGTTGCACGATTAATCGAAGTTTTAATTTTCTTCTAACAGCAGTTTCACCAAAGATAGTACGAATATCTAAAAGACCTAAACCCCTTACTTCAAGCAGGTCTCGTAAAATACTGGGGCATCGACCCTCAACATAATCAGGGCCTAATCTAGCAAAATCAACTGCATCATCAGCTACAAGGCCGTGACCTCTTGAAATCAGTTCTAGACCTAATTCGCTTTTACCTAAACCAGAATCACCGGTAAGTAGCACACCAAGACCCAAAATATCCATAAAAACACCATGCATCGTAATTTTGGGAGCGCCTAACTTAGTAAGATAAAGACGTAAGTGATCAATGACCTCAGACGCGGCTAGAGTAGTTGAAAACAGGGGTGTGGATGATCGCTGGCAATAAAGTTTGAGATCCTCAGTTGCCTCCTCACCATCTGCCACGATCAGACAGGGTGGGCGCATATTAATTAAATCAACTAATTGATGACGCACTTGAGCTTTTTGGAGACGCTCAAGATATAGTATTTCTGGTTGACCACAAACTTGTAATCGACTGGGATGAATTAAATTCAAATGCCCTACTAAATCTGAAGATGAAGAGGCCTCTTTTACGATATGGGGATCAAAGCAACGATCGGCACCCTCTTGGCCTGTAACCCAATGTAATTTTAAATCTTCAAAATTTTCATCAAAAATATGTTGTGCACTGATCCCAATAAGTGACAGTTGCTGAATCATTTTTAATGTGTCCTATTGATCATTTCAGAAAGGATATTGTTTACAGATGAAATTTCACGTAATAAAGAACGCTTTGATTTATCTGCCAATACCTGGGCAATCTCGGAGAGGAGTTCTAGATGTTTTTGAGTAGCTGATTCAGGAACTAATAAGAAAATGACAATATCAACTGCGATTTGGTCAGAGGTTTTAAAGTCAATTCCCTTAGAGAGCCTATAAAAACTGGCATGTGCTTCCTTGAGGCCTTTAACCCGACCATGAGGAATTGCAACACCCACCCCAAGGCCAGTAGAACCTAAAGATTCTCGCGCTTGTAAACATTCATAAATTGATTTTTCAGGGAGTTCTGTAACAGCAGCAAATTGAGAACTCGCGAGAGAAAATAAACCATTGATGTCTTTTACTTCAACATCAAGATAGATTTGGTTGGTAGGAAGTATCTCTGCGAGTTCGCTCATGCACCTATTATAGATTCAACAGGGCACCGTCCGCTGAAATATGCTTCATTGCAACAGGATGGTGGTGGTTTTTGACTTTTTCTTTTACTTTAATAATTTGTTTATCCAACTTGGCGACGGCTAAATCAATCGCCTGATATAGATTTTCATGGTGGGATATGGCAAAAAGATCCTTTCCTTTGATATGCAGGTTAAGTTCTGCAGATTGACGCAGTTCTTTTTCGTGGGCTTTTTCAACACCAAGAACTGCATTTATTTGAATTATTTGGTCAAAATGCTTCTTAATGACGGTTAATTTTTCTTCTAAGTGTTCTTTTATGCTGGGACTTACTTCGACGTGATGGCTGTGAATAATGACTTTCATACATTCCCCAATAAGCGTGACGGTTAATAAAATTGACAAAAGCAATTCAACTACGACCTACCTACCATTTCACTACACTTATAGGTTAGCAGTCCTTGCTCAAAAAGCCAAGAACTGATTAAGAATAAATTTACATTCGGAAATTTTCACCTAGATAAACGCGTCTGACGCTTTCATTTTCGATGATTTCACTGGGAAGGCCCTGTGCTAAAACAGTGCCCTCACTAATAATATAGGCATGGTCACAAATGCCGAGAGTTTCTCTCACATTATGATCGGTAATGAGAACACCTATATTGCGCTCTTTCAAAAATCGAATAATCCTCTGAATTTCACCAACTGCAATAGGATCGACTCCTGCAAATGGTTCATCTAAAAGGATAAATTTAGGATTAGTGGCTAAAGCGCGAGCGATTTCAACCCTTCTTCTTTCTCCTCCTGATAAAGATAGCGCCTGGTTATCTCTGAGGTGAGGTATCTGTAATTCATCAAGTAATTCATTTAGTTTGGCATTCATGGTGCTTTTGGTGAGCCTCTTACCATTGGCAGATGATTGAAGTTCTAATACCGCTTGAATATTTTCTGCAACAGTTAATTTACGAAAAATGGAGACTTCTTGAGGTAAATAAGAAAGACCTCTAAGGGACCTTTCGTGGATTGGCAGGCCACTAATAATTTTATTATCTAAAGATATTGTGCCCTTGTCGGCGGGCACTAAGCCCACGATCATATAGAAGGAGGTCGTTTTTCCTGCACCATTTGGGCCTAAAAGGCCAACAATCTCACCAGATTTGACCTCTAGTCCAACATCTCGAACGACGACTCGTTTGGCATAAGTTTTCTGTAATCCCTCGGCAACTAAGGAGGATTGGTTCTGTTGATCAAGGCTCATTTTTTGGTGTTTTGCAATTCAAATTTGGTATTTTTTCTAGGCGCTAGCACTGTACGTGTTGGTTTATTCAATTCTTTACTTACAGCACTATATTCTTCAGTATATAAATCATAGTTAATTTTATCTGCTACTAGTTTATCTATCGATTGAAGACCTTTTCTTCGATTAGTATAAGCCTGACCAGATAAAAGAAGCTGGTTCTTTTTTGCTTCATAAAAAATTAAATCACCTTCTCCGTCCATAAATTCCGGATCAGGTTTATCGAGTTGTTGGGTAAATGAAGCTAATTGATCCGCATTGCCGACTACTGTAATTTGTTGATATCCTTCTGGATCTACTGTGACAACAGCCTTCGCACCTTTAATAACAATGCTACCTTTGATGATGACGACATGCCCAGTCAAAATATATTCTTGCGTGACATCATTAAAATCAGCCCGATCTGAGGATAGCTTAGTAGCCTGATTTGTGTCTGTTTTTAATGCAAATACTAAAGGATGATAAAAAGCCAATAGTAGACAGAATAAAGGCAGTAAAAGGCGATCTAGTAATGGCATTTTTATGGAGTAATTTGTTTGGAAGTATCGCTAGGTGCAATCGTTCCTTGAACATTACCAAACATAGAGATGGCTTGATTGACATTATCGTATGTCGCACCTTGACTAGCAGTCATCACCGATTCGCCTCGCTGAATTCTAACTGGCAAATTGGTATTCATTTTGTCATCATTGATAAAAAACTTCAGATAATTTGACTGTAAATGAAGTAATGGGTCGATCACTACCCCGGAAGAGTTTAATTGGGCTGGGCGACTAATATCTGCATTAATAAATAATTCAATAATATCTAAATCTCCTGTGACATGTGCCTTGTTAGCTGTAACAGTAAGTGGGGGATTTTTGGGGTTAAAAAGGCGTAATCTTGGTTGAGCAATGTCAATCGATGCATCATCTTCATAATGCTTAAACTCTCTTCCTAAAAGGCGATATTTAGTTGTGCCATCAGGGTTAAGAACAGTTAATTTTGCATTGGTAAAAACATAGTCAGGGGCATGATTTTTAATTCGAGGCGGCTGAACTGGCTCATCAACAATATTTTTTTTCAAAAACCAAAATGAAGCTAATGTGAGTAATCCCATGATTACTAACGGAATGAGTTTTAAGCCCATCTCATAAAGAAGCCTGCCAATATTAGGAAGCGCTCGTATAGCCATTATTTTTTAGCTTCAGCCAATAGGTCTTGGTAATGATTTTGAGCCGTAAGAATCAAATCACAAATTTCTCGAACAGCGCCACCACCACCACGATTAGAACATATGTAGTGAGCAATGCGTTGAACTTCTTGATGGGCATTTGCGGGAGCAGCAGCAAATCGTACTTGAGTTAAAACTGCTAAATCTGGCCAGTCATCACCTACTGCAGCACAATCTGTTGCTTGTAATTTGAGTTGCATAAGTAATTTAATGAAAGTAGATTTTTTATCGTCTACTCCCATGAATACGTGTTCAACCCCTAAGGCTTGGGCACGCATTTTTACCATAGGGGAATTTCTGCCAGTAATAATTGCAACTTGAATACCTTTAGAAATTAACATTTTCAAACCATGACCATCCAGGCTATCAAATACTTTTAGATGCTCAATACCGTCAGGACTAATAAATAAAGAGCCATCAGTTAAAACACCATCGACATCCAAGATAAGTAATTGAATATCCTGAGCGCGTTCTAATGCTTGAGGATAGTTAGGGTAAAGATTTGTATTTAGAGTTTGTTTCAAAATATACTTTTATTTAAATAATTTTAGACGCTAACAAATCATGTAAGTTTAAAGCACCCTCTACATGACCATTTTCATCAATTACAATCAGGTGATTAATTCGAAATCTTTCCATCATTTCCACTGCTTGAGCAACTAAAATATTTTTAGATATGGTTTTGGGATTTTTCGTAATAACATCTTTCAGTTGAATAGACTCTAAATCTAAAGTTTTTTCTAAAAGTCTTCGCAAGTCACCATCAGTAAAAATTCCTAAAGCCTGATTGGATTCATCAACAATTACGGTCATTCCAAGACGTTTTTTGGAAATTTCTAAAAGGGCTTCTTTTAATGGCGCTTGAATACTAGTTTTGGGCACATCATTGCCAGAACGCATCACGTCTTTGACATAAGTTAATAGGCGTTTTCCAAGACTGCCACCTGGATGTGATCTAGCAAAATCATCAGCACTAAAGTTTTTTGCATCTAAAAGAACGACTGCCAGAGCATCTCCCATAACTAAACTAACAGTAGTACTGGTGGTTGGCGCAAGATTCAATGGGCAAGCTTCTTTAGTAACTGAAACATCAAGATGAACATCAGCAAGCTCAGCTAATTTTGAATGAGAATTGCCCGTCATCGCAATTAATTTGGCTCCCATTCTTTTGATAAGTGGAACAATTGTTAGGAGCTCCGCTGTCTCCCCGGAATAGGAAAGTGCTAAAAAAACATCGGCTTGCAGGACCATTCCAAGATCACCATGACTCGCCTCTGCCGGATGGACAAAAAATGCTGGAGAACCTGTTGAGGCAAAAGTGGCAGCTATTTTGTTGGCAATATGACCTGATTTACCTATTCCGGATACAACAATTCTTCCATTGCATTCGAGTAATAAGTTAATCGCTTTGGCAAAAGATTGTTGAAATGGCGCATCAGAAAATTTATCCAGTAGTTGATGGACACCCTGGTTTTCTATCTCAAGGGTATCTTTTGCTAATTGGATGTAATGCTCATTAACTTTATCTATCATAATAGCTAGTATATGCCTTCCATCTTGCAAATTATATTAACTTTCCTGGCCTGCGCTTTGGGCGGAGTGTTGCTCGCAAGATTTTTTAAGCTTCCTTCCATACTGGGTTATTTACTAGCTGGCTTAGCAATTGGTCCTCATGCACTTGGATTTGCACCTGATTCTGAAACTGTAAAAGATATTGCAGAGTTTGGCGTCGTTTTTCTCATGTTTTCAATCGGTTTAGAGTTTAATCTTACCAAATTGATGACCATGCGGCACATCGTTTTTGGATTTGGAGTTAGTCAAGTTTTCTTAACCATGTTACTTGCTATTCCTGCGGGATATCTTATGCGTTTTATTCTGCCTATTGTATTACCTTGGCATGTTTTATTTGCGCTAGGAGGTGCTTTAGCGATGTCATCTACAGCAATCGTGGTAAAGGCGCTTACTGAAAAAGGGGAGCTAGACACTCAGCATGGAAAAAATGTTATTGGCGTTCTTCTATTTCAGGATCTTGTAGTCATTTTACTTTTAATTTTGATTCCCTCCCTTGGTAAGAATCCGGGTGATATTGTTTTTGCACTTTCGATTGCTGGAATAAAAATCACCATAGCATTAGTACTCATATTTTTTGTTGGACAAAAAATATTTAGCTCTTGGTTTCGCATCGTTGCCAGTTTTCGATCTCAAGAGTTATTTATGTTGAATGTTTTTTTGGTGGCAATTGGGATGTCAGCCATCACCTATTATTTTGGATTATCGATGGCTTTAGGAGCTTTTATGGCAGGTATGTTGATATCTGAAACCCCCTATCGATACCAAGTAGAAGAAGGGATCGCCTCGTTTAGAGATATATTATTAGGACTATTTTTTATTACTGTTGGGATGATGGTTGATGTTAATGCTGTTATTAAAGAATTGCACCTCGTATTATTTTTATTTTTTGCAGCACTACTTTTTAAATTTATCATTATTGCTAGTTTAGCAAGACGCTTTGGCTCTTCTTCTGGAGTAGCAATCCGAACGGGTATTTGTTTAGCTCAAGCGGGTGAATTCGGTTTTGTATTAATCAATCAAATTGACCAATTGGATTGGATTGACCCTAGTTTATCTCAAGCAGTATTAGCGGCGATGTTGTTATCTATGTTGGTTGCGCCGATATTGATTCAATATAGCAATACGATTGCACTTCGTCTTTCCAAAAATGAATGGTTTAGTCAATCGCTAGACTTAACAAAAATCGTGGCTCAAAGTATTCAAAACGACCAACATGTCATTATTTGTGGGTTTGGAGCAACTGGTCAGCATGTTGCTACGATTTTGGAAAATGAAGGTATTACTTATGTAGCATTAGATTCAGACCCGACCCGCGTTCAACAGGCAAGCGAAGCAGGTAGATCAGTTGTTTATGGAGCCTGCAACTCCAACAATCTGATTGCGGCAGGGATTGTTCGTGCAAAAGCAATCGTGGTTACTTTCCGCTCTGTTCAGGAGTCAATTAAAGTGATTCAACAAATAGAAGAGTTAAATCCTGGCATCCCTATTTTAGTTCGAGCCAGAGATGATGCGGAAATGAATAAATTGATCTTGGCAGGGGCAACACAAGTGGTACCTGAAAAAGCTGAAGGTAGTGTTATGTTAGCGGCACAAGTTTTATCTTTAGTAGGTGTTCCTTTGCGTCGAGTGATGAGGCGGGCGAGTGAGGCTAGGGAAGATCGTTATGGTAAATTACGAGGATATTTTCCAAGCAATGAGGAAGAGGGCGCTGATGATGTTGATGCCATTAGGTTAAGCAGCATTCATTTAAAAACCCAAATGAACGGTGTCAACAAGAGCCTGGAGTGGGTAGAAAACCTTGGGGTAGTGGTACAAAATGTAAGGCGAAAACTTGACGGTCAAAAGGCATATACTAAATTAGAGCCTTCCCCTGAACTTCTTCTAGAGTCAGAAGATATTCTTGTTTTATCAGGAAATGTAGCAACCTTACATCAAGCTGAAAAGCTCATTACAAAGGTGATTAAATTCAAAGCAAAAATCAGAGTAAAGCCTTGAGATATTTACCCGTATAGCTTCCTTTGATCTTCACAACAGTTTCTGGACTACCCTCGGCAATAATTAGACCGCCACCAGAACCACCTTCAGGACCCATATCAATAATCCAATCAGCAGTTTTAATGACATCTAGATTATGTTCAATGATCAATATGGTGTTACCTTGTTCTCGTAAGGAAAAAATTACTTCGAGTAATAATTGAATATCTTGGAAGTGAAGTCCTGTAGTAGGCTCATCCAAAATATATAAAGTTCTTCCTGTGTCTCGTTTAGACAATTCTAACGAAAGTTTTACGCGTTGCGCCTCGCCACCGGATAAGGTTGTTGCACTTTGCCCAAGTTTTACATAACCCAAACCGACATCAAGTAAAGTTTTTAATTTACGCTTGACTACTGGAACTGCTTCAAAAAACTCAAAAGCTTGTTCAATAGTCATTGATAAAACTTCATGAATATTTTTACCTTTGTAGCGCACATCAAGTGTTTCTCGGTTATAACGTTTGCCATGGCAGACATCGCAAGGCACATAAACATCTGGTAAAAAATGCATTTCTACCTTGATAACGCCATCACCTTCACACGTCTCACACCTACCGCCTTTGACATTGAAAGAAAATCTACCCACTTCATAACCACGTTCACGTGATGCCGGAACACCAGCAAAAAGCTCACGGATTGGTGTAAATAGTCCAGTATAAGTAGCGGGGTTAGAGCGCGGCGTTCTCCCGATTGGTGATTGGTCTACGCTAATAATCTTATCGAAATGTTCAAGACCATCAATCTCTGTATAGGGCGCAGGTTCAGCAACAGACCCATATAAATGCTTAGCTACTACATGGTGAAGGGTGTCATTGATGAGGGTGGATTTACCAGATCCAGATACACCGGTAATACAAGTCAGAAGACCCACAGGAATCTTAGCAGTCACTTCTTTCAGATTATTTCCAGTTGCACCATGGATAGTAATCCACCGATCACTCGGTTTTCTTCTTGCGGTGGGAATCGATATTCTTTTCTTACCACTTAAATATTGACCAGTTAATGAAATTTCATTTTTTTCGATTTCTGCAGGCGTTCCTATTGCGACAATCCTGCCACCATGTACTCCAGCACCAGGCCCTATATCTATCACATAATCAGAAGAGCGGATCATATCTTCATCATGTTCTACCACAAGAACTGAGTTGCCTAAGTCACGTAGGTGAACTAATGTTTTTATGAGACGATCATTATCACGTTGATGAAGTCCAATGGAAGGCTCATCTAAAACATACATTACACCTGTAAGACCAGAGCCGATTTGTGAAGCTAAGCGAATGCGTTGTGCTTCCCCACCTGATAGGGTGTCAGCACTTCGATCTAAGGATAAATAGTTAAGTCCCACATCGTTTAAAAACTTGAGTCGAGCAGAAATTTCTTTAATTATTCTGTCAGCAATTTCCCGTTTAGAACCTTTTAACTCAAGAGAGGAAAAATATAAATAAGCTTCTTTAAGTGGCAGATTACTAACTTCAAAAATTGCTCTGCTTTGATCACCTTCGCCAACTTTTACAAATCTTGCCTCCTTACGAAGGCGGCTACCTTCACATTCGGGGCATATTTGTATATTTTGGTAACGCGCCAACTCTTCTTTGACTGCAATCGAATCAGTTTCGCGATATCGCCTCTCAAAATTAGAGATAATGCCCTCGAAGGAGTGGGGTTTAGATACAGGGACACCCTTTTCATTCAAATATTCGAAGGGTATCTTGGTTTGACCTGAACCATGCAAAATTAAATCCTGAGCTTTTTTGGTCAGTGACTCAAAAGATTTTTCTAGATCAAACTTTGCGTAATCAGCTAAATTTTGCAACATTCTGAAATAAAACTGATTGCGACGATCCCAGCCTTTAATTGCGCCAGAGGCCATTGATAACTCTGGGTGTGCCACGATTCTTTTTGGATCAAAGAAAGATACGTGACCTAAACCATCACAACTGGGACAAGCACCCATCGGATTATTAAAAGAGAATAATCTTGGTTCTAGTTCTTGAAGGGCAAATGAGCAAACTGGACAGGCAAATTTATTTGAAAATAGGAACTCTTCATTAGTATCCATATTGACAGCCAATACTCGACCATCCGCCAAACGCAAAGCTGTTTCAAGCGATTCAGCTAATCGTTGTTTAATGTCTTGCTTGACTTTGATTCGGTCAACAACTATTTCAATGGAGTGCTTATCCGTTTTTTTCAGAGTGGGGAGCTGATCGACTTCATAAACTAGAGGTTTAGCTATGTGGGTTGTACCTCCACCACTACGAATTCTGAACCTTACAAAGCCTTGCGATTGTAAATCCTCAAATAAATCAGCAAACTCTCCTTTGCGATTACTCACAACGGGAGCTAGGATCATTAATTTTGTATCTTCTGGCAACGCTAAAATATGGTCAACCATTTGAGAAATGCTTTGCGCCTCTAAGGCCAAATGATGCTCTGGACAATGAGGCGTTCCTGCTCGGGCAAATAATAATCTTAAATAATCATGTATTTCAGTAACGGTTCCAACAGTGGACCTTGGGTTGTGACTAGTTGCCTTTTGCTCGATAGAAATAGCTGGGGACAAGCCCTCAATAGAATCAACGTCAGGCTTATCCATGAGCTGCAGAAATTGTCTTGCATATGCAGAAAGTGACTCAACATATCGACGTTGACCCTCAGCATATAAGGTGTCAAATGCCAAAGAACTCTTTCCAGATCCAGATAAACCAGTAATCACAACTAATTGGTTTCTAGGGATATCTAGATTGATGTTTTTTAAATTGTGGGTGCGAGCACCTCGGATTTGTATAGTATCGTTCATAATTAATAGCTCAACTCATTAATATAGTCTTTTCTTATGAATTCGTCAGAACTACGTGCATCTTTTTCTTTATCAGGCATTTTCGCCTTGAGAATGTTAGGTTTATTTTTAATCTTACCGATTTTTAGTTTGCACGCCCATGGCCTCCCCCATGGGGATAATGCCCTTTTGGTGGGTACAACTATCGGCATTTATGGCATGGTACAAGCCTTTTTCCACATTCCTTTGGGTATTCTTTCAGACCGAGTGGGCCGCAGAATAGTGGTTATTGGTGGCTTGGGTTTATTCGTATTAGGAGCAATCATTGCCGCTTCACATGATGATTTGTATTGGATTTTGGCAGGTCGCGCTATTCAGGGGGCGGGAGCAATTTCCGCGGCAATTACAGCTTGGGTTGCAGATTTGACGAGAGAAGAAATCAGAACACGTGCCATGGCTCTGATTGGCGGAAGTATTGCAATCAGTTTTGCTATCTCAATTGTGATTGCAGCGCCTCTATACAAGTCTTTAGGAATGCCAGGTATTTTTTGGATGATGGCACTGCTTGGAATTGTTGCTATTTTGGTGGCATGGAAAGTTGTGCCAAGTGCCCCCCTTTCATTTGCGCCACAACCAAAAGGAACAACATCGAATGTAAGTCGATTTGTGAAAGTACTTAAAGACCCAGAACTTTTTCGATTGAACATTGGCGTTTTAATTTTACATGCTTCCCAAGTAGCGCTATTTTTAGTCATTCCTAGTATGTTAGTGAGTAATGATTTAGCTTCAAGTGAACACTGGAAAGTTTATTTATCCGTTTTAATAGCCTCTATAGTTGTCATGGCACCAATGTTAATGCGCGCAGAAAAACAGAATCGTTTGGCGTTTCTTTTGAAAGTTTCCGTTGTATTTATGTTGGTAGCCCAAACTTATTTTGGTGTCATCATTTTCGGAAATTATCAAAATATTTGGACAATCAGTTTCGGATTATTTTTATTTTTTATTGGCTTTAATTTATTAGAGTCGCTACAGCCTTCGTTGGTCTCTCGATTTGCTGGAGATAATCGTGGTGCAGGACTTGGTATTTATAACACCACGATGTCAATTGGATTGTTTTTAGGAGGTATTTTGGGAGGCGCTCTTTACGGGAGTTTTGGAAGTCTAGCCATCTTTGAAATGGACGCTGTTTTACTACTTGTGTGGCTTATAATCGCAGCAAAGATGTCAGAACTGCCTCCCAAGGTAAAAATGAAATAAAAATGGGAGTGAAGGGGTCTTTGTTCTATTTCTAGTACGAGATACAATGTTTTGATTCGTAAGTTCGATATCAATTAATTCAGGAGAGTGTTATGGCGTCAGTAAATAAAGTAATAGTCGTGGGAAATATTGGAAGAGATCCAGAAACTCGTGTCTTGCCAAGCGGTGATGCGCTGACGAATATTTCAGTAGCGACCTCTGACCGTTATAAGGATAAAACCACAGGTGAAATGAAAGAAACAACCGAGTGGCATCGCATTACTTTTTTTGGGAAACTTGCAGAAATTGCGGGTCAATATTTAAAAAAGGGGTCTCAAGTTTATGTAGAGGGTAAGCTTCGCACAAGAAAATATACAGACCAAGCTGGAGTTGAAAAATACTCTACAGAAATTGTGGCGGACTCAATGCAAATGTTAGGTGGAAAAATGGGTGAAACTGGCGGAGGTTCTTCTGCGCCAGGCTATTCAAAAGAAAGGCCAGAAATTTCTAATACCGCTAGTTCAAGCCTTGGCCAAATGGATGACGATATTCCATTCTAGGAAACAGCAACATCGAATAAAAGGCTTGCTATTGTCTAGCAAGCCTTTTATTTTTTGGCCATGATGTGTTGAAATCTGTTCTAAAAGGATTAATATCTAGACCGCCACGACGGGTATATCTAGCGTAAACAGAGAGTTTCACAGTTTTGCATTTGGCCTTGATATCACAAAATATTTTTTCTACACAATGCTCATGAAATTCCTGATGATTGCGATAAGAAATAATGTATCGCAATAAATTTTCTTGATTGATTGCGGGCCCTGTATAAGAAATAATGATGCTTGCCCAATCTGGTTGACCGGTTACTGGACAATTGCTTCTTAATAAATGAGAAAAAAGCGTTTCTTCAACTGGCGCTGCGTTTGTCTCAGAACTTAACCAATCTGGATTTGGTAAATCATGAGGCTCAATTTGAACGTCAAGTCGGTCAAGTGAGGTACCCTCCACTTGCTCAATGGAAAGTCGGGACCAGGCTTGAGGATCAATAAGAGCAATGGTTACATGACTCTTTGCGGCGACTGATAAATCTTTAGAGATTCGTAATTTAACTTCTTCTGCATTAGCAAATCGTTCGTAATTTAGACTATTTAAATACAGCTTCAGAGATTTTGACTCCACCATATAAGGAGAATCAAAAGGGATTTCAATTTGGGCGATTGCCACTTCGGGCTTTCCTCTAGGGCCTAACCAAGATAATTCATAGGCATTCCAAATATCGACACCCATAAAGGGTAGGGTATTTCCATATCGCAAAAGGGCACGATGCGTACTTCGAGGTATTGGGAAGAGTAGCTCAGGACTATATTTATCCGGATTGGCGCTTGTTTTCCCGAGAGGGGCATTTGATAGGGGTCCCAATTGGTTCAATTGATCTGTCATATCTGACTATTTGGCTTATTGGTGATCCCTGAAATAACTTGACCAGTGGGCGCAACCTCTGCAGCTGCTTCGCAATGGCCTGTTTGGTCATCAAAGAAAAAATCAGGAGCAAACTCCCTTAAAAAATCTGACTTATTTAAACCACCAAGAAACATGGCCTCATCAATGTCAACTCCCCAACTCATCAGTGTACGAATTGCTCTTTCATGAGCTGGAGCAGATCTTGCAGTTACAAGGGCAGTTCGTATGCGCATGGCGGATTCTGGACTAGAGTTTTGTAATTGGTGAAGAGCTTCTAACAAAGGCTTAAAAGGGCCTGGAGGAAGAGGTGTTTTTGCCAAATGGGTTTCATGCTTAACAAACGCATCTAAACCTTTAGCTTGAAATATTCTTTCAGACTCATCAGAAAATAAAACAGCATCACCATCAAATGCAATGCGGATTTCTTGCGGATTGGATTCTGCAATTTTCACAGATTGTGGATACACCAATGCTGCAGGAAAACCAGCAAGAATCGTTTCTCTCACATCATTTTCATTGGCGGACAGAAATAAATTAGCATGAAGAGATCTTAAATAATGATAGGGTGGCCGACCTCGAGTAAAAACACCACGCTCTAACTTAAGACCCGCATGCTCTGCAGAGCGGAAAACGCGTAGCCCGCTAACAGGGTCATTTCTTGAAAGAATAACTACCTCAACTCGAGCAACATGCTCGGTATTAAATTGTAATAATTTTTGTACCAGTGGAAATGCGACGCCAGCTTTAGCGGGAATGGCTAGGCGCTCTTGTTGAATGCGCATATAAGCACTATCATTTGTGGCTTCAAAAACGCGGTTTTCTTCTTCAAAATCGAACAAGGCTCTTGAGGAAATGGCTACTACGAGTTTGCCAGATAGTGAAAAACTCATAAATTATTTTAAAAAGAGTTGATAGGCGGGATGCTCACTTTCATCCCAATAGCGGTAACCTGTACCCTTAAGAAAATCTTTAAACTCTTTATTATTTTTTTTCGGCACTTGAAGCCCTACCAAAATTTTCCCATAATCTGCCCCATGGTTGCGATAGTGAAAAAGGCTAATATTCCAGTGAGGAGACATCGCATTTAAAAAGTTCATTAGTGCCCCAGGACGCTCTGGAAATTCAAAGCGGTAGAGTAATTCATCATCAGCTAGGGTGGATCTTCCGCCAACCATATGTCTGAGGTGAGACTTAGCTAATTCATCCGTTGTTAGGTCAATGGTGTCAAAACCTGATTTGATAAATTCTTTTGCAATGTTGGCACTATCCCCTTGTTTTTGAGTGGAGATACCAATAAAAATATAGGCATGTTTTGCATCAGATATACGATAGTTAAATTCTGTGACATTTCTTTTTCCAACTAAGGAACAGAAACGCCTGAAAGAGCCACGTTCTTCTGGAATTGTGATCGCAAATACCGCCTCTTTAGATTCACCAACGTCAGCTCTTTCTGCCACGAATCGCAGACGACTAAAATTCATATTAGCGCCACAGGCAATGCTAATAAATGTTTTACCGGTACATTTTTTCTGTGCCACATAAGCTTTTAAACCAGCAATGGATAATGCTCCAGCTGGCTCTAAGATACTTCTTGTGTCTGTAAACACATCATTAATTGCAGCACAGATGGCATCTGTATCAACAGTAATGATTTCATCAACTACTTCTTGGCAGATTTTAAAAGTTTCTTTACCAACCAATTTCACTGCAGTGCCATCGGAGAAAAGCCCTACTTCTTTAAGCGTAACTCGTTTACCCGCCTCAATTGAGCGCTTCATTGCATCGGAGTCAACTGTTTGAACACCGATAATTTTAATTTCAGGACGAATAGCTTTTATGTAAGAGCCAATACCTGCAATAAGACCTCCACCACCTATAGCCACAAAAATGGCTTCAATTGGACCTTGATATTGGCGTAAAATTTCCATCGCAATAGTGCCTTGCCCTGCTATAACATCTGGGTCATCAAACGGGTGAACAAACGTCAGCTTATTTTTTTCTTCTAATTGCAGCGCGTGATCATATGCATCGTTATAAGATTCACCAAAAAGAACGACCTTAACCCATTTTCCACCACGATCTTTTACGGCATCAATCTTTACCTGTGGAGTAGTAACAGGCATCACAATCGTAGCAAGGCATTCAAGTTTGGCGGCGCCCACCGCCACACCTTGGGCGTGGTTGCCTGCTGATGCCGCAATAACACCCTTTGCTAGTTGATCCTTGCTTAGATGAGCCATTTTGTTATAGGCCCCACGCAATTTAAACGAAAATACGGGTTGATTATCTTCGCGCTTTAAAAGAATATTGTTATTTAGGCGTGTAGACAAGTTTTGAGCGTGCTCAAGTTCAGTTTCTCGAGCAACATCATAAACCTTGGCATTTAAAATTTTTCGTAAATAGTCGTTTTCCATAGACAGAAGATTATCATAGAGCAACTAGAATAACGTATGGAATCCTTAATTCAAGACCTTTTACAGGCAATTTCAGTCCCCTGGGTAGGTTTAACATCCGTTGGGGTAATTTCATTTTTAGCAGCTACTTTGTTACCTTTTAGTTCTGAGACCGTATTTTTTGCTTATTTAGTCCAATTCCCCGAAAATATATGGCCCTTAATTGCAGTTGCTAGCCTAGGCAACATCCTCGGTGGGGTAGTTAATTGGCATATTGGTTATTTTGCTAAAAATACCAAAGACGCCATACTGCACTCAAAAGATAGACCAACAAGTAAATTGAGCTCATATTTACGTCAATTTGGCTCAAAAAGCTTACTTTTATCGTGGTTACCTATCATAGGGGATCCTTTAACCGTTTTTGCAGGCTGGTCAAAATTATCCTTTTGGCCCTGTTGTATGTACATGATGATTGGTAAAACTCTAAGATATATATTTATCGCTTTTGTCTATTTAGCTAGTAATAGCTCCTTGGGGACTCTGTTTACATAAATAAGTTAAAAATGCCGTATTGAGAAAAATTAGCAAAGAATTGCACCCTCAATTAGAATAGTCTTTTAGGTCAAAACACTATGAACGCTCCCATTTACTTTGAACCGCCCCAAAATTTAAAGAGTCAGCCCTTAAGACTCAGAGAAATTCCATATAACTACACATCATTTTCTGATCGTGAAATTGTCATTCGTATTTTAGGTACGCAGGCTTGGGAGGCCCTTGACAGCCTAAGAAGTGAGCGTAAAACAGGTCGTTCGGCAAGAATGCTGTATGAAGTTTTAGGCGATATTTGGGTAGTCAACCGGAACCCATATTTACAAGATGATCTTTTGGATAACCCCAAGCGTCTCAAGTCTTTAATAGATGCGCTCAATCATCGACTTAGTGAAGTTGAAAAACGGATTACCCAGCAGTTAGAGGAAAAGGTATCTTTTTTAGTAAGTTCTGCACGTCAAGCTGTTAAAAACTTTGCAAGTGATTTTGAAAAAGCAAAGCTATTAAGAGTTCAGGTGCGTAAGGTACTCGGGAAAATCACCGCACAGGACAACATTGGATTTGATGGTTTTGTAAGGGTATCGCATGTTACTGATGCAACAGACTGGCGAGTCGAGTACCCATTTGTCGTTATTACTCCAGACAGTGAATTAGAGATTCCCGGTGTTGTAAAAGCTTGTATTGAGCTTGGCTTAACGATTATTCCCAGAGGGGGTGGCACTGGTTACACTGGTGGGGCAATCCCTTTAACACCGATGTCAGCCGTCATTAATACCGAGAAATTAGAAAAAATGATGCCAGTTGAATTTGGCAAAATTCCTGGGGTGGACAAGGATGTTGGAACTATATTTACTGAGGCTGGAGTCGTTACTAAAAGAGTTTCTGACGCGGCCGATAAAAGCGGACTTGTTTTTGCTGTAGATCCGACGTCATTAGAGGCTAGCTGCATTGGTGGAAATATTGCCATGAATGCTGGTGGTAAAAAAGCAGTTTTATGGGGTACAGCACTTGATAATTTACTTTGGTGGAGAATGGTTGACACCGAAGGTAACTGGTTAGAAATCTTACGTCTGGACCACAATCTCAGCAAAATCCATGATGCGCCTGTCGCCACTTTTGAATTAACTTGGTCTGACGGCAGACAGGCCCCTGGAAAAAACATTCTGAGAACAGAAATCTTAGCCATTGAGGGGAAACGCTTCAGAAAAGTAGGATTAGGTAAGGATGTGACAGATAAGTTTTTATCGGGCTTACCTGGCGTTCAAAAAGAGGGTTGTGATGGCTTAATTACGAGCGCTAAATGGGTGCTTCACCGGATGCCTAAAGAAATACGTACGGTTTGCCTAGAATTTTTTGGCCAAGCCCGGGATGCCATTCCAAGCATTGTTGAAGTCAAAAACTATCTTGATGAACAAACTAAAAAAGGTGGTGCGATTCTCGCTGGCCTTGAACATTTAGATGAAAAATACCTAAAGGCAGTTGACTACACGACAAAATCTAAGCGGAATGTATTACCCAAAATGGTTTTAATTGGCGATATTGTTGGTGATGATGCTGATGTAGTTGCAGTAGCAGCGAGTGAAGTGATTCGTATTGCAAACAACCGCGTAGGCGAAGGTTTTATTGCAATAAGTCCTGAAGCTAGAAAGAAATTTTGGCTCGATCGCTCTAGAACTGCCGCCATCTCACGCCATACAAATGCATTCAAAATTAATGAAGACGTGGTGATTCCTTTGCCAAGAATGGGGGAATACACAGATGGCATCGAAAAAATTAATATTGAATTGTCTATAAAAAACAAACTTTTATTATTAGACGCCCTCGAAGATTATTTCGTCAAAGGTAATCTTGTGTTGGGTAAGTCAGATGATGCATCTGAAATTCCTTCTTCAGAAATATTGGAAGATCGGGTATCCCAGTCTTTAAATATGTTGCGTGAAGTGCGTTCTAAGTGGGCGGATTATGCCCAACAGCTAGATCATTATTTTGATAAGTTACAAGACAGAAGTATTCGCGTATCTTGGAAGTTGGAAGTACGTGAACAACTCAAGCAAATATTTATGGGTGCAGTCTTCGCACCAATACTTGCGGAATGTATTGCAATCCATAAAAAAATATTAAGAAAACGTGTTTTTGTGGCTTTGCATATGCACGCCGGTGATGGTAATGTGCATACGAATTTACCGGTGAATTCTGATGACTACGAAATGATGCAAGAGGCTCATGAAGTCGTTGGCAGAATTATGGTCCTGGCAAGATCTCTCGATGGAGTCATTTCCGGTGAGCATGGTATCGGCATTACCAAACTAGAGTATTTAACTGATGAAGAGTTAAAAGAGTTCCGTGCTTATAAATTAAAAATTGACCCTGATGGGCGATTTAATAAAGGTAAATTGATGCCTGGCGGTGATTTACATAAAGCTTACACCCCAAGTTTTGGACTGATGGGCCATGAGTCTTTGATTATGCAGCAAAGCGATATTGGGGCAATTTCAGAAAGTATTAAAGACTGTCTACGCTGCGGCAAATGTAAACCAGTTTGTGCAACCCATGTACCTCGTGCCAACCTTCATTACAGTCCACGCAATAAGATTCTCGCTACCTCACTTTTAATTGAGGCATTTTTGTATGAAGAGCAAACTCGTCGAGGTATTTCAATTAAACATTGGGATGAATTCGATGATGTTGCAGCGCATTGTACGGTTTGCCATAAATGCTTAACCCCATGCCCTGTCAAAATTGATTTTGGTGATGTCACTATGAATATGCGTAATTTATTGCGCAAAATGGGGAAAAAGAAATTTAATATTGGCTCCAGTGCTGCCATGTTCTTTTTAAATGCCTCTAATCCCGAAACGATTAAGTTGGCCAGAACAGTAATGATTGAATGGGGTTATAAAGCCCAGCGTATAGGTAATGATTTATTTAAATCATTAGCAAAAAAACAGACCAGTGCCCCAGCACTTTCCCTTGGAAAGCCGGTGATTCAAGAACAGGTGATTCACTTCATTAATAAAAAAATGCCAGGCAATTTACCGAAAAAGACTGCTCGAGCCCTTTTGGATATTGAAGATTCTGAAATAGTACCTATTATTCGAAATCCAAAAACGACCACTGTTGATTCAGAAGCTGTATTTTATTTCCCGGGGTGTGGCTCTGAAAGACTCTTTTCCCAAGTGGGTTTAGCTACCCAAGCGATGCTTTGGGAGGCTGGGGTACAAACAGTGTTGCCACCGGGTTATTTATGCTGTGGATATCCTCAACGTGGATCTGGAGATTTTGATAAAGCCGAAAAAATGATCACCGATAATCGTGTTTTATTCCATCGTGTGGCGAATACTTTAAATTATTTAGACATTAAAACGGTCGTGGTTTCTTGTGGGACTTGCTACGATCAATTAGCTGGTTATGAGTTCGATAAGATTTTTCCTGGGTGCAGAATTATTGATATTCACGAATTTTTGCTGGAAAAAAACATCAAGTTAACCGGGGTTCAGGGAACTAGGTATATGTACCATGATCCCTGTCACTCACCAATGAAACTGCAGGATCCTTTAAAAACGGTTAATCAAATTATTCAAACGGAAGATCAACATGTAATTAAAAAAAATGATCGCTGTTGCGGAGAGTCAGGAACCTTGGCATTAACTAGACCCGACATTTCAACGCAAATTCGTTTTAGAAAAGAAGAAGAGATGGTTAAAGGAGCTGAAGCGTTGCATGACGACGGATTTACTGGCAATGTGAAAGTTCTTACCAGTTGCCCATCTTGCTTACAGGGGCTTTCTCGTTTTAATGATGATTCAGGAACTACCGCTGACTATATTGTGGTTGAAATGGCCCGTCATTTATTAGGTGAAAATTGGATGGCTGATTTTGTCAATAATGCTAATTCCGGTGGTATTGAAAGAGTGCTTGTTTGATGAAACCGCCAATTCCTCAGTCGATTGTTGTCCACCAGCAATCAAAAGTTCTTGAACTTGGTTATGAAAATGGCAATAATTATCGACTCCCATTTGAGTTTTTAAGAGTTGTATCGCCTTCAGCTGAAGTTAGAGGTCATGGTCCGGGTCAAGAGATACTTCAAACTGGCAAGCGAAACGTCAGTATTTTAAGCGTTGAACCAGTAGGTCATTACGCCATCAAACCCACCTTTACGGATGGTCATGACTCTGGCCTTTTCTCATGGGACTATTTGCACGAGCTTTGTCTGAACCAAGAACAAATTTGGCAAGAGCATGTGGATAAATTAGCACAGGCTGGTTTACACCGCGATGCCCCAATGAAAAAATAATTTCCAGGATTACACATGGTACAAACCCATTTCGGATTTGAAAAAGTTGACGAGTCAAAAAAAGCAGAAAAGGTGGCTGGAGTCTTTCATTCTGTAGCGAGTAACTACGACTTAATGAATGACTTAATGTCAATGGGACTTCATCGTATTTGGAAAATATTTACGATTGCTAGCGCCAATGTTTTGCCTGGTCAAAAGGTTTTAGATATTGCTGGGGGCACTGGAGATTTAGCATTAGCCTTTGCAAAAAAAGCCGGAAAATCTGGTGAAGTTTGGTTGAGTGATATCAATTCTTCCATGCTGCGAGTTGGAAGAGATCGGCTAGTTGATCACGGCGCAATCATTCCATGCGTTCAATTAGACGCCGAGAAAATTCCTTTTGCAAAAAACCATTTTGATTTAGTCACCGTTTCTTTTGGCTTACGCAATATGACACATAAAGAAATTGCATTGAAAGAGATGTGTCGAGTAACTAAGCCTGGTGGTAAAACCATGGTGCTCGAATTTTCTCAACCGGTTCAACTGATTAAACCAATTTATGACATATATTCCTTCAAGGTTTTACCTTGGCTTGGTAAAAAAATAGCTGGTGATGCTCAAAGTTATCGTTATTTAGCAGAGTCCATCCGCATGCATCCTGACCAAGAAACTTTGAAGGGAATGATGCAAGAGGCAGGTTTTGATCAAGTGGAAGTTCACCCATTATCTGGTGGTATTGTGGCTTTACACATTGGGTATAAGTATTAATCATGGCTCATTTGCCAGTTCCCTCTGTCGTATTAAGAGCCTTAAATCACTTGATTGAGCAAGAGCGGTGGGCTCACGATTTACTTCTTACTAGAGAAGGACAGTCGATCTCTATTACTTTACCATTTGGGGATTTTCAAATTACGATTCAAGAAGGGATGTTTGTAAATGCAACTGGCACTACTCATCCTTCTTCGGTTAGTTTGGTAATTTCACAAGAAGCGATATGGGCTTTTATGAAAGAAGGGAAATCCGGGGCCATGAAATTTGTCAAAATTTCTGGAGATATCGACTTTGCAGCAGATTTAAATCGTTTAGCAGCAGATCTTAAATGGGAAGTCGAAGAGGACTTATCTAAATTTTTAGGAGATGCGCCGGCAAGAAGAGTTGTTTTGAAATCTCAAAAAATCTCTCATCAAACCCAACTTGCGATGAATGATCTAAAAAGTGGAATTAGAGATTACTTGGTATATGAAAAAAATATTCTGGTAGATAGTCAGCAAATGAAAGACTTTAAATCCGATTTGCGATTATTGCGCGATCAATTAGACCGAGCTGAAAAAAAAGTTAATCAACTTGAGCAAGCTTTTAACAGCAAACAGACACTTTCAACATAATGCAAAAAGTTAAACGTATCTCTCGAATTTTTTATATTCTTTGGCGATATGATCTTTTTGGGCTACTGAGAACAGTATTAAAACCAGGAATTTTTAGTGTTCTTACACTTCCCTTATCTTTTTTTTCTCCTTCAAGAGATTTAGCTCGAGGACAAAGAATACGCCTTGCTTTGGAATCTTTAGGGCCAGTATTCATCAAATTTGGCCAAGTGCTTTCTACAAGAAGAGATTTACTTCCAGAGGATATTGCTGATGAGTTAGCCAAACTTCAGGATGACGTCCCACCATTTTCTAATGAATTATCACGTGAAATTATTGAAAAAGCACTGCAGTTACCTATTGATGAGGTATTTAAATCATTTGATGCGACGCCGATAGCAAGTGCATCTATTGCGCAGGTACATTTTGCAGTTCTCAAGGGGAATAGCAAATATCCTCAGTGGGAAGACAAGCATGTGGCTATTAAAGTATTGCGCCCCAATATTTTAGGAGTGATTGAGAGTGATTTAGCATTGATGCATAGCCTTGCAGGGTTGATTGAAAAATTCTCCTACGATGGCAAGCGATTAAAGCCGAAAGAAGTTGTGTCCGGATTTGATACAACTATTCATGATGAATTAGATTTGCTACGAGAAGCCGCAAACTGTAGCCAATTAAGAAGAAACTTTGAAGGCTCAAATAAAATCATGATTCCAGAGGTTTATTGGGATTTGTGCCATATCAACGTCATGGTGATGGAGCGTATGTATGGCATATCCATTGCGCGACTGGATGATTTAAAAGCAGCAGGAGTGGATTTAAAGTTACTTGCAGTCGATGGCGTAGAGGTGTTTTTTACTCAGGCGTTTGCGCATGGATTTTTTCATGCGGATATGCACCCTGGAAATATTATGGTCAGTTTAGACCCGCAAACATTTGGGCGTTTAATTTCCCTAGATTTTGGTATTGTGGGTACATTATCTGAATTAGATAAAAACTATTTAGTACAAAATTTCTTAGCATTCTTTAATCGTGATTACCATCGCGTAGCTGCTCTTCACATTGAGTCAGGGTGGGTTCCGCCTGAAACCAAAGTTGAGGAATTAGAAGGCGCTGTTCGTGCAGTTTGTGAACCTTATTTTGATCGTCCTTTAAAAGATATTTCTTTAGGGATTGTTTTGATGCGACTCTTTCAGACTTCAAGAAGATTTAAAGTTGAAATACAACCACAGTTAACTTTATTACAAAAAACCTTATTAAATGTAGAAGGACTTGGTCGTCAATTAGATCCTGATTTAGACTTGTGGCAAACCGTTAAACCGATTATGCAGACGTGGATGAATCAACAAGTTGGCTTTAAAGGATTTTGGGAAAAATTAAAGTCTGAGGCACCACATTGGGCGCAAAAATTACCAACCCTTCCTAGACTCATCACGACCTATCTAGAGTTGGAGGTTCATGCTAAAAAACAGAATCAATTGCAAGAAATAATAAATTTATTAGAAAAGAAAAAAACATTTAACTTTCAAACAAACATGGTTAGTATTTTTGGTATTGGTGCCCTTTTAGGTGGGGCGATTACATATCTATTTTTGACACTGTCTAGGTAATCTCATGTTACTTTGGTTCGTTCTTCTCTACTGGGGCATTTCAGTAGCAATCGGTTTATTAGCCTCTTTAAAAGTAAAAAACGCAACTGACTTTGCGGCCGCAGGTCATGCACTGCCAATGTATGTTGTCACTGCGACAGTATTTGCAACTTGGTTTGGAGCTGAAGCAGTCTTGGGCGCACCAGCAACCTTCTTGCAGGAAGGTTTAGCTGGGGTAGTTGCAGATCCCTTCGGTTCTTCAATGTGTTTAATTTTGGTTGGTTTATTTTTTGCGAAGCCACTGTACCAGGCTAAATACCTTACGATTGGGGATTTTTATCGCGATCGCTATGGTCGCACCGTTGAGGTGTTGATTACATTATGCATTGCTGCGTCCTATTTGGGATGGGTATCTGCTCAGATCATGGCACTTGGCTTAGTGTTCAATGTCGTGTCTGGCGGAGAGATTTCTCGCAATGTTGGCATGTTAATTGGATCGGGAAGTGTTTTAATTTATACCCTTTTCGGTGGCATGTGGGCAGTTGCCGTAACTGATTTTTTGCAGATGATTATTATTGTGCTTGGCCTTTTATATATTGGCCATGAAGTTACGGGATTGGCAGGAGGGGTGGTGAACGTCGTAGAGCACGCCAATAACGCTGGCTTATTTAATTTTTTCCCGAAAGCCAATTTTGCCGAAATTATGGGTTTTATAGCCGCTTTATGTACGATGATGCTAGGATCGATTCCGCAACAAGACGTTTTCCAAAGAGTAACCTCATCAAAAACGGTACAAATTGCTCAACGAGCAGCCATTTTGGGTGGTGTACTGTATTTCTGTTTTGCTTTTATTCCAATGATTTTGGCTTATTCAGCGAATATGCTTGACCCGGAAATGGTTAAAGAAGGCTTAAAAACGGATTCACAATTAATTTTACCTAAATTAATTTTGAGTCAAACCCCCATGTTTGCCCAAGTTATTTTCTTTGGAGCTTTACTATCGGCCATTAAAAGTTGTGCTAGTGCGACCCTTCTCGCTCCTTCGGTATCAATTTCTGAAAATATTATTAAAGGTTTTTTTAAAGAGTTGACCGCAGAACAATCCCTGCTCATTATGCGAATTACCACCTTGGTGTTTAGTGTTATGGTAACTATCATTGCCATGCATTCAGAGTTATCCATTTTTAAAATGGTAGAAAGTGCCTATAAAGTTACCCTTGTAACTGCTTTTGTGCCACTTTTATGTGGCATCTATTGGCCTAAAGCAAAGCCATTAGGAGGCCTATTGGCGGTTGCTTTAGGCTTAGTTTCTTGGATGATGATGGAGGCAATCATGCCTCATGAAGTAATTCCACCCCAAATGGTTGGACTGGCATTTAGCTTTTTGGGAATGTTTATAGGATCGGTGCTGATTCCCTCTGAAATCGTTAAAGAGCGTAGTCAAACATCAGAATCCATGTTTTAGAAACGCTTTTACATAAAAAAGATGGATAATGTTCCTTGATAAGCATAAGGGATTATGAAAAAGTACTTTTTAGCGGGCATTTTAGTTTGGGCACCTTTGGCAATTACTATTTGGGTAATTACTTGGGCTATGGGCATTTTGGACAGTGTTTTTGGTTCCGTAATGCACGTATTAATCACAGTTCTACCATCGAATTTAACCGAAGGTCTTATACACTTTAGAGAAACACCCTTTATTGGTGTTTTAATTGTGATTGTAGCCATCATTTTGACGGGAATGTTTGCGATTACCATTGCAGGTAGGTGGCTTTTTCGTATCTGGGAAAAAATCTTACATCGGATACCGATTGTCAGGTCCATTTATTCAAGCGTTAAACAAGTTTCTGATACCTTGTTATCCAGTAGCGGAGATGCTTTTAAAAAGGCTGTTTTGATCAGATACCCTCATCAAAATTCTTGGGCGATCGCCTTTCAAACAGGATCACCAATGCAGGAAGTCGCGGAAAAATTAGGCACCCCACATATTCATGTGTTTGTCCCCACAACACCAAATCCAACATCTGGATTTTTTATGATAGTTCCCAAAGATAGTGTGATTGAATTATCCATTTCTGTTGAAGATGCGCTCAAACATATCGTTTCAATGGGCACTGTTCCACCAGTCGGTCAAGAACCAAAAATTTAAATAAAGAGGTTTAAGTATGTCATTGCGTAGTCATTTTGCAGGTTTAGTTACAGAAGATTTCATTGGTCAAGAAGTCAGTATCGCTGGTTGGGTGAATCGTCGCCGTGATCATGGCGGCGTTATTTTTATTGATTTACGAGATAGCCATGGATTTGTACAAATTGTTTGCGATCCAGACCGCAAAGAAGTATTTGCTGTTGCAGAAAATATTCGGAACGAATACTGTATTCAGGTAAAAGGACTTGTCAGAGCAAGGCCTTCTGGCACTGAAAACAATGACTTGACCACTGGGAAGATTGAGATATTGTGTAAAGAACTCAACGTTCTTAATGCATCAGTTACGCCGCCGTTTCAGTTAGATGATGACAACTTATCTGAGACTACGCGTTTAACGCATCGTGTGCTTGATTTACGCCGTCCACAAATGCAAAAAAATCTTCGTTTACGTTATAACGTCGCGATGGAGTCGCGTCGTTATTTAGATCAAGCAGGTTTTATTGACATTGAAACCCCAATGCTCACAAAAAGTACACCTGAGGGCGCGCGAGATTATTTAGTGCCATCAAGAGTTCATGATGGCCAATTTTTTGCTCTTCCACAATCACCCCAATTGTTTAAACAATTATTGATGGTTGCAGGTTTCGATCGCTATTACCAAATTGTGAAATGTTTTCGGGATGAAGACTTAAGAGCAGATCGTCAACCCGAGTTCACTCAAATCGATTGCGAGACATCATTTTTAGACGAGATGGAAATCCGTGATTTATTTGAAAATATGATTTCGCATATTTTTAAAACGGTGATTGATGTTCAGTTACCAGCACCATTTCCGGTGTTAAGTTATCAAGAAGCTATGCGTCGTTTTGGTTCGGATAAGCCAGACTTAAGGGTCGATTTAGAGTTCACCGAGTTAACTGATGTAATGAAGGATGTGGATTTCAAGGTATTCTCCGGCCCTGCTAATTCAGATAACGGTAGAGTAGTTGCCTTAAGAGTTCCAGGAGGAGCAGAAATCTCTAGAAGTGAAATTGATGAATATACTCAATTTGTAAGTATTTATGGTGCAAAGGGTTTAGCTTGGATTAAAGTGAATAAAGTCAGTGATGGCCGCAATGGACTTCAATCACCGATTGTAAAAAATCTACATGATCAAGCTGTAGAAGCAATTATTCAAAGAACCGGCGCTCAAGATGGCGACATTCTTTTCTTTGGAGCAGATAAATCCAAGGTGGTTAATGACGCGATTGGTGCATTACGAATCAAAATTGGGCACTCTGATTGGAGCAAAGAAAAAGGTATTTTTAAAGAAGGATGGAAGCCTTTATGGGTGGTTGATTTCCCTATGTTTGATTATGACGAGGAAGCTGCTAGATGGGTTGCTTGCCACCATCCATTTACAAGTCCTAAAGATGAGCATTTAGCCATTCTCGATAAAGAGCCCGGAAAATGCATTGCGAAAGCATATGACATGGTTTTGAATGGTTCGGAAATTGGTGGTGGTTCTGTGCGTATTCATCAAGAGTCTGTTCAAAGTGAAGTATTTCGGGCGCTCAAGATTGGACCAGAAGAAGCTCAAGCCAAGTTTGGTTTTCTGTTAGATGCTTTGAAGTACGGAGCTCCTCCACATGGAGGTATTGCATTCGGACTTGATCGCATTGTGACCATGATGACTGGCGCAGATTCAATTCGTGATGTGATTGCTTTTCCGAAAACACAGCGTGCTCAATGCTTATTAACTCAAGCGCCGAGTCCTGTAGATGAAAAGCAGTTACGTGAACTTCATATTCGCTTACGAACAGTGCAACCTACCAATTGATGAATAAGACATTGGTTCATCGTTCATTGCGCCAATGTCAACATTAATTCATCAGATCAATGCGCCCAGCAACTGACTACTCGTTAAGAGCTTCAAAACCAAGAGGCCTTGGTGATTGGGGCACTATTAAAACTTTAATACCCTATTTAACCAAATATCCTTGGAGGGTATTTTTTGCAATTTCCTGCTTAGTTTTAGCAAAAGTTGCCAATATCGGGATACCAGTTGTTTTAAAGCACCTCATTGATGATTTATCTATTCCTGCCGATGATCCAAGGCAGTTTCTTATATTTCCATTAGCATTTGTTATAGCTTATGGATTGCTTAGGCTATCAGCATCATTATTTACTGAATTACGAGAGTTTCTATTTGCAAAGGTGACGCAAAATGCGATTCGGCAGGTAGCCATTGAAGTCTTTAACCATTTACATTCGCTCTCATTACGGTTTCATTTAGGACGTCAAACTGGGGGAGTTTCAAGAGACATTGATCGTGGTTCAAGAGGTATTCAATCCCTCATTTCATATTCTTTATATAGTATCTTACCAACACTGATTGAATTTTCGATCGTTTTGATTTACCTTGCGTTTAATTACGACTGGCTTTATGCGGCGATTACTTTTTGTGCATTGGTTCTATACATTACTTTTACCGTCATGGTCACCGAGTGGCGCTCTAAATATCGACGCAAAATGAATGAAATGGATACTAGCGCTAATCAAAAAGCGATTGATTCTTTGTTGAATTTTGAAACCGTAAAATATTTTAGTAATGAAACATTTGAAGCACACCGTTACGATAGTTTCTTACAAAGCTATCAAAAAGCCGCTATCAAATCACAACAATCTCTAGCTGTTTTAAATATCGGTCAACAAGTAATTATTGTGATTGGCTTGATCGCAATATTATGGCGTGCAACATTAGGGGTTCAAAGTGGTGAATTAACTTTAGGTGATATCGTTTTAATTAATACATTAATGATACAAATGTATATCCCATTAAATTTCTTAGGGGTGATTTATCGAGAAATCAAACAAGCTATTATGGATATGGACAATATGTTTAGCTTGTTAAATAAAGATCAAGAAATTAAAGATGCTCTTGGCGCTCCCGCTTTAAAACTTGAACATCCACATCTAGGGCCACGTGTAGTGTTTGACCAAGTGCGATTTTCTTATGAAGAAAATCGCACTATATTAAAAAATGTTAGTTTTGTAATTGAACCTGGAACAACTACTGCAGTGGTGGGAAATAGTGGTTCAGGCAAAAGTACTTTATCCAGATTGTTATTCCGATTTTATGATGTCAACTCTGGAGCGATCTATTTTGATGGGCAAAACATATCTACAGTTCAGCAATTAAGTTTAAGAAAAATGGTCGGCATTGTTCCTCAAGATACTGTTTTATTTAATGATTCTATTGGCTACAACATCGCTTATGGAAACCCACAAACTTCTGAGGAAGAAATTATTCAAGCAGCACAAGCAGCGCAAATCCACCAATTTGTGATGGGATTGCCTGAGGCTTACAAAACGTCTGTAGGGGAACGAGGATTAAAGCTCTCGGGCGGCGAAAAACAACGTGTGGCAATCGCACGAACTTTATTAAAAAATCCTGCACTCATTATTTTTGATGAAGCAACATCTGCCCTTGATTCCCAAACAGAAAAAGCCATACAAGAGGAAATCAATAAATTAACTACCAATAGAACGGCTTTGATTATTGCCCATCGTTTATCAACCATTGTTCATGCTCAACAAATATTAGTTATGCAAGATGGTGAAATTGTTGAACGTGGTACCCATGAAGAACTCATGTCATTACAATCTAAATATGCAACGATGTGGAATTTGCAAAAAAATCAAAGCGAAGTTATACCTACCTAAAATTATTATCCAACATCGTAGAATCGATTATGTTGACAGCTAATCAAATCTTGCATGAAGCTTTTCAAAAAGTACTGGCCGTAGCAGATCCTCAGAAATCGATGCCAGCGCTATTGGCAGAAATATTTCCCAACGGTATTAGAGGTAATTGTTTAGTTGTTGGTGCGGGCAAGGCAAGTGCTTCTATGGGAGATGCTTTCGAAAAATTTGCACAAAATAATTGGCCCCATGCCAACATTTACGGCCAATTGGTAACCCGATATGGACATGATGTTCAAAATCCTATTCCGCATAGAAAAATAACTATCATAGAGGCATCACACCCCTATCCTGATGATGCTGGACTAAAGGCGAGTATCGCAATCATGCAACTGGTGGGCAATTTACAAGAAAACGATTTATGTGTTGTCCTTATATCAGGTGGTGGTTCAAGTTTATTACCCTTCACTGCACAAGATATTTCAATTGAAGCCTTGCAAAAATTAACGCAAGAGCTACTCCGGTGTGGCGCACCTATTGAAGAAATTAATATTATTCGTAAACATATATCTGCGATCCAAGGCGGGCGATTAGCACAATTAGCGACTAGTCGCAATGCGCGAGTGATGGCGTTAATTATTTCTGATGTGGTCGGTGATCGGGCAAGCGATATAGCCAGTGGGCCGTGCGCTCCTGATCCATCGACGTATGATGATGCAATCCAAATTTTTGAAAAATACCAGTTACAAACACAGGTAGGTTTAACAGCCGTTCATCAGTATCTTTTGCAAGGGCGACAAGGACTACATAGTGAAACACTAAAAGCTGAAGATGACATTTGTGAACAGATAAAAAATATTGTATTTGCTACTGCGCAAAAAGGCCTTGAAGCCGCATCAGCTTTTTGTCGAACCCTTGGCTATGAAGTACATTTATTGGGTGACAGTATCTCAGGGGAGTCTCAAGAAATTGCTAAAAATCATGCAGCTTTGATTCGAGAACATTTAATCAACTCTAGTGCTAATAAAATTGCATGGATATCTGGTGGTGAAACGACAGTGACGATACCACCAGAAATGATTGGAAGAGGCGGACGTTGTTCCGAGTACCTTTTAGCTTTGATGGAAGAGACTCTAGATATTCAAGGGATTAGTGCTTTAGCGGCCGATACAGATGGTATCGACGGTAGCGAAAACAATGCTGGTGCTTATTTTGATCGTGATGTTAGGGACATGTACCTTGCTAAGGGTTTAAAAATCCAGCATTATTTAGTTAATCATCTTGCATATGATTTTTTTGAGAAACTGCATGCACTTGTATTTACTGGACCAACTTTAACAAACGTAAATGACTTTAGAATAGTACTCATAGATCGACATGAATAAAATAACCATTACACGCCCTGATGATTGGCATCTTCATTTACGAGACGGAGATGTGTTGCCGGATCTTGTAGCGCATACTGCACGTCAATTTAGCAGAGCGCTTGTGATGCCTAATTTAAGACCGCCCGTGACACATGTTGCGCAAGCTCTCAGCTATCAATCCAGGATTCAAGAAGCGGCGAGCAGTGTGGGATATCCAGAGTTTCAAGCTTTAATGACCCTTTACCTCACTGATATGACTTTGCCTAGTGAAATTGAAAAAGCTAAAGAGGCTGGGATTATTGGCGTGAAGTTATATCCTGCTGGCGCCACAACGAATAGTGATGCAGGCGTAACTGACTTAAATAAATGTGATGTCACGATTGCGAAGATGGCAGAATTAAATATGCCACTTTTAGTTCATGGCGAAGTAACGCATTCTGCCATTGATATCTTTGATCGTGAAGCTGCGTTTATTGAGCAAGTTTTAGAGCCCTTAAGAAAAAAACATCCTAAGTTACGAGTTGTGTTTGAGCACATTACAACGAAACAAGCGGTAGATTATGTGAGTCAAGCAAACACGCATGATTATGGTGATATTGCGGCAACAATCACTGCACATCATTTGCTCTATAACCGAAACGCTATCTTCATGGGCGGTATACGCCCACATTATTACTGCTTACCTGTTTTAAAAAGAGAAGAGCATCGTCAGGCTCTCCTTGGCGCAGCCACTAGTGATTCAGCGAGATTTTTCTTAGGAACCGATAGTGCGCCTCATGCACAACATTTAAAAGAGCACGCTTGTGGATGTGCGGGCTGTTTTACAGCGTCTCAAGCAATCGAGTTGTATGCTCAGGCATTTGCTTCTGTTGGAAAATTGCAACAGTTAGAAAAGTTTGCTTCATTGAATGGACCTGGTTTTTATAGTCTTCCCGTAAATCAGTCGATGATAACCATTGAGAAAATTCCTCAAAAAATTCCTTTAAGTTATCCCATGGGGCAGGATTTTATCGTTCCCTTAAATGCTGGGGAGTCCCTAGAGTGGTCAATTCTCGGTTAGACTAACGCTGCAGAGTTGATTGGGCAATCGCCGCTTCATTGAAGGGGAGGAAAGTCCGGACTCCATAGGGTAGGGTGATGGCTAACAGCCATCCATGGCAACATGAGGAATAGGGCCACAGAGACGAGCGTATTTAGTTACGGTGAAACGCGGTAACCTCCACCCGGAGCAATCTCAAATAGGCAGGCGTTGAGGCGACCCGCTAAGCCTGCGGGTAGAGAGCTCGAGTCCACTGGTAACAGTGGACCTAGATGAATGATTGCCCCAAGGTGAAAACTTTGGCGACAGAATCCGGCTTATCGATCAACTCTGCTCTTTTTAGCCTTCAACAATTTCAATCGAGTGAGTAATGGATGCGGTTTTGCCAAGCATGATTGTGGCTGAGCAATATTTTTCATGAGATAAGTGAACCGCTTGGCTAACTCGATTAGGGTCTAATTGTTGGCCAGTAACGATAAATTTCATATTAATGTGAGTAAACACTTTCGGATCTAACTCAGCCCTCACTGCCTCTAATTGAACTTTACAACCAGTAATATGCTGGCGTGCCTTTTTAAGGATCATCACAACATCAAAGGCAGTACACCCGCCTGCACCTGCAAGTAGTAACTCCATTGGTCGTGGTGCCAAATTACGACCACCAGCCTCAGGAGCACCATCCATATTCACGAGATGTCCGCTTCCAACCTCTGCAGAAAAACTCATACCGTCTAATCCAAGCCAATTCACTGTACATTCCATTGTTGCACCCCAACAAAAAATTTAAAAAAAGACTTTACCTAGTGATAACCCTAATATATAATAACCCTATTGCATAACTTCTTATTAAAGATTTTACTGCTTCCGATGTCTCCTCCACCCAAACAAAGGTGGAATTCATAGCCCAGAGTTTACCTCTGGGCTTTTTTTTGCTACAATCATTGATTCTCTGACTTAGGTCCCAGGGAAAACGTTTTACAGATTTAAGAATCAAATGAGAGCGTGCAAGCATAAGCAAGGCCGAATGAGAGATTAAATACTGCTTGAATGGGCCCACAATTTAATGAAAGTAGTCATGAAAACATTTTCCGCAAAATCCCATGAGGTGAAGCGTGAATGGTTCGTGATTGACGCAACAGACAAAGTTCTCGGTCGTGTCGCCAGTGAAGTGGCACACCGTCTGCGCGGCAAGCATAAACCTGAATTCACTCCTCACGTTGATACTGGCGACTATATTGTCGTTATAAACGCATCTAAACTCCGTGTAACAGGTAATAAAGGTTTGCAAAAGACTTATTACCGCCACACTGGATACCCAGGTGGTATTTACGAAACAACTTTTGACAAAATGCAAGCGAAGTTCCCAGGTCGAGTTCTTGAAAAAGCAGTTAAGGGTATGTTACCTAAAGGTCCCCTTGGCTATGCAATGATTAAGAAGTTAAAAGTTTATGGTGATGAGACTCATCCACACGCGGCCCAACAGCCTAGCGTTTTAGAAATTTAAGGAGCTGTCATGATTGGAAATTGGAATTATGGTACCGGTCGTCGCAAAAGCTCTGTAGCTAGGGTTTTTATTAAATCGGGTAAGGGTGATATTCTCGTTAATGGCAAACCGATTGATCAATATTTTTCTCGTGAAACATCACGTATGATTGCTCGTCAACCATTGATTTTGACAAACCATGCAGCTACATTTGATATTAAAGTCAATGTTAGTGGTGGCGGCGAAACAGGTCAAGCTGGAGCAGTTCGTCATGGAGTAACTCGCGCGTTGATCGATTATGACAACACATTAAAACCAACATTATCAAAAGCTGGTTTTGTTACACGTGATGCTCGTGAAGTTGAGCGTAAAAAGGTTGGTTTACGTGGCGCACGTCGTCGTAAGCAATTTAGTAAGCGTTAATACTTTTCGCCTAGAGGCAAAAAACCGTATAGGCAATTCGCTTATACGGTTTTTTTCATTACGGTTTCATACAATAAGAAGATACTCAAATACACTGATTAAGACATTCGGGAGAGAAGATGATTAAGGTTGGCATCGTTGGGGGTACGGGATATACAGGTGTGGAGTTGCTTAGAATGTTGGCTCAACACCCAAAGGTACAGTTAACAGCAATTACTTCCCGTAAAGAGGCTGGAATGCCAGTTTCTGATATGTTTTCATCTTTACGGGGTAGAGTGAATATCGCATTTAGTACTCCAGAAGAGGCTAAGTTAAATGAGTGTGATGCCGTTTTTTTTGCAACCCCTCACGGAGTTGCGATGGCGCAAGCAAAAGAGCTTTTAGCTGCAAATGTCCGTATTTTAGATTTGGCAGCCGACTTTAGATTAAAAGATACTAAGGTATTTGAACAGTGGTATGGAATGCCACATCAGTGTCCAGAGATTCTAGAAGAAGCTGTCTACGGCCTTGCAGAAATTAATCGGGAGGCAATCAAAAAAGCTCGTGTTGTAGGATTGGCTGGTTGCTACCCAACTTCTGTTCAACTTGGATTTGCGCCGCTCTTATCTCCCAAATCTAATCAAGGTAAAAAATTAGTAGATACGCAATATTTGATTTCGGATTCAAAATCAGGTGTTTCAGGGGCTGGGAGAAAAGCAGAAGTAGGCATATTGCTTGCAGAAGCAAGCGATAACTTTAAAGCATACGGGGTAAAAGGACATCGTCATCTTCCGGAGATTGAGCAAGGTTTAAAAGCAATTGCAGGACACGATGATATTAAGTTGACCTTTGTGCCACATTTAGTACCAATGATTCGTGGAATTCACTCAACACTATATGCAAAAATCTTACCAGAAGCACAGGGTATAGATTTTCAGGCATTGTATGAAGATTTTTATCGTGGCGAACCATTTGTAGATGTGATGCCTGCAGGAAGCCACCCAGAAACCCGTTCTGTAAGGGGTAGTAATCAATTGAGAATTGCGATTCATCGCCCTGGAGGAAGTGATACTCTAGTTATTCTAGTCGTTGAAGATAACTTAGTGAAAGGTGCTTCGGGTCAAGGTATTCAATGTTTAAATTTGATGTTTGGCTTCCCAGAAAATATGGGACTAGATCAAATCGCCCTGTTGCCCTAATCCCATACGTGCAGTAAGGGTAAAAGAAGCCTAGAATAGAGGTACAAAGTAATTTAAAGGAGTTTATATGTCTGCTACACAAGAAGTTACTACATCTTTTGAAGAACCACCAGTGCCGATTAATTTCACGGAAAATGCTGCTACAAAAGTTGCTGACCTGATTGCTGAAGAAGGTAATAGCGCGTTGAAATTACGTGTTTTTGTCCAAGGTGGCGGGTGTTCTGGTTTTCAATATGGATTCACGTTTGATGAAGATATTAATGAAGACGATACACAGTTTGAAAAAAATGGCGTTACGTTGTTGGTAGACTCAATGAGTTATCAATATTTAGTTGGCGCAGAAATTGATTACAAAGAAGATATCAACGGATCACAATTCGTCATAAAAAATCCAAATGCCACAACCACTTGTGGTTGCGGATCTTCATTCTCAGCCTAACTTGACTTGCGGTGCAGGGAGCCTAAGACTCTTGGGCCCTTTGCTCCTGTAACCTCAGGGATGTTCGATGGTGTATTGTTGTAAAAGCACCAAGCCAACCAAGCAAATGCCATTCCTTCAATGGTTTGAGAATCTAAACCTAGCTCTTCGGAAGTCAATAAAGCAAAAGAAGCTAGATGCTCTTTGCAGATGTGGGAAATTCTTTCTAATAAAAAGAGATTTTTGGTGCCCCCACCGCAGACAATTAGTTCTCGACAATCTGGTAAATAAGTAAATAGTGAGGAGACCACAGTCTTTGCAGTTAGGGCAACTAAAGTTGCTTGAATATCCTCAGCTGAAGGCTTTGAAACACATAAACTTATTTTATTGAGAAGCCAATTTAAATTGAATAAATCACGCCCGGTACTTTTTGGCATTGGAAGAGAAAAATAGGGCTCATTCAACAAAATATGGAGTAATTCAGAATCCACATGACCAGAGCGACCCCAGTGACCTTGTTGATCATAATTAAGCTGCTTATTTTTAAATATCCAAGCATCTAAAAGTAAATTACCTGGGCCTGTATCAAATCCTAGAATGGGTTGATTAGGGTTTAATAGCGTGAGGTTGGCAATCCCACCAAGATTAAGAATCGCCTTCGAGTAAGCAGAGTTGCCGAATTGTGAATGATGAAAAGCAGGTACTAATGGAGCGCCCTGTCCCCAAGCCGCAATATCACGACTACGAAAATCGTTAATCACATCAATACCTGTTAATTCAGCAAGTAAAGCCCCATTGAGGCATTGTAATGAGTAACCTACGCCGGTGGTTAGGATAGGTTGATGGCGAATGGTTTGGCCATGAGCCCCAATCGCTACAATGTGTTTTGGCGTTAAAGATGCTAAATCCATAATTCGGTGAACAATGTCAGCGTACTCTTGAGCTAATTGGTTCGCTGCGATAGCTTCCTTATGTAACTCATTATCTGTAGGCGCTTGTAACTCTTGAAGTATTTCTTTGAGACCTGTAGAGAAAGTCGCACTCGTATGAACTAATACTTCGGCTTGACCATTTGGATGAATTGAGCATAAAACACCATCGATACCATCCATACTGGTACCAGACATCATGCCAATAAAAAGTTGGGAATTTAGGTCTTTGTGACTAGTAATTTGCATAAGACAGGTAAAATATCAGTAATACAAAAATGTAGTTTAATTGAACTTCAATATCATGACTTCTCTGAAGTATGTTTCACTAATCAAAGTTTTATATCAAAAATGAATTCTCATCATACTCCTAAGCAGTACCCAATCACTGCAGAAGTTCTCGAGGCTCTAGAACAAACTAAAAGAGGCTGCGAAGAACTGATTGTCGAATCTGATTGGATACAAAAATTAGCGAAAAGCATTGCCACGAAAACCCCCTTAAGAATTAAATTGGGCTTAGATCCTACTGCGCCAGATATTCATTTGGGGCATACCGTTGTTTTAAATAAGCTACGACAACTACAAAATTTAGGGCATACGGTCATTTTCTTGATCGGCGATTTCACTAGCATGATTGGCGATCCCTCCGGCAGAAATAACACTAGACCTCCTTTGACGAAAGAAGAGATTGCCCAAAATGCACAGACATATTATCAACAGGCCAGTTTGGTATTAGATCAAGCGCGTACAGAAGTTCGATATAACTCTGAATGGTGTGAACCGCTGGGCGCTTCAGGAATGATTCAACTGGCGGCAAAATATACAGTTGCACGCATGTTAGAGCGCGATGACTTCACAAAGCGGTATAAAGCTGGAATACCCATCTCAGTCCATGAGTTTTTGTACCCACTGATGCAAGGATATGATTCAGTTGCATTAAAAAGTGATTTAGAACTTGGTGGAACGGATCAAAAATTTAATCTTCTTGTTGGACGTGAGTTACAAAAAGAATATGGTCAAGAGCCACAGTGCATTTTAACGATGCCATTATTGGTGGGTTTAGATGGTGTGGACAAGATGAGTAAATCTAAGGGTAATTACATCGGTATTACTGAGCCCGCTAACCAAATGTTTGCGAAAATTTTAAGTGTCTCAGATGACCTAATGTGGATGTATTACAACCTGTTATCGTTTCAATCTATCCAAGAGATTGAAGTATTAAAGAGCGAAGTTGCTCAAGGTAAAAATCCTAAGGATGCGAAAGTGGCTCTTGCAAAAGAAATCGTAAGTCGCTTTCATAATAAGCAAGCTGCTGAAAAAGCGCATGAAGATTTTCAATTACGAGCTAAGGGTGGCATACCAGACGATATACCTGAGATAAGTTTAAGTGGCGCTCCAGTTGGAATAGCACAGCTTTTAAAAATAGCCCAATTAGCACCTTCCACCTCTGAAGCTAATCGCAATATTGACCAAGGCGGTGTAAAAATTGATGGTACCGTTATTTCTGACAAGTCACTACAAATCAATGAAGGTACTTTTGTATTGCAAGTTGGAAAACGTAAATTTGTAAAAGTAAATCTAAAGAAATAAATTCATGACACAAATACTTTTAGTTCGCCATGGCGAAACCGATTGGAATAAAGAACAACGTTTACAAGGTCATCTTGATATTGGTCTCAATGAACAAGGCGTTATTCAAGCGCAACTTCTGGGCCAAGCCTTGGCCAAAGAAAAAATTGATATTGCTTATTCCAGTGATTTATCTAGGGCATTGGATACTGCGAATACCATCACAGCCCATCATCATGTTCCAACATTTATTGATACGCAATTAAGAGAGCGTTGTTATGGTGAGATTCAAGGTATGACTTACCATGAGATTGAGCAAAAATTACCTGAAAATCATCGCGCATGGCACAGTAGGGAGCCAGATTTTCAGCCGCAAGGTGGTGAGTCTTTAAGACAGTTTTACTTTCGAGTTACAAGCAGCTTTGAGCGCATTGCCAAAAACCATGAAGGGCAAGTGATATTGATTGTTGCTCATGGTGGGGTATTAGATTGTATGTATCGCTTCGCCACACAAATGGATATTTCGGAAAAAAGAAAAGTAGAGCTTCTCAATACGAGTTTAAATCGCCTACGTTTTACCGGATCCGAATTTACATTAGAGTCATGGGGCGATGTTTCTCATTTACAAAATCAACAATCTCTCGATGAGCTTGATTCTGAAAAGCCTTCAGTCCCCTGGTTATTGCCTTAAGGAAGATTTAATTCTCTGAATCATCAGGATGTGCTAAATGAAAATGCTCGTAAGTTAGTTTCGTAGCAATTCTTCCGCGAGGAGTTCTTTGAAGATAGCCTTGTTGGATTAAATAAGGTTCAATCACATCTTCAATGGTGTCCCTCTCTTCTCCAATCGCTGAAGCAAGATTATCAACCCCAACCGGACCCCCAGAGAATTTATACAAAATAGCTTCTAAAAGTTTTCGATCCATGACATCAAAACCAACGGGATCGACATCCAGCATTTTTAGAGCTGCATCGGCGACTTTACTAGAAATCGTGCCATCACTTTTGACTTGTGCATAATCTCGCACTCTTCGTAAAAGACGATTCGCAACACGCGGCGTTCCTCTAGCACGTTTGGCGATTTCGATGGCGCCATCATTTGTAATTGGTGCATGAAGAAGGTTCGCTGAGCGTTGAATAATTTTTTCAAGTTCGAGATGGTTATAAAACTCTAGCCTTGAAACAATGCCAAAACGATCTCTTAGAGGATTTGTGAGCATACCAGCTCTTGTAGTGGCACCAACAAGAGTAAATGGCTTAAGGTCGAGCTTGACACTACGAGCAGCTGCACCCTCGCCAATCATGATGTCAATGCTGTAGTCTTCCAAAGCTGGATAAAGTATTTCTTCAACAATAGGCGAGAGACGATGAATTTCATCAATGAACAAAACATCGTTTTCTTCTAGGTTAGTTAATAAAGCAGCTAAGTCACCTGGGCGATCAAGTACTGGACCGCTCGTTTGACGAAGGTTGACTCCAAGTTCTTTAGCAATAATATGAGCTAGGGTAGTTTTTCCTAAACCTGGAGGACCAAATAATAAAACGTGATCTAGTGCTTCACTACGACTTTTGGCCGCACTGATAAAAATTTCAAGTTGTTCCCTTACTTTAGTTTGCCCAATATATTCATCTAATTGTTTAGGGCGAAGAGCTCTTTCAATTACCTGATCTTCCCCAAGAGAACTAGGGTCAATCATGCGTGGCCCATCTGATGGGTCAGGAAGAGTATCGAGTTGATCTGTATGAATAGCCATACCTTAAGTTTAATCCTAAATATAGACTATGCTTTTGAGAGTGTTTTTAAGGCCAAACGAATACCATCTGAGACATTTGCATCACTTGGTACTTGCTTGAGAGCTAAAACGGCCTCTTTATCAGAATAACCTAGTGCAATTAAAGCTTGTAAGATCTCAGAAGAAGCTGGGATCGAAAGATTTGAATCGGACATATGGGGTAAGTCTGCCCCGAATTTACCTTTAAGTTCTAGAAGAAGTCTTTCAGCAGTTTTTTTGCCAATACCTGGTACCGTCATAAGTCTTGAGGAATCTTGCAGTGTTACAGCCTGTGCAATGTCAGTGACACTCATTCCTGAGAGAATCGTGAGTGCGGTGCGCGCACCTACGCCACTGATTTTGATTAAGGTCCGAAAAGCTTCCCTTTCAGACTCAGTTGCAAATCCATAGAGCTGTTGCGCATCTTCCCTCACCAAATGATGGGTCAGTAAAGTAACGATGGAACCATTTTCTGGAAGTTGATAAAGCGTGCTCATAGGCACATCAATGTCATATCCAACACCTTGGCAATCGACCAAGATGCGAGGCGGGCTTTTTTGAACTAGTAAACCTTTAATTCTGCCTATCATGTTTAATTTTTTGCTTTCAGATGAGCTGCTTGTAATTGATTTTTCATGCTGAACTGATGGGCGCCACAAATCGCAACTGCCAAAGCATCGGAAGCATCAGTTCCTGGCGCCACTTTTAAAGATAATAACCGCTTCACCATTTCTTGAACTTGTGATTTTGCGGCACGACCATGACCAACCACATTTTTTTTAACTTCAAGGGCACTAAATTCAACTACTTCAATGTCTTGACAAACGATAGCAGAAATAGAAGCACCCCTGGCTTGACCTAGCAATAGGGTTGACTTTGGATTTACGTTCAAAAATACTTGTTCAACTGCAGCATATTCTGGAAGATAGGTTTGTATGACTTCAGTAACTCCTTTAAACAAGATACCCAACCTTACAGGAGTGGACTGAGTTAAGCTATCGGTCGATATTGTTCCAGAGGCAACGTATTTTAAACGTTGTTGTGTATAGTCGATGACTCCAAAACCAGTCGTACGTAGTCCAGGATCAATGCCTAAGACACGCATTAATTAGTGCCTAAAATGGCGTGTGCCAGTGTAAACCATGACAATACCATGCTCATTGGCAGCTTGCACAACTTCATCATCTCGAACGCTACCACCTGGCTGAATGACGCATGTCGCTCCAGCAGCTACGACCACATCTAAACCATCTCTAAAAGGAAAGAAGGCATCACTAGCGACAACAGAGCCCACGAGTGAAAGGCCAGCGTTAGAAGCTTTGATGCCAGCAATTTTTGCGGAGTCAATACGACTCATTTGGCCTGCACCCACACCAAGCGTCATACCATTAGCGCAAAAAACGATCGCATTAGACTTAACATACTTAGCCACCTTCCATGCAAACAGCATTTCTTCTAATTCATGAGGTGAAGGATGTTTTTTAGTGACTACTTGCAATTGATCGAGCGTCACATTTTTGGCATCCGGTGTCTGCACCAGAATTCCGCCACCAACGCGTTTTAGATCATATGGATTTTGTGCACCAGATAGTGGAATCTGCAAAACCCTGACATTTTGTTTATTGCTTAAGATGGTAAGAGCTTCTGCTGTAAAAGATGGTGCAATCAGTACTTCGACAAATTGCTTCGAAACCGCCTGAGCTGTTAAGCCATCACATTCACGGTTAAAAGCAATAATTCCACCAAAGGCGGAAGTTGGATCTGTTTTAAATGCCTTTTCATAGGCATCCAAGCTGGAATGTGCAATGGCAACGCCACAAGGATTTGCATGTTTGACAATTACGCAAGCAGGATGACCCGCTTCAGTACTATTACCAAAACTCTTCACACATTCCCAAGCAGCATCAGCATCTGCAATATTGTTATAAGAAAGTTCTTTACCTTGTAATTGTTGGTAACTCGCTAAGCCCCCAGCAACAGATTTGATATCTTTATAAAAAGCAGCTAATTGATGAGGATTTTCTCCATAGCGTAATTCCTGAACACGCTGAAAGCCTAAATTGAATGATTCAGGGAATAAAGATCTTTCTTGATGATCTTGATTATTGGGTAGCGAACTTAAATAATTAGCAATTGCTCCATCATATTGTGCGGTATGAGTAAAAACCTTCTTCGCTAATCGAAGATTGGTTGCAAAAGACACTTGACATTGATTGGCCTTCATTTCGTCTAATACAACGATATAGTCATCTGGTGAAATTAAAACCGTCACATCTTGATGATTTTTTGCGGCAGCACGCAACATGGCTGGACCACCAATATCAATATTTTCAATCGCTTCCGCAAAACTACAATGTTCTTGTGCAATCGTTTTTTCAAATGGATATAAATTGATAACCAACAGGTCAATAGCTCCAATTCCGTGATCTTTGAGCGCTTGCATATGTTGTTTATTTTCGCGGATGGCCAATAGACCACCATGAACCATGGGGTGTAAAGTCTTGACACGACCATCAAGCATTTCAGGGAATTGGGTCAAAGCTGATACTTCAATGACGGGTAAATTATTTTCAGCTAATAATTTAGCGGTTCCCCCTGTCGAAATTAAACGAATACCTAGTTCATGAAGAGACTTTGCAAAAGGAATAATTCCTGATTTATCTGAAACTGAAATAAGGGCTGTTTTGATCATAAGATGTGTTTAAAGTAAATAAAGAATGTTAGGATTTGTTTTCAAATAAGCCATGTTCTAGCAATTTTTTTCTTAGGGTATTGCGGTTCAATCCAAGATATTGCGCAGCCAATGATTGATTATGTTCAGCATGTTGCATGATGAGTTGTAACATCGGCTTTTCGATAGAAGCAATGACCATATCGTAAACGTTAGAAGGTGCAATGTCGCCTAAATCATCTAAATAACGTTGTAAATGGATTTCAAGTACTTCAGTAACAGGATGTTTTTTTGCTTCCATGATTTAAGCAGCCTCTAAATATTCTATTCGCTCAGAAAATTGAGCGAGTTCAGCAAAGTAATCTCGAACTGCATTGAGTTGTTCTTGACAAGACTCAATCGTGTTCATGCGAGCACGAAATACATGGGAATTACGCAAGCCTTTGCAGTACCAGCCAATATGTTTTCGCGCAGAACGTAAGCCAATATATTCTCCATAAAAAGCATAATGTTCTAATAGATGGTCATGCATGATCAGCGCAATTTCTGAAATCGTTGGGGCTGTTAAATGCGTACCGGTTTGTAAGTAATGGTCAATTTCACGAAAAATCCAAGGGCGCCCTTGGGCGGCTCGACCGATCATGATGGCATCAGCATTTGTATACTCTAAAACCCATTTCGCTTTTTCAGGCGTGTTGATATCACCATTGGCAACGATTGGAATTTTTACAGACGCTTTAACTTGCGCGATGGTCTCATATTCTGCTTGCCCATGGTACAAGTCAGCTTTTGTCCGTCCATGAATTGTTAACATTGCAATCCCGCAATCTTGAGCGATTTGGGCAATTCTTAGGGCATTTTTATGGTTCCTATCCCATCCAGTTCTTATTTTTAATGTAACTGGTACTTGGGGGTGGTGCTTGAGAGTTGCCTCAACAATTTCATGCAAGATTTTGCCGACGAGTGGTTCATTTTGTAATAAGGCAGAACCTGAGGCAACATTGCAAACTTTTTTTGCTGGGCAGCCCATATTGATATCAATAATTTGAGCACCACGATCAATATTCAAAACAGCTGCTTGGGCCATCATGACAGGATCTGCACCAGCTATTTGAACAGAGATAGGATTCGTTTCGCCATCATGATTTGCTCGACGCAAAGTTTTTTCGCTATTCCATAACATGGCGTTTGAAGCAATCATTTCTGAAACTGCATAGCCAGCACCTAAACGCTTACACAATTGTCGAAATGGTCGATCTGTTACCCCAGCCATAGGAGCAACAAATAGATGATTTGATAAATGATGTTGACCGAGAAACACAATTAAACCATGTTAAATGGGAAGAAGAAGAACTTTAGCACAATTTTTAATATTTGCCTAAAATTTAGGCAAATGGATTTATCGTTGCCCAAACATCATTTGCCTAGCTAATAGATTTTTAAATGGCGGTAGCCATTGCAGAGCAGAAAGTGCTATCCCACGACCAATGACGATTGGTAACAAAGTAGAGGTAAACACACTTGCCATTAAATCAGTTACTTGAATGGTGGTTTGACGATCTCGAGACCTTTGTTTTTGATATTCATTAAGAGTGCATTTCACAGCATCGATTGAATTAACTCTTGACTTTACGTAAATTGAATTTAATAACCGTGCCAAGGTATAGGCATCGCGTAGACCTAAATTAAGCCCTTGACCAGCTACCGGATGTAAGGTTTGAGCTGCATTACCAATCCAAACTTCATTGCCTTTAACAATCTCTTTTTTAATATTGAGACCTAAAGGATAAGATTTTCTTTGATGTACATTTAACAATTGCCCAATCGGTAATTGAATGGCGTTTTTTAATTGTATTAAGAACTCTTGTTCAGGGAGGTGAGAAAGTAAATCAATTTTTGCTTTAGGCGCACACCATACGAAGTTTTTTGTGTTTTGTCCTTGATGGTGAGGAAGGATGGCGATTGGCCCATCTTCAGTAAAACGTTCCCAAGCCACATTGGGCTTCACATCTTTAACTTCTAACCATCCAACCAATGCGGATTGACCATAATCCTTATAAAGATCCTTCGCTGATTGTTCATGGAATAGTCCACCATCAGCATGAATGAAACACGTATTGGGAGATACATTCGGCATAGTAAATGTTGTATCAGTTTCCCTTAACCAAATAAAAGATGTTGTTTTGGATTCTAAACACCGTAATTGCTCACGTAGAGATAAAAGAATATCTCGATAACGCACAATATGACCTAAAGCAGGCTGACCTATTTCTGCAGAATCCATCACTGTTCTACCAAAATAACCTTTTTGTGAGACATGCACTTGATGAATCGCTGGTGCGTAATCTACCCAAGCTCCCATACTCTGAAGTAATTGTTTTGATCCCTCGGATATTGCAATACCCCGAGTATCAGCATTTGCCAAAAAATCATCTGAAGCTGGATTTTTATCAATCAGGATTAATTTAAGTTCTGGGTTGTTTTGCAAAAGTAAAATACCACATGCAAGTCCAACTGGACCCGCACCTTCAATCACAACTTGAGCAGATTGAAACTTGTCGATCATATTTGTATCGAGCTGTTCGCCATCCAATATTCAATTTCAGAGATCTTCACTGGAACATCACGCGATAAAATTTCATAATTAGAAGTCCCTATTAGGACATCATCCTCGATTCGAATTCCTATGTTCCAAAATATGTCCGGTACTTCAGGAGATGGCCGAAAATACAAACCAGGTTCTATGGTGAGAGCCATACCAGGACGCAGAATCCGCCAGCCTAAAAGAGGATCATTGGGCTCTCGATAAGAGCCTACATCATGAACATCCATTCCCAACCAATGACTCGTACGGTGCATGTAATAAGGTTTATAGGCTTCAGACTTGATGGCATCTTCTAAACTTCCGTGTTGATTAGAATTTAGAATCTTTAGATCAAATAAGCCTTGTGTAAGAACCTTTAGGGCAGCTTCATGGGGTTCTTGAAAGTTTTTTCCTGAAACACATTGCTCAAGAGCACTTTCTTGTGCCGCCAAAACGATTTCATAAACTTGTTGTTGGGGTGATGAGAATTTTCCACTTACAGGAAATGTTCTTGTGATATCTGAGGCGTAACTATCGAGTTCACAACCTGCATCAATTAAACAAAGATCACCATCTTTTAAGATCGAGTTCCCAGCCCGATAATGCAAAATACAGGCATTTTCTCCCGCAGCAACAATGCTGTTATAGGCCACTGATTGCGCGCCTTGTTTTCTAAATTGGTATAAAAGAGACGCTTCTAAATGAAATTCTTGAAGTCCTGGCTTACAAGTTTGCATGGCCATGAGATGCCCTTGCGCGGCAATCTTTGCTGACTTGCGCATAATTGAAATTTCGACATCATCTTTAAACAAGCGTTGCTCATGAATTATTTTTTCAATGTTATGAAATTCACTTGGGGTTTGTATACCTTGACGTGATTTATTGGCTAGTTGTCCCACCCATCCCCGCATCTCCTCATCCCGTTGTGACGATGAGGAAGTGCGATGGTAAACATGCATGAAATTCATCATGAGCTCAGGCATAACGACATTGATTTCATCAATCGAATATCCAAAGTTGACCCCAAGAATCTTAGGAGCAGCTTCTGGACCTAAACGAATACCATCCCAAATTTCACGTTCTATATTTTTCGGGCGACAAAATAGATGACTCTTCACATTATTAGGATTGACTTGTAATACCAGATAAGCCTGAGGTTCCTCGAAGCCGGTTAAGTAATAAAAATCACTGTCGTGACGATATGGAAAATCACTATCCCTATTTCTTGAAAGTTCTGGAGAGGTACTCAAGATGACGACGCCACTACCTGAGATTTGTCGCACCATGCGCGCTACCGCATCGCGACGTAAAATAAAGAGGTCGATATGATTCGTCATTTTGTTGGCTTAATTAGGTTGATTCAATGCTAAAAGTCTATCAGGTGTTCCAACATCGTGCCACGAACAGGACAATAACTCTCCCTCAACTAATAAATTTCCCATAGCCTTTTTCAAGATAGGTGCCAGTGGCGCCTTTTGGTTTACTGCAAGATCTTCAAACAAACATTTATGGTAGATACCTGCACCAGAAAAAGTAGATTTTGATTGTCTCAGGGGATTATTTTTTAGCTGATCATCGGAAAATACTTTTGGTGGTAACAAATAAAAATCTCCCTGCGGATGGTGAGGGGGGTTTTTTACTAAAAATAAATACGCAAGTAAGGCTTGGGATCCTTCAGAATGATCGATTCTAATTTGTTCCACAATATCTTGAATTCGATCAAACGGAAAATTTGGAATAAACGTATCACCATTTATCACAAAAAAATAATCACTTGGATTTAATAAAGGTAAAGCTTGAGCAATGCCACCAGCTGTTTCTAGGGCATTTTCCTCTTTGGAGTATTGAATATTTAAACCCATCGATTGCCCATTGCTAAAGGCATCTTCTATTTTATTTCCTAGCCAGGCGTGATTAATGACAACATTTTCAAATCCGTAACGCTTTAATCCTTCTAGATGATATTGCAGAAGGCTTTTTCCGTGTATCTCAAGCATAGGTTTGGGTAAATGATCGGTTAAGGGACGCATGCGCTCCCCGCGACCTGCAGCAAGAATCATTACTGGAAAATCTGAAAAAAAAGTCATCTTCATTTTTAAAATGTCATTCCATCCGGTCGTTCACGTTTTTGGGCATTATCTAAAATTCTTACTAGAGGTCTAAATATAGAGTAGCGTTGCGCAACTTTTTCTGTATAACTGAGTACCAAAGGTAAATCTTTTAGATAACCATCTTTTGCATCACGATGAAAAAGTCGAGCAAAAATACCCAATACTTTGAGATGACGCTGCAGCCCCGTCCATTCAAAACTTTTATAAAACTCACCAAAATCATGATCAACTGGCAAATTCTCACGCTTCGCTACTTCCCAGTACCTAATGACCCAATCAACCTGTTGTTCCTCAGTCCACCCAAGATAGGCATCCCGAAAAATGGAAACTAAATCATAGGTAATTGGTCCTACTACAGCATCTTGAAAGTCAAGAACTCCAATCTCGTTCTCAGGGGTAATCATCAGGTTTCGTGAATGAAAGTCTCGATGCACAAATACGGTGGGCTGTTGCATGATGTTTTCTATAAGACTATCAAATATATGATTTAAGTCTTGAACTTCTTTTTCTGACATTTCATAATTAAGATGCTTGGAGAGGTACCAATCAGGAAAAAGTTGAAGTTCTCGCTTTAAAAGCACCTTGTCATATAAAGGTAATTGATGTGTCGGGGTATTTTTTTGAAGTTTTACAAGAGTATGTGTTACTTTTTTATATAAAAGTGACACATTTTCGGGGTTAATTTCAGAAAAGAGGGTCTTCGTACCTAGGTCACCAAGCAATAAAAAACCATCATCCAGATTGACTTCATGTAACTTTGGAACATTAATTTGTGCTTGAAGTAATAATTGGGCCACATAAACAAATGGTTTTGAATCTTCTTTATTCGTTGGGGCATCCATCACAATGAAGCTTGAGGATCTAGAATTGGAGCTAAGAACACGAAAATATCGACGAAAGCTAGCGTCACTTGAGGCTGGTGTAATGGAGCTAATATCAATTCCATGCTCAATTGGAAGAGATTTTAACCAAATTTTCAGGGATTCAAAGCGAGTATCTTGCATAATGATTCGTATAATAAATGGGTTAGAGAATTAAATGTCAAAATCATACTCATCCCACCTTCATCAGCTCATCCATTTTCAAGTGCGTGGGTGGGTATACGCTTTGCCAATTGCATTATTTTGCATGCAAACACCAGTTTACGGTGCAAGTGATCAAAATTCACGTTTTTTGAAAAAACCCCTTGCTTTGAAGTTGGATGACCAGCTGCATGAACAAGTAAAAATTACAGACGATCAGGCGATGACTTTTACCAAAAGTCAAGAAATTGAAGGGGTAAATGATCGAGATATGATCCTCAAAAGAGACGCTGAAATTCGTCGCAATGGTACGGTGATTAAAGGCAACGAATTAGATTACAACTTTGATACGGATATTGCCAAGGGTGAAGGTAATGTAAAACTTAATAAGCCGACGGCTTCTTTTGCAGGCCCTAAGGGTCAAATACAAATGGATTCTAAACAGGGTTGGATAGAAAAACCAGAATACGAATTAAAGCAGACTCGAGGTAGTGGCTATGCTGATCGAGCAGATTTTTTAGATGAAGACCGCACTTATTTGACCAAGCCAACCTACTCAACCTGTAATCCAGGAAACTATGACTGGTATTTCTCCTCAAAAGACTTGTTGATTGATCAATCGACAAATGATGCGACTGGTAAAGATGGGGTGTTGCACTTTTTTAATACTCCGGTTTTTTATATGCCTTATTTCTCGATACCGATTAGTGATGATCGTCGTTCTGGTTTTTTACCCCCAACGATTGGCGTCAATACCAATACAGGACTGGATATCACTACACCGTATTATCTTAATATTGCGCCGAATCGAGACTTGACGCTTTATCCAAGGTATATGTCAAAAAGAGGAGTTCAACTTGGTGGTGAGTTTCGTTATTTAGAACCCATTTATTCTGGGGTTTTAAAAGGCGAGTATTTACCCAATGACAGTGCTTTTGGCGCTAGCCGGTGGGCTTACACGTGGCAACATCAACAACTGATAGCCTCAGGTGTTACAGCATATGCCAATATTAGTCGCGTATCCGATGATTTTTATGCAGATGATTTAGGCAGGACGATTAGTCAAGCTGTTAGTAGGCAGTTTACTCAAGAAGCAGGGGTTAATTACAACGTAGCCGGTTGGAGCTTTTTGACCCGGGTACAAAAATATCAAACCTTACAACCTGATCCCAATAATATAGTCGTAGCACCTTACGACCGCGAGCCTGAATTAAATGCTTTGTTTCGAAATTTAGATTGGCATGGCTCCATTTTTACCTTTCAAGGTAACTTGACTCGATTTAGTTATTCTGGACCCCTTGATGCTCCTGGATTGGCAATACCAAATCGTGGCTATGCTGCGGCAGATCGGGGATTTATTAATACGAGTATTAGTATGCCGTTCACAACACCTGGCTACTATATAACCCCGAAGATGAGTGTGCGAGCTAATACCTATAATATGATTGGCAATGAAAACTATCCTGGAGTGAATCAAAGTTTTGCATTACCAATTATGAGTCTTGATTCTGGAGTTTTCTTTGAAAGAGATGCTCCAGAATTAAAGTCAATTTTTGGTAGGGATATGATAGTAACTCTCGAGCCAAGGGCTTTTTACGTATATTCGCCCTATGTCAATCAAACCAATATCCCATTATTTGATACTGCTTCCGCTGGGTTCGGATTTGCACAAATTTTTTCTGAAAATACCTTTGTCGGTAATGATCGGATTGCGGACAATAATAAGTTAACTGTCGGCGTATCCTCTAAAATCTTGGATGCAGACACAGGTGTCGAGAGAATTCGCGGTACTGTGGCTCAGCGCTTTGACTTTAAGGGACAGCGCGTTGGTTTAAATGGCGACCAATTGAATCCACCAGCTTATTCTGACCTATTATTTGGCTTATCTACTCGCTTGACTGGAAACATCAACTTAGATTTTGCTAACCAATTTAATCAAGACTTAAATAGAACAGTTCAATCTGCAACAACGGCGAGTTGGCGTCCAGCCGCCCGCAAGATGTTAAATGCGAGTTATCGATATAATTTTGATAAAAATGCCATGACAACCTCAATTTATCAATATGAACTTTCAGGACAATGGCCACTGACAAATTCTTTATATGCAATTGGAAGATGGAACTTTGATCAAGTTACTCAACAAACTCTCAACACACTAGCTGGTTTTGAGTATGATCAAGATTGTTGGGCATTTAGGGTGGCTTTAAATAAGTTTGTAAACACATCTCAGGTATCTACAACGCAGATTTTTTTCCAATTAGAATTTAAGGGATTAACTGGCGTTGGTAATAATCCAATCGATATTATGCGACTCAATATTCCTGGCTATGTACCTACGAGTCAAAAACCGTTACCATTAACTAGATTTGAAACCTATGAGTAAAAGAGAGAACCACTTGTTTTATCTACAAAAGCAACAACAATTAGTGAAATATGTATTTACCTTTTGTTTATTCGCATGTCTAAGTACAGGTGTGTTTTCACAAACAAAAGATAAAAAAAGTGCAAAATCAAACGCCCTGGTAGTAACTCCCTCTTCAAGTACAGCTCCAGCAGCGACAATAAATATAAATCAAGTCAATGTAAATAAAGACTTAAATATTAAGGCCAATCTTAACGATATTGATCGAGTGATTGCCGTTGTTAATCGTGAAGTGATTACCGAACAGGAGTTAAAAAATCGGGTCGGCTTAATAACAAAGCAGTTTACTGAGGCAAAAAAACCTTTACCAAGCAAAGACATTGTCCAAAAAGAGGTCTTAGAAAGACTTATCGACGAAAGTATTATGTATCAAGAGGCAACTATTTTAGGAGTGAGAATCTTAGAGCAAGAGCTTGAAAGTATTTTAAATAATATTGCTAATCAAAATAAATTAACCCTTGAGCAATTTAAAAGTGCTACTACGACAAATGGTACGAACTGGGATAAATATAAACAAAATATTCGTCGAGAAGTAGTTATTTCAAGATATCGAGAAAGATCTGTAGAAAGTAAATTAAAAATATCAGATACTGAAATTGATGCGTTTATTAATACTCAAATTAAAATACTGCAATCGAATGAATCCGCAAGAGCTATTGAGCCAGAGATGATTGATATTGCTCAAATACTAATCCCTATTCCTACGGGTGCAAGTAGCGCAGAGATTGCATCACTTCAATCCAAAGCGCAAACGATTTATGATCAAACGTCTAAAGAAGCTGAATTCCTTAAATATGCCAATCAAATAGCTGCTTCAGATAAAAATATTCGCGTACAAGATTTAGGCTATCGAACCATCGATCGTTTGCCACAAGTATTTGTGGAAGCCACTAAAGGTTTGAGTATTGGCGGTTTAGCACCAAAAGTTATCCAAACACCTGCTGGATTTCATATTTTAAAAGTGTTGGATCGAAAATCAAGTACTTCGGTATCTCAGAGTAACCAATCAGAATCCATTTATATTACTCAAAGTGAAGCGAACCAATTGATGCTGACAGTTAAACAGGGCGCTAGCGAAGAAGAAGTTATTCGTAGATTAAAAACATTTAGGGATCAGATAAAAGCAAAGACAGTTAACTTTACTGACATTGCAAAAAAATATTCTGAAGATCCTAATGTCGTCAAAAATCAAGGTTATCTTGGTTGGATTTCTCCCGGCCAGGTTCCGCCTGAAGTCGATGTTGCTTTAAGTCGACTCAATCCAGGGGAGTTAAGTGACCCATTTCAAACTGAATTTGGATGGCATATTGTGCAACTGATCAATCGACGCCAATCAGAAGTGACAGCGGCTCAGCAAAAGGAATATGCTCGCGCAGCCTTAAGACAATCTAAGTTAATGCAAGCGAATGAAGACTGGATTCGGGAGTTGAGAGATAATGCCACCATTGAACTAAGACCACCATATACTATGAATAAATAGGGTATGAAAAATGATTTTGTTCGATTAGTTATTACATCTGGAGAGCCTGCAGGTATAGGTCCTCAAATTAGTTTTCAAGCAGCTCAGCAGTTCATCAAAGATAAAGAAGATGTCAACATACATCTTCTTGGTGATCAACAATTATTTACCCCTTACATTTCAGAAACCTTACCATCCAGATTAACCATTGATCATATTCCTTTAAGTGACTCCAATCGCTTGGGATATTTAAACGTCAAAAACGCCCCTTACGTCATCCATTTACTCGACAAAGCTTATGAAGGATGTCGGTCGCATATTTATGATGCAATGGTTACGGCCCCTTTACAAAAAAGTATCATTAATGACTTCGGCATGGACTTTACTGGCCATACAGAGTACCTTGCCAGCAAAGCAGGTATATCTAAGGTTGTCATGATGCTATGTGGGGAGATCGATTTACCAAACGTACCCCCGAATTGTTTGATGCGTGTGGCTTTAGCTACGACTCATCTAGCTTTAAAAGATATCGCAAAGACAATTAATAGAGATGACATTTTAGAAACAATCCAAATTATTCATCAAAGTTGTAAGCAATACTTTAAAATGCCACAGCCTAAAATTTCAGTTGCTGGATTAAACCCTCATGCTGGTGAAGGTGGGTATTTAGGAAGAGAAGAGATTGAAATAATTGCACCTGCAATTCAAGAAGCTAAAGCCTTGGGCATGGATGTCTCTGGACCATTTCCAGGAGATACATTGTTTCGATATAAAAATATTGAACAAGTGGATGTATTCTTGGCTATGTATCACGATCAAGGATTAATTCCACTCAAGATGGCCACTTTTGGGCGAGGCGTCAATGTGACATTGGGCTTGCCGATTATCCGAACCTCTGTTGATCATGGTACAGCACTTGATATCGCAGCAAATGGCAATGCTGATATTGGGAGTATGTATCAAGCCCTTCACCTTGCTTATCAAATGGTAAAAAATGGCTCATCAGGCACGTAAGCGATTTGGCCAACACTTTTTGACGGACCTGTCCATCATTAATGCCATCATTGCTCGTATTCATCCAAGTGCCGAGGATCGTATCATCGAAATTGGACCGGGTTTAGGGGCGATGACTCTCCCATTATTAGAGCAAGGGATATCATTGGAGGTTGTTGAAATTGACCGAGATTTAATTGAATTTTGGCAGAAAAAAAATATAGCTCAATTAACAATCTATCAAGCAGACGCTTTAAATTATGATTTTGCAAATTGGTCCAATATGGCATTAAGCCATATTAAAGAATCTCGATCGAATGGCCGAGTAAAAATTGTAGGAAATTTACCCTACAACATTTCTACACCACTACTTTTTCATTTAATAGATGCAATTGAACATGTTGACGAACAAATATTTATGTTGCAAAAAGAGGTTATCGATAGAATGGTTGCCAAGCCTGGAGATTCAGAATATGGCCGACTTTCAGTGATGTTGCAAATTAGATATCATCTAGAACTATGTTTTGAAGTGCCACCAACAGCTTTTGAACCTCCACCAAAAGTAAATTCAGCAATTGTTGCCATGTACCCCAAAAAAAATATTAACATTAGTTCAGTACAGTGGAATGCACTTGAGAAAATTGTCGCAAAAGCATTTTCGCAACGCAGAAAAGTCTTAGCAAACAATTTATCGGAATATAAAGATCTATTGGGGCTAGATCAACATGTTCTGCGGTCCCGTGCTCAGGATATCGATGGACCCACTTATTTATCTTGGGCCAATAAGTTGGTGCAAGGTAATCAATGATACGAAGTTGAGTCTATTTGACGCATTTCCTGTTCAATCCAGTTTTCAATTTCTCGGATAACGATCGATGGATTTTTATTAGCGGTTGACATAGCTGGGCCAATCGAAATAGTAATACTACCGGGATACTTTAAGAAACTATTTTTTGGCCAACATGTACCAGCATTGTGGGCAATCGGAATGACGTTAGCACCAGTATCAACAGCAAGTCTTGCACCACCCTTGCGGTAGGGAATTTGTTGACCAACAGGGGCTCTAGTGCCTTCTGGATAGATAATAATCCAACAGCCTTCAGAAAGTCTTTTTTTGCCTTGAATAGCGACAGCAATTGAAGCCTTATCGCGTTGAGATCGATCAATATGAATCATTCTGAGCATGGCCATTGCCCATCCAAAAAATGGAATCATCAATAATTCTTTTTTAAACACGTAACAAAGTTGTTTTGGAAATAACGATATGTAAGCAATGGTTTCCCAAGCAGACTGATGTTTAGACATTAAGATGACAGGCTCATTCAGCATGGAAGTCATATTTTCCATACCTGTAATTTTGTAACGAATCCCGCAGATCCACTGTAATGCTTTAATTACCCCGAATGACCAGCCGCGAACGTAGTTATATCTTGCTGATATTGATAAAAATGGATTAACAACAAAACAACTTAACGCATACAAAATAGTAAAAAAAACCAAAAATAGGAAAAATATTGATGACCGGATATAAATCATTTCGCCGCATTCAAGAAATGATGTACAAATGCCGCTAAATTGGCATGAACAGCTGTGTAAGGTGGTAAACCACCTTTTTCTCGCGTTTTCATTCCTTTTCCTGTGAGTACAAGGTGTGGTTCTGCTCCGAGAGTGACAGGCCCAATCAAATCCCTGAGTGAGTCTCCCACTACCGGAACACCTAATAATGATTTATCTAAATTAAAACGTTTAGCAATTTCTTCAAACATGCCTATTTTTGGCTTTCTGCAATTGCACTCATCTTCGTCAGTATGTGGGCAGAAAAAAATTGCGTTAATCTCGCCACCAAAACGAGCAAGTAGCGCATGCATTTTTTCATGCATAGCATTTAGAGTATCTGTATCAAAAAGTCCCCTACTAATCCCTGATTGATTGGTGCAAACAACCACCTGATAGCCAGCTTGAGTTAATTTAGCAATAGCTTCTAGACTACCTTCAATTGGAATCCATTCATCTAAAGATTTAATATAGCTATCACTGTCTTGATTGATAACCCCATCACGATCAAGAATGACAAGTTGATGATGAGTGTTTTTCATTGGGCAAGTTGACTTAAATCAGCCACCTGATTCATTTGTTGATAAAGCTTGCTGAGAAGTGCAAGACGATTTTTACGTTTACTCAAATCTGGATCCATCACCATCACATCAGCAAAAAATTCTTCTATTGGTAAACTTACTTTTGTTAATAATTGGAGTGATGATTGAAAATCTTGAGCATGAAATGCCTCTGTCAAAAGGGGCTCAATTTCTTGTAATGTTGCAAATAATTTTTTTTCTGCTGGTTGATCGAAAAGTTGCGATTGAATAGTGCCAGTATTCTCTGCCGCATTTTTTTTCAAAATATTGTTCAGGCGTTTATTTGCATTTGCCAAAATAGATGCTTCTGGAAGTTCCTGGAATGCATGAACTGCCAACAATTTTTGTGGAACTTCATTTAGTTGACCATCGATATTGACTAGAACAGATTCGATTTCTTCAGTGCTAAAAATGATTCCCTGCGAATCTTTTACATAAGATTTAAGACGCTCTTTAATAAAATGCAGAATTTCGGGGATCGACGCATTTTTTTGAACCTCAGCAGACACGAACTGCCTTGAGGTGAAATGCAGTAAATCCTGCAAATTTAATGGAAGATTGTTTTCTACGATGAGTCTACAAACACCTAATGCATGTCTTCTTAAAGCATAAGGATCTTTTTCACCCGTAGGAGCCAGTCCAATACCCCAGATACCAACAATCGTTTCGAGCTTGTCTGCCAGAGCTAAAATGAGTCCAACCCTTGAGCTTGGTAGTTGATCTCCAGCAAAGCGAGGTAAATAGTGCTCTGCGCAGGCGGCAGCAACTTCATTATTTTCTTGATCGTGAACTGCATAATAACGCCCCATAATGCCCTGTAATTCTGGAAACTCGCCCACCATATCGGTGAGTAAGTCAGCCTTCATGAGCATCGCTGCGCGAGAGCAAAGAGAGATGTACTCTAGCTTTACTGAAGCTTTATCAGAAAAATGAAGCGAAAGCTGCTCAGATATATATTGAGCAATTTCAGAAATCCGGAGAATACGCTCTTTTTGATTACCCAACTTATTGTGATAAACAACTTTAGAGAGCTCTTCAAAGCGATTAATTAGAGGGTTTTTACGATCTTGTTGATAGAAAAATTGAGCATCAGATAAGCGAGGTCGAACGACACGTTCGTTACCCGTAATAATTGAATCAGGAGTAGTTGTTTCAATGTTGGAAACTATTAAAAATCGATTGACTAACTTTCCCGCTGTGTCTGTAAGGGCAAAATATTTTTGATTGGTTTGCATGGTGAGTATCAGGCACTCTTGAGGCACATCTAAGAACTCTTTTTCAAATTCACAGCCATACACCATAGGCCATTCAACGAGCGATGTAACCTCTTCTACAAGAGATTCAGGCATCAAAACGGAGTATTGTCCTGCTTGGGATATGAGTTGAGATTTGATCGATTCCAAGCGGTCTTGATAATTAGCAAGCACTTTTCCTTGAGATAGAAGTTCAGACTCATAATGGTTCGCATGAGAAATCTCAAGAGGGCCATTAGATAAGAAACGATGCCCAAAGGTCACTCTTCCTGACTGAAGTCCTAGTGCTGCGACTGGAACTATGTCCGAACCATGAAGGGCAATTAAGCGATGCGCAGGCCTAACAAATTGAACGGCAATTTCATGTTCAGTTCCCGGATGAATTTGATAATGCATCGTTTTTGCAATAGGTAATTGACTAATAGAAAAATCAATAGCTTCTTGGAGTCCAGTTGCTAATGTAACTCCAGCTTTATTAAGTTCAATATATAAAGCCTCATTTTTACCCTCTCCCTGCCTCTCTAAAGCATCAAGAACAACCTCATGCACACCCAAATTAGAGAGTTTTTTTATTAATGGTGGTGAAGCTTGCCCATTTTCTAAAAGCGCAATAGATACAGGTAATAGTTTTTCCTTAACAGTTACATCAGGCGCTTTCTCAAGTACGTCATCAATTAAAACCGCAAGCCTTCTAGGAGTTGCAAATGATCTATAAGATACTTGATTAGAAGCTAAGCCGAGCAGGGTTAATCTTTTAACGATGTTCGAAGAAAATGATTCACCAAGACGCTTAAGCGATTTCGGCGGTAATTCTTCGGTAAAAATTTCAACGAGAAGAGGGGCTAACTGACTCATATGCCTAAGTCTTTCTGCATCGTTTTATGCAACATGGGAAAGTTGAGTTGTTCTCTAGATGTGAGATAAGCTTGCGCAACAGCTTTAGATAGGTTCCTAATTCGAGCGATATACGTGGCTCGCTCAGTTACAGATATCGAGCCTCTAGCATCGAGCAAATTAAAAGTATGTGCAGCTTTTAGGACCATTTCATAGGCGGGTAAGGCTAAAGGAATACCAATCAGTCGAGTCGCTTGAGCTTCATAATTTTGAAACTGTTCAAAAAGCCATTTGCTATCCGAGTATTCAAAATTATAGGTCGATTGTTCGACCTCGTTCTGATGATACACATCGCCATAGGTAATATGATCAGTCCACATCAGGTCGTACACATTCTCACAAGATTGGAGATACATCGCAAGTCGTTCAATGCCATAGGTAATTTCACCCAATACAGGTTTGCAATCTAATCCGCCTACTTGCTGAAAATAGGTAAATTGAGTTACTTCCATGCCGTTAAGCCATACTTCCCAACCAAGGCCCCAAGCACCTAGTGTTGGATTTTCCCAATCATCCTCAACAAATCGAATATCATTTTGTTGCAGATCCAACCCAAGGGCACTTAGAGATCCTAAATAAAGATCCAAGATATTATCTGGAGATGGTTTAAGAACTACTTGAAATTGATAGTAATGTTGCAGGCGATTTGGATTTTCACCATATCGCCCATCTTTTGGACGGCGAGAAGGTTGAACATAGGCTGCTTTCCATGGCTCTGGTCCAATGGCTCTTAAAAAGGTCGCTGTATGAGAAGTCCCAGCACCCACTTCTAAATCGACAGGTTGCAAAATTGCGCAACCTTGATTGTTCCAATAGTTTTGTAAAGTAAGAATAATTTCTTGAAAAGTCTTTTTCATAACAAGATTTTAACCTTTCAAGGCATCGTACTTTGAGTCTAATGTTTGGGAGCGTCTTTTTTGGTTCCAGGCCAATGTTAAACACAATACTGAAAACAACAATACAGGGGCGTCACCAAGTTGAACATAGGGAGTTTGACCCTCTCTGGGTTGTACAGAGCCAATTAAATGATCTTGTACAAAAACGGGAAGTTGAGACTGGACAGTACCGTGCTCAGTGATGATGGCGGTTAAACCTGTATTGGTGGACCGGATTGTTGGTAAGCCAGTTTCTAATGATCTTAATTGAGCTAAGCGAAGCTGTTGTGACGGCGCTGAAGTTTTGCCAAACCATGCCAAATTAGTCATATTAATGAGAAAGTTGGGAGCTTGTTCTGCACTGCGAACCCTTGAGGCAATTTCACTACCGAATACATCTTCATAGCAAATCATGACAGCACCGTAAACATCTGGTTGATTGGACCGGGAGACTTTAAAAGAGTCTTGAGAAAAACTACCCTTTTTAAATTGCGAGAGAGGGGCTTGGATGGCTTTTACAAACCATTCAAAACCAGGCGGTACATACTCACCAAAGGGGACAAGATGAGCCTTCGTATAATAATAAAGACTACCATCGGGAGAAAAACCTTTCGCTTGATTGGCATATTGTTGGTTTTCATAGCCAATAATGCCTGTTAACACGTGGGTTTGGGTTTCTTTGACGAAGGTTTCTAAATCTTTACTCCAATTGGGAGGTAGCTCATTTTCTGGAATTGTAATAGCGGTTTCTGGAGCGATAATTAAATTTGTTGGTCGTTCTATCAAACGATTTAAATAGTATTTATTTTGATTGCGCAGGGCAGATTCATCATAATTCAAAGTTTGCTGGAAATTCCCTTGGAGTAACTTTACCTCGAGCATATTCCCCAAAGGTTTTGTATAGCTTGTGTTTTCAAAAAAGGAAACAATAATAATTAGAATACCTAGGGATAGTAGGGGCAAGAACAATCTTCCAGGGGCTGTTCCAATCTTATACGCTCCCCATAGAACCGCAAAGGTTGCTCCAAGAACACCAAAAATTGGTATAAGTCCCATAAAAGGCCCATTGACTTGCGTATCGCCAAATCCAATCCAGGGAAACCCAGTCAAAATATGACCCCTGAGCCATTCAAGTAAAGTCCAAGAAGCAGCCCACGCCAGTCCGGAATATGATTGCGCATAGAAGCGACCAGCCAACAAACTAGAGAGACTTGGAAAGAGTGCTAAAAAACCTGATAAAAGGATAACTCCGCCGCACGCCATCCAAGCAGGCATTCCGCCCACATCGTGCAAGCTTACATAAATCCACCACAACCCATGACAAAAATAGGCAAAACCAAAAAACCAACCTAATTTTGCTTGAAATAAAGGACCATGAAAATAATGCTTGTGGGAAAGGCGCCAAAAAAATGCAAGTAGCAACATTTGCCACCAACCTGCCGATTGGGATGCACTTGCAAACGAAGTTAGTAAGCCTAAAATTACAGCGTAAAAAAAACTCGACGAAAAAAACATTTTAAGGCTCCAATACTGGAGTTTTTTGAATAATCAATATGTGGATTTGACGGGGATCAGCACGTTGAATTTCGCACTTGAGGCCTTCTAGCTGGATGATTTCACCCCTTTTCGGCACTTTTCCAATTTGATGAATAACTAATCCTGCGATTGTATCGATATCCTCATCAGAAAAATTAGTAGTAAATACCTCATTAATTTGTTCAAGCTCAGTCATCCCTCTAACGCGATATTTTCCTTCCGAGATTAATACAATATTGTCAGCTTCATCATCAATATCATGCTCATCCTCGATATCGCCAACGATTTGTTCCAAAACATCTTCAATCGTTACAATTCCAGCTACCCCACCGTATTCATCGACAACAATCGCCAAGTGATTGCGATTACTGCGAAAATCTTTTAATAACACACTCAATCTTTTCGATTCAGGAATAAAAACAGCAGGCCTTAACCATTCTCGAATATCAAAGTCATTTTCAGTTGAGTGACGTAATAAATCTTTCGCAAGAAGAATTCCTATCACGTTATCGCGATTATTTTCAAATACCGGAAAACGAGAGTGAGCGGCAGAAATCACTTCTGAAATGATTTTAGTAATCGGATCAGAAATATCAACCCAATCAATTTGAGCTCTAGGTAAAAGAATATCCTTAACCGCTAATTCACTTACCTGAAAAACACCCTCAATCATTGAAAGTGCGTCAGAATCTAAAAGACCCTCTAATTTAGCTTGTTGGAGTGTTTCAAGTAAGGCGCTTCTTTTTTCCTCAGGAGTATCTTGTCTAGAGGTAATAAAACCAAGAAGGGTATTGAAAAAGTTTTTCGGCTCAGATTCTGTCATATAGTTAGAGAATAACTTAATCTTGTTTCAGATATAAGGATTTTTTATTTTAAGTCGTTTTAAAATGGAAATCTCTAAAGATTCCATTGCTAATGCATCTATTTCATCCTCATGATCAAATCCTTGTGCGTGAAGCACACCATGGACAATTAAATGTGCGATATGGTTTTCAATCGTTTTATCTTGGATTTTTGCCTCTTTTTCAATGATAGGCATACACAGAATTAAATCAGCCATTAGCCTTGATGAGGGTGTATCTTCAGTAAGAGTAAATGTCAAAATATTCGTAGAGTGGTCTTGTTCTCGGTAATCACGATTTAAACGCTTACTTTCCGCCAAGCCAACGAGTCGAATGAGAATCAAAGAATCTTGTTGAAGGGAGGCCTTTACCCAAGGACGAATTTTTTTGGCAGAAAAAATTTCAGACCATTTCGACTCTAAAGCTTCTGAGGCAAACTGCAGATCAAGCCCTAATTGAAATGGAGCTTTACGTTTAATTTGAGAAGGCATCACTATTTTGCAGAATCAGTTCACCTTTTAGTGAATGAGCTAATGCATCGGTAAATTGTACAGACAACATTTTTCCAATCAGCCTTTGGGCTTGATGATTTTTAGGTAAATCAATATTCACAACACGATTATTTTCGGTTCGTCCCTGAAGTTTTAGGCCATCTCGAGCCATGCCTTCAATCATTACCAGCTCAGTATTACCAAGCATATTTTTGCTAATCGCCAAAATATGCTCATCAATCAGCGAGGTAAGTATTTGTAAACGCTTGACACTCACTTCTCTTGAAATAGTGTCTGTTAAATTTGCCGCTGGAGTTCCTGGTCTAGGACTAAAAATGAAACAATAACTGTTGTCGAATTTGATTTCATCAACCAATGCAAGCAATTCATTAAAGTCCTCATCCGTTTCTCCCGGAAATCCAACAATAAAATCACTTGATACAGGAATGTTGGGTTTTACTTTTCTCATTTTACGAATGATGCTTTTGTACTCCAATACCGTGTAACCCCGCTTCATGGCCATCAAAATACGGTCAGAGCCGTGTTGAACAGGCAAATGAAGATGGTTTACTAATTTTGGTAGGCGAGCGTGGGCGTCTATTAATCGTTGTGTAAATTCTTTAGGATGACTCGTTGTATAACGAATTCGCTCGACTCCGGGAATTTCAGAAATATACTCTAACAACAAAGCAAAATCTGCCAACTCATCACTACCCTGAATCTTGCCTAAATAGGCATTTACATTTTGCCCCAAAAGTGTAATTTCACAAACTCCTTGTTGAGCCAATGTCGAAACCTCAATAAGAACATCTTCGAGAGGTCTTGAAACTTCTTCACCACGGGTATAAGGGACAACACAATATGTGCAGTATTTTGAACACCCCTCCATAATGGAAACGAAAGCTGCACCACCAGTTTTTCGAGCTGGTGGCAGATGATCAAATTTTTCTATTTCAGGAAAAGTGATGTCCACCTGAGGGCGGCCAGAGCGATGACGCTCCGAAATCATTGCAGGTAAACGATGCAAGGTTTGAGGGCCAAAGACTAAATCTACATAAGGGGCTCGACTAACGATTTGCTGACCTTCTTGACTGGCGACACAACCCCCAACGCCTATAAGCAGCCCGGGTTTTTCAGCTTTCATATCGCGCAATCGCCCTAAATCTGAAAACACTTTATCTTGAGCTTTTTCACGAATAGAACACGTGTTGAGTAGAATTAAATCTGCTTCCTCGATGATGTTTGTTTCAGTGTAGTCATCAGCAGCTTGAAGGACGTCGGCCATCTTTTCCGAGTCGTACTCGTTCATTTGACAGCCAAAAGTTTTAATAAATACTTTTTTCATAGTAAGAGCCGTTCTCAGTAGTTAAGACTGGGGGCAAATCCATATTTTAGCAGGCGAGAGGCCTTTATGCACTATTCATCAATCCGATCATATAACTTCCGCCTTTACGCTTAAGGAGATTATCAAATAAATCGAAAGGCAAAAATGGCGACGAGTGTTGGAATAATCGCAGCTGCCAGTAAATAGCTTGGATTTACCACGCGATTCGTAAAGTGCTCGCGCAAAATAGATAGCCCAGCTGGATTTGGTGCATTTGCTATCACTGTAAGACCACCGCCTGAAACAGCCCCTGCAACCAACGCGATTCTAAATTCTGTTGATGTACCATCTACTAAAGAGCCTAAATAGGTAATTGCGGCATTATCAGTGAGGGCAGTGAGACCAACTGTCCCATAAAATGCAACAACAGGGGTCATGCTCTGTAAAACAGGTTCGAGCCACCACTTTTGTAAACTACCAAGAACTACCAATCCTGCCAAAAAGAATGCCACTAATAAAGCTTCTCTTAGTATTAGAGGATTTTGATATCGAGAGTAAGCAGTTGTAAATCCCAGAAAAAACAAGAAGATCCATAAAAATACAGCAGGATAATGAGCAAATATTACAACACCCGCCAAAAATAATAAATGCACCAGAATCACTGTGGATGGCATTCTTTCTTGAGGGGGCTCAGTAAACTCTTTTGGTAATTGTTTATGAAAAATAACAGTAACCAGGAGAGCGTTGATAAATACTGCTAGAGCTGCTCGACCTCCAAACGTAGTGAACATGAAAGGTGTTGTCCACTCCCAAGCGCTAGCAACCATGAGAACTGGAGGAGCAGCAAAATTGGTGAGGGTTCCACCAATGGATATATTGACAAATAGGACGCCAATAATGGCGTACTGTAATTTAAGTGGCAACCCTATTTTATAGAAACGATCTCTTAATAAAATAGCAGCAATTGTCATTGCCGCAGGTTCAGTAATAAGCGATCCCATCAGAGGAACAAGGGAAAGACTAATAAAAAATATCACTGTATTTTTTGGTATGGGGGTGATTCGTGAAACAAAGTCAGACAAAAGGTTAATTGCCAAATTTGCTAAATTTAAAATCGGCTTAGATGCTGCAACAACCATGACAGCAAAAACAAATAGAGGCTCAACATAATTTTGATTATTGACGAAAGATACCGCCTCCTTTGTATTGTCTAGAGTAGCAATAATCATCACAAGTACTAAGGCCCAAAAACCAAAAACCACTTCAACTTCAGCAAGAAGGTGAAAAAGTCCCGCATGCTTTGGATAAGAGTGGGAAAGTTTTTCAAAGGAAGAAACCATAAACGTATGCAAAATAGCGATTGCAAATAAAGCTGAAGCAATGATTTCAATATGAGTTGGGTTCATTCAAAGTTCTCGTAAGTTGAAAAATGATTATGACAGCTTATTAATTATCAGCAGTAAAATAGTCGATAATGAATAACTATTTCTATTCTAAAAGTTTCTTATTACAACATGCCTAAAAATCTTCTTAGATTCATTATTGGCTTGATGGTCTTTCAAATGTTCTTTTGGACACTAGTACCGATGCTGGCGCACCACGCCCCTCCATTAGATGCTACAGAAATGTATAGTTGGAGTCTTAGTTTTCAATGGGGATTTTATAAACACCCCCCAATGCCAGCTTGGATTGTGAGTATCGTACAGATGCTTGTTGGAAAAAATATGCTTTCATTATTTTTATGTGCAAGCATGGCCATTAGTGCAAGCTATTATTGCGTAACTTGGCTAGCTAATCGCTTTTTATCTGAAAAAGAAGCGACAGTAGCAGTATTTTTATATGCCCTAACCATTTATTGCAACCTTTGGTCTACAGACTTTAATCACAATCAAATTCAAATGCCTTTTTGGGGACTTAGCCTTGTCTGCTTGGTGATTTGCCTTGATACAGGAAGTAAAAAATGGGCTCTTATCTTAGGGGTGGTAATGGGCTTAAATGCCTTATCAAAATATACGGCTGCATTTATTATGCCAAGTACTATTGTGCTTTTGATGCTGTCACCGCATTGGCGAAAACATTTCAATATGACGCAATTATGTATTGCGAGTATTGCTTTTTTAGTTGTGTTTTCACCCCATTTATACTGGCTTACACAAAATGATTTTATGCCATTTCGTTATGTCAATGAACGCTTTGATGAGATGAAAAACACGAATCGCTTGATAGATTTAGCTGACTACATCGGCAATATTTTATTGGCGCACTTATGTTTACTTTTGGCATGTTTGTTTCTGATGCGAAAAAAATTGATTGAAAGTAAGGTCACTAAAAATGATCAAATTTTTATTTGGATTTTGGGGGCTGGGCCAGTTTTAACCACTATTTTTTTAGGTTTATTTGTGCCCTTGTATCATCGTTGGGCGATACCCATGCTTCCAATGATTACAATCGTTTTTGCAATGTTGTTAAAAGGGCGTTTTGCTTATCTTTATAACAAGAAAGCCTTTATTCTTTTTGTTATATTACAGATTCTATTCGGCTTGGCATATCTTAATAAAGATAAAATTAATCCTAACCAATCTGCTCGGGGAAATTATCCCGCACCAGAATTATCGCAAGCCATTTATGAAAAATGGCACGCACTCTATCCAGATCAAGCATTCAAGATTGTTTCTGGAGGTGAGTGGGAGGCCGGGGTTGTAAGCTTTTTTTCACCGGATAAGACATATGTATATACCCAAGCAGATTCTGTAATAACTCCCTGGATCTCTGAAAAAAATGCAAACGATTGTGGCATGGTGATGTTAAATCCATCTGCATCTGATCTTGAGCGTTTTCCTTTAGCTAAGATAAAGGCGTCAATTGAAGTTAGAAGTTCAATTACCAATACCGTGACTAATATAAACTATGCCATTAACCCACCTCAGGGAAAATGTTTATTGAAATAAAAAGCCATAGGTAAGAGGCAACATAAAAACTCAATGATTAAAAATAGTTAGAGAAAACGGCCTTACCAACACGTTTAATACTATAAGGGGCCTTAAGCTTAATGATTAAAAAAGTAAGTTACTAAGTTTAACGAATTAAGCCACAACCAATTCTTGGGCCGGAGTTGCCAGCAGGTTGAGATTTATAATCATCGGGATCGCGATGAACAACGACAGCTCGTCCAATGATGCTTTGATCCCCAACAAGTGAAAAATCTGTAAGTGTTACACGGTAATTGGCGTTGCCGCTGGCATCACTTTTAATATTTGGCATATCACCAGCATGATGAGTAGTGCTGTGCACACTACCGTGTGAGGTATTCGTTGGGTTGTAATGACCAAGAGCACTCATTGCATCAGAACCTGAGCAGTCACCTTTCTCATGAATATGAATACCATGTTCAGAATTAGGTTTTAAGCCAGAAAATGTTCCGGTAACAACAACTTGTTTTCCTGACTGAGAAAAATTGACTGAACCATTTAAATTGGAACCTGATTTAGATTGAATGACTGAAGTAGCAGTAGGTGAGTCTTGAAATATTTGACATCCCGGAAGAGATAAAAATAATGCAGCACAAAAAGTAAATTGTGTATTGAGATTCGCTGGCATTTTTCTCATGAATATTCCCGTATTTAGTTATTTACTAGTCTAATACAAATCTATGAATATTGGGAAAAATGAATCGATGCGTGGATAGAAGGACAAATCTTTAATCGTTAATTAAATAGATGTCGCGCTATTTTTTAATGTATGGCGAACATGTATAGAAAAAGGGTTAGGCAAAAATACGCTAACCCTTTAATTTTGGTGGCGAATCAGGGACTCGAACCCCGGACCTGCGGATTATGATTCCGTCGCTCTAACCAACTGAGCTAATTCGCCGAACTTATGATTATATAGCTATTTGGGGCAGTTGGTCTAGTCCCGGGTTTCATCAAGAGAATCCCAATCAGAGAAGGTTGATTTATCAAGGTTTTGGGTTTGATTCATTAATTTTTAGTAGGTAAAGCATTGGTTTATGGGATGCACCGATGTTAGATAATGCTCAAAATACCCTCGTGATCAAACTTCGTTTAAAAGCATGTTTCTAAAGTCAAATGCTTAAGGTTTAAATACTGATTTTTCTATAATTAGAAATTTATTAAAAAGTTACATGGATAGAAGATAAACAAAATTCATGTAAATTATTTATGGCGTGAACATACATATTCCATTGTTTTAAAGTTAACCGCGTCTTTTAAAAGAATTCTTGGAGGATTTGGAAATCTTCCCCTAGCTATTTCTTTACCTTTACCCATATTCGACGTGTACATAATTATATGGTGTACTTTTTGATACGTAGTCGCACAATTAATAGTTACTTCAATTGCATAGGATTGAAATTCTATATTTCTACTACTCTTGTGAACCACTTTGAGGTCAAGAAGCTCACTAAATGTCAAATTATTTTCAGATTTTCTAATTGAGTCGGTGTCAACAAATATGGTCATCATGTCATTTTCTATAACCTTAACTAAGGAAACAGCGAAACTATCGAAGGATGTAAAAATTAGTAAGTAGAGAATTATTTTTAACATGTGTTTTATTTGAGGATTTATTTTAAAGACTGGTTAAGCGCCTAATTTTTTTGACGTTCTTTGAGAAACCAAGTATTGATAGTGCCTTTACCTAAAATATCTTTGCATCCTTGATTCTCTGTAGTAAAAAATTTCCCAAGTCTTTGTTGGGTAGACTCACTGATCTGTATCATTCCTGGTTGGCCTTGAGACTCCATTCGACTTGCAGTATTCACAACGTCGCCCCAAATGTCATATAAAAACTTACGCGTTCCAATCACTCCTGCTACAACAGAACCACTACTCATACCAATCCTAATCATGAACTTATAGTTATTCTCTCTATTGATTTGTTCCATGACTTCTAACATATCAAATGCTGCATGAGCAGCTTGTTCTGCATGATGATGCATTGGGGTGGGCAAACCGGCTGCTGCCATATAGGAATCCCCAATAGTTTTAATTTTTTCAAGTCCTCGATGATCAGTAATATTGTCAAATTTTGTAAAAATATCATTAAGAACTTCAATCATTATTTTCGGAGATACAGTTTCTGTAAATTTTGTAAATCCTACAATATCTACAAATAAAACGGTTACTTCAGGGAAAGTATCCACAATTACTTTTGAAAAATTATCAACTTTAAATTCAGGTTGTTCCTTTAATCGTTTTACAATTACTTCGGGCAAAACATTACTCAACAAACGCTCCGATAATTTTTGTTCCGCGACAACTTTTTCGAATAATTTCTTGGTTTGTATGGTGAGTAAGCGAACTTCTAGAAGGTTTTGAACACGAACTAAAACTTCTGCGATATTAAACGGTTTACTAATAAAATCTCTTGCTCCGGACTTAAGGGCACGAAGCTTCTCATCTGGCTGAGCTGTGATGACAAGTACAGGAAGGTACCCACCAGTTTCAATTTTCTTAAGATCTTCAAGAACTTTAAACCCATCCATAATTGGCATGTGTAGGTCTAATAGTATCAAATCATAGTTATTTTGATGATGCAAATGACAAACTTCCTGAGGATTTTGTGTAGAAGTTATTGAGGTATAGCCTGCGTTACGGAGAATTTTTTCGAGTAGTAGGACGTTTGCAGACTGATCATCTACTATCAGTAGATTTGCTTGTAAGATATCCAGTTCGTTCAACACTTATTTGTTTGAACAAACTCTAAAGCTACATTTAATGTTTCCATGAATTCTTTAACTTTGATAGGCTTAGTAAGGTACCTAAAGAATCCAGCTTCAATGCCTAAATCGATATCTCTAAGCATAGCATTTGCACTTATAGCGACAACTGGAATGTGCGCAGTTGAAGGATCGTCCCGAAGAATTTTAAGAGCTTCTAAACCATTAATTCCTGGTAGGTTGATATCCATAAGAATTACATCTGGTTGAATGGAGCGAGATAACTCGATGCCTAAAGTACCATTTATTGCAGTAAACAACTCGATATCGGAGCGAAGGCCAATGAGTTGTTCTACTAACTTCATATTTGCAGGATTATCTTCAATATAAAGAAGGGTATGTTGGGTTTTGCCAATGGTGGGTTGTGGAGGAAACGTGGCGACTAACTCAGCCTTCCCAACAATAAGATCAGGAGCAGGAGTGCGTTTTAACTCTACCCAAAAAATACTACCAACACCAATTGTACTTTCTACTCCAAGACGACCCTCCATTAATTCAGCTAGTTGTTTTGTGACGACAAGACCTATTCCTGTTCCAGCGACACCATTAGCCTCTTGACCAAGTCTATTAAAAGGTTGAAAAAGTTGTGATAATTTTTCTGGTACTAAGCCTTCACCGGTATCACTAAAACTAATGCGCAATCGATCATTATCAAGTTCTACACATTCAACAATGACACTTCCGTTTTCTTTATTGTATTTAATAGCATTTGAAAGAAGATTAATAATAATTTGTTTCAAACGTGTTTGATCAGCCCAAACAAAACGTGGCTTATCAAAAAGGGGAAAGGTTAATCGAATTCCATGTTGAAGCGCTTGTGCCTCCATCATTGCCTGACATTCGGATAAAACATCTTCAAGTGAAACAGGTTCTAATGATAAAAAAACTTTACCCGATTCAATCACCGCAAGATCAAGAATTTCGTTAATTAAATTGAGTAGATGCCAGCCAGCCTTAAGAATCTGTTCAATACTTTCTTTTTGGAAGTTAGTGGGTAGTGGAGAAGCAGATTCCATCAATTGTGCAAAACCCAATATTGCATTTAATGGAGAGCGTAATTCATGGCTCATTCCAGACAAAAAATCTGATTTGGCTTTATTTGCTTTTTCAGCCGTTAATTTAGCACTTTCCAGTTCAACGTTCGTTTCTTGTAAGGCTTGTTCAAAACGTTTACGTTCTGTCACATCTCGGGCGGCAGCAAAAACCCCTTGCAGAGTCCTATCTCGGTCATAAAAGGTTGTGGCGTTGTAGGAGACATCCGTCATTTTTCCATCACGCGCACAAGCCGTTAATTCATAATTGGTAACTTTCTTTTCGCTAAGCACAAGCATTATTCCAGCTTCAGCCCTATCTGGATCCGTAAAGTAAATTTTGAATGGCGCGCCAATTAATTCATCACGAGTGGATCCAGTTAAAGCCTCCATCTGTTTGTTCACGTCAGTGATTATGCCTGAAGGATCAGTTGTTATTAATGCATCAATGTTAGATTCAATAAGGGAACGCGTATAGAACTGTTGATCCCGAAGACGTTGATCAAGTTTTTTCTGTTCGGCCTCAACCTGTTTGCGAGCCGTGTTATCTGTCCCGATGAGCAGGTAACCAATAATAACGTTGTCAGCATCACGTAAAGCTGTAACTGAAACCACAGCTGGGAAACGACTGCCATCTTTACGAATATAGGTTAACTCATAAATGTCTTCAATACCTCTCGAGGCTTTGAAAACTAAAGCTTCAAAACCGGGTGCGATAGTGGTTTTAAGTTCTAGACTTAATGCTTTCGCTCGCGCAATCACTTCCTGAGGATCAGAAATCTCTGCCGGAGTAATTTTGTTGATTACTTCTCCCGCAGTAAACCCCAACATGCGTTCTGCACCAACGTTGAAAATTTGAATGACGCCTTTAGCATCAGTTGCAATACTGGAAAAATTTGCGCTATTTAAAATAGCATTTTGTAAAGCCCCAGCTTTTAAGACAGCCTCTTCGCGCCTTACTTCAAGAACGATTTCTTTTGAAACAGGCTCAACACCCGAAATAATTTTTTGATCCACAGGGTTCCTAAATGTAAAAACGACGTTAAATTACTTATTATTTTTGGAACCATACAGAAGCTGCCCTATTCTACTTACAAAAGCAGATTAAAAGTTTTTTATTTTCAGTTCAAAGATATTTATGTTCTAACTTAAAATATGAGCCAAATACTACAGTGATTACCTTGATTTAATGGAGGTTTTCATATTTTGAGCCCTGAGGATTCCACAAAGTTTTTGCATATTTTCTAAGCTAGGCTCAAGCTTCAACCTCACTTCATTGTTAGTGTGTGCGTCTTTTAGAGCCGCAATATTGGGATTCGTGAGTTCTTCAAGGGTATCTATTACTCCTTGTGCGATCTTTCTATTGCTTCCTAATAGAACAGCAAAGCCAACTGAAGGCAAAAATATTAACTCGCTTTTGACAAGTGCACGAACTGAAGCTGAGCGTGGTTTCCTATCGATTAGACCCATTTCACCAACGTATTGACCAGGATTGATTTTTGCAAGAACCTTAGGTTTGCTACCAACAAATCCGCTAAATATATACACTTGAAGTTTCCCAGAAAGGAGAATATAAAGTCCATCGGGCTCATCTTTCTCGCTGAAAAGTTTTTCATCCTCTTCTAAATGTCTAGACGATGTAATTTTAAGAATTGCTATTAAGTCAGAGATGGGTAAATTTTTGAAGAAAGGAATCGCTTCAATTGATACATGCTGTTTTGAAGAGGACATTAAAATAATTTATGATTTCAGTGAATCTTGCTTTATAAATTGTGGCAAGTTTAAAACTTTGTTAGGAATTAAATAGAGTATTCTTTGTCTGGCAAGGGTAAAAAAATTACATTTATTCTTTGAATTTAAGGCAACTAAACTTGGGTTATTTTTTAATCATTTAGCTTGAATTCGGTTTTTGGACAGCTATCAAAAGAATTACAACTGGTAGTCTTATTAAGTACATGAACAACCGTATTGATTTCAACACAGATTTGAAACTGAATTTAAAAAATACAACCTATCTATAACGGAACAGCAACAATTGCACATCCATGAATCATTATTAGAAAGGTAAGACAGAGAAATAGTTTCATTTGGAGACCTTAATTGAACTCCTACTTTACTCCTAAATAAAACTATAGCTATATTAATCAATATTTGGCCGTCCTAAGGTAGATTTATTTCTCGAATGCCCACTAACAGACTAAACATCCTGCTTATTTGGAAGTATTCAAGAGTATTTCGTATTAATTGCTTTATAGCATTCACAGGTTCGTTTTTTCAACCACTTCAATCTAAAACTGCAAGATGAACTCTAAATTCAAATAAAAAAAGGCGCATAAGCGCCAAAGTGATTTTAAAAATAAATGCCGTAAATTATTTTTTCGGCATAACAACAGTATCGATAATATGAATAAGACCATTATCAGCCAAAATATCTGTTTTGGTTAAATTAGCTTTATCGACTTTAACAACACAATTGATCGATGTTACTGTTAAAGAATTGCCTTCTAAAGTTTTAACCATGCCGGGCTTAACTTTAGGCCCAATCAATTTTCCGGATACGACATGATAGGTTAAAACCTTTTTTAATTCTTTTTTGTCTTTTAATAGGGCATCTAGTTTTATCTTAGTATAGTTTCTTCAGTGAGATATTTAAGAAGTTTGTCATCAAAGTCAAAGTTGACTTGATAAAAGACCGACTCTATACCCTCAAATCTAAAAACTACGTTTCCTAACGCACATTCATTTTTTATGCCAATAACTTAATATTCAAAAATTGAATCAACGCTGTGTTGAAAAATTACAGGAATAAAATGAATAAAAAAACAGCTTTAATTACTGGCGCATTAACTGGAATTGGAAAAGCAACTGCGATTGCATTCGCAAATGCTGGATACAATCTTGTCATTTCAGGAAGAAAAGAAGATCTTGGAAAAAATTTATTAAATGAATTAGTTGCAAAAGGTGTAGAGGCAGAATTCTTATTGGCTGATGTTACAGATGAAAAACAAGTTGAAAATTTAGTCAAATATACAGTCAATCGTTTTGGAAAATTAGATGTCGCTGTCAATAACGCTGGAACAGAAGGTACCCTTGGACCAATTACTGAACAAACTGTAGAAAACTTCCATACAACATTCAACACAAATGTATTAGGTGTTCTCCTGTGCTTAAAGTATGAAATAGCTGTAATGCAAAAACAAGGTAGTGGTTCAATTATTAATTTATCTAGTATTGCAGGAAAAGTTGGTATGGCAGGCGCATCGGTCTATGTGGCTAGCAAATTTGCTGTTGAAGGATTAACAAAGACAGCTGCATTAGAATTAGCAACTGTTGGAGTTCGCGTCAATGCAGTAGCCCCAGGGCCGGTTGAAACAGAGATGTTAAAGCGCTTTACAAGCGACAGTGAAGATACTAAAGAAAAAATGTTAAGTATGACGCCTGCAAAGCGCGGGGGGCAACCAGAAGAAATTGCTCAAACTATCTTATTTTTGGCTTCTGATAAAGCAAAGTATTTGACTGGTCAGAGTATTGCTGTAGACGGTGCCTACACTGCACAATAAATGGCGCTAAATTTACACTAGTTCAGGGAAGATATCAATTATAAAATTTGGCTATTGCGCTATAGATAGGAATACCTAAAATGATATTTAATGGGAAGGTGATGCCCAAAGACATTCCCATATATAAGGCTGGACTAACTTCAGGCATCGCATGTCGGAGTACTGCTGGTACAGCAATATAAGAAGCGCTAGACGCTAGTACCATCAGTAAGATCGTGTTTCCAAGCGGTAAACCAATTAACTTACAAAGTCCTAAAGCTAAGAGAGCATGAAATATAGGGGAGCCGATTGCATAAATGAGAGTAATTTTAGGCTTGCCTTTGAGGCCTGAAAAATTTCTAGAAGCCATGAGGCCCATGTCTAATAAGAAAAAAGCTAGCATGCCTTTGAAAAGATCTATTGAAAATGGCGCCATTAACGTTTGACCAGCGTCGCCACTAACTAAACCAACGATCATCGATCCAAGAAGTAAGAGTTGGGCGCCATCCGTAAAAGATTCATGCAAGATATTGGGGATACTGGTTTGTAAATGTTTGTTTTTTGCATCAAAGGACACAGAAGCACGCGCTTTATTTGCTAAAACTATGGCTAAAATAATTGCGGGCGATTCCATGAGCGCCATTGCTGCGGCCATATAGCCACCATACTCAATATTAAATTGATCTAAATATTGAGTAGCTGTAATGAAGGTAACGGCACTCACTGATCCATAGGTGGCAGAAATAGCTGCGGCATCAAACGCGTTTAAACTTCTCCTTAATAGCCAGTAGCCGATGATAGGGATAATAATTGCAAGGGAAACGGCTAAACCAAGAGAGAGTCCAATTTCGTTTGTAAAGCCAGATTTGTGAAGTGCAAAACCACCTTTTAAACCAAGAGCCATCAATAAATACAGAGATAAAAATCTTGAGATTTGGGGAGGAATTTCTAAATTAGATTTAACGGTACCTGCAAATACTCCAAAGATAAAAAACAAAATTGCTGGATCAAGAAAATTTATCATGAATTAATTTTAAGGGATAACGACGATACTTTCTTACCCCAATCTCTTTTGGAATAATAGTAAAAATTATTGTTCAATAATTGCTTGAACTAGTGGATGTTGAATTTTCTTTTCCGATCGAATGGCATAAAAGTGCTCATAAATTTCATCGCAATTACCTATTAATTCTATTCCATAAGTTTCCTTGAGATCTTTCTCAATGAGTTTTCCGGCTGGAAATACTCCCATGCCGCTTGCAGCAAAGGTCTTTAGGAGGGCACTATCCTGAAATTCCCCAATAATATTGGGCGTTAAACTGAGTTTTGTAAACCACTGATCCATTAATAAGCGAACAGTGGAATGCACTGTCGGCAGCAGAATAGGTAGTTCACTAAGACAGTCAGGAAAATTATTTTTAGCAATTTTTAAAAATTGCTTTGGGCTGTACCAAGCAATGGAGGTTTTGCTAAGCATTTCGCTGAAAACGTTGATATTCTTGTTATTGTTAGCGGGACGGTCTGCCAAAATAATATCTATACGATGAAGTACTAAGTCTGCTAAGAGTTTATCAAACTCCCCTTCATGTGCGATCAGATGGACATCTTTGTTTTTTAGAACTGGCTCTAATAACTGCCTAGCAACAAACTTAGGTAAGCTATCAGAGATGCCAACAATAATTTTTATTTTAGGGGATTTAGCGGCATCTCTTAGGACTTCAGGTAGCTTCTCGCCAATCGAGAAAATTTGATCGGCAATTTCGAGTGCTACCGAACCAAAGTCTGTGAGGATAATACCTCGCCCAGCAGGTTTAAATAGTAAGTATCCAAGAGATTTTTCTAACTCATGGACTTGAGCACTTATCGTTTGCGTCGCTATATTAAGGCGCTCTGCAGCTTTGGACATACTACCTTCTTTAGCTACAACCCAAAAGTAGTATAGGTGACGGTAGTTGTAGGAATTACTCATTGTCAGTTTTTAGCGAAATCATAATCAATAGATACCTGCTTTAAGTTAAGTGCAAATACGTCTAAATTAAACAAATAATTAACTATGATATTTGTTAATTCAATATTTGAAAAGGTTATTCAATTGGAATTATTTAGCCCTGAGTTTTTTTCTGCCTTGTTGGCCATTATTGTGATTGATCTAGTTTTGGCTGGTGATAACGCTATCGTAATAGCTATGGCTGCAAGAAAATTGCCGCCTCATTTGCAAAAAAGAGCAATTATTTGGGGAGCTGTAGGTGCAATTGCAGTAAGAAGCGCAATGACTCTTGCGGTCGTATACCTATTGCAGATCCCGGGTTTAATGCTTCTTGGTGGTTTACTGCTGGTGTGGATTGCGTACAAATTATTACATCAAGCTAAAGATGAAGATGGAGAGCATGATCATGCAGCAACCAGTTTTTGGGGCGCAATGAAGACGATTGTCATTGCCGATGCTGTAATGGGCTTGGATAACGTTTTGGCTGTAGCAGGAGCTTCTCATGGAAGTTACGCCTTAGTGGTACTGGGCCTACTAATCAGTATTCCTATAGTGATATGGGGTTCAACCCAAATTTTGAAATTATTAGAACGTTACCCTTCCATTATTTACATTGGCGCAGGTGTACTGGCTTGGACTGCAGCAAAGATGATCATTGCGGAACCAATGGTTCAAGAATGGCCATTATTTCAAAACACTCTTTTTGAATATGCATTACAAATATTGGTAATTCTTGGTGTTTTATTAGCGGGATTTATCAAAAACAAATTGGCGTCTGGAGATGTTATTACATCATCCGAAGTCGTTCCCGATATACCTGAAGTGGCGTTTGAAAAACAGTCAAATATTAAAGGAGATGAAGTGATGAATAGAGTTCTCATTCCAGTTAATGATTCAAGAAATACCCTTTTGGCGCTGAAGCATGCGGTTATTACCTACGGTAAAGAATCACAAACTCATTTTCATATCTGTAACGTGCAGCCAAAGGTTTATCGACATATCGGCAAGTTTTTAAGTAAGCAAACGATTCTTGAATGGCAAACTGAGCGTGCTAAATCTGCTGCAAAGTCTGCCACTCAGTTTCTTGAAAAGACAGGTGTTAGCTTTTCTTTTAGCTTTGTTAGTGGTGATAAGGGCGTTGCTTTGTATGATGAAGCAAAACGTTTGAGCTGCAGTCGTATTGTGATTGGAACCGCAAAGAAAAACATATTGAGTAGATTATTTGAGAATTCTACGACTGCTAAGTTATTAGAAATTTGCGATATGCCGGTTGAAGTTGTTACTGGGAAGTCACTTCCTCTGCTAAAGCGATGGGGTATTCCAGCTCTTTGGGCGAGCGCGGCCACCGCAGCAATTGCGTCAGTTATTGATTGATTTAATTTTTCCTCTTCTGCACTTTTTACCCTCTTTGTGAGGGTATTTTTTTACCAATAATTGAATATTTCTTAAATCAGTTTAGAAAATAAAGAAATTATAAATTTCATTGGTCTAGAGACATATATGCAATAGCTACAATTTTATTAAATACTATCTGGGGCAGATAGAAAGAAATTATTATATTTTGAACTAGTTTACTTAAAGGAGTTTTTAAAATCAAAGCAAAACCAGGTTTCTATGATGAGAGATCAAAAAAAGCATGCTTAGTTGTATTAGTATGGAGGGTGAATATTTAAAATTAATTAGTGCGAAAATGAGGAGCTTGCTTTTTGTGAATATAGGATTCAAATTGTTAGTGCTCATCAGCTTAATTTTGTACTATCTGAATCCATTTGCACAGTCAATCACAGAGTTGTCACCTGAACCAAGTTCAGAATTCACGAATAAAAAAATAGTATTTGGACGTCAACAGATGGTTGTTAGTGCAAACCCTTACATTAGCGAAGCTGGCCATATGATTTTGGCACAAGGGGGTAATGCCGCTGATGCAGCGGTAGCAACTGCGTTGATGGTTACCCTTGTAGAACCGCAGTCTGGGGGCATTGGAGGGGGTGGATTTATTCTTTACTTTAATCCAAAAGAAAGTATCTTAACCTCAATTGACGCTAGAGAAACATCCTCAAATACAACCAAAGAAAATCAATTTCTAGACAATAGCAATAATCCTTTGAATTATAGCGAAGCTGTCTATTTAGGAACATCCGTAGGAGTTCCAGGTCTTTTAAAAGGTCTCGCACTATTTCATCAAAAATACGGAATTTTAGAATGGAAGAAACTATTTCATCCAACCATTCAGCTAGCTAAAGATGGATTTATTATTTCTCCACGATTGCACAATTTAATAGTCAGAGATCCATTTTTACTAAAAAACAAAAATGCTAGTAGATATTTTTTTGATAAGAACCTAGAGCCACATCCAAAAGGATATCTTCTAAAAAACCTTGAGTTGGCAAAAATATTAGAAGAGGTATCAATCCATGGGGTTGAAAAATTCTATGAAGGTGAAATTGCAAAAAATATTACTCAGGTAGTTAGACACCATCAAACTCCTGGGGGCTTAAATGAAGATGATCTAAAACAATATCAAGCATATGAAAGAAAAGTAGTTTGTGGCCCCTACAGAAGTTGGAAGATTTGCGGCATGGCACCACCGTCTTCAGGAGGAACTACCTTAATTTCGATGTTGGGCATATTACAAAATTTCCCATTGAGTCAGTTGGAGGAGATAGATTATTTACATTATTTATCAGAAGCCGGAAGATTAGCATATGCTGATCGAGATCGATATATAGCAGATCCTGATTTTATAGATATTCCGATTGATTCTTTGATTGAGCAAAAATATACCAAAGATCGTAGTCATCTGATAAACATAAAAAAAAGTATGACTAAGGCAAAACCTGGAAATTTTAATAATTCACTAGTTCAATTAGGTAGTGATTCAATCTCCGAACTACCCGCAACTAGTCACATTAGTATTGTGGATAAAAATGGACAGGCAGTAAGTATGACGATTAGTGTGGCCTCTGCATTTGGTTCGAGAATAATGACAAATGGATTTTTCTTAAATAATGAAATGACTGATTTTTCTTTTATGGCAAAAGAAAATCAACAATTGATAGCAAACAGAATAGAACCCATTAAAAGACCCAGAAGTTCAATGTCTCCCACTTTCATTTTTGATGAACAACAGCGATTGGTTATGGCACTTGGCTCTGCAGGGGGCCCTTCAATCATTAACTACGTAGCAAAAACTATTACCGCCGTTCTTGATAGAAATCTTAACATTCAGCAAGCGATTGATTACCCCAATGTTGGAAGTCGTAATCAAGAAACTGAGCTAGAAAAAGGAAGTTCAGTTGAAAAATTTTCTCAAAAACTTCAATTGAGAGGCCACCCATTGTTAATTCGTGAGATGAATAGCGGGACGCAGGGGATATTTATTAATCGTGATGGTTTATGGGGCGGAGTGGATGGGCGACGAGAAGGTATAGCGATAGGATATTAATGTGAACATATATTGATTTGCAAGCGAATAGTTGCTATTTTTTGATAGGGATCTCCGATGTTAGTTGTGCTATGGAGCTCTTCTAGAAAGTATAGGAAAGATAGCTTTATATTTGATAACGTTCATTTAATCTAAGCTAATTGAAATCTTAGGTAATTATTTTTTCTTGATAGATTAAAAAAAGATCGCTGCTTGCTATACATTCTAAGAAGACTAGAGTGTAAATTATTAAAAAGGTAACTTATGACAAATCAACTTTTTGGCCAAATGATGGATAGCCCATTACTCATTTCCAATATTTTGGATTCTGCTTCACGTCATCATGCCAAGATGGAGATTGTCTCAAAAAGAGTAGAGGGTGATATTCATAGATACACCATTTCTGAACTTCATATAAGATCAAAAAAACTTGCACAAGCGCTCGAATACCTTGGTTTAAAAATGGGATCTCGGATCGGGACCTTGGCTTGGAATGGTTATCGTCATCTTGAAATTTACTATGGAGTATCAGGTAGCGGATTAGTTTGCCACACGATTAATCCCCGTTTGTTTCCAGAGCAAATAGCATATATTATTCAACATGCAGAGGACGAGATTATTTTCTTTGACCTAAGTTTCCGAACTCTTGTGGAACACTTGAAGCCTTTATGCCCGCTTGTTAAAAAATGGATTTGTTTAATAGATGAAAATCTACAGGCAACAAGTGTTGAAAATATAGAAAATTACGAAACCTTTATTGCCAATTCGTCAGGAGTATATGAGTGGCCAAGTTTTGATGAAAGATGTGCGTCTAGTTTGTGCTATACATCAGGGACGACGGGTAATCCCAAGGGGGCTTTATATAGTCATCGTTCAACAATATTGCATTCTTATGCAAGCGCCCTGCCAGATTCTTTATGCCTTTCGGCAATGGATGTGATTCTTCCTATTGTCCCAATGTTTCATGTCAATGCCTGGGGTATTCCTTACTCAAGTTTACTAGTTGGTGCAAATTTGGTTTTACCTGGGGAAAAGTTAGATGGGAAGTCAATTTACGATTTGCTGGAGTCAGAGAAAGTTACATTTTCTGCTGGTGTGCCGACGGTTTGGGCGGGTGTAATTCAGTATATTAAAAATAATCACTTGAAATTTAATCACTTTAAACGGGTGGTCATTGGGGGCTCAGCGTGTCCGCCGGCAATGATGAAAACTTTTCAAGACTTAGGTGTAGAAGTAATTCACGCATGGGGAATGACTGAATTATCACCATTAGGCACCGTTGCGAAACCAAAATCCTCAGACAATTGCAAAACTAAAGAAGCGCTAGAGTTGATTCATCAAAAACAAGGGCGTGTTATTTTTGGGGTCGATATGAAAATCGTTGATGGTGATTTGAATAAACTACCACATGATGGTAAAGCTTTTGGCGATCTAAATGTGAAAGGTCCTTGGGTTATTAATCAGTACTTTAAGGTAAATGAATCTGCTTTAAAAGATGGTTGGTTTCCTACGGGTGATGTTGCCAATATCGATTCTGATGGACACATGCAAATTACGGATCGAAGTAAAGATGTTATTAAATCGGGTGGAGAATGGATTTCATCAATTGATCTTGAAAATATAGCGGCTGGACATCCATTGGTAACTATGGCTGCATGTATCGCAGTCGCACATTCAAAGTGGGGTGAACGCCCATTGTTGATTGTGGAAAAAAAATCTGAATTAACGATATCAGAGGAGGAGTTAAAAAACGATATTTTAAAATTCTTTGAAGGTAAAATTGCTCAATGGTGGATTCCTGACGATATAGTTTTTGTCGATAAAATTCCTTTGACAGCAACAGGTAAAATGCAAAAAATGAAGTTACGAGAGCAGTTTAAAGACTATCTATTACCCACCTTATAAATGAATTACATTTCTAGTGTTATCAAAATAATTATTCATCCTGATTTATGGATGTTGAAAGGGTAATATGTTAGCTGGTTTTTATTCTAAATTTGGAAGTGCTCGAGAAGTTTTACAAGTAGAAGAAATACAGATTCCTCAACTTACAAAAGGCCAGGTTCTAGTCAGGTTGTTTAACTCGGGCGTTAATCCTTCGGATTATAAAATGAGGCTGGGGTCAAGACCATTGACAGCAACCTTTCAAGTACCAGGAAGTGATGGTTCTGGGATTATTGAAGCAGTTGGAGAGGGAGTATTAAAGGAACGAATTGGACAACGAGTTTGGTTGTTTAATGCAGCCTATCATCGCCAATATGGCACTTCAGCCCAGTTCACCATTGTTGAAGACTGGATGGCTCAATTGCTTCCTGAGAACCTAAGTTATGCTCAGGGTGCTTGTTTAGGTATTCCGGTGATGACTGCATATCGCTGTTTATTTTCCGATGGCCCTATTCAAGGTAAAACCATCTATATTGTCGGTGGCGCTGGAGTTGTTGCACATTATGCAATTCAACTTGCAAAATGGGGTGGTGCAAAAGTAATCACCAGCGTTAGTTCAGAAGAAAAGGCAGTTGCCGCTAGGGCAGCTGGCGCTGATGAGATTATTAATTATCGACAACAAAATGTTGTTGATCAAATTCTGCAAATTACCAATCAAGTCGGAGTTGATCGAATTATTGAAGTTGATTTTGGTACAAATATCAAGAATTGCCACCAAATCTTAAAGGCAGGAGGTGTGAGTGTGATGTATGCATTCGTTAGTCAGCCTGATTTACCTATTCCCATCATGAATCTCATGATAAAAAATATTACACTTAAATTCACTTTGGTTTACAGTATTTCTGATCAGGAAAGAGAAGAAGTGCTTCTTGGTATTAGTCAATGGTTAAATCAAACCAAGCCAGTATTTAACATTGCGCAACAATTTGCTTTAACAGATATTGTTTTAGCTCATGAATTAGTCGAGTCAGGAAAAAAAATTGGCCATGTTCTTTTAGATATTGCTCATTAATTATTTGAATTGGCTCATAGAATTCTTAAAAGCAAATAAAACTCTTGTAGAAAGTTATTTGCAGTTCAGTGCTTTGAAAAATTCAAAGCACTGAATTCAATTCATGTTTGATGCAGTTCTTTAAAGATTGAGTAAGGTGACTAATCCTACATTCACTAAAATTACTGTTGAGGTAATTTACTTGTTAATCCAGCCGCCTAGGAGGAGGGTACCAATTCCCTCCAAGAGCCACATAAAAAATCAATGATCGTTAGACATGAAATCAAATTTTTCACTCAGTAATACCCATTGCTCTTCGTTGGTTTGTAAAGATTTTTGGATATTTGCGAGTTCAATACCAAGTAATGTAATCTGTGTCATCTCGGTTGATTGAGAAATTTGACTCTCTAAATCAGAAATCAAACGATTTTCTTTACTGATTTGGTTCTCTATTTGTTCAAGGCGTTTTTTTAACTTTTTTTGTTCAGTTGATAAAAAAGGTTTTTTAGTTGCAGTGGAAGTGATTGGGGATTCAAGGTTAGTCGCTGGACTCAGTACAGATTGAGAAGATAACTTTTTAGCTTCATCACGCTGCCTCTTGGCTTCATCAAGTAAAAATTGTTGATAATCCTCTAAGTCACCTTCAAATGGATACACTTTGCCGCGAGAAACCATCCAAAACTCATCACAAACAGCTCTTAATAAAGCTCGATCATGGCTGACCAACATGACAGTGCCCTCAAATTCATTTAATGCCATTGATAGGGCTTCACGAGTTGCCAAGTCAAGATGATTCGTTGGTTCATCGAGTAGAAGTAAATTCGGTTTTTGCCAAACAATCATACACAAAACAAGCCGTGCTTTTTCACCACCACTCATACTACCTACTTTTTGAAAAATCATATCTCCACTGAAATTAAACATACCCAAAAAGGAGCGTAAATCTTGTTCTCTCGTACCTTGTCCAGATAAGGTTCGTTCTAAGGTTGCTTTTTTCACTAAACTAATCATATGTTCGAGAGGATTATCATTCTCTTGCAAAATATCTAATTCTTGTTGTGCAAAGTAGCCAATTTGAAGCCCTCTACCTTCCGTTATTTCTCCGGTTAGTGCAGGAATAGTTCTCGCGATTGTTTTCACTAAGGTTGATTTGCCTTGGCCATTGGCGCCTAAAATACCAACACGCTGACCTGCAAGAACAGATTGATTAACATCACGAACAATCACAACATTGTTATCAGTATTTTGAGTATTCACGTAGCCAAGCTCAACATTTTTTAAAACAAGCATGGGGTTGGGTAAGTTAACAGGCTCCTTAAATTCAAAAGTAAAATCAGCCTCCGATAATAAAGGAGCAATCTTTTCCATTCGGTCAAGGGCTTTAACACGACTTTGGGCTTGTTTTGCTTTACTAGCCTTTGCTTTAAATCGAGCAATAAATTTTTGCAGATGGGCAATTTTTTCTTGTTGCTTTGAAAAAGCGCTTTGTTGTAAAGCCATCTGCTCGGACCGTTGATCCTCAAAAGAGCTGTAATTACCACCATAACGATTCAAATTACAGTTTTCAATATGAACAGTGACTTGAGTAACACTATCTAAAAATTCACGATCATGACTGATGACTAATAGTGTGCCTTGATATTTTTTTAGCCATGCTTCTAACCAAACTAAAGCATCAAGATCTAAGTGGTTGGTTGGTTCATCAAGAAGCAGTAATTCAGAAGGACACATTAAGGCCCTAGCCAGTTGCAACCGCATCCGCCAACCACCTGAGAAACTATTCACGGGATTATTTAGTTCGCTTAACTTGAACCCAAGACCAAGAATAAGAGACTGGGCTCTCGATTGAGCATCATTGGCCCCGCTATCAAATAAGTGCATATAGGCGTTAGCAATAGCATCACCATCACCTGAAAGCTCAGCTTCTTCAACAGCTTCTTTTGCTGTTAACAGTAATACATCACCATCGATAACAAAGTCGGTTGCATTTTGATCCGTTTCAGGCATGTTTTGAGCAACTTGTGCCATGCGCCACTGTTTTGGAATAGAAAACTCACCTTGATCTTCGTGCAGAGTTCCATTCAATAAAGCAAATAAAGATGATTTTCCCGCACCATTGCGACCAACTAAGCCCACATTTTCGCCAGGATTAATGGTTAGAGAGGCTTGTTGAAGGACTGCTTTTGCACCCCGACGTAATACGATGTTTTTAAGTTGAATCATGAATAAGAATAAAAGTTATAAATGCCCTGAATTTCTTATTCAGGGCAATGAATCATAACTTAAATTCAAGAAAGAACATTTAATTAAAATACTTATGACCGTGGATAGAATTGATCATACAGCTCTGGTCTTTGCCACTGCTCAGAAAGAATGCCTTCTTTTGCTCCACAATTAATAGAAGATGTTAGTGAATCTCTTCCCGCGCGTAAAGTACGAATCCGTCCCAAATTAATTTCGACGACGTTGTAGCCTGAGTTAGAGCTTTCAAAATGGATATCCTCCGGACCTGCAACCATTGCAAGGCCACGATCTTCATGGGAGAACATGTTTTGACTTGTAACCACTACAGCCAGATTTTCGATGGCTCTAGACCACATTAAATTGCGCCATGCTGCCCACAGTTTTCTTTTATCAACACCAGCGGGCATAAATAAAATTTCAGCTCCTCGTAAAGCTAGGCCACGAGAGATTTCAGGCATAAAAACCTCTGAACACATCATCAAACCAACTTTGCCATGAACTGTATCAAATACCGGAAACTCATCTGCTGCAGTATATTGAAAGTCCCAAACTTGACCACCAGTGTAGATCCAAGGACCACTAGGATGCGTTCGACGATATTTAGCTACGGTTTTACCATCTGGATAAGCCATTACAACCATGTTATGGGCAGTCTGCGCGTGAATATCAATTGGTTCGATGGTTCCAAAAACAATATGAATATTAAACTGTGCTGCATATTCCATCATTTGTGGAATCGGGTCGTAATGAGCTGGCATTCTCCAGGGACCTGGGAATGTTTCAGGAAAGGCAACAAATGCTGCACCATCACGTGATGCCTTTTCTATATATTCCCGGGCTAGGCTAAGGTTTTGATAGTCATCTGGGGGTGCGAAAGAAATAGGTTGTATTACAGCTATAGATAAACTCATAATAATGTCTCCACGTTAATTAATTTTTTATGATTGTAAGAATATGCCACAAATATGTTCAATTTCAGTTGGTAAAGTTCAGCCGATAACTCAGGCTCTCCAAGATGGGAGCCCTATAACTTATTCTGCTATTCGCAAATTACCAATAAGTAGTAAAGATAATGCAATTGAAATACAAATTGGTCAACTTGGAATTAAGGGTGATGAGCAATCCAATCTTCAAGTTCATGGCGGTATAGAAAAAGCCGTCTATGCCTACGCAATTGAACATTATGCATTTTGGAAAGATTGTTTAGTCAGGCAAAATCATTTTGATCCTCATCATGAACTTGAACATGGCTACTTTGGAGAAAATCTTACCGTTAGCGGCTTGTTGGAACAAGAAGTCTATATCGGCGATAAATGGCATGTTGGTCAAACGATCCTTCAGGTAACAGATTTTAGAGAGCCATGTTTTAAATTAAATATAAAAATGAACTTTAAAGCTGCTGCCAAGATCATGGCTCAATCTGGATTCTCAGGTTGGTACTTACGGGTGATAAAAGCAGGAGCTTTTCAAGCTGGTGATGAAATTACCATTGAACCTGGATCAAGGCAAATTTCGATTGCGCTTCAAAACCAAACTTTCTATCATTCAAAAGGACAAACAGACTTGGAATTTTAGATCATCTATTAATGCAAATGATAACGATTCTCGTTTATAATAAATTGATTGTCATAAATCGTACTTTTTTAAATGAGATTAGACCAGCTTTCAATTAACGTCACCCAAAGAGTAAAAAAGGTAAATCCCCTTATTTTGATGCCAGAGATAGAGCATCAATTGGCAGAAATTGGTTTTATTCCTGGGGAAAAGGTCACCGTTCTTAGAAAAAATTTCTTCGGTGGGGATCCGATGATGATTCGTATTGGGTTATCTACTTTTGCTCTTCGAAAGCAGGAAGCAGAATTAATCGAGGTAGAAGACCTCCAAGATAATGACTGAAGCTAAAATCCACTTTTTCCCTAAAGAGCCTTTAGTTGCCTTAGTTGGAAATCCTAATAGTGGTAAAACTTCCTTATTTAATCTACTAACCGGGGGTAAGCAAAAGGTAGCAAATTACGCTGGAGTAACTATAGAGCGTAAAGAGGGAAAGTTAAATTTAGGTAATCAGTCATTACGTATTTTGGATTTACCTGGGGTTTATAGTTTATATCCAAGATCCTTGGACGAAGAGATTACTTGTAATGTGCTTCTGGGACGAGCTACTGGAGAGAAAAAACCAGATTTAGTTTTATGTGTATTAGATGCAACCAACTTACGACGAAATTTAAGGCTGGTACTCGCCGTAAAAAGAATGGGATTGCCCTGTATCGTGGTGGTCAACATGATGGATATAGCAAATAAACGCGGGATTGAAATTGATCTTTCTCAACTAGAGCAAGAGTTACATCTGCCAATCGTAGAATCTATCGGAATTCAAGCTAAAGGTGATATGGCTGTTCGAGAAAAATTGGCGTCTTTTGACTTTAAAACGCATTTCAGTAAATTGAACTCAACAACCGGCATGTCTGATCACCAGCCGATTGAGGCAGATAATATTGTTGTTCAAGCAATATTGAAAAAAATGGGATTAGATCAAGTCATGGCTGACCCAATTAGCGATCGACTTGATCGAATATTATTGCATCCTGTATTAGGCCCAATCATTTTATTTAGCGTCTTATTTTTTATATTTCAGGCAGTATTTTCTTGGGCAGAGTATCCAAAAGAAATCATTGAAGCTGCTACCGATTTCTTAAGCCAGTTCATTTCAAATGTGATACCAGAGGGATGGTTACAGAGTCTACTTGTTCATGGAATGATTGCCGGGCTTGGTGGTGTTTTGGTTTTTTTACCGCAAATTCTAATTTTATTTTTCTTTATTCTTCTATTAGAAGAAAGTGGTTATCTACCTAGAGCAGCTTATTTACTTGATAGATTAATGGGTTCAGTGGGTTTATCAGGTAGATCCTTTATACCCTTGCTGTCCAGTTTTGCATGTGCTATCCCAGGAATTATGGCAACAAGAACCATTAGTAATGCAAGAGACCGATTAGTCACTATTTTAATTGCGCCACTAATGACCTGTTCAGCAAGACTACCCGTATATGCACTTTTGATTGGGGCATTTATTCCTGCTAGAAAAATAGCCTTCGGAATTGAATTACAAGGTTTTGTATTGTTTGCTTTATATGCGGCAGGTATTTTAGGAGCGATGGTTGTAGCTTGGCTTTTGAAAAAAATTCTTAGTTATCAAAAAACTTTTCATCCGCTGATGATGGAATTACCCAACTATCATATGCCTAGTTGCAAAAACATAGCCATCGGGTTATGGCAAAGAACGATTATTTTTTTGCAACGCGTGGGCGGCACTATATTACTGTTAACTATTGCCTTGTGGTTCTTAGCAAGCTATCCAAATCCACCATTAGGAGCAATTGGTCCTGCTATTGAATATAGTTATGCTGGCATATTAGGTAAAGCTTTGGCCGTGATATTTGCACCCATTGGTTTTAATTGGGAGATTAGCATTGCTTTAGTTCCTGGGTTAGCAGCTAGAGAGGTTGTCGTAAGCTCTTTGGCAACTGTCTATGCAATCGCAGGTCAAGCTTCAAGCGCTGAAGAAGCGCTAACCCCGATTTTGCAACAAGGGTGGTCATTAGCAACTGCCTTATCATTATTGGTTTGGTTTGTATTTGCGCCCCAATGTCTATCAACCATTGCGGTTGTAAAGCGCGAAACTGGGGGATATAAAATTCCCATGATTATGTTGACGTATTTATTTTCTTTAGCTTATTTAGCCTCTTTCATTACCTACCAATTTGCTCTATATTTTGGCTTAGGTTGATTTTTAAGTACCTGTAGCAATAGGATTTTGAGGATGATTACACCACTCACTCCAACTACCAGCATATAAAAGAGAACCCTTGAAGCCAGCAAGTTCCATGGCAAGAAGGTTGTGACATGCGGTAACTCCAGAACCACATTGATGAACTACTTGATTTGCCGCATAACCAATATTTGAAAATTCATTAACCAATTCTGATTTAGTCTTAAATAGATTTTTGTTATTCAGATTATGTTTATATGGTCTATTTATAGCGCCAGGAATGTGACCTGCTATAGGGTCAAGTGGTTCTATTTCACCTCTAAAACGCTCTTGTGCTCTAGCATCCATGATTTGAAAGCAGGGATTTGTAAGATTATGTTGCACATCAGACATATGAATCAGGCCTTTATATTCGACAATGGGCAGGTTATGAAGTGAGTTAGCCTTAGAGCTCGGACCGCTTTCAATCATTCCACCCAGTTGTAACCACTCTTTAAACCCTCCATCAAGAATATGTATGGATTGATGACCAATAGCTTTGAGCATCCACCACATCCTAGCAGAATAGGTGTTTTCTTGAAAATCATAAAGAATCACTTTTGTATTTTCAGAAATACCTAGTCGAGCTCTAGTATTCGTCCATTCGGCAGAACTCGGCAATGGGTGTCTTCCGCTTAAAGGGTTTTTTGGCCCAGAAAGATCTTTTTCAAGATCCACATAAATGGCGCCAGGAATATGACTATCTAAGAATTGCTGATGACCTAAATGGGGTTGATTTAAATCGAATCTACAGTCAAAAAGGACGGAATGATTTAGTTGATTTTGTAAGGAAGTCTGTAATTCCTGGACCGAAATGAGAGTGGAATTTGAAGTCATTAAGTTAATTTCATCTTAAGAGTAAATAATAGTTAAACTATAGAGGATTTAAAAAGTAATGCAATCCAAAAAAGGTAGAAGAAATGCTCAAACGCCTATTAACCTTAACTTTATGCATCATCCCTATTCTATCTATGGCTATTGAAGAGCCCAAATATGTTTCGAGTGAATTAGCACCGCCATTTGAAATAAGACAATATGAGTCTATGTTGATTGCTGAGGTCATGGTAGAAGGAACTCGGGATGAGGCCTCTAATAAAGGATTTCGATTGATTGCAGATTTTATTTTTGGCAATAACGAAGGTGTACAAAAAGAGTCACAAAAAATTGCTATGACAGCCCCAGTTACTGTTGAGCCAAGAAAAATAGCCATGACTGCACCAGTGACTGTAGATCAATCTGATGAAAAAAATTGGCGAGTGCAGTTTGTAATGCCTAAAGAATATTCAATGGAAACCTTGCCTAAACCTAAAAATAGCTTAGTTAAGATTAAAGAAATACCGAGTAAGCGTTATGCAGTGATAGTCTTTTCTGGATTAAATAATCCTGAAAAAATAGAAAACAATACGAAACAATTGCGTGCTTGGATGAGTGATAAACAATTAAATGCAATTGGTACTCCACAACTTGCGAGATATAACCCACCTTGGACTTTGCCGCCATGGCGAAGAAATGAAATACTGATTGAAATTGCACCGTAATTTCAGTCAAAGATACCCATACGCCGTTTAGCATGTGTATGGACACCGTTGGTCATCGCCCAGCGAACCGGCTTGGCAATAAGGTGGATCGATTGATTGACCAGTTGTCTTTCAATTTTTGTAGGGGTGGGGCGACCCATCATAGGGTAAGCCCAATCTGGTAGGTTGTAGAATCCCGCTTTAATGATTAAACGATTCAGCACATAGGTTTTTGGATCTGAGGGAAAATTCTCTAATAAATCAACGACCCACTTTGATCGATCTGAATATTCTAATTCTGGGAAGAATGATTCAATTGCTTGATTGACACTGGATACTGTTCTTGCAAAGTGATCGTTACCCTGTTCGTCCATTATGAGGCAACCTAGGCCCTCAGAAATCTTACTCATTTCGGCAAAGTATTGATTCTGGTCAGTCTCTGAAATGAATTGATTGACATAGATTCGATGGGCATTCAAAAAGCTATAAGCCTCAGTTAAATGAACCCAGTAGAGTAAATGAGGATCGCTCACTCGATAAGCTCTTCCATCAGGATGGATACCGTGGAGAGAGTCGTGAATCTTTCTTACACGTGAAATGGCGCGAGTTGCCATTTCCGTACTCCCGTAAGTAGTCGCGGCAATAAAAAAGGCCGTTCTACCGAGACGCCCTTTTAAATCCTCCCTAAATGAAGAGTGATCCCAAACTCCCGCAAGAGCAAGTGGGTGAAGTGCTTGTAGTATCAAGGAGCTAATGCCACCGATCATCATGGACATAAAATCGCCATGCACTTTCCAGACCACAGAGTCAGGCCCAAATAGCCCCGGATCTCCTGGGGGATATAGAAATTCCGTGGGTGACTTCCCACTATTGACGATCGAACGAACTTGCTGAATGATCAGTTGCTTAATCAATGAAAGGTCTTTCAGTAAAATTCATATGTTACAGATTTCTTTTGATTGTTTTGTATAAAAAAACCCGACCAGTAGGTCGGGTTTTCATCAAAATATTTAAAACTTAGTCTCTTGCGTAAATATCGACATCTTTAGTCTCTTTCAAGAATAATGAACCGATCACTAATGTTACTGACGCAATAATAATCGGGTACCAAAGACCATAGTAAATATTACCGTTTTGGGCGACTAGAGCAAATGAAATCGTTGGCATTAAGCCACCAAACCAGCCATTACCGATATGGTATGGCAATGACATGGACGTATAACGAATTCTGGTTGGGAAAAGCTCAACCAAGTATGCCGCAATCGGACCATAAACCATCGTAACGTAAAGCACTAAAATACTTAACAAGGCAATGATCATAGGGATGTTCATTTTATCTTTATCAGCTGTTCTAGGATAACCAGCAGCATCTAAAGCTTCACGAACATCTTTTTTAAATGCACCATCTTTAGCTTTAGCTTCATCAGCACTTAGACCTTTAGATGTATAGCCTTGGATTTCTTTATCTCCAATCTTCACCAGTGCAACTGTTCCAGCCACACCAGGAATAGTTTGGTAGCTAGCAGAGTTAGTGGCCATGACTTGTTTTGCAATGTCACAAGAACTCGTGAATTTAGCTGTACCCGTTGGATTGAACTGGAATGAGCATTCAGCAGGGTCTACAGTAACAGAAGCAGGAGCATTAGCCATTGCAGCTTCTAAACTCGGATTTGCAAAGTGTGTCAATGCATTGAAGATCGAAACCGGCGTATTAGGAATGAAGGTAATAATTGCAAGCAATAGCCCCAACATGATCACTAATTTACGACCAATCTTATCTGAAAGTGAACCAAAGAAAATGAAGAATGGCGTACCGATTAATAAGGAAGCTGCAATTAAAAGAGCTGCCATTTTTGGATCAACTTTCAAGACCTGCGTCATGAAGAATAGGGCATAGAACTGTCCCGTGTACCAAACTACCGCTTGACCAGCAACAAGTCCGAACAACGCTAGAATGACAATCTTCAAGTTTTTCCACTGACCAAAGGATTCGCCCAAAGGTGATTTAGACAACTTACCTTCAGATTTCATTTTTTGGAAAGCAGGAGATTCAGCCATTTGTAGGCGGATATAAAGAGAAATACCCAACAACAAAATGGAAACGATAAATGGAATTCTCCAACCCCAAACTTCAAAATCTTTACCAGTAAATTCTCTACAAAGCAAAATCACAATGAGAGAGAGGAAAAGACCTAAAGTCGCAGTAGTTTGAATATATGCGGTGAAATATCCACGACGTTTACGCGGCGCATGTTCAGCCACATAAGTTGCCGCTCCACCATATTCTCCACCCAGAGCTAAACCTTGCAAAATACGCAAGATAATTAAACATACTGGAGCTGCGACGCCAATAGAAGCGTAATTGGGCAAAATACCTACCAAGAAAGTAGATGCACCCATGAGCACAATAGTAACTAAAAAGGTATATTTTCGACCGATAAGATCACCTAAACGACCGAAAAATAAAGCACCAAATGGTCGCACGATAAAACCAGCAGCAAAAGCCAATAATGCAAAAATAAATGCAGAACCTGGATCAAGTTTAGAGAAAAATTGAGCGGCGATAATTGCAGCTAATGAACCGTAAAGATAAAAGTCATACCATTCAAATACAGTTCCTAAAGAAGAAGCAAGAATAACTTTGCGTTCCTCCGGTGTCATTGGGGCTGTTTTTTCAGCTGTAGTATCTAATGTAGCCATCGTAAGTAAACTCCTTCATTATTTTAAATATGATTACAACAATGGCAATTATCCACATGTAAAGCAATGTCTAGAAGGGATTTAGGGGTATCTACTGAGATAAAACATTGTTTTTAATAAAAATTATCAAAAAGCTAAATAAATATTCGCATTTATTACAATCAAAATCACTTTTCTCTGACAAGTACGGAAATACGTTGTATGAAAGAAAAATATATATTAGTAAAGGTGTGTAATGAAGAAAAAACGTACATACGCAACATAAATGTATCAGAATTAAAAAAATAGTTGTCAAATATACTGTTTTTCTATACAGTATATTTATGTTCTTAAATAACTTGATAAAGAAGAGAAGATGATCGGAAAAAAGATGGACGATAAAAAGTCAAAGGCTAGCGCCAATACAATACCAACCAGCTCTGCAAACTCTGAGTTTTCTGGTATGAATGGTGAAAAACAAAAAGCTTTGACTGCAGCATTAGCCCAAATTGAAAAACAATTTGGTAAGGGTTCAATCATGCGACTTGGCGATGCTGAAATAGCACAGGATATCCAAGTCGTTTCAACTGGCTCGCTTGGACTTGATATTGCCCTAGGTGTAGGTGGACTCGCCAGAGGTCGTGTGATCGAGATTTACGGGCCAGAATCTTCAGGTAAAACGACTTTGACATTGCATGCTGTAGCCGAAATGCAAAAAATTGGCGGAACATGCGCATTTATAGATGCTGAGCATGCGCTAGATGTGCAGTATGCCGCCAAATTAGGTGTAGATGTCAATAATCTTTTGATTTCTCAGCCAGATACCGGTGAACAAGCCTTAGAAATTGCAGATGCATTGGTGAGATCTGGTTCGATTGATTTGATTGTGATCGACTCAGTGGCTGCATTGGTTCCAAAAGCCGAAATTGAAGGCGAAATGGGAGACTCTCTGCCAGGCTTACAGGCACGTCTTATGAGTCAAGCTTTACGTAAATTGACCGGCACTATTAAACGTACCAACTCAATGATCATCTTCATTAATCAGATTCGCATGAAGATTGGGGTTATGTTTGGCTCTCCTGAGACAACCACTGGAGGAAATGCTCTAAAGTTCTATGCCTCGATGCGTCTTGATATTCGTCGCATTGGAAGTATCAAAAAAGGTGACGACAATATTGGAAATGAGACTAGAGTAAAAGTCGTTAAAAACAAAGTCTCCCCACCTTTCAGAGAGGCTATATTTGACATCATGTACGGTACTGGCATATCTCGAGAAGGAGAAGTAATCGATATGGGAGTAGAGGCAGATATCGTTGAGAAATCAGGTGCTTGGTACAGTTATAAAGGTGAAAAAATTGGGCAAGGCAAAGACAATGCCCGCGATTTTCTAAAGGCCAATCCTGAATTAGCAAAAGAAATTGAAGGTTTAATTCGTGCAAAATTAGGCGTTAAAGGAAACAAAGTAGTTATATCTGGTAAGGAAGATGACGAAGTCGAACCTCCAGAAGCTTGAGGAACAAATTGAGCACATAGAGTCTGGTTCTCGTCCCAAAAATAAGATTAGTCTTTTGGGACGGGGCATTCGATATCTTTCCATGAGGGAGCATAGTGAAGCGGAAATTCGAAAGAAATTACACCCTCATGCAGAGAACGAAGAACAACTCAATACCGTAATCAACCAATTAAAAATTAAGAATTTTTTATCGAATGAAAGATTCTCGGATAGTCTTGTTTATAAAAAGGCTTCTAATTTAGGTATTCATCGCTTGGCTCAAGAATTGAGGAAGCACGATTTGGAGCCTGAAATTATCTCTAAGCACCTGATGGATTTAAAACAAACGGAGTCAAAGCGTGCTTACGAAGTATGGTTAAAAAAGTTTGGAATATTAGCAAAAGAGCCTAAAGACTTAGCAAAACAAATTCGCTTCATGGTAAGTCGGGGATTTAACCAGGAAATTGTTTACCGTATTGTTCGAGGGAAAACCTTAGACGATTCAAATTGAAATGCTAGACTATAGGGATGTCTCCAGTTATTCAAGAAATATCCCCCTCTCGTAGGCTCGTACACGAGCGAAAAATCGATTTAAAAGTATATCGAAGGGAAGATCAGTTATGGGATATCGAAGCTGAAATTCTTGATTGCAAAGGTCGGGATTTACAGTTAGCTGCAATCTATCGTAAGGCTGGAGAGCCCATTCACCATATGCTCTTAACGGTTACGATTAATCAAGATATGGATGTTGTTGATGCATTTGCCAAGTCTTTACACGTTCCTTATGAAGGTACTTGTGAGTTAATTGGACCGGATTATGCAAAATTAATCGGCTTAAACTTACTAAAAAGCTTTCGTGAGGGTGTTAAAAGTCGTTTAGGAGGTATTTTAGGCTGTACTCATATTTCCGAATTAACAAAATTACTGCCAACCGCAGCTACTCAGGCTTTTGTTGGGGAAGTTTTTTATATTCAATCTCAGCATACGGAAAAAAAGCAACCTGATGAAGAATTGCCATTCCAATTTAATGGCTGCCATGCGTTAAGAACGGATGGCGAAGTAGTAAAACAGCATCACCCAGTATGGTTTGGTCACCCGTTAGAGCCCGGAAAATTCAAAATTTCTAAAGAGTAATCAACTTTGAATTCAATCAATTATTTTTCACCGTTATTATCAATTAATACATCTTCAACTAAAGGGAAGCAATTATGAAAATCCACGAATACCAAGGAAAAGAACTCCTTCGTCAATTTAATATTCCGGTTCCAAATGGTATACCGGCATTTAGTGTTGACGAAGCGATGGCTGCCGCAGAAAAACTGGGCGGGCCGGTTTGGGTTGTTAAAGCTCAGATACATGCCGGTGGACGTGGCAAAGGTGGTGGAGTTAAGGTTGCTAAAAGCCTTGAAGAGGTGAGAACCTATGCAACCAATATTCTTGGAATGCAACTAAAAACACATCAAACTGGACCAGAAGGACAGTTAGTACGTAGATTACTTATTGAAGACGGCGCAGATATTAAAAAAGAATACTATGTAGGTCTTCTAACTGACCGTGAGTCACAATCAGTGGTGATTATGGTTTCTAGTGAAGGTGGTATGGATATTGAAGAAGTTGCTGCCCATACTCCCGAGAAAATTATTAAAGAATTTATTAACCCATTACATGGTGTAAGTGCTACTCAGGCAACGAACCTAGTCAAAGGAATTGGAGTACCAGAGGCATCACAAGCACAGGCAAAAGAAGTACTAGTGAACCTATACAAGACCTATATGGAAACAGATGCTTCATTGGTAGAAATTAATCCTTTGATATTAGAGGGTAATGGCAACATTAAGGCATTAGATGCTAAGTTTAATTTTGATCCAAATGCTTTATTTAGGCATCCTGAGATAGTTGCATATCGTGATGAAGCAGAAGAAGATCCTGCAGAAATCGAAGCATCTAAATTTGACTTAGCTTACATCTCCCTTGACGGCAATATTGGTTGTTTAGTGAACGGTGCTGGTTTAGCAATGGCAACTATGGATACGATCAAATTGTTTGGCGGATCTCCAGCAAACTTCCTCGATGTAGGCGGTGGAGCGACAGCTGAGAAGGTAACTGAAGCATTCAAAATCATGTTAAAAAATAAATCCGTAAAAGCAATATTAGTGAATATTTTTGGCGGAATTATGCGCTGTGATGTGATTGCAGATGGTGTGATTCAGGCATGTAAAGCAGTTAACCTTTCTGTTCCTTTGGTGGTGCGTATGAAGGGAACTAATGAAGATTTAGGTAAAAAGATGTTAGCAGAATCTGGATTACCTATTATCAGCGCTGACACGATGGCAGAAGCTGCAACTAAAGTTGTTGCATCCGTAAAATAATTAAAGAGGAATACAAATGTCTATATTGATTAATAAAAATACACGTGTGATTACGCAAGGTATTACAGGAAAAACGGGTCAATTTCATACTGAAAAATGCCAAGAGTATGCAAATGGTAAAGAGTGCTTTGTAGCAGGCGTGAATCCTAAAAAGGCTGGTGAGTCTATTTTCGGAATCCCAATTTTTGGCAGCGTGAAAGATGCAGCTAAAGAAACTGGTGCAACCGTATCGGTTATTTATGTTCCACCAGCTGGAGCGGCAGCAGCGATTTGGGAGGCTGTAGAAGCTGATTTGGACTTAGCAATTTGTATTACTGAAGGTATTCCTGTTCGCGACCTGCTTGAATTGCGTAATCGTATGAAAGAAAAAGAAGCAAAAGGTGGTAAAAAAACACTGTTACTAGGACCTAATTGCCCAGGATTAATTACTCCAGAAGAAATAAAGATTGGGATTATGCCTGGCCATATTCATCGTAAAGGTCGTATTGGAGTTGTGAGTCGCTCTGGAACTTTGACATATGAAGCAGTCGCTCAATTGACAGAGATTGGTCTAGGCCAATCTTCCGCGGTGGGAATCGGCGGTGACCCAATTAATGGACTTAAGCACATCGATATTATGAAAGCGTTTAATGATGATCCAGATACAGACGCAGTCATTATGATTGGTGAAATTGGTGGACCAGATGAAGCTGATGCAGCTCGTTGGTGCCGTGACAACATGAAAAAACCGATTGTAGGATTTATAGCTGGCGTGACAGCCCCTCCTGGAAAAAGAATGGGCCATGCTGGCGCATTGATTTCTGGTGGTGCAGATACTGCAGATGCAAAGTTAGCGATTATGGAAGAATGCGGATTCAAAATCACGCGTAATCCATCTGAAATGGCAAAGCTTTTGAAAGCAATGATTTAAAAAAACCAAAAATTTTAGGGGGCTTAGGCCCCTTTTTTATTGATACATTAAATAATCTACTAAAATAATCAAAATTAATTTTTCTATAAAAACAATAAGGATAATAATATGGACTTTACGTCAAGTGCAGTTTGGGTAGCTTTAGGTTACATTATGTTCACAAATATCCTGCTTTCGGGTGACAATGCTGTCGTAATTGCGATGGCATCTCGAAATTTACCTCATGAGCAGCAGAAAAAAGCAATTTTTTGGGGAAGTGCAGCTGCAATTTTGATGAGAGTTGTTCTCACCTTGGTCGCAATACAATTACTCGCATTGCCATATTTAAAAATTATTGGCGCTATATTATTAATCTACATTGGCGTGCAACTTATGGCTGATAGTGATGGTGATGAAAATATGGATGCTGCCCCATCGATGTTCACCGCCATTAAAACAATTTTAATAGCGGACCTCGTCATGAGTTTAGATAACGTAGTTGCTGTTGCAGCAGCGGCAGATCGTGCACCTGAAGAAATGCGTATGCCACTAATTTTGATTGGACTTGGCTTAAGTATTCCAATGATTATTTTTGGAAGCACCATTCTTCTTAAAGTGATGGATAGATACCCAGTCATTATTACTCTTGGTGCAGCATTATTAGGCTACTTGGCCGGAGAAATGTTTGCAACTGACCCAGCAATTCATCACACATTGGTTGAGGTTCTTGGCGCCGAAAATGCAGATGCACCATTCCAAATTTTAGGAATTGCCTTAGTTGTGGTTATTGGTTTGTGGTTGAAAAAGAAATCAAGACATTAAAAAATCATAACAATAGAAGGATAAGTAAAAATGATGACCCTAAAAAGACTTATAGTTATATGCTTGATTTGCACTTTAGGCGCGTGTGGAGACTCACCATCCTCAAGATGGCTGAAGTATTGTAAAGGCTCACAAACTGAATGTAAGTGCATGGCAGATTCTTTAACTAAAAAAATCGAGAAAAAAGATTTCATTGCTCTTTTAGATCAGATCGAACAACTTGATAAAAATGGTAAAAATATTGGCGATGCAATATTTAAAGAAGGTCTTGTAAATAAAGATGTCTCAATGGCATTTTTACAATCCGCAAAAGCATGTAAAGAAATGGATAAGTCAGAATCTAAAGGGAAGGTTAAAGAAGAAGCAGTTGCAGCGCCAGCAGTAGTTTCTGCCCCAGCCCCAGTGGAAGCCCCTGTGGTCTCGCCAGCAGTTAATGCCCCTGACCAAGAGCTGAGTTCGATTAATGGCTTATGGTACAGTCCGCAGTGGAAATATGGATATGAATTAAAAAATGGTGTAGGTGTAGCAACAAGTTCCAATAGCCCTAAGTTTGCGCCTGGAGATATTATTCTTCGTCTAAAACCAGTCATGTTCGGAGAGTTTGAGGGAGAGCAAATGTATAAGGATGGAAAATTTTATAAAGTGAATGTGTCTTTGACAGCCGATGGCCGCCTATATTTTGAGGGCGAGAAAAACGTTAAATGGCACATGGATAAAGTGAAGTGAAATTTTAAGTATTATGGGTATTATTCGATGGATTTTATTTGCCATCTTAAGCCTAGCAATTGCTGGGCTTTATTTTTTTCAGGCACCAAATCAAAAATATGACAAGAGTAAATATGCGTTATATGATCAGTTAAGCCAAAAAAAAATTAAAGAAGGCCAGCTAATTTTTATCGCAAAGCCAGGGTTTTGGGGTGATATTGCCCAAGCATTTTCCGCTAAAGATCGAAGGTTCGCTCATGTAGGAATAATCGCGAAATCGAAGGATGGTGTAATCACAGTAATTAATGCTGATGGCAACCCAATTGATCCAAAAGGTAGTGTTCGTGAAGAGCCATTGAAAAATTTTATGGCCTCAGCAACAAGTATCGGCATATATGATTTAAAGCTTGAAAATAAAACAATAACTCAAATTATTGACCGAGCAAGATATTATGTTAGCCAAGGATATGAGTTTAATAGCCTATTTATTCTTGACCAGCCAAAATCTTTTTACTGCACCGAACTCATTTGGGCGACAGTCAAGGACATTACACATCTTGATATTGTTCCACTCAAACGTGTGCACTTGGGTTATGAGTATATCGGAATAGATGATTTAACTATAAACGCGCTCACGCAAGAAGTTATTCAACTTAATTTGTAAAAAATTGGACATGGTAATAGGTAAGTATATGACCGATTAAAAACTACGGCGCCGTCCATTCTCCTGATTTACCACCACTTTTTCTAGTTGTTCTACATCATAAATCACCATGCCACGGTCAACTGCATTGCACATGTCATAAATAGTTAGAAGGGCAACTTGAACTGCCGGGAAAACTCAATAAAAACAAGGATAAAAGAAAACTTAAAACACGCAAAACCTAAACCCATCGGGTTAAAAATTAGGCCAATAAGGACAGCATTAGGCCAAAAGTAAAGATATCACAAAGCGCAAATCGATGTACATATTGGAGTAAATTAAATGCAAGCCATCCGGGTACTACCCCCATGGGGTAATGAAATTTTCTAGGTCGATAAAAGCCGACCCTACCCCCAAGATTAAAAAGTAACATCCATATACTCGACCACATACTAGGATATGCTCAAAGGATTTGTGTATTTTGAGATGTGATAATGTTGAAGATAATTAAAAAAACGAGTTTAATAAATGAAAATATTTGGCATAAGAACGCTTCTAATTGGATGTATTTATTTAAGTATTAATAATTTGAGTTTTGCAATCACAGTTCCCGATGAGTTGGTTGGTACTTGGGGGCCAGCAAAAAAGACTTGGAATGAATGGGGTAGAAGTTGGGATGGGAGACCTGTTCGATGTGATGCCAATCCATCTACTGGCAACCAGCCCGGTATGTTCTATGGCTTTTTCCCTAACGGAGAGCTAGCCGCTGGAAATCCTATGGGTGCTCAGTGTAGCTTGAAAAGGTTAGATAAGATTACTGGGGGATACTCAGGTGTAATGAACTGTAATGTAGAGGGAACGATTAAAGAGATTCGTTCTTTTACTTATGAAAGAGGCAATCCCTCAGAGTTAAGTGTTCACAGCGAAAAGCTTTATAAATGTAAGTCTACTCTTTAAACACCCTAATATGAAAAAACTACTACTAATCCTGTGCATATTTACATCATGTATTTCATATGCACAGAGTAATTTACCGCCCTGCAATGGCAACTTTTCAGGGCCTTGTTTTGGAATCAGAGAGTACGATAATGGGCGATACGTTGGGCAGTTTAAAGATGGCGTAAGAAATGGTCAAGGAACCTATACATATGCTAATGGGGAAAAATATGTTGGGCAATATAGAGATGACAAAAGAACTGGGCAAGGTACTTATACTTGGTCTGATGGGGAGAAATACGAAGGACAATGGAGAGATGGCAAACAAAATGGTCTAGGAACTTATACATTTGCTAGTGGGAATAAATACGTAGGGCAATTTAGAGATGACAAAAGAACTGGGCAGGGAACCTTTACATATGCTAATGGGGATAAATACGTAGGGCAATACATTGATGGCAAAATGAATGGGCAAGGAACCTATACATTTGCTGATGGGGAGAAATACGTAGGGCAATGGAAAGATAGTAAATATGATGGATTTGGTACTTTATACAATGCCAACGGCTCGATTAAGCAGCAAGGATTATGGAGTAATGAAAATTTTGTTCAAGCGCAAACTACACCCCCAGTGATAGCTTCCGTAGTTCCTAAACCAACAGTCAATAACGCACAAGATATTACATTTGCACAGAATAATTTACCGCCCTGTAATGGTGACTATTTGAACAATTGCTTTGGAAGTTATACATTCCCTGAAGGAGATAAATTTGCTGGCGATAAATATGTTGGTGAATTTAGGGGTAATACATGGCACGGTCAAGGAACCTATACAGGAACCGATGGACGCCAATATGTTGGCCAGTACAAAGATGGTAACAAGCATGGGCTGGGAATATATTCATATGCAAACGGTGATAAATACGTAGGGCAATATAGAGATGATAAAAGAAGTGGGGAAGGGACTTATACATTTTCTAGTGGGGGAATATACGTAGGGCAATGGAAAGATGGCAAATTCAATGGTCAAGGAACCTACACATGGTCTGATGGAGAAAAATACGTAGGGCAATATATAGATGACAAAAGAAGTGGTCAAGGAATTTTATACAATGCCAACGGCTCGATTAAGCAACAAGGATTATGGAGAGATGACAAGTTTGTTCAAGCGCAAACACCTCCAACAGTAACTCCACCTGTAGTACCTAAACCACCTGTATTTACCCCTGTCACTCCGAACCCACCCGTAATTGCACCTGTAACTCCTAAACCACCTGTCAATAACGCACAGGATATTAAACGTCAAAAATGTATCCGATTAGGGCTAGTGCCGGGCTCAGCAGATTTTCAACAGTGCGTGAATTAATTTAAGCAGGAAAGTATTTTCTTTATGTGTTGTTTTAAACTGAAATTAGTTCATAGACTGTATTACATAAGGTCAAAGTGAAAAGTTATCAAAGATTCTTTTTGTTGTCTTGTACAACTATTTTATTAATAAGTTGTGCAGAATTCTCTCCAAGAGAGGGGATGAATTATAGGGAGCTTGACCGCATGTCAATAAATTCATTTAATGGGAGTCTTGTATTTATAAACAAAGAAAATGAGTTTGAAATCTATCAACTCTATTCAACTGTTAGTAAAAAACAATTAAGAGCGAATCACTTTATTGAACGTGTATTAAATCGTGATGTTGATAATAGATATTATATTTTTAAAGCTGGGTACCTTGTAAAAATTGCTAAAGGCGAATACGAATTGAATGACTATATAAGAAGAAGTCTTGAAGTAAAGGCTAAGGGGTTTAACAATCTGGTTGAATTTGATACTGCTAAAAGTGTAGATGAAAAATATATAAATAAAACAGAACCAACAAAACTAAAACCATTAAACTTGACCGAGTCTGATATTGCCGAAGAAAAGAAAAAACTAGAAGATGAAAGACGCCTACTTGCAGAAGAACGAAGGAAGCTCGAAGAAGAAAAGCGCAAGTTAAATACAAAACCACATGTTAACAACGCACAAGATGTTAAGCGTCAAAGGTGCATCAATTTAGGACTAGCACCTAATTCTGCTGATTTTCAGCAGTGCATAAATTAAGTCTGGTTTGGCTCCTCGCATGGTAGGAGTAACTTCACGCGTATAGCGTTCTTTAAGCTCTTTAAAGGTAGTACGTTCAGCTAAATTTTGATTGAGATAAATACCCCTTATCAAGTTCTACTTCAACTTGCCTTGCCCAACGCTCGGCATCGGCTTTATTAATAAAGGCTTTGTTATTGTTGCTTGGCCTTTTATTTGAACTCGGGCTTGCCACTTTCCACTACGATTACGAAATATTGCCATTTACCTCTCCTTGGTAGGACAGGATTAGGACAACAGTATTTTTCTTCTTCTCTTTTTATTTTCTTTGTTAGTGCTCACTTTCCCGCCTTCCATTCCCCTGATTTACCACCACTTTTTTCTAGTAGTTTTACTTCAGAAATTACCATACCACGGTCAACTGCTTTGCACATGTCATAAATAGTTAGAAGGGCAACTTGAACTGCAGTTAATGCTTCCATCTCTACACCGGTTTGACCAATTGTTTTGGTTAGAACAGAGCACATCACTTCGTTTTTATCAGGGATGATTTCAAAGTCTACGCTGACATGAGTTAAAGCGATTGGGTGACATAAAGGAATAAGATCACTAGTTTTTTTTGCTCCTTGAATTCCAGCGATTCTAGCAATGCCAAGGACGTCCCCCTTTTTGTGATTACCCGCAATAATTAATTCAAGAGTAGTCGGTAACATAGTAATTTTGCCTGAGGCTTTAGCAATTCGTTGCGTGGAATTTTTATCCCCCACATCGACCATGTGCGCGGCACCAGCTTGATTAAAATGAGTTAGCATGTTTAGATTCACTTATCTGAATAAAGGTGTTCATTGAAAAAAAGCATTATTTACTACATTTTAGTTTCTATCTTATGGTTTGAGCTATTGTATCCTTTACCATTGATTGCTCAGGATAAAGTAACCATTCAAAATCCGATGAATGCGCAGAAAGATGAGCCATCATTAGGAGGTAGAGCGCCAATTATTTTGCCTGATTTAGGAGATGTTTCTGCTGGCGATATGAATGCCCTCGATGAAAACAAATTAGGGGAGCGAATCATGCGCGAGATTCGCAAGGACCCTGATTACGTTACTAATTGGCTAATGTATGACTATATCAACCAGTTAGGTAGGGAACTAGTATCTGGGGCAAGGCGTCAAAAAATATCAGGATCTGAAAACACGGGACCTTTTTCGCCAAAATTTGAATTTTTTAATGTTCGCGATCCGAGTATCAATGCATTTGCTTTACCAGGCGGATATATTGGAATGCATACTGGACTGATGGTTTTAGCGGATAACGAAGCACAACTTTCCTCGGTCCTTGGTCATGAAATAGGTCACATTACACAAAAGCATATAGCGCGAGGTTCAGGTATAGGAACCAATAGTGGGGTAGTCATGCTTGCTTCTTTATTATTAGCGCTTGTTGCTGCAAGAAGTAATCCTGGCGCTGCCCAGGGCCTAGCAATTGGAGGTCAAGCTCTAGCGTTACAGAATCAACTTTCATATTCTAGAGATGCAGAAAGAGAAGCTGATCGCATTGGGTATCAAATATTGAATGCTACTGGATTTGATGTTAACGGCATGCCTGAATTTTTTCAAAAATTACAAAAATCAGCTGGCATTACTGATTCGACAGTTCCTGCATATGTAAGAACGCACCCATTAACCAGTGATCGAATTGCTGATATGCAAGATCGAACCCGCTATGATCAAAATAAAAATAGACCAATTAAAAACTCCATTGATTTTTATTTAAATCAAACAATGGCTAAGTTAGAGCAACAAAGTCAGGGTAGTGATTTACTGCAAACGAAAGAGTTTTTTATCGGTCAAACTACTAGCAAATCAAATGTAAGAGTGATGCAAGGCCATTTTGGTATGGCATTAGTTGCTCTTCAAGAAATCAAGATTGAGGAAGCAGAGAAGCAACTTTTAAAAAGTAAAGAATTAGCATCTCAGCTAAGTTCCAATGAGATCCTCCCTAAGAATACATATGTTTTTGATATAACGAATGCCAAAATAGCAATGGCGAAGAAAAATTTTTCGTTAGCGCAAAATATTTCTGCACAGGTAATGAAGGCATTTCCTAGTTCAAAAGCTGCTGGAGTTATATTAGTACAGGCATATTTTGCTGGCGGTAAGACTTCCGATGGGATTCAATGGTTAGTACAAAAAACAAAAGTACAAAAAGACGATATCACTTGGTGGAATTTGTTAGCCCAGGGTTATGCAGAACAAAACAACCAAGCAAAATATCATGCAGCGATTGCGGAGAAATACGTATGTGAGGGCGCATTACCTGCCGCGATTCAACAGTTAATTATTGCGAAACAATCAGGGACAGGAGATTTTTATTCATTGTCTGAAATTGAAGCTCGTAAGAATCAATTAGAATTTTTATACCGTGAGGAATTGAAAGACAACGGCAAATTACCAAAAACCAATTAAGGCTTAGGATTTTTTATAAATTGAAAAATTCGAGGCAAGTCTTTACTATTGATGGGTTCTATCGGTATTTTTTGGTGCCATAAAAACTCACCTAAATTACTACATCCATTTTGAAATATTGTTGCAAATGCGGAAAAGATATCTAAATCATGATCATGTAACAAGGCAATCGATTTAATTTGTTGTGGGACATATTGCCCATTTTCGTCTTGTTGCATTACCTCAAACACAGCCTCAAAACTAATTTGATCTTGTTCATCTAAAAAGCATCCGGTTGGATAAATTGCTTGACCGAAAGTGGTTTTTAACTCCCAATGCCCACCGGAAATTGGGTAAAACCGAACCACCCAGGGACAATAAGCAAAAGAAATGAATACTCTTTGAGGACCATTTTGAAAAAAATGATTGCCATGGTGGTCATTCGCTAGGTGCGACTCGATGTAATTTTTAAAACCAGAATGGGTAATTTTTTCCCCAGATAATTGGTGTTGTTGGGCGTATTCATTTAGAATCCGCCATTCGCCACGTCGATCAAAATTGAGCCAGCCATAACAATTGGGTACTTGAGGCCATTTTTGTAAAGCTTGGAAGGTTAATTGATCCACGCTTAAACAAGATTAATGGAAGCCATGATCACCGGCGATTGATGGTGAATGAATGAGATCCTTTGGTACTTGACTCGTATGCAAATGTGCAATGCGCCAGCCCATTGTTCCTTGCACGAGGATGATTGTCATATGGATAAAAAATGATGGCTCATGAAGATCTTTTTGGAACCGAACTGCTTCGGTGCTATCGACAAAGGTTGTCCCCATATAAGTATGACTAGTCGCAGTCAGCGTATCAAAAATCACAGAGTTCTTCATCAAGTCTTGAAGGCCTAAGCGTAATTGTTTATGGCCAGTCAAACGAACACCATCTGGCAAAATGCACGTAACAGTATCTTCCTCAAACCATAAACTCAGTGCATTTTCTAGATCACATTTGAGAAGGCTCGTGTACCAACCATCTATCACTTCATCGACATCGTGAAATAAACGTGCTGAGCGAGACATTAGATGTTCTTCCTTAAAGTAATACAGCGATTTAATTCATTAAAAGCAGATTGTGGGGTAATTTGATTTAGGCAGTTTAAATGTCCAAGTGGACATTTTCTTTGGTGACAAGGACTACAGTCAAGTCCTAAAAACAAAATTCCTGCGAAAGGGGATAGTGGTGGAGTGTGTTTAGGATCGCTTGAGCCATAAAAAGCAATCTGAGGAATACCAAAAGCTGCGGCAATGTGCATTAATCCAGAATCGTTGCTCGCCAAACCTTTTGCTAGTGGAATCAATGCAATAGATTGATCAAGGCTAACCAAGCCAGAAAGATTAAGGATATTTGAATGTAAGTCTACGTCTATTTTTCGTAAGATTTCATCACAAATGACGCGATCTTTCGAGCTGCCTAAAAGCACAATGCTACTAAACGGATCATCTTGTAATAATTGCGCAGAAAGGGCTGCAAAGTGCTGAACTGGCCATTGTTTAGCTGGCCCAAACTCAGCTCCAGGTGCAAGAATATAGAATTTTTCAGGATGTGGTAACGACTGCAACACTTCTTTTGCTTGATTTTGCGTAAATGCTTCGACGCGCAGTTGCGGTCTATTCTCTTGAGGAAAATCTAGTTGAATATTGATTAATTTTGCCAAATCGAGATAGTGATTGACCATCGGGGGGCGATTTTTTTGGGGGGGGTTAGGCAGGTATTTTGCTAAAAAAGTAGATCGAAACTCCCCTTGATAACCATAAATTTTAGGGATTTTAGATAGTATAGGAATCAAAATCGACTTCCAACTATTTGGTAAAACAAAGGCTTGATCGAATTGTCTATCTTTGATGCGTTGAGCTATCTGCCTGCGTTTGGCGAGCTCGATTTTGCCATGCGAAAAATCTCCCTCAATCACATCAAGTTTTGATGACATTGCTCGATATACGGGAGCGACCCAAGGTGTCGCCAAAACCGTTATTTGATCCAAGGTTTGATTCAAACAGCGAATAAAGGGCTCCGACATCACGGCATCGCCTATCCAATTAGGAGCGATGACGAGTGTTTGAGTCATTGCTATTAGTGTCCGACCTTAACGCCAGGCTTCAGATAATACTCCGCCCCGCAATAAGGGCATTTTGCATGCCCAGTGTGTGCAATGTCTAAGAATACTCGAGGATGTAAATCCCAGTTTTTGCCTTCGCCTATAGGGCAATGCAAGGGCAAATCATGAGTATCAATTTCAATAGGAGTTGGTGAAGTAGTCATGCTTATTTAACGTAAGTAAGCCAAGAACGATATTTATCATTTTTACCTTTTACTATGTCAAAAAATACATTTTGTATTTTTTCAGTTATCGGACCTCTTCCACCGTTCCCAATGATGCGATCATCAAGCTCTCGAATCGGCGTTACTTCTGCAGCGGTTCCTGTAAAAAATGCTTCATCACAGCAGTACATTTCATCACGAGTTATGCGTTTTTCTCGCACTTCAAAGCCAAGATCGTGGGCAATTTTGATGATCGACTCGCGGGTAATACCGGCAAGGCAAGAAGCTAAGTCTGGCGTGTAAATAACACCCTCACGCACGATAAATACATTTTCCCCAGAGCCTTCTGAGACATAACCATCAGTATCTAAAAGGAGAGCTTCATCGTAACCATGTGCCGTCACTTCTTGATTGGCAAGGATGGAGTTAATGTAGTAACCAGAAGCTTTGGCACGAACTAACGAAACGTTGACATGATGACGGCTAAATGAAGATGTTTTAACGCGAATACCTTTATTTAAACCGTCTTCTCCCAAATAAGCGCCCCATTGCCAAGCTGCAATAGAGACTAATATTTGGTTACCTTTAGGAGAAATGCCCAACTTTTCAGAGCCAATCCAGGCGATTGGGCGCAGATAACACGACTCTAGTTGATTAGCCTTAACTACATCTAATTGTGCTTGCATAAGTTCCGCTTGGGAATAAGGCATTTCCATTTGGAAAATCTTGGCAGAGTTGAACCAGCGCTTGGTATGCTCGTCAAGCCGAAAAATAGCGGGGCCTTGATCTGTTTTGTAAGCCCTAACGCCCTCAAATACAGCCATACCATAATGCAGACTATGTGTTAAGACATGAATATTGGCATCACGCCAATCAATTAATTTGCCATTAAACCAAATAAAACCATCACGATCAGACATTGACATTTATAATTTCCTTAGCGGACATATGAAGAATACTTATTGTAAAACAGGCGAGGAAATTACAGTCAATTTGTGTTTGAATATATTTTTATGAATCTTGCGCTTTAATCATCCTGTATGATGATTTGTTGAACCAATTTGCTGTATTTAATTGATTAATAACCACCTATGATTCATTCCACCTCCCTCAAAGTCAATCGATTATCTGATTTAGCATCACAAAACCGCCTTTCTGGAAAAAGAGTTTTTATTCGTGCTGACTTAAATGTTCCGCAAGACGCTTCAGGAAAAATTACTGAAGATACCCGAATAACAGCCTCTATTCCTGCAATTCAGATGTCTTTAGATGCAGGTGCGGCGGTTATGGTCACATCACATTTGGGAAGGCCTACTGAGGGCAATCTACAATCTGCCGATTCATTAGCGCCGGTTGCAGATCGATTAGCTGAGCTGTTGGGTAGAAAAGTTGCTTTAATTTCAGACTGGGTATCTGGAGATTTTCAAGTCAAACCAGGCGAAGTAGTCCTTTTAGAAAATTGCCGTGGTAATGTTGGCGAAAAAAAAGATGACGTAGAGTTGTCAAAAAAAATGGCACAACTTTGTGATGTGTACGTCAATGATGCTTTTGGAACAGCCCATCGTGCTGAGGCTACTACCCATGGAATGGCAAGATTTGCACCGATTGCATGTGCCGGACCTCTCATGGAGGCTGAAATTGATGCCCTATCTTTTGCCTTAAATGATCCCCAAAGACCACTTGTTGCAATTGTGGCTGGTTCAAAGGTTTCTACTAAGTTATCCATTCTAAAAACACTTGCGGAGAAAGTGGACCAATTAATTGTGGGCGGAGGAATTGCCAATACTTTCATGCTTGCAAACGGATTACCGATTGGCCTATCTTTAGCAGAACCTGATTTAGTTGATCAGGCTAAAGAAATCATGAAAATCATGCATCAACGAGGAGCCACAGTCCCTATTCCAGAGGATGTGATTGTTGCCAATGAGCTCTCTCCTTTAGCAAGGGCTAATACCGTTGCCGCTCATGATGTTGCTAGCGATGACATGATCTTAGATATCGGTCCTAAAACCGCTGCGCGTTTATCACAGATGATTGCACATGCAGGCACGATTTTATGGAATGGTCCAGTGGGTGTTTTTGAGATAGATCAATTTGGTGGTGGCACCAAGATGTTAGCCGCCGCTATTGCGCATAGTCCAGGATTTTCAGTAGCGGGTGGTGGCGATACTCTAGCAGCAATTGCTAAATACGGAATTGAAAAGCAAGTTGGGTATATTTCTACTGGTGGAGGTGCATTTTTAGAATTTTTAGAGGGCAAAGTTTTGCCTGCCATTGCAATACTTCAAGAAAGAGCTACTGAATGAGTTTGTCTCGTGCCACCAAAATTGTTGCTACTTTAGGTCCTGCAACCACAAAGCCAGATGTATTAAAAAAAATCATTTTGGCTGGTGTGGATGTGGTTAGGTTAAATTTCTCGCACGGAGTTGCTCAAGATCACAGAGATCGTGCGCAATTAGTTCGAGATATTTCTCGTGAGGTGGGAAAAGAAGTGGCCATTATGGCTGATTTACAAGGGCCAAAAATTCGTGTAGGTAAATTTGAGAATGGCAAAGTTCAATTAGAGGCCGGTCAAAAATTTTTATTAGATGCCAATTGCGCACTCGGCAACTCAGCACAAGTGGGTTTGGATTATAAAAACTTACCAAGAGACGTTATTCCAGGCGACCAATTATTGCTTAACGATGGGTTAATTGTTCTGCGTGTAGAAAAAATTGTTGAAGATTGTATTCATACTGAAGTAGAAATGGGTGGTGAACTCTCTAACAATAAAGGGATAAATCGTGCTGGTGGAGGTTTAACGGCACCAGCATTAACTGAAAAAGATATCGAGGATTTAGCAACTGCAATAGATATGCGGGTGGACTTTATTGCAATTAGCTTTCCTAAAAATGCTCAAGATATGCAATTAGCTAGAGAGCTCGCTCAAGCCCATTGCCTTGCAAAAAATCACGAAGTTCGCTTGATTGCAAAAATTGAAAGAGCAGAAGCAATTGAACCTGGGGTGTTAGAAGGAATTATTATGGCATCCGATGGAATTATGGTTGCTAGAGGGGATTTAGCTGTTGAAGTTGGCAATGCAGCAGTTCCTGCATTACAAAAAAGAATGATTCGCTTGGCCACAGAAGCTGATAAATTTGTGATCACTGCTACGCAAATGATGGAGTCGATGATTACTAGCCCAATACCTACTCGTGCTGAAGTAAGCGACGTCGCAAATGCTGTTTTGGATGGGACAGATGCTGTGATGCTTTCAGCCGAAACAGCAACTGGACAGTTTCCTGTAAAAGTTGTGGAACAGATGGCGGCGATTTGTCTTGCAGCTGAAAAATCGGAAGCCGTAACACTAGACGCTGATTTTTTAGATCAGACTTTTACGCGCATCGACCAATCGATTGCATTAGGCGCATTATTTACGGCTTATCATTTAAATGTAAAAGCGATTGCCGCATTAACAGAATCAGGATCAACTGCACTCTGGATGAGTCGGCATAGGATTCATATACCAATTTTTGCTTTAACAAAAAGAGTTGAAACACAACGGGCTATGGCAATGTATCGAAATGTAACCCCATTGCAAATAGATGTAAGTACCGACAGAGATATAGCACTTCAAGAAGTTGAACAATTGTTATTAATAAAGAGAGTAGTTCAGCCTGGCGACATTGTGGCTTTGACTGTTGGGGAACCAATGGGACAAGCCGGGGGTACAAATACCCTTAAAATCATTAAAGTTAAATAAATCTTTTGGAGAAATCATGCCTTTAGTATCAATGCGACAACTATTAGATCATGCTGCAGAACAGGGGTACGGCATTCCAGCGTTTAATGTTAATAATTTAGAACAAGTACAAGCCATTATGTCTGCAGCTCAAGAGGTCGGAGCACCTGTCATTATGCAAGCATCCGCTGGCGCTAGAAAATATGCTGGTGAAGCTTTTTTAAGGCATTTAATTGAAGCCGCAATTGAATCATATCCAGATATTCCTGTCGTAATGCATCAAGACCATGGTCAGAGCCCTGCGATTTGCATGGCGGCTATTAAAAGTGGCTTTACAAGCGTCATGATGGATGGTTCATTAATGGGGGATGGAAAAACAGTTGCAAGTTATGAATACAACGTTCAGGTTTCTCAAGAAGTCGTTAAGTTTTCACACTCAATAGGCGTCACGGTAGAAGCTGAGTTAGGTGTTTTGGGCTCTTTGGAGACAATGATGGGCGATAAGGAAGATGGTCACGGTGCCGAAGGTACGATGACTAGGGAGCAGTTGTTAACAGATGTTGAACAAGCCGCCGACTTTGTTAAACAGACACAATGTGACGCTTTAGCGATTGCTATTGGAACTAGCCATGGGGCTTATAAGTTTAGTAAAAAGCCTACAGGTGATACATTAGCGATCGATCGTATTCGTGAAATTCATCAACGCATACCCAATACACATTTAGTAATGCATGGCTCTTCATCAGTCCCCCAAGAACTTTTAGAGGTGATTCGCGAATTTGGCGGCGATATGAAAGAAACCTATGGTGTCCCCGTAGAAGAAATTCAAGAAGGTATTAAAAATGGAGTTCGTAAAGTAAATATTGATACGGATATTCGATTGGCAATGACGGCGGCTATTCGTCAATATTTATATCAAAACCCCTCTAAATTTGATCCACGTGATTACTTAAAACCAGCACGAGAAGCTGCCAAACTTATTTGTAAGGCACGTTTTTTATCATTTGGATGCGAAGGACAGGCATCTAAAATTAAGCCGATGAGCTTAGATAAAATGGTTGAAAAATATAACTCAGGTGAGCTTGCTCAACTAGTTAGATAAAGATGAAGGCCCTTTTAGAAACTTCAATTCAATCTTTGCCTTTGATTTCCAAGGGCAAGGTGAGGGATATCTATGCAGTAAATGAACAGCACTTATTGATGGTTACAACCGATCGATTATCAGCATTTGATGTTGTCATGCAAGAGCCGATTCCTGGAAAAGGGATTGTATTAAATCAAATGGCTAATTTTTGGTTTGAACGTTTAAAACATATAATACCCAATCATTTAACGGGCATAGATCCTGAGTCAGTTGTCCTACCCAGTGAAATTGACCAAGTTCGTGGCAGGGCGATTGTCGTACATCGACTTAAACCTATCTTAGTTGAAGCCGTCGTACGTGGTTATTTATCCGGTAGTGGTTGGAAAGACTATCAGTCCACCGGAACAGTCTGTGGCGTAACATTACCAACTGGTCTACTAAATGCTCAACAATTGACTGAGCCAATTTTTACCCCTGCAGCAAAAGCGGCTGTGGGTGATCATGATGAAAACATCGATTTTGATGAAGTGATTCGTCGGATTGGTCAATCACTTGCTCAGCAAATGAAAGAAATTAGTATTCACTTATATAAAGAAGCTTCTAAATTTGCTGCAAGTAAGGGGATCTTGATAGCCGATACTAAATTTGAATTTGGTTTAAATGACCATGGTCAAATGATTTTGATGGATGAAATACTCACTGCGGATTCTTCACGCTTTTGGCCAGCGACATCATATGTTGTTGGACAAAATCCCCCATCATTTGATAAACAATTTGTTCGTGATTGGTTGGAGTCAGTTACGATTGATGGCCAACCTTGGAATAAAAAAGCCCCCGCACCTCATTTGCCAAGGAGTGTGATTGAGCAAACTGCTGCAAAGTATCAAGAGGCATTGGCCATACTTACCCAATCATAATATCTATAGTAGGAGAGCATATGAATGAACCAGTTAAGAGTCAAATAGAATCACCCATCGTTGGTGTTGTGATGGGCTCAAACTCTGATTGGGATGTGATGTCTTACGCAGCTCAAATTTTGGCTGAGTTTGAGATTCCTCATGAAAGACAGGTTTTATCAGCGCATCGTATGCCAGATGAGATGTATGCCTATGCAGAGAGTGCCCACCACCGAGGGTTAAAAGCAATTATTGCAGGAGCAGGTGGCGCCGCCCACTTACCGGGCATGTTGGCTGCCAAAACAATTATTCCAGTATATGGAGTGCCTGTGCCATCAAAATATTTAAAGGGTGAAGACTCATTGTTATCAATTGTGCAAATGCCAAAAGGCATCCCAGTTGCTACATTTGCCATTGGAGAAGCTGGCGCTGCCAATGCTGCCTTGCATGTGATTGCTAATCTAGCGCTTTATTCCGAAACTTTGCATCAAAAATTACTGGCTTTTCGTCAATCGCAAACGAATAAAGCCAAGCAAATGACGTTGCCTTAAATATTGATGAGTAAGATAGTTTGGCCCTTATATCCACCTGCCTATTTAGGCATCTTAGGTGGTGGGCAACTCGGTAGATACTTTGTTCAAGCCGCGCAAGATTTAGGTTATCAAGTATGCGTATTGGATCCTGATCCAAACAGCCCAGCCGGGCAGATTGCCCAAGAGCATTTACTTGCACAATACGATGATGAAGATGCGCTGCATCACATGGCTCAACTATGTGATGCGATTAGTACGGAATTTGAAAATGTTCCAGCAAATACGATTGATTATTTAATTAAGCAAGGTGTTTTTGTTGCGCCGAAAAGTTATGCAGTGTCGATTGCGCAACATCGCATCAAGGAAAAAGAATTTTTAAAAACTTGCCAATCTTTGATGGGTGTTGGGCCCGTAAATTATGCGGTAATAGAAAATGAGGCTCAACTTGAAACCGTTCAAGAATCACTATTCCCGGGGATACTTAAAACAGCCCAACTTGGATATGATGGAAAAGGACAACAACGGGTTAAAGATCCAACGGAGTTGAAACAAGCATGGAATACTTTCGGAAAAGTTTCTTGTGTACTAGAGAAAAAGCTGGATTTAGCATTTGAACTATCTGCAATCATTGCTCGAGGTGACAATGATGAGACTCATTTGTTGCCGATTGCGCAAAATATACATGAGAATGGTATTTTGCACATCAGTATGGTTCCTGCACCGAATCTAACTGAAGAACTACAAGAAAAAATTCATGAGGCTGCACACACCATCATTCGCCAATTGGATTATGTTGGGGTACTTTGTATTGAGTTTTTTGTATTAAAAGACGGCTCACTTGTAGTGAATGAGATTGCTCCAAGGCCACATAATTCGGGGCATCACTCCTTAGACTCGTGCTTAACGAATCAATTTGAACAACAAGTCAGAAGTTTAGCCAAGTTACCATTAGGTGATTCACGCGTACTTTCTCCAGTGGTCATGCTTAATATTTTGGGGGATATTTGGTTTGATAAAAATACCAACGATATCCGATCTCCCGATTGGGAAAAAATATTAGCAGTGCCTTGTGCAAAATTACATTTATATGGCAAATCAGAACCAAAAATTGGACGTAAGATGGGGCATATTAACTTTATCGCAGATTCTGTCGATGAGGCCTTGGTGCATGCAAAACAGGCAATGGATATTTTGGGCATTTTATCCACGAGACAATAATCAGTGAGTGCGCGTATTTATTCGGCTAACGAAATGTCCACTAACGAGATTGTTGAGCACATTCTGCAGGGTCATCTAGTGGCTATACCAACGGAGACGGTGTATGGTCTTGCCGCAAATGCCGCTGATGAAATGGCCATAAAAGAAATATTTCAATTAAAAAATCGACCAGAAAATCATCCCCTGATTGTTCATATAGCACCCCCAGTATTAGGGCAATCCGCAGAGAATTTTTGGGAGACTAAGTTGTCAGAATGGTCTTATGATGTTCCTCCGGAGGCCATCCTTCTGGCTAAACAATACTGGCCAGGACCATTAACGCTTGTTTTGAAGAAGTCTAAGCAAGTTTCGATGTTGATTACGGGAGGGCAAGAAACCGTTGCAATACGATCCCCGAAACACCCTTGGACAATTGATATTTTGCAAGCATTCAATGGTGGTCTTGTAGCACCATCGGCTAATCGCTTTGGACGTATTTCCCCAACGACTGCACAACATGTTTTGGGTGAGTTTCAAGATAGTGATACGGACAATGAATTAATGATATTAGATGGTGGTAGTTGTGAAGTGGGTATTGAATCAACCATTTTGGACTTGTCGCGATTAGATCAAATGGGGCCGATTATATTGAGACCAGGGATGATTTTAGAGAGCGATATTTGTATAACATTGGGGCTTGAAAAGCTAGGCCAAAAAGATAATGCAATACGCCATTCGGGTGGAGTACTAGGGCACTATGCGCCACATACTCAATTAATATCAGTGGATGTTGGCCAATTAACAGTGGAAGATATTGGCGATCAACAAGTCGTCATCGTAACATTTTTAGATATCGACGAATTAAAAAATAAATGGACTAAAAATTCTATCGATTGGATTCATATTCCATTAGATCCGCGTTTTGTAGCAAAACAGATCTATCAATTATTAAGAGACCTTGATCAAAAGGGATATCAAAAAATTATTTTTGATATATTACCCCGTGGCATCGAATGGTCTGGAATTCAAGACCGATTGACCAGAGCTGTATATGGTTCAGGAGTTCACTAATCTGAAGTGCAGTCATCTAACACCCATTGGAGTAAGGCATCATTCACCGCAGTCCCCCCAAGACCCGCATTTTGATCGTTGACCATGACTGAGACTGCGTAGACCTTACCGGTTTTACTCACCACATACCCACTGACCGATCGAACAGTTTGTAAAGTACCAGTCTTCATGTAGGCACCTGTTTTTTGTAACGTATTGGGAAGACTAATATCAGGAGTAAACATGGCTTCACGAGTATTTGTAGACCAAAGTTTTTTTAGACGATCAACCAAACGATTTTTCATGGTGCCATCGACTCCGGCAATTGGCAAAGAGTTTATAAAAAGCTCATTATTTTTAGTATTCACTGCATAATTGAGAAGACTTGTCATACTTTGAGCAGAGATTCTTTCAATATTTGATAAGCCAGAACCGTTTTCAATGACCAGCTCTGGAAAGTTCAATTTAGACTTTCTTAGCCAATCTTTAACGATACGGATACTATCTGTTGTGGATGTGGGTCGACTTCCTTTTTCTAGTCCAATTGTAAGAAGGACTTGTCGTGCCATCACGTTATTAGAATATTTATTGATATCTTTTATGGCATCTGTAAGAGATGTTCCCGGATGTGATAGAAAGAGTTTGGCATTGCTTGGAACTTCAGATTCAATCACTTGAGGATGAGTTTTCCATGCAATTCCTGAGTCTTCAAATGATGACAATAGACCTTGCTTTAAGAAATTATTTGAATCTATTGAAACGGAATTCCATACAATGTCAGGGCAGTTAATTGATAATTTACCGACAAAAACAGCATTCCATGCCTCTTCATTAATTTTACGAATTTCAATTTTTAACGTTTTGGCCCAGTCGCCACATTTACCATTTGTTGCTTTTATTTGATTAACAATTCGAAGACCTGCCAAATGTGGAGTGTAGGTAATATCGAATTGCTTATTGTTATTGGAAATCTTAAAAGATAGAGTCTGAAACGCATATAACAATGGATCAGGTACAACGTTATAGGTTCTAGAGGACTCGCCATCTAGAGGAGCTGTTTGTCTAATGGAGCTTGCATAAACTGAGCGATCTAAGACAAGGTTACCTTGCACCTCTTGCAAACCAGATTGCCTTAGATTTTGAGCGATGACAGATAATTGTTCCGGCACCAATTTGGGGTCCCCAAATCCTTGAATAATGAGATTGCCATTTAAAACCCCTTGTTCAATCAAACCGTTCGTATAAAAATTGGTTTTCCAACGATACTGAGGGCCAAGAATATCTAGGGCCGCAACAGTGGTTAAGAGCTTCATTGTGGAAGCAGGGTTCATTGGGGATTGTGCATTCCAACTATGTTGATTGGGTTGCGGATGTAGTTTCCCAATTGAAATAATATGAAAACCTAAAGCAGATTCAGGAATCTTTGAACTTTGCAGTGCTTTTTTTACACCGACAGGCAAATACTCATTGGCGAGTAAAGGAATAGGTGATAAAAAATAACAAAAAATCCCCACCAAAATCACGGTGAATGGTGAAGTAAATCTTAATGAATTCATTTGCTTAAAGGCCTTGATATGGTAAGTACTAGTTTAAGACACTTTTCTAATGCAATTAAATTTTGAAAAAAGAAAAAAAGTTCTTTGAAACTCCTACAAAAGTTTGATAGGATGAAATAATAATAAATAAAGGGTTGAATAATGAATAAAAATGACCTTGCAGAGGCAATAGCAGTAGGTGCAGATATTTCCCACGTCAAAGGTGAAGAAGTTTTAAAAATTTTTTTAGACATCATAGAAAAACAATTGAAAAGTAATAAGTCTGTGCAATTATCCGGCTTTGGGACGTTTGGGGTTAAAACAAGATCGGCCAGAGTCGGAAGAAATCCCAAAACAGGTGCTCCCATTGAAATAAGTTCGTCTATTGCGATTCGATTTATTCCTGGAAAAGCATTTAAAGATCAAGTAAATCAAGCAATAGATTAAAATTCCTAGCAGTTAGCTTCGAAATGAGGAGCATTCAAAAAGGAGTTATTTTGTCAATCATTACCAATATTGAAGATTTAAGAGTCTTGCACGAAAAACGTGCTCCTAGAATGTTTTACGATTACGCAGATTCTGGGTCTTGGACTGAGGGCACTTACCGCTCAAATGAGACTGAATTCTCAAAAATAAAATTTAGACAACGTGTTGCCGTCAATATTGATGGTCGAAGTATTGCTTCAACCATGTTAGATCTGCCAGTTTCAATGCCGGTAGCTTTAGCACCTGTTGGCATGACCGGAATGCAATATGCAGATGGGGAAATCCTGGCTGCTAAAGCTGCAAAAGAGTTTGGTGTCCCCTATTGCTTATCCACGATGAGTATTTGCTCTATGGAGGAAATAGAAAAACATACCAAGCATCCTTTTTGGTTCCAATTATATGTAATGCGTGACAAAAAATTTGTGAGTAGTTTGATTGAAAGAGCTAGAGCGGCTAATTGCTCAGCATTAGTTGTTACTTTAGATTTACAAATCTTAGGTCAAAGACATAAAGATTTAAAAAATGGTTTATCGGCCCCACCGAAACCGACTATTGGCAATATGATTAATCTATTAACCAAGCCCAGTTGGTGCATTGGCATGCTTCGAACCCAAAATAGGCAATTCGGAAATATTGTTGGTCATGTGGATGGTGTAGATGATATGAGTTCACTTAGCGCCTGGACGGCCAGTCAGTTTGATCCCAGCCTTGACTGGAATGAGGTAGCCCAAATCAAAAAACAATGGGGTGGTAAATTAATTCTTAAAGGAATTTTAGACCCCGAGGATGCAAAGTTGGCAGTAGCGGTTGGTGCGGATGCAATTATTGTCTCTAATCATGGTGGTCGACAGCTAGACGGAGCACCCTCAACCATAGAAGCTTTACCTGCGATTGTGGATGCGGTAGGTTCGCAAGTTCAAATTTGGTTGGATAGTGGCATCCGGTCTGGGCAAGATGTGATTAAAGCTCTTGCATTAGGAGCTACAGGAACATTAGTTGGCCGTTCCTATATTTATGGCTTAGGTGCGATGGGTCAAGCCGGCGTAACTAAAGCTCTTGAAATTATCGCTAAAGAGTTAGACTTAACGATGGCATTTTGTGGGGTAAAGGATGTTCGACAAGTTAATCGAAGCATCCTCTATCCCGGAAGCTATTAACGACCGCCAGAGACATCAATCAGGGCGCCGTGAACATAGCTTGCTGCATCTGAACATAACCATAGTACGGTTTGGGCAACTTCTTCAGGCAAACCAACTCTGCCAAGCGGTACTGCTGCAGCCCATTTTTGAATAACTTCCAGACCGCCATGAAGATCATGGATGGAGGTTCCGATTAACCCAGGCCGGACTGCATTAACACGAATACCAACGTTACCAACTTCTTTGGCAAGACCTAAACAAAAACCATCGACTGCCGCCTTTGAGGAAGCATAATGGATTTCTTGCGCAATGCCACCAGTTCTTGCAGCCACCGAGGACATTAAAACAATTTTCCCACCATGCCCACCAAGTTCAGTCGACATTCTTTTCACTGCTTCACGAACACAAATAATTAAGCCAATAACATTAATGTCAAATAATTCTTTTAATTGTTTTTCTGTCGTTTGAGAAATCGGGTTTTGACCACCAATAATTCCAGCATTAGCAATCAAACAATCAATCGTTCCTATTTGATCGATTTCTTTAAAAAGGCGTTCAATTTCAGATTCTTTTGAGCAATCTGCTTGAATTGCTAAGGCTGATCCCCCATTGGTTTGGATAGAAGAAACGAGCGAATTTGCAGTATCTTTACTATGGGTGTAATTAACAATCACATGATAATTATTATTTGCTGCAAGCTTTGCAATTTCTGCACCGATTCCTCTACTGCCTCCAGTAATTAGCATTATTTTTTTTGACATTTCGACTCCTTGTATATGAATTTATTATGTAACATTAAATCATATCTGAATGATTTTTCTCTAGAAACTCTTGTATTTGATAATTGAGTCGAATTAATTCTTGATAAACTGAGTGAACAAGTGGTTGTTGAATATCCCGTTCGGACCGTTCAATTTTTTTACAATGAAGCATTAAGTATTGTGCATCGATTAATTTTGCGCCACCCAAAATTTTATGGCATAGAGGCTTTAATAATGAAATATTAACTTGATTTAAATGAGTTTGAATTTCTTGGGTAAGTTCTTTTTGGGTTTTAAGTACTGACTCTAAAAGCGCATAGGCAGCCATTAAATTTTGATTAGTAAATTCGAGAAGATGGTTGAAGTCCCAGTGCAAATCATTTGGAAGAAAAATGATTTTTAATGCCTCAAACAACTCCTTAAGTTCAACAGGTTTAATCATAAAAGTACTAATTAAAGCGATTTCTTCGACACTTAACTTGCTGATAAATTGAGAATCGCCAGTCAAAATCATGATTTTTATATTTGGATGATGTTTACTTATCATTGAAGCAAATTGACGACCATTCATATTCGGCATGAATTCATCAGTAATGACAAGATCAATAGGTTGTTTTTCTAACGCCAAAAACCCATCATGCGCTTGATCAGCTTGAATACAGTTAAACCCTAAATAATTTAATTGTTGACTAATGACTTCCCTACAAGCGGGATAGTCATCCACGATGAGAGCAGATTTTCCTAAAAAATGATTTTTGTATTCATGAACATGAAATATTTTTGAGTTTGTATTTTTGGACATTGGTGAAAGTGAAGTTCTTTTTAGACGTAATCGAAATGAAGCAGAAGTTCCTAAATTAGGTTTACTCTCCAAATAAAGGCGACTCTGCATTGCATGCAGAAGTGAAGATGTAATCGAAAGTCCTAAACCTGTTCCAGGAATTTTATGAAAATGATTTATTTGAGATCGTTCATAAGGGTGAAAAATTCGATCAATGTCAATTTCTGGAATACCACAACCAGTATCTATGATTTGAAACTGTATTAGCTGTTCAGCATGAGTGTCATTCATGATGTTGACCGAAAGGAAAATGGTTCCATGATCAGTAAATTTAATTGCGTTTGACATTAAATTACCTAGAACCTGTTTCAGGCTCGTGCTATTAATTAAAAGGCTAGGCGCAATCAGATGATCAAGATGAACTTTAAGTGTGTTGGAGCTTTTGTCACAAAGACCTTGGAAAGATTGTATTAAATCATTTAATAATTCCATTAAACAAGTGGGCTCTTGAGTTAGCTCAATTTTTCCAGACTCAATTTTACTTAAATCTAATACTTGATTAAGCATGTTCAACAATGATTTAGATGTATTGTATGCACCTTTAATTAGAGCTTTACTTTCATAGCTAATATTTTCATCCTTAATTAATAATTCATGAGTACCTATAATTGCTTGTAGGGGATTTCGAATTTCATGGCTAATCGTCGCAATAAAATCTGATTTATCAGAACTCATCTTATTTGAATAATGATGCATTTCGAGAGCGGAAAATAATTGTTTTTTAGTACTTGGCAATAATCGAAATTGTTTTATAAATTGAATGCTTAAAAAAGTGAAAATAGGAATGAGTAAACAAGATAAAACCCAGAATAAGATATTCCATTCAGGGTACTTCCAAAAATTAAAGCCATTTTCAGGAATGATATAAATATATAGTCCAATAATACAAATGGTAAGTAATAAAAGAAATGAATTAAGTCGAATTTGATTGATCAAAAATTGATTCCTTAATCACACACTTTATTTTGCTTACAAAAGCTAATTAAATCAGCGATATTATTAACGGCGAGTTTGTCGTAAAGGCGACTTTTGTATGTGGCAACTGTTTTATTACTAATGTGTAACTGCTCAGAAATTTCAGAATTGCTAAATCCTTTACCTAGAAGTTTGAGTACTTGAAACTCTCTATCAGAGATGCGATCTAACCTGTCATGATCGCTATCGTGACTAATACTGCTCGTGTTGGCTGTATAAAACGTATAACCTTGAGAAACTGCAATAGCTGCTGTAATAATAATCTTACCTGAAGCAGATTTGTTAACGAAACCTTGTGCCCCTAAAGAGCGAACACGATTTCCATATACCTTTTCTTCATGACTAGACAATATTAAGATCTTGATTAGAGGGTTCATCTTCTTTAATTTTCCTATCAGATCAAAACCATCTGTTTTAGGCAAATCCAAATCTAAAACAATCATTTGAGGCTCTAGGTTTTTAGTAAGAGTTAAGCAAGACTCTCCATCATGTGCAAATCCAAGAATATCAAATGGAACTTGATGGCTAAATAGCGTTCGTAGAGCAAGTAACATCGTTGGATGATCATCTACTAGTAATACTTTTGTAAGCATTGTTATTTCCCATAGTGAATATTCTTATTGGGGGGAGATTGAAATGATTGATTGAGTTGGCTAATAGTAATTTTTAAAAGTTGGTGTTTCGATACAGGGGGCATCATGAGTGAACCATAACAAAATTGAACTTTATTTTTATTTGCAAAGTTGAAATCATGAACTAAAGAAATACCCTCGACATAAGTATGGTGATTTTGACTATTACAAGTGATCATTAGATCATTGAATCTTTCTTTAGAAAGAGTTGCCATCATAGCTGCTCTAACAAAGCCTATAGAGATGTGCACACCTTTAAAAAAACTTGAGTTGAGCCAAACTAATTCTGAATCACTTCCAGAAAAATTTTTTAACTCTAAGATCAGTCCTAGACGTTGAAGTTGTAATAATTGATTTTCAAATAGCGTTAATTCTAAATTTTTGTAGTCAAACAAAGGCACTCTAATTAAGCCAACTGGCAGTTGAGATGCCATCAAATATTGTTCATACTCCAAGATAAATTCTTTGCTTAACAACAGCAAAGTTGGTAATGGTAAAAAAGTTGCGATTGCTCTACCATGGCAATGCCAATAGGCAATACTATCAAGAGCATTTTTAAATTGTCTTAAATACAAAGAGGGATCATTTTGAAAAAGATCGTTACAGATTGCCCCAGCGAATTCTTGTGATTGACATTCAAAAATTGGGTCAAGGTAAATGAGTTGTTCCTCAAAATTTACGTCTTTATTTTGCGGTTGCTCAATATGCATTTTTTTGGTAAGCCAAAGTTTAAGGTTTTGGTAAATACCTTGATAATCTTTCATATGCTCCTTGAGTCATGTTGATATTGGTTTTTCGAGTCTAGACCACGAAACTATCTTAAGAAAAGAGGGACATGCTGATTATTGGGTAGGTAAATTCTTAAAATAAACCTTATTTGCCCAATGGCTTTATGAATTTCGTATGATGGTGCTTTTCTATTAAGAGTTAAATAAATGAGTCAATATATTCTCTCGGCAGTAGTTGGCATTATGATTTTTTTTACTATTGCGGTTGCGCCAACAGTATTCTCGGTTTTACCAAAAGAGTGGTCTAGTGCTTACGTCAGAAAATTTTTTCCGAAATACTATCTTATTTTGGGTTTGCTCTGTTTTATTGCCGCACTGATTAGCGCGGATCAAATGCTTACTTTTGGGGCTTACGGGTGCAGTGGTTTATTTGCATTTTCATTGTGGGTTCTTACCCCGCGCATTAATTATGCTAAAGATAATAATTTGAAAAAACGCTTTGGTTATTTACATGGATTAAGTGTTGTGATTAATCTGATTCAATTAGTTGTTCTAATTTATCTTATTTTGAAAGGTCTGAACTAGTGATTGATGAAAGAATTTTCTATTCAAATCTATTCTTCAATTTTTCCAATAAATTTAACTGTGTCTTGAAGTTTTTTTACTTCAGATTTCCAGAAAGTATTAAATTCATCTCCACCCAAATAATATTGGATTGAGTTTCCTTTAATCATCGCTTGTTTAAATTGCTCATCTTGCACAGCTTCCCTAACTGCTTGGGTTATTTGTTGTTGAATTTGGGGTGGTAAATTAGCGGGAGCAAACAAGGAGGTCCATAAAGAATATTCAACATTGATATTGCTCTCTTTTAATGTTGGAGTATCCAAAAACGGTACTGATCTTTTACTCCCAGTTTGAGCAATAGGAATAAGCCGATTAGCCTGAGCTTGTGGATAGGCTACGCTAGGAGCTGATGCTAATGCATTGACATGCCCACCAATGGCTAAGGTAATTGCAGGAGCTCCACCACTTGTGGGTATATGCTTCAACTTAATTCCGGCGGCATTTTCTAACATTGCCATTGGTAAGTGCGTAGCTCCATAAGTACCTGAGGAGGAAATAGCGAGATAATCTTTGCTAGTCGATGCTTTTTTTATAAACTCTTGAATAGTTTTTACTCCCGTGTCTGGATTAACCAAAATAATGGCTGGATCTGAAGTAATTTGTGCGATAGGAACAATTTTATTGAGTGAATATGATGGTGGGCGATTAAAGAGTGCATCAATTGCGGGTTGAGTGGCAAGTGACGGTGATGTTAATAATAGCGTGTAACCATCAGGAGCTGCATTTGCGACAAAGGCATGCCCGATTGATCCATTTGCGCCAGGTTTGTTAATAATTAGGACAGGCTGCTTAAATGTTTTTTGTAAAGCAATAGCAAGACTTCTACCCACATTATCTACAAAGCCACCCGGTGGGTTGGGATTAATAATAGTAATTGGTTTATTGGGAAATGCTTCTTCAGCATTTACAGGTAAATAGATGGAAAGAATAAGAAATATAAAACTTAAAATATTTTTCATTAGTGGCGTCCCCGAGTTATTTGTGCTGAGGAATTTACCCCGCACTTTTATTTTTAATTTGCATTATCACATTTAAAGTCATTTAAGCTTACCATTAATAGGGACTTAAAGAGCATTCTTTAGTTTTAAAACTTTATCAACCCAAGAATCGTCATAGCTTCCATTTAGAATAGCGGCAATCGTAGTTTCTTCCTGTGTTTGCTTTTCTTTTCCAAGAAGAATAGCTTCTTTCGCTAAATGTCTAGGGATAGCGATAACACCATCGATGTCACCAACGATAATATCTCCTGGATTTACAAGCATCCCACCAATATGAACAGGTTGATTAATAGTTCCTGGGCCATCCTTGAAAGGACCTCTTAAAGAGATGCCTTTTGCCCAGCATGGAAATGATTCACGATCAAAAGCATCTACATCACGCACTGCACCATCGACGACTGCAGCAATCGCCCCCCTTTTTTTGGCAATTGTCATTAGGATTTCTCCAAATAAAGCCCGATCTATTTCACCGTCACCAGCAATTACCAAAGCATCCCCCGGCATAATCATTTGCAGGGCTTTATGAATCATTAAATTATCACCAGAGCGCACTTCAACAGTAAACGCATTCGCGCAAATATGTAAGGGTTTTTTATTGATCGGCAATATTTGCTTTGCAACTAAATAACGCCCAAGACTATCACTAAGGATAGAGGTAGGAATACCTTCTAAAGCTTTGATGTCCTCTTTAAGGGCAGGTGTGCGTTCTGTAATTGAATAACCGTTTGTCATGGCATCTTTCGTAATGAGTGATTGTTTTCAAGATTAACCCATAACTCAACCTAAACGTCAATTACAAAACATAGAAAGTGAATGATTACTGTCTTTAATGCTATTGCAATGAATTATTAAATAAATTGAATAAAATCAATCATATAAATTAATTAGGGGCTAAAAATAATGCTCTACTTGCAAAGTTTTAAAAGTCTCTTTATACTCTGTTAGCAATCAACCGGATAGAGTGCTAACAAGCAAGACCTGAGTTGATGTCAAATTGGTACTATTTATTTTTTTAATTGAGGAGAATGCATGAACTTACGTCCTTTGCATGATCGTGTGATCATCAAACGTTTAGATAACGAAACAAAAACTGCTTCAGGTATTGTTATTCCTGAAAATGCAGCAGAAAAACCTGACCAGGGTGAAGTTCTTGCTGTTGGTCCAGGTAAAAAAGATGACTCTGGTAAACACATTAACGTAGACGTTAAAGTTGGCGACCGTGTCTTGTTTGGCAAGTATGCTGGACAAACCGTAAAAGTGGATGGTGATGAACTTCTAGTAATGCGTGAAGAAGACATCATGGCCGTTGTTCAAAAATAAGAATCATATTCAGTAGAAAGGAATTAACATGGCAGCAAAAGATGTAGTATTCGGAGATGCAGCACGTGCACGTATGGTTGAGGGTGTTAATATCCTCGCGAATGCAGTTAAGGTAACTTTGGGACCAAAGGGTCGCAATGTTGTTTTAGAGCGTTCATTTGGTGGCCCAATGGTAACTAAAGACGGTGTATCAGTTGCAAAAGAAATCGAACTCAAAGATAAGCTCCAAAATATGGGCGCTCAGATGGTTAAAGAGGTTGCATCTAAAACAGCGGATGACGCTGGTGATGGTACAACAACAGCAACTGTACTTGCACAATCTATTGTTCGTGAAGGTATGAAATATGTTGTAGCAGGTCATAATCCAATGGATCTTAAGCGCGGAATTGATAAGGCTGTAACAGCAGCTTTAGCTGAAATTTCAAAACTGAGCAAGCCTTGTACAACGACTAAAGAAATCGCTCAAGTCGGTTCAATTTCAGCTAACTCTGATACCAGCATTGGTGATCGTATTGCTGAAGCAATGGAACGTGTTGGTAAAGAAGGCGTTATCACTGTAGAAGATGGTAAGTCACTTGCAGATGAATTAGATGTTGTAGAAGGTATGCAGTTTGATCGTGGATATTTATCACCTTACTTCATTAATAATCCAGAAAAACAAGTTGTTATTCTTGAAAATCCATTCATCTTGTTATTTGATAAGAAGATCAGCAATATTCGTGATTTGTTGCCAGTACTCGAGCAAGTTGCAAAATCTGGCCGTCCACTTTTGATCATTGCAGAAGATGTGGAAGGTGAAGCTTTAGCAACTCTAGTAGTGAACAACATTCGTGGAATCCTCAAGACTTGTGCTGTTAAGGCTCCTGGATTTGGTGATCGTCGTAAAGCAATGTTAGAAGATATTGCTGTATTGACTAAAGGACAAGTGATTGCTGAAGAAGTTGGCTTAACCCTCGAAAAAGTAACTCTTGATGACTTAGGTCAAGCTAAACGCGTAGAAATTGGTAAAGAAAACACAACGATCATTGATGGTGCTGGCGATGAAAAGCAAATCGAAGCTCGTGTAAAAATGATTCGTGCACAAATCGAAGAGGCTACTAGCGATTACGATCGTGAAAAACTCCAAGAGCGCGTAGCTAAGCTTGCAGGTGGTGTTGCTGTGATTCGCGTTGGTGCAGCTACTGAAGTAGAAATGAAAGAGAAAAAAGCGCGCGTAGATGATGCATTGCACGCAACTCGTGCTGCTGTAGAAGAAGGTATTGTTCCCGGCGGTGGCGTAGCATTAGTAAGAGCAAAACAAGCCATCCTTAAATTAAAGGGTGACAATGCTGACCAAAATGCTGGTATTGGTATCGTATTACGTGCTATGGAAGAGCCATTACGCGTAATCGTAACGAATGCTGGTGATGAGGCAAGTGTTGTAATTAATCAAGTTGCATCAGGCAAAGGTAACTATGGTTATAACGCTGCTACTGGTGAGTATGGCGATTTGGTTGAACAAGGTGTGATCGATCCAGCTAAAGTAACTAAAACAGCATTAGTAAATGCTGCCTCGATTGCAGGCTTATTGCTCACAACAGATTGTGCAATTTGCGAATCACCAAAAGAAGATGGACCTTCAATGCCTGGTGGTATGGGTGATATGGGCGGCATGGGTGGCATGGGCGGAATGATGTAATTTGCCCTAAGGCTCTGTAGAAAGGCACCCTTGGGTGCCTTTTTTTATAAATATATTTATAAAAATAATGTATATTAATCAAATGTTAAAAATTAGACATTTACTAGCACCCTTGATATGTGGTCTCCCATTTAGTGTTTATGCTGCTGGGGCAACAAGACATTTTGAACAAATTTTGGCTGACTACATGGTATGGTTGGTGATCTTAATCGTTCCAGTTGCGGTGATATATATCTTCTGGAAAGTACATATCCTTCCAGAAATATATGCTGAAAAAGTACATCATCCTCAGGCAAAATTGATTCAAGTCATCTGTCTTATGTCCATTGTCTTTGGAGGGATTTTATGGCCGTTGGCATGGATCTTGGCATATTCAAAACCTGTATTACATAAAATAGCTTATGGCACTGATAAGTCCGACGAATATTATTTGGACCCTGAGAGTGAACATGCCGATAAGCCTTTGAGCCTTGCCAAAATTGATAATGAAATTACGAATCTAAAGGAAAAACTTTACGGATTAGAAGCGAGGAGAGAAAAAGTCTTAGATCAAAATCCAAATCAAGTGGTGGGGTCTTAATCTATGTTAGAACTCATACTTGGTGGTTATGCTGCAATTATTTGGTTTGTCTTCATTAAGAAAAAGTGGTTTCCATGGAATATTAAGTCGCAAATTGGTTCTGCTATTGGCGGTTTTGTATTGTTGGCGACGATTATTTTTACTGTAAATATTATTACTCCAGGAACAGAAGATGTAAGGGTGATTAATTTTGTTACCGAAGTAGTGCCACGAGTTCAAGGTACGATTACGAAAGTGGCTGTTGAAGGAAATACGATGGTGAAAAAAGGGGATATTTTGATTGAAATAGACCCTAAGCCTTATCAACTTAAAGTTAGTCAACTCGAAGCCCAGCTGGAAGATACTGTAGCCTCTGCTAAGTCCTTGCAGCAAACTTATGATGCCGCTAAAGCTAATACTTCAGCTGCAAAGGCGCAGGTAGATTTAATGAATAAACGTTTAGCTGAATCAACAGAGTTAGCTAAAACCGGTGCTGGTAATCGATATGATGTTGAGTATTTTCAGGCTGAGGTCTTGAAAGCTAAAAGTGCATACAACGCCACAAAATCAGCAGAAAATACTGCAAAGTTAAAACTCAATGCAGTAGTGGGTGAGGATAATGCTAGTGTTGCACAAATTAAATCTCAATTAGAAAGTGCACAATATGACCTAGAGTCATGTACTGTTCGAGCACCTGCGGATGGTTATCCCGTAGCCGTTACTGTAAGACCCGGAAACTATGCAGTATCAATGCCACTTCGACCACTTATGAGTTTTGTATGGTACGACCAACGTATCATTGCTTTCTTTGATCAAAATGAGCTACGTTATGTGGAACCAGGCAATGATGTTGAGCTGACATTAAAGGCTCTTCCTGGAAAAATTATTTACGGTAAGGTTGATTCCATTGTTTGGGCATCTAGCCAAGGTCAGATTGCACAATCAGGAATAGTCCCAACAGCTCCTGCAGAAATGTTACATGCTCCATTGCCTCTTAAATATGCTGTCAAAATTACGCCTATTGAGATGGATGGAGAGCCAATACCGACTATGCCAATGGGTGCTAGGGGTATGGGGGGAATTTATACAGAGCATGTGAAGCCACTTCATATTGTTAGGATGTTAGTCATTCGTTTACATGCAATCCTGAATAACTTGATATTTAAGTTACCCTAGGAATGATCATGAGTCAATTTAAAAGCTTCATCGTTTCGATTGTGGCTAGTGGTTTACTGCTTGCATGTGTAAGTGATCCTCCTAAGCAGTCGGATATGCTTCAATTAGCACTGGGAAAAACAGATGTTTTGCCGCAGTGGAGTAGTGGATTTTCTCCAGGCAAGTTTGACGAATTGACTTTAGGTTTTCCGCTAGATGCTCAACTCAAAAAATTGATTCAAGATGCTCTTGTAAATAACTTAGATATTCGTATGGCACGAACGAGAGTCGATCAGGCCAGAGGTGTTTTGACGGCTATTTCGGGGACACGATTACCTAATATAGGGCTTGGCGGACAGTTAGGTACTTCAACCATACCTACCGCAACTTCAGGAATTTCTGGGGCGGGGCTAGTAGCTAATTGGGAGTTAGATTTATGGGGAAGGATAGCCTCAGCTTCGGGAGCCAGTCAGTCACGTGTTGAAGCCTCGGAGCTTGATCGTGTATATGTACAACAAGTCATCGCCGCCAACGTGATTAAATCTTGGATTGCTATTTCTGAGGCAATGCAACAAGTTGCTCTAAGCGAAAGCCTGTTAAATTACGCGAAAAAGCAGAATCAATATTTACTGCAAGGAGAAAAGGTTGGTAGAAACTCAGCTCAGGATGTAAGCATCAATGCAGCATCAATTGATATATATCAAAATCAATTAATTACCTATCAATATCAACTCAATCAAGCTAAACGTGCAATGGAAATTTTACTAGGTAAGTATCCCGCAGCACAAATTGACGCAAATAATGTTTTTCCAAATCCTATCACTGAGATCCCGGCAGGTATACCCTCAGAGATTATTGCTAGAAGACCTGACGTTCTAGCTGCTCAGCAAAGATATAACGCAGCATTTTATGATGTCGAAGAAGCAAAAAAAGCTCGCTTACCATCACTAAAAATTTCCGGAGGTGTGGGTTATATTCAAGATTCAGCCATTACTCTTTCCTCAGGCATTAATAATCCCATTAGTAGTTTGACGGGTTCCATTTTTGTACCGCTATTTATGGGTGGACAGTTAAAAGCAAATCAAGAGATTAAGACAGCGAAGCAAGAGGAAGTTCTTGGGCAATATGCAAGGGCCTCGCTCAATGCTCTGAGTGAGGTGGAGGCCACACTTGATAATGATTTAAAACTTAAAAATCGCCAAAATGCTTTAGCTTCTCAAACAAATCATATGGCTAAGTCGGTAGATTATGAGCAACAAAAATATCGTGTTGGAAAATCAGATCATTTTCAGGTATTACAACAGGAAATTGTTCTAGCAAATACAAAAAGTAACTTAATTAAAATTTCCGGAGATAGACTTCGTAATCGCGTAGATTTGCATCAGTCTCTTGGAGGGCGTTTTATCGAGGATGTTATTCGTTAAAATTTACTCATGATCCCATCGCACTCACCACCAGGGAACTGAATGCGTTTGAAATAAGCCTTCCAGTCAGTGCTTAATTGCGAAATTTTGATTTTATTAATTTTGGCTTTACTATCATCTGATAGTTGAATAAAAGCAATCCATGGCAATTGGTTCTCATCAACCAAAATTGCATAAGAACCTAAGTTTTTTATATTTAAGTTAGCAACGTCTTTGTAGGTAAAACATCCCATATTGGCTATATTTTTTTCTGACAACAGACGAATACCACTGAGAGTATTGGGTGATTCAACGGATTTTTTCCAAGGCGTTACATCATTTGCAAAACTAAGTTCTATATCTGCGCCTCCATTGAATTGAGCAATGGCATTAAAGCGATCATCTTTAGATAACAGGGCATTTCTAAAATTACTCAGAACTGGCCCTACAGCATCCTTCCAGTTTTGATAGGCATTACCAAAACCATCTTGCACATCACCGATGACAAATTTTGGTACGCCATCACCATAAACGATAGGCAAAAAGGCCTGCACATTAGGCGCTTGAGAAAAACAGGCTTTAACTATATTAGGCTTTAAATACCAATCACTTCCTTTTTTTGCTTCATCTAAAAACGACTTCATCACAATTGCTGTATCTAAATTATTCAGCCCTGAATTTTTTAATTTTTCAAAACCAATACTACAGGTATTGGTTAATGTGTTGCCCTCAGCAGAACTTAACATTTGTAAAAGACTTGGTGACTTATCATTGAGCAACTGTAAGAAATTTTGGTTTCCTCGCAAAGTTGGATGATTTAATACATTGCTAGAGGAAAGCCCTTCTCGGTTAGGGAAATCATTAATACCTGAAGCTGAAGGGTCAAAGATAGACTTGGTATAGTTAAAAGATAGATTAACAGTCAGTAACTGTGTTTTATCTGCTTTGGGATCCATCTGAATGGCTTGGATTTTTTTATCTGGAGTGTTACCCAATGAACCCTCAGCCCGAAAAATAGGAATATCTATTTTCTCAATACCATTGCGCAACTCAGGCCAGCCAAAAGTGATAGGAACTTTACCATTGAGACTTCCCTTTAACATATCTTGAGTACGTTTTTGGGCATCTGAGAGAACAGGATTTGATAGTGCAGAGGTCACTCCTGCAATCGAGGTTGCAGCTACACCACCAGTAGCAAAAATAGCGGCAGCGCCTAATAAAAACTGAGCTGAACCGATTAAATCATTATTAGTATCTGTTGCAGTTTTTACGTTAACAACTAGAGAAAGATTCCCTGGGTTTAATTTCGAAAAAGGTTTTAATAACGAGTTAGATACAATTTTGAGAGGAATCGTACTGAGTGATGCACATTGATTGCCTTTGTCACGACCATCAAATGTGGCAATGGGAATCTCGATTTCTTCTGCTTGACCTAAAAAGCCACTTTGGGTAATTGAAATAAGTAATTGTGTTTTTTCACTCCCCCAAAAATTTTTATTAGCAAGTGAGACACAGCTTGATACAGGAATTACTTCTGAGGTAATCGAAATGTAGCCATCGTTGCCGGAACCATCAACCAGAAAAGCTGGAGCTTCTCTAGGATAAAAAGTAGGATTTATATCTGGAAAGAAAAAAGATGCAGAATAGCAAGTATTTATTATGGAGAATAAATACGAAAAAAAGATTATGCGAAGTGCTTTGATAAACATTGGATAGCTAATCATTAAAAATGATGAATTACATACTAAAGAAATTTAAGAATAACTTAGAATGACCAAAAATGGATTGAATAATATCAAATTGTATTTAATTGCCTAGTTACAACTATTAAACTTCAAGGTTAAATTTTTCATTTGAGGTAAAGAAAGATAGCTATTTTCTGAAAAATTAAAACTAAGATTGCCTTTATCAACCAAGGATTGACTACTCATAGAAGTGACTTTGATGGTTTTACGAAGGTCACTATAAATCTTTGTGTTGAAAACTTCGATGTCTTGAATAAAAAAAGGTGAACCAACATTGAAAAACTCAGATATTACGTATTTTTGATTATTTATATTGACGACCAAACCTCGACCACCAATTAAGCGAATATCGTTGTTTGTGTTTTTAGAAATCAAAGCAACTTGGTTGCTGGCCGCCTGAAAAGTTAAGCAAGCGTCACCGTTATTTTTTCTCGTATCGCGATTGTAGTATCCAAAACACTCATATGCTTCCTTAATATATGCAATTGTATTACTACTGGTCCGCAGTTGAATTGAATCCGTTTGACACTGCGTGGCAGCAAATCCTACAACATTAAAAATAAGCTGAAGCAATCCAATGAATAAATATTTACCAAAAATTTTAGTAATCCTCATATGGATTAAGTAGCTAGAGCTTTAAAGTTACTCAACCGCTTTGACCATATCCTCAATGACCTTCTTCGCATCACCAAAGACCATCATGGTTTTATCCATGTAGAAAAGTTCGTTATCTAAGCCAGCGTAACCTGAAGCCATGGAGCGTTTGTTCACAATCACAGTTTTAGCTTTATAG